>NZ_WUUD01000026.1:392377-441225 GCF_009831705.1 Pseudomonas sp. PICF6 | reverse complement strand
CGTGGTTGCGTACGACTACGGCGTCAAGCTGAACATCCTGCGCATGCTCGTGGAGCGTGGTTGCCGCGTGACCGTGGTGCCGGCGCAAACTCCGGCGGCAGATGTCCTGGCCCTCAATCCTGACGGCGTGTTCCTGTCCAACGGCCCGGGTGATCCCGAGCCTTGCGACTACGCGATCCAGGCGATCAAGGACGTGCTGGAAACCGAGATCCCGGTGTTCGGCATCTGCCTCGGTCATCAGTTGCTGGCCCTCGCTTCGGGCGCCAAGACCTTGAAAATGGGGCACGGCCACCACGGCGCCAACCACCCGGTCCAGGACCTGGATACTGGCGTGGTGATGATCACCAGTCAGAACCACGGCTTTGCGGTGGATGAGGCGACCCTGCCGGCAAACGTGCGGGCGATCCACAAGTCGCTGTTCGACGGCACGCTGCAAGGCATCGAGCGTACCGACAAGAGCGCATTCAGCTTCCAGGGCCACCCTGAAGCGAGCCCTGGCCCGAACGATGTAGCGCCGCTGTTCGATCGCTTCATCACCGAGATGGCCAAGCGACGCTGACCGCGTGAAGCCTGAGGGCGGCCCCGAAACCGGTGGTCCCCTTGGGCGCTGCAAAGATTGTTCGACGGCCTAGCCGACTGACCTGCGGATTTGAGTGACAAACCCATGCCAAAACGTACAGACATAAAAAGCATCCTGATTCTCGGCGCTGGCCCGATCGTGATCGGCCAGGCCTGCGAATTCGACTACTCCGGCGCCCAGGCCTGTAAAGCCCTGCGCGAAGAGGGCTATCGCGTCATCCTGGTGAACTCCAACCCGGCCACCATCATGACGGACCCGGCCATGGCCGACGCCACCTACATCGAGCCGATCAAGTGGCAGACCGTTGCCAAGATCATCGAAAAGGAGCGCCCGGACGCACTGCTGCCGACCATGGGCGGCCAGACTGCATTGAACTGCGCCCTGGACCTGGAACGTGAAGGCGTCCTGGAGAAGTTCGGTGTGGAAATGATCGGCGCCAACGCCGACACCATCGACAAGGCCGAAGACCGTTCGCGCTTCGACAAGGCGATGAAATCCATCGGCCTGGACTGCCCACGCTCGGGCATCGCCCACAGCATGGAAGAAGCCAACGCCGTCCTGGAGCGCCTCGGCTTCCCGTGCATCATCCGTCCGTCCTTCACCATGGGCGGCACCGGTGGCGGCATCGCTTACAACCGTGAAGAATTCGAAGAAATCTGTGCTCGTGGTCTGGATCTGTCGCCGACCAAAGAGCTGCTGATCGACGAATCCCTGATCGGCTGGAAAGAATATGAAATGGAAGTTGTCCGCGACAAAAAGGACAACTGCATCATCGTCTGCTCCATCGAAAACTTCGACCCGATGGGCGTGCACACCGGTGACTCCATCACCGTCGCACCCGCCCAGACGCTGACTGACAAGGAATACCAGATCCTGCGGAACGCCTCCCTGGCGGTACTGCGCGAGATCGGCGTGGAAACCGGCGGCTCCAACGTCCAGTTCGGCATCTGCCCGAACACCGGTCGCATGGTGGTCATCGAGATGAACCCGCGGGTATCCCGTTCCTCGGCCCTGGCCTCGAAAGCCACCGGCTTCCCGATCGCCAAGGTCGCGGCCAAACTGGCTGTGGGTTACACCCTGGACGAACTGTCGAACGACATCACCGGTGGCAAGACCCCGGCGTCTTTCGAGCCGTCCATCGACTACGTTGTCACCAAGCTGCCACGTTTCGCCTTCGAGAAATTCGCCAAGGCCGACGCCCGCCTGACCACTCAGATGAAATCGGTCGGTGAAGTCATGGCCATCGGCCGGACCTTCCAGGAATCCCTGCAGAAAGCCCTTCGCGGTCTGGAAGTAGGTGTTTGCGGCCTCGATCCGAAACTGGACCTGAGCCACCCGGACGCCATGAGCGAGCTCAAGCGTGAACTGACCGTGCCGGGCGCCGAGCGGATCTGGTACGTGGCGGACGCCTTCCGTGCCGGCATGACCGTCGAGCAGATCTTCGGCATGAACATGATCGACCCTTGGTTCCTGGTGCAGATCGAAGATCTGATCAAGGAAGAAGAGAAGGTCAAGACCCTGGGCATGTCCAGCATTGACCACGACACGATGTTCCGCCTCAAGCGCAAGGGCTTCTCCGACATGCGCCTGGCAAAACTGCTGGGTGTGACCGAGAAGAGCCTGCGCAGTCATCGTCACAAGCTTGAAGTGTTCCCGGTCTACAAGCGCGTGGACACTTGCGCCGCCGAATTCGCCACCGACACTGCTTACCTGTACTCCACGTACGAGGAAGAGTGTGAAGCCGCGCCGTCGACGCGTGACAAGATCATGATCCTGGGTGGCGGTCCTAACCGGATCGGCCAAGGCATCGAGTTCGACTACTGCTGCGTGCACGCGGCACTGGCCCTGCGCGACGACGGGTACGAGACCATCATGGTCAACTGCAACCCGGAAACCGTGTCCACCGACTACGACACCTCTGATCGCCTGTATTTCGAACCAGTGACCCTGGAAGACGTGCTGGAAATCGTCCGTGTCGAGAAGCCAAAAGGCGTGATCGTCCAGTACGGTGGCCAGACCCCTCTGAAACTGGCACGTGCCCTTGAAGCGGCCGGTGTGCCGATCATCGGGACCAGTCCGGATGCCATCGACCGTGCAGAAGACCGTGAGCGCTTCCAACAGATGGTTGAGCGTCTGAACCTGCGTCAGCCACCTAACGCTACCGTGCGCAGCGAAGACGAAGCGATTCGCGCCGCCGCCAAGATCGGTTACCCGCTGGTGGTGCGGCCGTCCTATGTACTGGGCGGTCGGGCGATGGAAATCGTTTACCAGGAAGACGAACTCAAGCGCTACCTGCGCGAAGCGGTTCAGGTGTCCAACGACAGCCCGGTGCTGCTGGACCACTTCCTCAACTGCGCCATCGAAATGGACGTGGATGCGGTCTGTGACGGCAAGGACGTGGTGATCGGCGCGATCATGCAGCACATCGAGCAGGCCGGTGTTCACTCCGGTGACTCCGCTTGTTCGCTGCCGCCTTATTCGTTGCCGGCCCACATCCAGGACGAAATGCGCGAGCAGGTCAAGAAAATGGCCCTGGAGCTGGGCGTGGTCGGCCTGATGAACGTGCAACTGGCCCTGCAGGGCGAGGACATCTACGTCATCGAAGTCAACCCGCGCGCGTCCCGTACCGTACCGTTCGTCTCCAAGTGCATCGGTGTGTCCCTGGCGATGATCGCTGCACGGGTCATGGCCGGTAAGACCCTGAAAGAGCTGAACTTCACCAAGGAAATCATTCCGAACTTCTACAGCGTCAAAGAAGCGGTGTTCCCGTTTGCCAAGTTCCCTGGCGTGGACCCGATCCTTGGCCCTGAAATGAAGTCCACCGGCGAAGTCATGGGCGTGGGCGATACCTTCGGCGAAGCTTTTGCCAAGGCCCAGATGGGCGCCAGCGAAGTTCTGCCAACTGGCGGCACGGCGTTCATCAGCGTGCGTGATGACGACAAGCCGCTGGTTGCAGGCGTGGCCCGTGATCTGATCAACTTGGGCTTCGAAGTGGTCGCCACTGCCGGTACCGCCAAGCTGATCGAGGCGGCTGGCTTGAAGGTGCGCCGCGTGAACAAGGTGACCGAGGGGCGTCCGCACGTGGTCGATATGATCAAGAATGATGAAGTCACGCTGATCATCAACACCACCGAAGGTCGCCAGTCGATCGCCGATTCGTATTCCATTCGTCGCAACGCGCTGCAGCACAAGATCTACTGCACCACGACCATTGCTGCGGGCGAAGCTATCTGCGAAGCGCTCAAGTTCGGTCCCGAGAAGACCGTGCGTCGCTTGCAGGATCTACATGCAGGATTGAAGGCATGAGCATAACCAAGTACCCGATGACGGTTCAGGGCGCGAAGGCCCTGGAAGAAGAACACGCTTTCCTGACCAAGGTCGAGCGTCCGCGCTTGAGCCAGGCGATTGGCGAAGCGCGTGAGCTGGGCGATCTCAAGGAAAACGCCGAATACCACGCTGCCCGCGAGGAGCAGGGTATGGTCGAGGCGCGAGTCCGTGATATCGAAGGTCGCATGCAGAATGCCGTGATCATTGATGTCACGACGATCCCGCACACTGGCAAGGTCATTTTCGGCACCACAGTGGAAATCGCCAACGTTGAGACTGATGAAAGCGTCACTTACCAGATCGTTGGTGAGGACGAGGCGGACATCAAGCTTGGCAAGATTTCCGTCGGCTCCCCCATTGCTCGCGCCTTGATTGCCAAGGAAGAGGGCGATGTAGTGGTTGTGAAGACGCCGGGTGGTGTCATCGAGTATGAGATTGTCGAAGTCCGTCACATCTGAGCGAAGGCGTCCGCTGCGAGCCGGCGCCATGATCTGGCAGCTCACCCAGATGTTGTGGGTGGGCGGCGTCTGGTTGTTGCACGTCGGTTTGCTACCGGTGCTGGGTCGAATCGGCCTGGCACCGCTGCTCATCGATGAAATCGCAGCTATGCTGACGTCGCTTCTGGTGGGTTTTTCCTCGGCATGCGTAGTGTTTCAGGCTTTGGTGCTGGTTCAGGCCGAGGGCCTTGACAGTCTATGGCGCGACATTCGTGGGCAGTTGCTGCTCATGTCGTTGTATGCGTGCGGGATGTTTCTTGCTGTACGTCTCGGCTGGCCGGATGCGAGCCTGTGGCAGGTATTCAGCTACCTGGTGCTGGGTTTTTCCGGGTTGGTGCTGGTGTTGCAACCGGTACCCGGATGGAGCAGCAGGGTGCGCGAAGCACACCCTTGACCCTTTGGCATTACTTGAAGCGGTGAACGTTCGACAGTTGCTTGTTGACGCTGAAATTCTTGCGATAAATCAGTGCCATCTTGCCGATGACCTGCACCAGGTCTGCCTTGCCGGTCTTGCACAGTTCGGCAACGGCAGCCAGGCGGGCTTCGCGATCGAGAATATTGAGCTTGATCTTGATAAGCTCATGATCGCCCAAGGCGCGTTCCAGCTCAGCTAGAACACCTTCAGTCAAACCGTTGTCAGCCACAGTCAAAACCGGTTTCAGATGGTGGCCAATGGATTTGTATTGTTTCTTCTGCTCTTGAGTGAGCGGCATAATCTGACCCCTGCGTCTGATCTTGTAAAAAGCGGCGGCCAGTTTACCCGAGCGAGTCCGGGACCGCCCAGTTAATCACGACCCGTTTTATTTTTTAGAGGTGGCCCGTGGCCCGTTCCAAGACTAGCCAGAACTGGCTCAGAGAGCATTTCAACGATCCGTACGTCAAAATGGCGCAAAAAGACGGCTATCGTTCTCGTGCCAGCTATAAATTGCTCGAAATCCAGGAAAAGGATCGTCTGATCCGCCCTGGCATGACCGTGATCGACCTTGGCGCCGCGCCGGGGGGGTGGTCTCAGGTGACCAGTCGTCTGATCGGCGGTCAGGGGCGATTGATTGCTTCCGACATCCTGGAAATGGACAGCATCCCCGACGTGACCTTCATCCAGGGCGATTTCACCGAAGATGCCGTGCTGGCGCAGATTCTCGAGGCTGTCGGAAATACGCAGGTTGACCTTGTGATTTCCGATATGGCCCCCAATATGAGTGGATTGGCGGCTGTCGACATGCCTCGAGCAATGTTCCTCAGCGAGCTGGCCCTGGATCTTGCCGGGCGGGTGTTGCGCCCAGGTGGTGATTTTTTGATCAAGGTCTTCCAGGGTGAAGGTTTTGATGAGTACCACAAGGGGATGCGCAAGCTGTTCGACAAAGTGCAGATGCGCAAGCCATTGTCGTCGCGCGATCGCTCTCGTGAGCAGTATCTGCTGGCGCGAGGCTTCCGGGGAATTGAAGGCGCAGCCAGTGATGAGCGTCTTTGATAAAGGCCGATAGTTTTTTTTGTCTCGCCTTGCAAGAGCCGTGTTACGAAAATTACGCGGTCAGAGTTTCACAAAGGGTTACAGACGGCGCCTGCCAGAGTCGTAGGTAATGTAGTAAGTTAGGCCGGTGAATATCATGCGAAGCGCGCGCCAGTAGCGGAGCTTGCTTCAGAGGGTAGTTAATTGAACGATATGGCAAAGAATCTGATCCTGTGGTTGATCATCGCCGCTGTCCTTGTGACCGTGATGAACAACTTCTCCAGCCCTAACGAGCCGCAGACCCTCAACTATTCCGACTTCATCCAGCAAGTCAAGGATGGCAAGGTCGAGCGCGTTGCCGTCGATGGTTATGTGATTACCGGCAAGCGCACCGATGGTGACAGCTTCAAGACCATTCGTCCGGCGATTCAGGACAACGGCCTGATCGGCGACCTGGTGGACAATCATGTCGTGGTCGAAGGCAAGCAGCCTGAGCAGCAGAGCATCTGGACCCAGCTTCTGGTGGCCAGCTTCCCGATCCTGGTGATCATCGCGGTGTTCATGTTCTTCATGCGCCAGATGCAGGGCGGTGCCGGTGGCAAGGGCGGGCCGATGAGTTTCGGCAAAAGCAAGGCCCGACTGCTCTCTGAAGACCAGGTGAAGACCACCCTGGCCGACGTCGCCGGGTGCGATGAGGCCAAGGAAGAGGTCGGCGAGCTGGTTGAATTCCTGCGTGATCCGGGCAAGTTCCAGCGCCTGGGCGGCCGTATCCCACGCGGCGTGCTGATGGTTGGTCCTCCGGGTACCGGTAAAACCTTGCTGGCCAAAGCGATTGCCGGCGAAGCCAAAGTGCCGTTCTTCACGATTTCCGGTTCCGACTTCGTGGAAATGTTCGTCGGTGTGGGCGCCAGTCGTGTGCGTGACATGTTCGAACAGGCCAAGAAACACGCGCCTTGCATCATCTTCATCGACGAAATCGACGCTGTCGGTCGCCATCGTGGCGCCGGCATGGGTGGTGGTCACGACGAGCGCGAGCAGACCCTCAACCAGTTGCTGGTCGAGATGGACGGTTTCGAAATGAATGACGGCATCATCGTGATTGCCGCCACCAACCGTCCGGACGTGCTCGATCCTGCGCTGTTGCGTCCAGGCCGTTTCGACCGCCAGGTCGTGGTGGGGCTGCCGGACATTCGTGGTCGCGAACAGATCCTCAAGGTTCATATGCGCAAGGTGCCGATGGGTGACGACGTCGCTCCGGCAGTGATCGCTCGTGGTACACCGGGTTTTTCCGGTGCCGACCTTGCGAACCTGGTCAACGAGGCGTCGCTGTTCGCTGCTCGTACCGGCAAGCGTGTCGTTGAGATGAAAGAGTTCGAACTGGCCAAAGACAAGATCATGATGGGCGCGGAGCGCAAATCCATGGTCATGTCCGAAAAAGAGAAGCAGAACACGGCGTATCACGAGGCGGGTCACGCGATCGTTGGTCGTGTGGTGCCCGAGCATGACCCGGTCTACAAGGTCTCGATCATCCCGCGCGGTCGTGCCTTGGGTGTGACCATGTTCCTGCCGGAAGAAGATCGTTACAGCCTGTCCAAGCGTGCGCTGATCAGCCAGATCTGTTCGCTCTACGGCGGCCGTATTGCCGAAGAAATGACACTGGGCTTTGACGGTGTAACCACCGGCGCGTCCAACGACATCATGCGTGCCAGCCAGATCGCCCGGAACATGGTCACCAAGTGGGGCCTGTCCGAAAAACTGGGCCCACTGATGTACGCCGAAGAAGAGGGTGAAGTGTTCCTCGGTCGTGGTGGCGGTGGCCAGCACGCAAGCTTCTCTGGCGAGACGGCAAAGCTGATCGACTCTGAAGTACGCAGCATCATCGACCAGTGCTATGGCACCGCCAAGCAGATCCTCACGGATAACCGTGACAAGCTCGACGCCATGGCTGATGCCCTGATGAAGTATGAAACCATTGATGCCGAGCAGATCGACGACATCATGGCAGGTCGCGAGCCTCGCGAGCCTCGTGACTGGTCGGGCGGCGGCACCGGTACGTCCGGTACGCCTCCGGCGGTACAGGGCGAGCGTCCGGAGACACCGATCGGCGGTCCGGCTGCTGACGTTTAAGGCTTGAAATGACTTCTGTTCAGTCCTCAACCCGGTTGCCTTGCGGCAACCGGGTTCTTGATTTGTCCCATGTCCATGTCATGGGCATTCTCAATGTCACTCCCGATTCCTTTTCCGATGGCGGTCGATTCAGTCAGCTTGATGCTGCGTTGCGGCATGCCGAGGCGATGGTCGTCGCCGGCGCAACGCTGATCGATGTCGGCGGTGAGTCGACCCGGCCAGGCGCGCGGGCAGTCTCGCCCACCGAAGAGCTGGAGCGGGTGGCGCCGATTGTCGAGCGCATTCATCGCGAACTTGATGTCATCATCTCGGTGGATACATCCACGCCCGCGGTCATGCGTGAGACTGCACGGCTTGGAGCGGGGGTGATCAACGACGTTCGCTCCTTGCGGCGCGATGGTGCCCTGGATGCCGCAGCGGCTACGGGGTTGCCGGTGTGTCTGATGCATATGCTGGGCGAGCCCGGAACGATGCAGGACGACCCGCACTATCATGATGTGACCAGGGAAGTCGGAGAGTTTTTGGTGGAGCGCCTGGATCAATGTGCCGCCGCAGGTATTCCTGCGCAGCGGATCATTCTTGATCCCGGGTTCGGCTTTGCCAAGACGCTGGCTCACAATCTGAGCCTGTTCAAACATATGGAAGCCTTGCATACCCTGGGGCGGCCCCTGTTGGTCGGGGTTTCGCGAAAGAGCATGATAGGCAATGCCCTGGGTCGTCCCGTGGGGGAGCGCCTGTACGGCGGTCTTGCGCTGGCGGCCCTGGCTATTACAAAAGGCGCACGCATATTGCGGGTGCATGATGTGGTCGAAACGATGGATGTTGTGCGGATGATCGCAGCAGTGGATTCAGCCGAATAAGAATGACGGAGCACTTATGAGCAAGAAATACTTTGGCACCGACGGTATTCGTGGTCGGGTCGGCGAATACCCCATTACCCCTGATTTCATGCTCAAGCTCGGCTGGGCTGCCGGTATGGCATTCCGCAAGATGGGCGCCTGCAAAGTGCTGGTTGGCAAGGACACGCGAATTTCCGGCTACATGTTCGAATCGGCGCTCGAGGCCGGCCTGACTTCGGCGGGCGCCGATGTGATGCTGCTCGGTCCGATGCCGACGCCGGCCATTGCCTACCTGACGCGTACGTTCCAGGCCCAGGCAGGCATCGTAATCAGTGCTTCGCACAACCCGCATGATGACAACGGCATCAAGTTCTTCTCCGGCCAGGGTACCAAGCTGCCGGATGATATCGAGCTGATGATCGAAGAGCTGCTGGACGCGCCGATGACTGTGGTTGAGTCGAGCAAGATCGGTAAAGTGTCGCGGATCAACGATGCGTCAGGTCGTTATATCGAGTTTTGCAAAGGCAGCGTGCCCACCGGTACGAGCTTTTCGGGTCTGAAAATCGTCGTCGATTGTGCTCATGGTGCGACCTATAAAGTCGCGCCAAGCGTATTTCGCGAATTGGGAGCAGAGGTTGTCGTGCTCTCCGCCCAGCCTAACGGGCTGAACATCAACCACAACTGCGGCTCCACTCATACCGAGGCGCTGCAAGCGGCCGTGCTGGCCGAGCAGGCTGATCTCGGGATTGCCTTTGATGGTGACGGTGACCGGGTTCTGATGGTCGATCACACCGGCACTGTCGTCGATGGTGATGAGCTGCTGTTCATCATTGCTCGCGATCTGCACGGGCGCGGCAAGCTGCGGGGCGGCGTGGTCGGGACGTTGATGAGCAATCTCGGGCTCGAGTTGGCCCTGGTGGACCTGGATATTCCCTTCGTGCGGGCCAACGTCGGTGATCGCTATGTGATCTCGGAGCTGCTGGAGCGCAATTGGGTGATCGGTGGCGAGAACTCCGGGCATATTGTTTGTTTTGACCACACCACCACTGGCGATGCGATTATTGCTGCCTTGCAAGTGCTGATGGCACTCAAGGCGCGCAATGAAGGGCTTGCGCAGTCGCGTCAGGCGTTGCGCAAATGCCCGCAGGTGCTGATTAATGTGCGTTTCGGCGGTGGTGCGAACCCTCTGGAGCATGCGACGGTCAAGCAAGCCAGCGAGCGCGTAACGCAGGCTATGGCCGGGCGTGGGCGCGTGCTATTGCGCAAGTCTGGTACCGAGCCGTTGGTGCGGGTCATGGTCGAAGGCGAGGATGAAGCACAGGTCCGCGGTTATGCTGAAGAGCTGGCGAAGCTTGTTAGTGAAGTTTCTGCCTGAATTCGGCTTGCCAGTCATCAATCGGTTGGGTAACATCTGCGCCCACTTTGACCGACGAGGTACAGCATGCGTCGCCCTATGGTAGCTGGTAACTGGAAGATGCACGGTACCCGCGCCAGCGTCGCTGAGCTGATCAAAGGCCTTCGTCATCTGGCCTTGTCAAGCGGTGTTGACGTCGCGGTATTCCCGCCTTGCCTGTATATCAATCAAGTGGTTGATGGTTTGAAAGGCAAGTCGATTGCGGTTGGTGCGCAGAATTCCGCGGTGGAATCCATGCAGGGCGCGTTGACCGGTGAAATTGCGCCGAGTCAGCTGGTGGATGCAGGTTGTTCCCTGGTTTTGGTCGGGCATTCCGAGCGCCGCATGATCATGGGCGAGCAGGACAAGACCTTGATCCGCAAGTTTGCTGCGGCCCAGGCCTGCGGTCTGATTCCGGTGTTGTGCATAGGTGAAACCCTTGTGCAGCGTGAAGCCGGTAAGACCCTTGAAGTTGTCGAGCGTCAGCTGGGCAGCATCATCGAGGAGCTGGGTGTCGGTGCTTTTGCAAAGGCGGTCATTGCTTACGAGCCGGTCTGGGCCATTGGCACCGGGCTGACTGCTTCGCCGCAACAGGCGCAGGATGTGCACGCCGCCATCCGCGCGCAGTTGGCGGCAGAGAATTCTGAAGTGGCACGAGGTGTGCGGCTTCTATACGGCGGCAGCGTGAAGGCGGCCAATGCGGTCGAACTGTTCGGCATGCCGGATATCGATGGGGGGCTCATTGGTGGAGCGTCCCTGAATGCAGATGAGTTCGGTGCGATCTGTCGCGCCGCGGGAAACTGAAAAAATGCTGGAAACAGTCGTAGTCGTTTTTCATCTGCTGGGTGCATTGGGTGTAGTTGCCCTGGTATTGCTGCAGCAGGGTAAAGGTGCGGATGCTGGTGCGTCTTTCGGTGCAGGTGCTTCAAATACTGTGTTCGGAAGCCAAGGTTCCTCTACCTTTCTTAGTAAGTTTACTGCTATACTTGCCGCCGGTTTCTTCATAACCAGCTTGGGGTTAGGTTACTTTGCTAAAGAGAAGGCTCAAGAGCTGACTCAAGTAGGTTTGCCAAATCCAGCAGTGTTGGAAGTACCAAAGCAACAACCGGCTTCTGATGATGTACCGGTGCTTCAAGAGCAACAGTCGGCCAATCCGGCGACTGACGTGCCTCCAGCTCAAGAGCAGAAGTAAGAAGGTTTCAAACGCTGTATTGCCGAGGTGGTGGAATTGGTAGACACGCAACCTTGAGGTGGTTGTGCCCATAGGGTGTAGGGGTTCGAGTCCCCTTCTCGGTACCAATTATCAGGAGAGCCCGCGATTGCGGGCTTTCTTGTAGGTGGAAGGGTTACATTGACCCTGTAAGGGATCGGTCGTATACTTCCGCCCCAGCTTTGTCGCGGGATGGAGCAGTCTGGTAGCTCGTCGGGCTCATAACCCGAAGGTCGTCGGTTCAAATCCGGCTCCCGCAACCAGTTTCAGGGGCCCCTTCCAAGGGGCTTTTTGTTAGCTGGACACTTTATAACGCCGCTGTTCAACGGCGTTTCAGGGATGGGCTATTCGCCCATTTTTTTTTATTTGCACAGCATGCACAAACATGCACGAGGGGGTTCAGGTGTCGAGCAAGCTAGAACAGTTGCAGGCCTTGTTGGCCCCGGTGGTCGTGGCCCTTGGCTATGAATGCTGGGGTATTGAGTTTTCGGCTCAAGGTCGCCACTCACTGTTGCGCGTTTATATCGATAAGGAAGGCGGCGTATTGGTGGATGACTGCGCCATCGTCAGCCGTCAGATCAGCGGTGTATTGGATGTCGAAGATCCAATCACTTCCGAATACACCCTTGAAGTTTCCTCGCCTGGCATGGAACGCCCTCTGTTCACCCTTGAACAGTTCGCTTCGTTTGCCGGTGAACAAGTGAAGATCAAGCTGCGCTCGCCCTTCGAGGGTCGACGCAACTTTCAAGGCCTTCTGCGCGGTGTAGAAGAGCAGGATGTCGTGGTGCAGGTAGAAGACCATGAGTTCCTGTTGCCGATCGATATGATCGACAAGGCCAACATTATTCCCAGTTTTGACTGATACGTGCCAGATACTGCGGATCCCGCGGATCCAATGGCTTGCGAAAGGCGAGGCGTACGATGAGCAAAGAAGTACTGCTGGTTGTTGAGTCGGTATCCAATGAAAAGGGCGTACCGGCTAACGTTATTTTTGAAGCGCTGGAGCTGGCTCTGGCCACTGCTACCAAGAAGCGGTTTGAAGACGAAGTTGATTTGCGTGTGGAAATCAATCGCCACACCGGTGCCTATGAGACTTTCCGTCGCTGGACGGTCGTCGAAGAAGCCGACCTGGACGATCCGGCTATCGAAACCTGGCCAAGCAAGGTTGCAGAAACGCATCCTGGCGCCAAGGTAGGTGATGTAGTCGAAGAGAAGATCGAATCCATCGAGTTCGGTCGTATTGCTGCGCAGACCGCCAAGCAGGTCATTGTGCAGAAAGTTCGCGAAGCCGAGCGTGCGCAAGTCGTCGATGCTTATCGCGAGCGCCTGGGTGAAATCATCTCCGGCACCGTGAAGAAAGTCACCCGCGACAACGTGATTGTCGACCTGGGCAACAACGCTGAAGCGTTGCTGGCTCGTGAAGACATCATTTCTCGCGAAACTTTCCGGGTTGGCGTGCGACTGCGTGCGCTGCTCAAGGAAATCCGCACCGAGAACCGGGGCCCGCAGCTGATCCTGTCGCGTACCGCGCCGGAAATGCTGATCGAGTTGTTCCGCATCGAAGTGCCGGAAATTGCTGAAGGCCTGATCGAAGTAATGGCCGCCTCCCGTGATCCGGGTTCGCGTGCCAAGATCGCGGTCCGCTCCAAGGACAAGCGCATCGACCCGCAAGGTGCCTGCATTGGCATGCGTGGTTCGCGTGTCCAGGCCGTATCCGGCGAGTTGGGCGGCGAGCGTGTGGATATCGTCCTGTGGGACGACAACCCGGCTCAGTTCGTGATCAACGCCATGTCGCCTGCTGAAGTGGCGGCAATTATCGTCGACGAAGATGCCCATGCAATGGACATCGCCGTTGGCGCAGACAATCTCGCTCAGGCCATCGGTCGCGGTGGTCAGAACGTGCGTCTGGCTAGCCAATTGACTGGCTGGACACTGAACGTGATGACCGAATCGGACATCCAGGCTAAGCAGCAAGCTGAAACCGGCGATATCCTGCGCAACTTCATCGAAGAGCTTGAAGTCGATGAAGAACTGGCGCAGGTGCTGGTGGATGAAGGCTTTACCAGCCTGGAAGAGATTGCCTACGTACCGGTGGAGGAAATGCTCAACATCGACGGCTTTGACGAGGACATCGTCAACGAGCTTCGCGCTCGGGCCAAGGATCGTTTGTTGACCAAAGCCATCGCTACTGAGGAAAAGCTGGCAGACGCCCATCCGGCCGAAGACCTGCTCTCGCTTGAGGGCATGGACAAGGATTTGGCGATGGAACTGGCGGTGCGCGGCGTAATTACCCGCGAAGACCTGGCCGAGCAGTCTATTGACGATCTGCTCGACATCGACGGCATTGACGATGATCGTGCCGGCAAGTTGATCATGGCCGCCCGAGCCCACTGGTTCGAGTAATTAGGCGCGGCCTGAGGAGAGAAGTGCATGACGCAAGTCACGGTGAAACAACTGGCCGATGAGGTCAAAACACCGGTAGAGCGCCTGTTGCAGCAGATGCGTGAGGCAGGTCTGCCGCACACCGCCGCCGAGGAACATGTGACCGACAGTGAGAAGCAGTCCCTGCTGACTCACTTGAAGAGCAGTCACAAGGCGAAAGTGGAAGAACCGCGCAAGATCACTCTGCAGCGTAAAACCACCAGCACCCTGCGTGTTGCCGGTAGCAAAAGCATCAGCGTTGAAGTACGCAAGAAGAAAGTCTTCGTACAGCGCAGCCCGGAAGAAATCGAAGCCGAGCGCAAACGCGAACTGGAAGAACGTCGCGCAGTAGAAAATGCTGCACGTCAGAAGGCTGAAGAAGAAGCCAAGCGTCGCGCCGAAGAAGAAGCGCGTCGCCAGCCTGCTGCTGCGCAATCCGCTCCGGCCGAAGCCGTTGCGGCTCCAGCCCCGGCAGCCGAGCCTGTGCGTGAAAGCGCGCCGGTCCCGGCACCCGCTCCAGCACCTGCGGCCGATACCCGCAAGCGCGACGAACAGCGTCGTCCGGACAAACCACGTGCCGACGACAACCGTCGGGGCAGTGGTGATGGCGAGCGCAAAAACGCTCCTCATCGTGCTTCGGTCAAGGAAAAGGCGCCAGCGCCACGCGTTGCGCCACGTACCACCGACGAAGAAAGCGATGGCTTCCGTCGTGGCGGTCGCGGCAAGGCCAAGCTGAAGAAACGCAACGCCCACGGTTTCCAGAGCCCTACCGGCCCTGTCGTGCGTGAAGTGAAAATCGGCGAGACCATCACTGTGGGCGATCTGGCCCAGCAGATGTCGGTCAAGGCTGCTGAAATCATCAAGTTCATGTTCAAGCTGGGTACGCCGGCCACCATCAACCAGGTACTGGATCAGGAAACTGCCCAACTGGTTGCTGAAGAGCTGGGCCACAAAGTGACCCTGGTCAGCGACACTGCCCTGGAAGATTCCCTGGCCGAGTCCCTGAAGTTTGAAGGCGAGGCGGTTTCCCGTGCTCCGGTCGTGACCGTAATGGGCCACGTTGACCACGGTAAAACCTCCCTGCTCGACTATATCCGTCGTGCGAAGGTTGCGGCAGGCGAGGCGGGTGGTATCACCCAGCACATCGGCGCCTACCACGTTGAAACCGACCGCGGCATGGTGACGTTCCTCGACACCCCGGGTCACGCTGCGTTTACCGCAATGCGTGCCCGTGGTGCCAAAGCGACCGACATCGTGATCCTGGTGGTAGCAGCGGACGACGGCGTGATGCCACAAACCATCGAAGCCGTTCAGCATGCCAAGGCAGCTGGCGTCCCTCTGGTGGTTGCGGTGAACAAGATCGACAAACCGGGCGCCGATCTCGATCGCATCCGTAGCGAACTGTCGGTTCACGGCGTGACTTCCGAAGAGTGGGGTGGCGACACTCCATTCGTACCGGTCTCTGCGAAGATGGGTACCGGCGTTGACGAACTGCTCGAAGCCGTTCTGTTGCAAGCCGAGGTTCTGGAACTGACTGCTACACCTTCGGCTCCTGGCCGTGGCGTGGTCGTCGAATCGCGTCTCGACAAGGGCCGTGGCCCGGTTGCGACCGTTCTGGTTCAAGACGGTACCCTGCGCCAGGGCGACATGGTGCTGGTCGGTTCGAACTATGGCCGCGTGCGCGCCATGCTCGACGAGAACGGCAAGCCCATCAAGGAAGCAGGTCCTGCTATCCCGGTCGAGATCCTCGGCCTGGACGGCACTCCGGACGCTGGCGACGAGATGAGCGTTGTGGCTGACGAGAAGAAAGCCCGTGAAGTGGCTCTGTTCCGTCAAGGCAAGTTCCGCGAAGTCAAACTGGCTCGTGCTCACGCCGGCAAGCTGGAAAACATCTTCGAGAACATGGGCCAGGAAGAGAAGAAGACGCTCAACATCGTCCTCAAATCCGACGTCCGTGGTTCGCTGGAAGCGTTGAACGGCGCCTTGAATGGCCTGGGTAACGACGAAGTGCAAGTGCGCGTGGTCGGTGGCGGTGTCGGTGGTATCACCGAATCCGACGCCAACCTGGCACTGGCCTCCAACGCTGTACTGTTTGGCTTCAACGTGCGTGCCGATGCCGGCGCTCGCAAGATCGTCGAGCAGGAAGGTCTGGATATGCGTTACTACAACGTGATCTACGACATCATCGAAGACGTCAAGAAAGCCCTGACCGGTATGTTGGGCAGCGATGTTCGCGAGAACATCCTGGGTACCGCTGAAGTGCGTGACGTGTTCCGTTCGCCGAAGTTTGGCGCGATCGCCGGTTGCATGGTGATCGAAGGTGTCGTTCACCGTAACCGTCCAATCCGTGTACTGCGTGAAGACATCGTTATCTTCGAAGGCGAGCTGGAATCCCTGCGCCGCTTCAAGGATGACGCTTCGGAAGTCCGCGCTGGCATGGAATGCGGTATTGGCGTCAAGAGCTACAACGACGTCAAGGTCGGCGACAAGATCGAAGTCTTCGAGAAGGTCCAGGTTGCTCGCAGCCTCTGACTCGCGTACTTCAAGAGCCGCACCGGGCAGTCGCATGAACATGCGCTGCCTCTCAGGCGGACTCTAAACGCAACGCCCGGTCTGGCTTTTGTCAGGCCGGGCGTTTGCCGCTTTCAGACCTCACGGGTTTGACCGTGGGGCAGTAACAGGTAACAAGACATGGCAAAAGAATATAGCCGTACCCAACGAATCGGCGATCAGATGCAGCGCGAGCTGGCCCAACTGATCCGTCGCGAAGTCAAAGACCCGCGCGTCGGCCTGGTCACCATTACCGCAGTGGAAGTCAGCCGTGACGTCGGTCATGCAAAGATTTTCATCACCGTGATGGGGCAGGACAGCGCCGAAGAAATCGCCCAAAGCATCAAGGTGCTCAACTCGGCTGCCGGTTTCCTGCGGATGCAGTTGGCCCGGGAGATGAAGCTGCGCAGCGTTCCACAGTTGCACTTCCACTACGACGAAAGCGTCGTGCGGGGCGCGCATCTGTCGGCCCTGATCGAGCGCGCCGTGGCTGAAGACAGTCAGCACCCGGTTGCGGCTGAACCCGAAGACACCAAGGAGTAATCGGTGGCTCAGGTCAAACGTATCCGCCGTAACGTCAGCGGCATCATCCTGCTCGACAAACCGCTGGGGTTCACCTCCAATGCGGCGTTGCAGAAGGTTCGCTGGCTGCTCAATGCCGAGAAAGCCGGGCACACCGGCAGCCTTGATCCGCTGGCTACCGGCGTGTTGCCACTGTGTTTTGGCGAGGCGACCAAGTTCTCTCAGTATTTGCTCGATTCGGACAAGGGTTACGAAACCCTGGCGCAACTGGGCAAGACCACCACCACGGCGGACGCCGAAGGTGAGGTGTTGCTGGAGCGGCCGGTGACCGTTGGTCAGGCTGATATCGAGGCTGTGTTGCCGGGTTTTCGCGGACAAATCAGCCAGATACCGCCGATGTACTCTGCTCTCAAGCGTGATGGCCAGCCGTTATACAAACTGGCCCGTGCAGGCGAAGTAGTGGAGCGTGAACCGCGTTCTGTTACTATTGCGCGCTTGGAATTGCTGGCCTTTGACGGTAATACTGCGCGGCTGGCAGTCGATTGCAGCAAAGGCACCTATATCCGCACCCTGGTGGAGGATATTGGTGAAAAGCTCGGCTGTGGTGCGTACGTGGCCGAACTGCGACGGACCCAGGCCGGACCTTTCACGCTGGCCCAGACGGTCACGCTGGAAGAGCTCGAAGCGGTACATGCCGAAGGCGGCAACGAAGCGGTCGACCGTTTCCTGATGCCATCGGACAGCGGCCTGCTGGACTGGCCACTGTTGCAGTTCTCCGAGCACAGCGCGTTCTACTGGCTCAACGGCCAACCGGTACGTGCTCCGGATGCACCGAAGTTCGGCATGGTACGGGTACAGGATCACAATGGCCGCTTCATCGGTATCGGTGAAGTGAGCGAAGACGGGCGCATTGCGCCGCGTCGACTGATTCGGTCGGAATGACCGGAACCAGCCTGTGTAACAGCAGGTTGGCGAGTGTGGCTGTTAACAGGCACGGTCACTACTCATTTATAGATACAGGGATTTGTCCCTGGCCTGTTGGTACGGTTTCCTTGGGAACGGTACCTTACAAGAGGAAAGCCACATGGCACTCAGCGTTGAAGAAAAAGCTCAGATCGTGACCGACTACCAGCAAGCTGTTGGTGATACTGGTTCGCCAGAAGTGCAAGTTGCACTGCTGACCGCCAACATCAACAAACTGCAGGGTCACTTCAAGGCCAACGGTAAAGATCACCACTCCCGTCGTGGTCTGATCCGCATGGTAAACCAGCGTCGTAAGCTGCTGGATTACCTCAAGGGTAAGGACGTAAGTCGTTACAGCACCTTGATCGGTCGCCTGGGTCTGCGTCGCTAATCAGCGATTGCGCTATGAGGTTGGTTGTCTGCCTGTTGCCTGCGTTTTGCGCCGGCAGCCGGCAGGCTCCCAGCCTCAAGTTTTATCTGGACAGTCGTTGGGCCGATTCCCCGCACTGCCCAAGAATTTCGCAAGAAGACAAGTTCCCCAAGAGCCACAAAGAAGGTAGGACACCGTGAACCCGGTAATCAAAAAATTCCAGTTCGGTCAGTCGACCGTTACCCTCGAGACTGGCCGTATCGCCCGTCAGGCCTCCGGCGCAGTGCTGGTCACCGTTGACGACGACGTCAGCGTATTGGTGACCGTTGTCGGTGCCAAGCAAGCCGATCCAGGCAAGGGCTTCTTCCCTCTGTCTGTCCACTACCAGGAAAAGACTTACGCTGCCGGTAAGATCCCTGGCGGTTTCTTCAAGCGCGAAGGCCGTCCTTCCGAGAAGGAAACCCTGACTTCCCGACTGATCGACCGTCCGATCCGTCCGCTGTTCCCAGAAGGCTTCATGAACGAAGTGCAGGTTGTCTGCACCGTCGTTTCCACCAGCAAGAAGACTGATCCGGACATCGCTGCGATGATCGGTACTTCGGCCGCGCTGGCGATCTCCGGCATTCCTTTCGATGGTCCGATCGGCGCTGCCCGCGTTGCGTTCCACGAAAGCACCGGCTACCTGCTGAACCCGACCTACGAGCAACTGAAAGCTTCGAGCCTGGACATGGTCGTGGCCGGTACTTCCGAAGCCGTGCTGATGGTTGAATCCGAAGCCAAAGAGCTGACCGAAGACCAGATGCTGGGCGCTGTACTGTTCGCCCACGACGAGTTCCAGGTGGTGATCAACGCCGTCAAGGAACTGGCCGCCGAAGCCGCCAAGCCAACCTGGACCTGGGCTCCACAAGCCGAAGCCACCGAACTGCTGGGCGCGATCCGTGCCGAGTTCGGCGAAGCGATCTCCCAGGCTTACACCATCACCGTCAAGGCCGATCGTTATGCGCGCCTGGGCGAGCTGAAAGACCAGGTGGTTGCCAAGCTGTCCGGTGAAGAAGGCCAGCCGACTGCCGCTGAAGTCAAAGCCGCTTTCGGTGAAATCGAATACCGCACCGTTCGCGAAAACATCGTCAACGGCAAGCCACGCATTGACGGTCGCGACACTCGCACCGTGCGTCCGCTGAACATTGAAGTCGGCGTTCTGCCAAAGACCCACGGTTCGGCGCTGTTCACCCGTGGCGAAACCCAGGCCCTGGTCGTTGCAACACTGGGCACCGCCCGTGACGCGCAACTGCTGGACACCCTGGAAGGCGAGAAAAAAGACCCGTTCATGCTGCACTACAACTTCCCTCCGTTCTCGGTGGGCGAGTGTGGTCGCATGGGTGGCGCCGGTCGTCGCGAAATCGGTCATGGCCGTCTGGCCCGTCGTTCGGTCCAGGCCATGCTGCCAGCCGCTGACGTGTTCCCGTACACCATTCGCGTGGTATCGGAAATCACCGAGTCCAACGGTTCGAGCTCCATGGCTTCGGTCTGCGGCGCTTCCCTGGCCCTGATGGACGCCGGTGTGCCGATGAAGGCTCCGGTTGCCGGTATCGCCATGGGTCTGGTGAAAGAAGGCGAGAAGTTCGCCGTCCTGACCGACATCCTGGGTGACGAAGACCACCTGGGCGACATGGACTTCAAAGTGGCCGGTACCGCCAAAGGCGTGACCGCACTGCAGATGGACATCAAGATCAAGGGCATCACCGAAGAGATCATGGAAATCGCCCTGGGCCAAGCCCTGGAAGCGCGCCTGAACATCCTCGGCCAGATGAACCAGATCATTGGTCAGTCGCGTACCGAGTTGTCGGAAAACGCTCCGACCATGATCGCGATGAAAATCGACACCGACAAAATCCGTGATGTCATCGGTAAAGGCGGCGCGACCATCCGTGCGATCTGTGAAGAAACCAAGGCTTCGATCGACATCGAAGACGACGGCTCGATCAAGATCTTCGGCGAAACCAAGGAAGCGGCAGAAGCAGCACGTCAGCGCGTCCTGGGCATCACCGCAGAAGCCGAGATCGGCAAGATCTACGTGGGCAAGGTTGAGCGTATCGTCGACTTCGGCGCGTTCGTCAACATCCTGCCGGGCAAGGACGGTCTGGTTCACATCTCCATGCTGAGCGATGCTCGCGTCGAGAAAGTGACCGACATCCTCAAAGAAGGTCAGGAAGTGGAAGTGCTGGTACTGGACGTGGACAACCGCGGTCGTATCAAGCTGTCCATCAAGGACGTAGCGGCAGCCAAGGCGTCGGGCGTTTAATCACCCCCTCGCTTAGCCGCTGAACAAGCAAACGCCCCGACTGGTTCGGGGCGTTTTGCTGTGTGCGGGAAATCACCGTGTCGCAGGTTGCCTGGCCATAAGCTCAGTGCTAGGTTTAGCCCACCGCCCGTGTAGCTCAGCCGGTAGAGCAGCGCACTCGTAACGCGAAGGTCGCAGGTTCGATTCCTGTCTCGGGCACCAGGTTCTTCTCACTTGCGGTTGTTGCACAGGCTTGTGTCTCTGTTAGGATTCCCTTGTCCCAAAAAGCACACACATTTGTTTTCAGATGATCCCCGAATGGTTCTGAAGGCCAGATAAACCGGGCTTCACACGGTTTTTTGCGTCAGAGAGATCCTTGATGATCCAGATCCATCTTCCATTCCCCAGATCAACGAGAACGCCATGACTGCTAAAGCATTGACCCAGGAAGCCAGACACGAAGAAGCACTGAAGAAGTACGTGCTGGATGCGCCCCAGTTGCTCGAAGAGATCAAGGACCTGAGCGCCGACGATCAAAAAGACCAGATCCAGTGGGCGTTCGAGGATGAGGCCGAAGCCCAGGGATTACAGCCTTGGGAGTTGACGCTCAAGTACACCAGCACACCTGAAGAGTTCGAGGAACAGCGCCTTGCCTTGCACAAGGAAGCGGCCGAGGTACTGGGTGTGGAATGGGATGAATACTGCGAGATGAATAATCTGGTGGTCTGATAAAAACGCCAGCCTTTTGAGGCTGGCGTTTTTTGTTGTCAGAGACTGAGCCGCATCGACAGGTCCACCGCTTTCACATCCTTGGTCATTGCCCCGATCGAGATGTAGTCCACCCCGGTCTCGGCAATCGGGCGCAACGTGCTTTCGTTGATCCCGCCGCTGGCCTCCAGCTTCACCTTGCCGCCGTTCAGGCGTACGGCTTCGCGCATGTCATCCAGGCTCAGTTCGTCGAGCATGATGATGTCGGCATTGGCCGCCAGCGCTTCTTTCAATTCAGTCAGGCTTTCCACTTCGATTTCCACCGGTTTGCCCGGTGCGATCTTGTGGGCGGCGGCAATGGCCTGGGCGATGCCGCCGCAGGCTGCGATGTGGTTTTCCTTGATCAGGAAGGCATCGTAGAGGCCGATGCGGTGGTTATGGCAACCGCCACAGGTGACGGCGTACTTCTGGGCCAAGCGCAGCCCTGGGAGGGTTTTGCGAGTGTCCAGCAGCTTGACCTGGGTGTCGGCCACAAAGTCGGCCAAGTAGCGGGCTCGGGTGGCCACGCCAGAAAGCATCTGCAGAAAGTTCAGCGCGCTGCGTTCGCCGGTCAGCAGCGAGCGGGCCGGGCCTTCGAGGTGGAACAGCGCCTGGTCGGGGCTTGCCCGGTCGCCATCGCGTACTTGCCAATGCACGGCGACGCGCGGATCCAGTTGCCGGAACACGGCATCGACCCAGGCCGTGCCGCTGATGACTGCGGCTTCCCGGGTAATGATGGTGGCTTTGGCCAGGCGTTCGGCGGGGATCAGTTGCGCGGTGATGTCGCCGCTGCCGATGTCTTCGAGCAACGCGCGGCGCACGTTGGCCTCGATTTCGGCGGTCAGATCGGCGAGACGTAGATTCGGCATAACGGGCTCCACAAACAAAGTGGCCCGATTATAGGGCCAGTGGCTTGTCTCACAAACAATGTTCCTTATGGGGGACGGCGCCGGACGTCTGCGCCAGGCATCGAAACCTGCATTTGGTCGCATCCTCGCAACATTTCCCCGATTGTCCGGTCACTTATTGCGGAGTATTTCGACTTGGGTCACAGAGTCTGCTGGCATGACCGGGTTCTTTTACCAGATAATCCGCCTTTCGATTGACGTCATGGCTTTGACGTTTCGAGCGCAAGAGCACCCTTTCAGGAGACTAGGATGCACAACGACGGGAATGTAGTGCCCTTGCACAAGGTTTCTACCGATCAGGCGAACCGCTCGCCGCTCGCCCGCCTGCCTGTGATTCTGCTTCAGGTGCGCGACAAGGCCGCCCAGCAGTTGCGCCTTGGTTTGCAGGGGCTGTTCGACAATGCCGACGACACGCTGTTTGAAATGGCCGATCGGGCGCGCAACGATGTCGATCAGAACCTGTTCTTCGAAGCCATGCGGGACTTGCGCCTCAAGCGCAAAAGCATTGAGCGCGAATTTATCGAGCAGTTTTTCGAAGCCTTTGTCAGCCTCGCCCAATACGATCCGACCCAAGCCACCTTGGCGCCGGCGCAGGCCTCCGGCCCTCAGGTTCAGCGCACGCATGATGACCTGGAGCGTCATCTGGCGGTGGAGGCCATGGTCACCCGGGTGCTCAGTCGCGATAGCGTGGCTCTTGAGCAACTGACGGCGCGGCTCAGCGTCTTGCTCACCAGGCCGCTGGCAAACCAGCAGAACCCTTTGAGCCCGGCGCTGCTGTGTGAAAACTTTCTACAGGCCGGTCGCAACCTGGGGGTGGAGATCAAGGTCAAGCTGATCCTGCTCAAATTGTTTGAGCGCTATGTGCTCAGCGAGTGCGATCAACTGTATACCGAGGCCAACCAGTTGCTGGCCGCTACGGGCATCCTGCCGGATCTCAAGATTTCACCCTCGCGACGAGCGTCGGATCGCGCCGATGAGGCCCCGCGTACCAAGACTGAAAGTGCCGGCCCCAAGGCCGCCGAAGTCGATGACAGCGTGCAGGAAGTATTTGCTGCGTTGCAGAAACTATTGATGCAGGTGCGTGGCAGCGTGGCCCCGACTCTGGAGGCCAGCGCACCGGCTCAACCGATCTCGACCCGTGATTTGCTGCGCCTGCTTTCCCATTTGCAGCAGTACGTGCCGGCGCCTGCCATCGAGGATGAGTTCGACCTGCGCAGCCAACTCGAACAGTTGCTGACCCGGGTCAGCGTCAGAAGCGGCAAGTCGCGGGTGGTCGACGACGCCGATGAAGACGTGATCAACCTGATCTCGATGATGTTTGAATTCATCCTCGACGACCATAACCTGCCGGACTCCTTCAAGGCGTTGATCGGCCGTCTGCAGATTCCGATGCTCAAGGTTGCGGTGCAGGACAAGAGCTTCTTCAGCCGGGGCAATCATCCGGCCCGACGGCTGCTCAATGAAATCGCCGCTGCTGCCACCGGCTGGGGCGATTGCGACGACCATCAGCGCGACAGCCTCTATCTGCGCATCGAACAGGTGGTGCAGCGGTTGTTGAATGACTTTGTCGATGACCCGGCGATCTTCTCTGAATTGCTGGCCGATTTCCTGGCCTTCACCAGCGATGAAAGACGTCGCAGCGAATTGCTCGAACAGCGTATTCGTGACGCCGAAGAAGGTCGGGCCAAGGCCGAACTGGCGCGCCTGCGCGTCGAAGGCGTGCTGAATCAGGTCATGCTGGGCAAAGTGTTGCCGCAGGCGGTGGTGGAGTTTGTGCAGCACGCCTGGAGCCAGGTGTTATTGCTGACCTGCTTCAAGCACGGCAAATATTCAGCCGAGTGGCAGGCCGACGTTTTGACGCTGGAAGAACTGATCTGGAGCGTCCAGCATCACGAAGAACCGGATGCCGGCCTGCGCTTGCTGACGATAGTGCCGCAGCTGCTCAAAGCCTTGCGTGAAGGCCTGAGCCGTTCGGCGTTCGACCCGTTTGCCACCAGCGAGTTTTTCAGCGAGCTGGAAACCCTCCACGTGCTGGCCCTCGAACGCATGGGACAGGCAACGGAACAAACCCAGTCGTTCAATTCGCCGGTCATGGTCCAGGTTTCGGAGAAAATTGTCCTGCGCACCGCTCAAAAGGCCCCGGAAGACAGTGCGGCGGTGCACTTGCCGGCCGATGATGTGGGCCTGCTTCAGGTCGATCAGTTGCGATTGGGAAGCTGGGTTGAGTTCCAGGAGGACGATGACAACAGCCTGCGTTGCAAACTGGCGGCGATCATCGAGGCCACCGGCAAATATGTCTTCGTCAACCGCACGGGCCTCAAAGTGCTGGAGCACAGCCGCACCAGCCTGGCCCTGGAATTTCGCCGAGGGACGGCGCGTCTGTTGGACGACACCTTGCTGTTCGACCGGGCGCTGGAATCGGTGCTGGGCAATCTGCGTCAGCTCAATCGCGGCAAGTGATCGCACAGCCAGGGCCGATCGCGGCATACTGGCGGCATTCACTGACGTCATCGAAGGAACCTGTATGCAGTTGGACCCCGCCAGTGGTTGGTGCGATGGCGTGCGGCATTGCCCATCACCCAACTTCAATGCGCGCCCCGAAGGCGAAATTTCACTGCTGGTGATCCACAACATCAGCCTGCCGCCGGCACAGTTTTCCACGGGCAAGGTGCAGGAGTTTTTCCAGAATCGTCTGGATGTCACGCAACACCCCTATTTTGCCGGTATCGCCGATCTGCGTGTGTCTGCGCATTTTCTGATCGAGCGTGACGGCGCGATTACCCAGTTTGTCTCCTGTCTGGATCGTGCCTGGCACGCGGGCGTTTCGTGCTTTGAAGGGCGGGAGACGTGTAACGATTTTTCCCTGGGCATCGAGCTGGAAGGCACCGACGATCTGCCCTTCACTGACGCGCAATATGCCGCATTGGTCTGCCTGACCCGGCAGTTGCAGGCGGCGTTCAAGGCGATCACGCTGCAGCGCATCTGCGGGCACAGCGACATCGCCCCGGGTCGCAAGACCGATCCGGGACCGGCATTCGACTGGGCGCGCTACCGCGCTGCCTTGATAGAAGGGGAAGGGCAATGAGTTTTCTGGTGCTGCTGCTGGCGATCTGGATCGAGAAATTCTCGGCGTTGCGCCATCGGGTCCAGCGTGACGGCGGTTGGCTGCGCGAACTGAACAAACTCGAGACGAACCCACGCTGGGTCAACCGGCCCTGGCTGGTGCTGGTTGTGCTGGTCCTGCTGCCCGTGGCGCTACTGGCCTTGTTACTGTGGGTATTGGAGCCGGTGGCCTATGGTCTGCTGGCACTACCGGTGCATCTGCTGGTGGTGATTTACAGCCTCGGTCGAGGGGATCTGCTCGCTGACCTGGGGCCGTTTCGTGACGCCTGGCGACGGGAAGACCTGCAGGCGGCCGACCATGTGGCCAAGCGCGACCTGAATATCGAGGCCGATAGCGGCGAGCAGTTGCTGGAGCGGGTCCAGGGGCATCTGCTGTGGCAGGCCTATCAGAGTTTTTTCGCGGTGATTTTCTGGTATTTCCTGCTCGGGCCGGTCGCGGCGCTGAGCTATCGCCTGCTGGCGCTGGCCGCCGAGCACAGTCAGAACCCCGGCGTGGCCGAGCGGGCGACGCAGTTGCGCCATGCCTTCGATTGGGTGCCGGTGCGGTTGCTGACCGCGAGCTTCGCCCTGGTGGGCAACTTCGTGGCAGTCAGCCGGGTCATGCTGCATGAGTTGCTGAACTGGAACATCAGCGCAGCAGACCTGATCGGCAAGGTCGGGCTGATGGCCGGCGAGATTCCCGACCCTGTCGCGGGCCCGGACGGCATCAACAGCCTGGATCGGCTGTGGGAGCTGTTGTTGCGTGCGGCGGTGCTCTGGTATGCCGGGTTTGCACTGTGGACAGTGCTGGCTTAGGCAAACGCACGCTCTGTGGCGAGGGGATTTATCCCCGCTGGGATGCGCAGCAGCCTCATTTGATTGCGGGCTTTAAGATAGCTAGGGGCCGCTTCGCGCCCCAGCGGGGATAAATCCCCTCGCCACAAGAACCGTGCCACGGCTCGTCGTTAACCTTAAGTTACAAATCTTCCCGCCGATTTAGGCTATACAGGGACAGCGCCCAAATAGTGGCTATCTGCTGTCTCTGTGCGCCTGCCCATAAAAACAAGAAATACAACCGGGAGACTTCCTTGTGAAGAGTTTGCTCTGGCCCGCCGTCGCGCTGATGAACCGCCTGAGCTTCGGCATGAAGTTCAGCCTGATCAGCGTGTTGTTCCTGCTGCCGATGCTGGTGACCAATTTCTTTTTGGTGCGCGATTCCTATCGCGAATTCCAGGGCACGCAAGTGGAGCTGCAAAGCCTCGATCTGCTGGGCAACAGCCTGACCCTGCGGCGCGACCTGGAAACCCTGAACAATCTGGTGCAGATCAATGCCAGCCTCGGTCAGTCCGGCAAGGCCGGGGACGTGGAGGCGAAGATCGGCGCCCTTGAAAAGCAGGTCCTGGCGCGGTTGCAGAGCTTGAAAGCCATGGCCGTCGATCCTGAACAGGTCAGCGCCTTCGATGCCAAGCGCGACGAAATGATTGCCGCTTTCAAGGCCCAGCAGGCCGAGCGCTCCCTGCAAAGCAAAAGCGCACTGATTGGCAAGCTGCTCAACAGCGCGCAGATGTTCAGTCAAATCATCGCCAGCCAGGCTGGCCTGAGCCGCGACAACCAGGGCGACATCCGCCAACTGAGCGAATTGATCATCAGCGTGACCCCCAACGTGACCCAAACCCTGGGTGAAGGCCGTGCGCTGGGCGCTGCGTCCCTGGGCCTGGGCTTTCTCAATTCGGCGTCGAGCACCCGGTTCGACGAGTTGCTGGGGCAAATCGAAAAGCTGCAGGGTGAATATGACCTCAAGCTTCAGGACGCCCTGGGTTCCAGCAAGGCGGCCGAGCAGGCGCTTGCCAGTCAGGCCGAAGGCAGCAAGGCAACCTTGAAGAAAGCCGGTGAACTGATCGAAGAACAGGTGGTGATGGCTGACACGCTGGATGCTCCATGGCTGCCGTTTTACGAGCAGGTCAGCAGTCTGATGGAGCAGACCTACCGACTGAACGATGTGACCCTGGGTTTTCTGGATGTTCAGTTGCAGCATCGCCTGGAGCAGAACCGCAGCCACATGGTGCTGCAAGCTGTTGCGCTGGTCGCCGTATTTCTGCTGATCTTTTACCTGTACGCCGGCTTCTACGCCTCGACCCGCACCACCCTCAAACATCTCGGCGAGATGATGGACAAGGTCGCCGCAGGCGACATGACGGTCAACTTCGTGGCGCGCAGCAAGGATGAGTTGGGGGAGTTGGGTGAAGTGTTCAATGGCACGGTGGCGAAGATCCATGACCTGATCGAACAGGTCGGCCGGACCGTTGCCGAGGTCGAGCGCCAGGCCGGGCAGGTGGAGGCGGTGTCGGCCCAGAGCAACCAGGCCGTGTCCGGGCAGCGCAGCCAGATCGAGCTGGTCGCCACGGCGATGAACCAGATGTCGGCCACCGCCCAGGAAGTGGCTCGTAGCGCCGCCGCGGCGGTCAGTAGCGCCCACAGCGTGAACGACGAAACCCTCAGCGGGCGCGGGCTGGTGGAGTCGCAACAGAGCAGCATCGTGCGCTTGGCCAGCGAGATCGATCAGTCGGTGCAGGTGATCAATCAATTGGCGACTGACAGCCAGGCCATCAGTCGTGTGCTGGACGTGATCAAGAGCATTGCCGAACAGACCAACCTGCTGGCGCTCAACGCCGCGATCGAAGCCGCACGAGCCGGAGAGCAGGGGCGCGGTTTCGCGGTGGTGGCTGACGAAGTGCGGACCCTGGCCAAGCGCACCCAGCAATCGACCGAAGAAATCGAAGAAATGATCACCCGCCTGCACGGCGGTGTGGGTGCTGCCGTCAAAGCCATGGGCACCAGCCATGAGATGGCCAGTGGCACGGTGGGGCAGTCGGAAAAGGTCCAGCAGGCGCTGGAAAATATCCTCGGTGCCGTCGGTATGATCGTCGACCAGAACCAGCAGATCGCTGCAGCGGTGGAGCAGCAGACGGCCGTGGCCCATGACATCGACCAGAACATCGTCGAGATCAATCGCGCCGGTGAACGCACCGCCGAAGGGGCGCACCAGACCGAGGACGCCAGCCGTGAGTTGTCCGCCCAGGTGGTGCAGCTCAAGCAGTTGATCAATGCGTTTCGGGTGTAGTTAAAGGATGGTGCTCACCACCGATCCAATGTGGGAGCAAGCCCGCTCCCACAGGGGGTCACCAATTGAACAATTGGCGGGCGTTGGCCGTGCTGGCCTCTGCCAGCTGCTCAGGGCTGATTGTCATGATCCCAGCCAGTGCTTCACAAATGGCCGGTAAATGCGCCGGGCTGTTGCGTTGGCCGGGGAACATCGCCGGGGCCATGTCCGGCGAATCGGTTTCCAGCACCACCGCGTCCAGCGGCAGTTTTGCCAGTACCCGATGCATGCGCAGGGCCTGAGGCCAAGTGGCGGCGCCACCAAGGCCGAGCTTGAAGCCGAGCTTGATGTACTCGCGAGCCTCCTCAAAACTGCCGGCGAAGGCGTGGATAATCCCCCCGCGCTTGAGGTCAATGCGCTTGAGGGTGGCGATCACGGCGGCGTGGCTGCGGCGCACATGGATCAGCGCCGGCAATTGGAATTCCGCCGCCAGTTGCAGTTGCGCCTCGAACAATGCCTGCTGGCGCTCCCGATCCAGGGTTTGGATGAAGTAGTCCAGACCGATTTCCCCCACCGCACACAACTGCCGATGCCCAGCCAGGCGGATCAGCCATTGGCGCAATTGCCCCAGATCATCAGGGCGATGCTGGTCGAGATACACTGGATGCAGGCCCAGCGCGGCGTGCAGGTCCGGGTCGCTTTGCACCAGATCCCACACCCGTTGCCAGTTATCCCGATACACCCCCAGCACCACCATCTGCCGCACGCCCAAGGCGCGGCTTTCGGCCAGCAGCGCCGGGCGATCCGCATCGAAGTCGGGGAAATCCAGATGGGTGTGGGTATCGATCAGTTCCATGCTTCAATCCTGAAGAATACTCAGCCCTGATGAATGCGCTGCTTGAACGTGCGTGCGATGGCCTGCACACCGGGTTGGTAATCATCGTTTTCGATGGCGGCCAGGGCCAGCGCCAGGGCTTTGTCGGCGATCAGTTGGTGCTGCTGGGACATGGCGTTGACCGGCAGCGGCAGGAAGTCCAGCAGTTGCGTATCACCAAAGGTGCCCAACCGTAGTGGGCGCGACTTGAGCGGGAAGTCGTGCAGGGCGTCGAACACCCCTTGCAGCAGCACATAGGAGGTGGTGATCAACGCATCAGGCAGGTGCCCCAGTCGCGCGAGCAATTCGTCCATCAACTGGCGACCGCATTCACGGCTGAACGACTCGCCGTGCTCGATCAGCACCTGGCCTTCGAACCCGGCCAGGGCTTCGTTGAAACCGGCGGTGCGTTCCTGGCTGATGCTCAATTCGGGCCGGGCGCTGATCAGCGCGATCTGGCGGGGATTGGTTTCCAGCAGGCTACGGGTCAGTTGCAGGCTGGCCTGGCGGTCATCGCTGATCACCGAGCAGAAGTGCGCAGGCTCCATCACCCGGTCGATGGCGATGATCGGGATACCCTTGGCCTGCAACTGGCGATAACTGTCGTCCCCGGCAGGCAGGCAACTGGCGACGATCAGCGCATCGCAGCGCCGGGCGCGGAACAGTTGCAACAGTTGCCGTTCGCTCTCGGGCGCATCGTCGGAGCTGGCGATCAGCAATTGATAGCCCCGCGCTCGGGCACCCTGTTCCAGCAGTTTGGCGATGCGGGCGTAACTGGGGTTTTCCAGGTCTGGCAGGATGAAACCCAGCGTGCGCGTATGCCGGCTGCGCAACCCGGCAGCCTGGGGGTTGGGCGTGAAGCCATGCTCCTCGACCACGGCGCGTACGCGTTCGACGGTGGCGCTGCTGATGCGTTGCTGTTCGGCCTTGCCATTGATGACATAGCTGGCGGTGGTCACGGACACACCGGCCAACTGGGCGATATCACTGAGTTTCAACCCGGTTTTCCTTGTTTTTTCGAGTTTGCCCCGACAATGAGGGGCATCCTACCCGATTCAGGACGACGGTTACTGTCGCGACAGCGGCGACAAGTTGCACTTCAAGGATGAGAGATTATCGAGTAACGTGCCAATCTTTCTAGATTAAACGTTTCAGCAGGCGTATTTTCAAGGTTAGCAGGATTTTTTGGCCCGTCTGCCGCGATAGCGCCAAAAGCCGTCCTGTAACGCTAAGCTGATTCATTCAAAACAATACCTGGCGCCAACCCGACGCCAAAAAGGAGAAAGCATGCTCGAGCTCACTCTAGAGCAGATATCCATGGCCCAGACGGCTGTGGATAAAGACGCCGCGCTGCAATTGCTCGCTGACAAACTGGTGGCCGATGGCCTTGTAGCCGAGGGTTACCTGGCCGGCTTGCAGGCTCGCGAGGCCCAGGGCTCGACCTTTCTTGGCCAAGGTATTGCCATCCCCCACGGCACCCCGCAAACCCGCGATCTTGTGTACTCCACCGGTGTGCGTCTGTTGCAGTTCCCCGACGGTGTGGACTGGGGTGACGGTCAGATCGTTTACCTGGCGATCGGTATCGCGGCCAAGTCCGACGAACACTTGCGTCTTTTGCAACTGCTGACCCGCGCCCTCGGCGAGACCGACCTGGGCCAGGCCCTGCGCCGCGCAGGTTCGGCCGAAGCGCTGTTGAAGCTGCTGCAAGGCGCGCCACAGGAACTGGCCTTGGATGCGCAGATGATCGGCCTCGGCGTGTCGGCCGACGATCTCGAAGAGTTGGTCTGGCGCGGTGCCCGTCTGCTGCGCCAGGCCGACTGTGTGAGCAACGGCTTTGCTGGAGTGTTGCAGCAGGTCGAGGCGCTGCCATTGGGCGATGGCCTGTGGTGGCTGCACAGCGAACAGACGGTCAAGCGTCCGGGCCTGGCCTTCGTCACGCCGGACAAGCCCATCCGTTACCTCGGTCAGCCCTTGAGCGGTCTGTTCTGTCTCGCCAGCCTCGGCGAGGCTCACCAGGCTTTGCTCGAAAGGCTCTGCGCGTTGTTGATCGAAGGCCGCGGCCATGAACTGGGTCGCGCCACCAGCAGCCGCAAGGTGCTGGAAGTGTTGGGCGGCGAACTGCCCGCCGATTGGCCCAGCGCCCGCATCGGCCTGGCCAATGCCCATGGTTTGCACGCGCGTCCGGCGAAGATCCTCGCGCAACTGGCGAAAAGCTTCGAAGGCGAGATCCGCGTGCGCATCGTCGACGGCCAGGACAGCGCCGTGTCGGTCAAGAGCCTGAGCAAATTGCTGAGCCTGGGCGCTCGTCGCGGCCAGGTCCTGGAGTTCATCGCCGAACCGAGCATCGCCGCTGACGCCTTGCCGGCGCTGCTGGCCGCCATCGAAGAGGGCCTTGGCGAAGAAGTCGAGCCGCTGCCGCCACCGAGTGCGCCACAGCAAACCACCATGGCCGAGGTTGCTGCCGTCGTGCTGGCGCCCGAATCCGGCAGCTTGATCCAGGCCGTTGCCGCCGCTCCGGGCATTGCCATCGGCCCGGCCCACATCCAGGTGTTGCAGGCCTTCGAGTATCCATTGCGCGGCGAATCAGCGGCCATCGAGCGTGAGCGCCTGCAAAACGCCTTGAACCAAGTGCGCCGCGACATCGAAGGTCTGGTCGAACGCGCCAAGGCCAAGGCCATCCGCGAAATCTTTATCACCCATCAGGAGATGCTCGACGACCCGGCGCTGACCGATGAGGTCGACACTCGATTGAAGCTGGGCGAGAGCGCGCAAGCGGCGTGGATGGGCGTGATCGAAGCGGCTGCCAAAGAACAGGAAGCGCTGCAGGACGCACTGCTCGCCGAACGTGCCGCCGACCTGCGGGACGTCGGTCGGCGTGTGCTGGCGCAGTTGTGCGGCGTCGAAACCCCGAGCGAACCCGAGCAACCTTACATTCTGGTGATGGACGAGGTTGGCCCATCCGACGTCGCCCGTCTGGACCCCGCCCGCGTAGCGGGGATTCTCACCGCGCGCGGCGGCGCCACCGCCCACAGTGCCATCGTCGCCCGAGCCCTGGGGATCCCGGCGCTGGTGGGGGCCGGTGCGGCGGTGTTGCTGCTGGCGCCGGGCACTTCACTGTTGTTGGACGGCCAGCGCGGTCGCCTGCACGTGGACCCCGACGCGCCCACGCTGCAACGGGCCACCGAAGAGCGCGACACCCGCGAGCAACGTCTCAAGGTCGCTGCCGAACAACGTCATCAACCGGCGCTGACCCGTGACGGTCATGCCGTGGAAGTGTTCGCCAACATCGGCGAGAGCGCCGGGGTCACCAGTGCGGTGGAGCAGGGCGCCGAAGGCATTGGCCTGTTGCGCACCGAACTGATTTTCATGGCTCATACCCAGGCTCCCGATGAAGCGACTCAGGAAGCCGAATACCGCAAGGTGCTCGATGGCCTGGCCGGGCGACCGCTGGTGGTGCGTACCCTCGATGTGGGCGGCGACAAACCGCTGCCGTACTGGCCGATCGCGAAAGAGGAAAACCCGTTTCTCGGCGTGCGAGGCATTCGCCTGACCTTGCAACGTCCGCAGGTCATGGAAGCGCAATTGCGCGCCTTGTTGCGTTCTGCCGACAACCGTCCGTTGCGGATCATGTTCCCGATGGTGGGCAGCGTCGATGAGTGGCGTCAGGCCCGGGACATGACCGAGCGCCTGCGCCTGGAGATCCCGGTGGCGGACCTGCAACTGGGGATCATGATCGAGGTGCCGTCCGCGGCACTGCTGGCGCCGGTGCTGGCCAAGGAAGTCGACTTCTTCAGTGTCGGCACCAACGACCTGACGCAATACACCCTGGCCATTGACCGCGGTCACCCAACCCTTTCGGCTCAGGCTGACGGCCTGCACCCGGCGGTGCTGCAACTGATCGACATCACCGTGCGTGCCGCCCATGCGCATGGCAAGTGGGTCGGCGTGTGCGGTGAGCTGGCGGCCGACCCTTTGGCGGTGCCGGTGCTGGTGGGCCTGGGCGTAGACGAGCTGAGTGTTTCGGCCCGCAGCATTGCCGAGGTCAAGGCGCGGGTACGCGAAGTGAGCCTGGCGCAGGTAAAAATCCTCGCCCAAGAGGCCTTGGCCGTGGGCAGCGCCAATGACGTGCGCGCATTAGTGGAGGCGCTGTAATGGCCAAGATCCTTACCCTGACCCTCAACCCGGCGCTCGACCTCACGGTGGAACTGGCGCGCCTGGAACCCGGTCAGGTCAACCGCAGCGATGCCATGCACAGCCACGCCGCCGGCAAGGGCGTGAACGTGGCCCAGGTGCTGGCTGACCTCGGCCACACTGTGACCGTCAGTGGCTTTCTCGGTGAAGACAACGCCCAGGCATTCGAAACGCTGTTCGCCCAGCGCGGTTTTGTCGACGCCTTTATTCGCGTCCCAGGGGAGACCCGCAGCAACATCAAGCTGGCCGAGCAGGACGGACGCATCACCGACCTCAACGGTCCAGGCCCGGTGGTTGATGACGCCGCGCAGCAAGCGTTGCTTGAGCGACTGGAACACATCGCCCCGGGCCACGATGCCGTGGTAGTGGCGGGCAGCCTGCCCCGGGGCGTCAGCCCGCAATGGTTGCAGGCGCTGATCATTCGCTTGAAGGCACTGGGCTTGAACGTGGCCCTCGACACCAGCGGCGAAGCCTTGCGCGTCGCCCTCGCGGCGGGGCCGTGGCTGATCAAGCCAAACACCGAGGAACTGGCCGATGCGCTGGGTTGCGACGTGGTGAGCGAATTTGCCCAGGCGGAAGCGGCGCAACGATTGCACGCCCAAGGCATCGAGCATGTGGTGATTTCCCACGGCGCCGACGGCGTGAACTGGTTCAGTGTCGGTTCGGCGCTGCATGCCTCGCCGCCCAGCGTCACTGTCGCCAGCACCGTGGGGGCCGGCGATTCGCTGCTGGCCGGCATGCTGCATGGCCTGCTCAGCGCCGATACGCCGCAACAGACCCTGCGCACCGCCACGGCCATCGCCGCCATGGCCGTGACGCAGATCGGTTTTGGCATCCATGACACCGCGTTGCTGGCGTCGCTTGAACAGGGCGTGCGCGTGCGCCCCCTGACCGAACAATAAGAGGGTTCGCAAGAATGAAATTAGCCATTGTGACGGCCTGCCCGAACGGCATGGTCACCAGTGTGTTGTGCGCCCGCCTGCTGGACGCGGCAGCCCAGCGCCAGGGTTGGAGCACCAGCGTGGAAGTCCATGACGCGGCCCATCCGGAGCGCCAATTATCGGCGGCGACCCTGGAAGCGGCCGAGTGGGTGTTGCTGGTAGCCAGCGGCCCGGTGGATATGTCGCGGTTCGTCGGCAAACGTCTGTTCCGCAGCACCCCGGCCCAGGCCTTGCAGGATGTCGATTCGGTGCTGCGTCGCGGCGCCGAAGAGGCCAAGGTTTTTGTCGAGTCGGATGTGCTGGAAGAGGCACCTGCGGTTTCGGCTGAGCGGGCTCCTCGTCTGGTCGCCATCACTGCTTGCCCAACCGGCGTGGCCCATACCTTCATGGCCGCCGAGGCGTTGCAGCAGGCAGCGAAGAAGCTCGGTTACGACTTGCAAGTGGAAACCCAGGGCTCGGTGGGCGCCCGCAATCCGTTGAGCCCCGAGGCCATCGCCGAGGCCGACGTGGTGCTGCTGGCCACCGACATCGAAGTCGCCACCGAGCGTTTTGCCGGCAAGAAAATTTATCGCTGCGGCACCGGCATTGCCTTGAAGCAGGCCGAAGCCACGCTGAACAAGGCGCTTGCCGAAGGCCGCCAGGAAAGCGCGTCGGGCGGTGCCAGTGCTGCGGCAAAAACGGAGAAGACCGGTGTCTATAAGCACCTGCTGACCGGCGTGTCGTTCATGTTGCCGATGGTGGTGGCCGGTGGTCTGTTGATCGCCTTGTCGTTCGTGTTTGGCATTACCGCGTTCAAGGAGCCCGGCACGCTGGCGGCGGCGCTGATGCAGATCGGCGGTGACACCGCGTTCAAACTGATGGTGCCGTTGCTGGCCGGCTACATCGCCTATTCCATCGCCGACCGTCCCGGCCTGGCGCCCGGCATGATCGGCGGGATGCTCGCAAGCACCTTGGGCGCGGGGTTCATCGGCGGGATCATCGCCGGTTTCCTGGCCGGTTACGCGGCCAAGGCGATCAACCGCTACGCGCGCCTGCCCCAGAGCCTGGAAGCGCTCAAGCCGATCCTGATCATCCCGCTGCTGGCGAGCCTGTTTACCGGTCTGGTGATGATCTACATCGTTGGCAAACCGGTGGCGGGCATGCTGGATGGCCTGACCCATTTCCTCGACAGCATGGGCACCACCAACGCGATTCTGTTGGGTGTTTTGCTGGGGGCGATGATGTGTGTCGACCTTGGCGGGCCGATCAACAAGGCCGCCTATGCGTTTTCCGTGGGACTGCTGGCGTCGCAAAGTTATGCACCGATGGCGGCGGCCATGGCCGCTGGCATGGTGCCGCCGATTGGCCTGGGCATCGCAACCTTTATCGCCCGTCGCAAGTTTGCCCAGACCGAACGCGAGGCCGGTAAAGCGGCGCTGGTGCTGGGGCTGTGCTTCATCTCCGAAGGGGCGATTCCGTTCGCCGCCAAGGACCCGTTGCGGGTGATCCCGGCCAGCATCGCCGGCGGTGCGCTGACCGGTGCGCTGTCGATGTACTTCGGCTGCAAACTGATGGCGCCTCACGGTGGGCTGTTCGTGATGCTGATCCCTAACGCCATCAACCATGCGTTGTTGTATTTGCTGGCGATCGTGGCGGGGAGTCTGCTGACGGCGGTGTCCTATGCGCTGCTCAAGCGGCCGGAAGTGGTGGAGATGGCGTTGGAGCCGGCCAAGGCCTGATCACTTAAGTTTGAACAATGAAAATTCCCTGTGGGAGCGAGCCTGCTCGCGATAGCGGTGTATCAGTCGACAATGGGTTGCCTGATACTCTGCAATCGCGAGCAGGCTCGCTCCCACAGTGGTTTTGGGGTGTTCACAAGATCCCTGTCACGCCTGATTAACACTGCCATGCTTAAGTTTCCCCATTTGGGGGAAACACCATGAGCGAATTTGACCTGGGCCGTCGCCGTGTGATGCAAGCCGTGGGGGCGGGGTTGTTGTTGCCGGGGCTGGCGCCGGCGGTGATTGCCTCAGTCAAGGATCGCCCGGTGCTCACCGATGGCGTGCAGTCTGGCGATTTGCAGGGCGACCGGGCGATGATCTGGAGCCGCTGCGACCGCCCGGCCCGGATGGTGGTGGAATGGGACACCCGCAGCCAGTTGCCCAACCCGCGGCGTTTTGTCTCGCCACTGGTTGACAGCCGCAGCGATTTTACCGCTCGGGTCGAGCTCACCGGGCTGCCGCCTGACCAGGCAATTTTCTACCGCGTGCATTTTGAAGACGCCCAGACCGGTGTCGCCAGTGAGCCCTGGCTCGGTCACCTGCGCAGCGTGCCGCAGTTCAAGCGCAACATCCGGTTTGTCTGGAGCGGCGACACCGTCGGCCAGGGCTTCGGGATCAACCCGGACATTGGCGGCATGCGCATCTACGAAGCCATGCGTTTGCGCCTGCCGGATTTTTTTATCCACAGCGGCGACACCATCTACGCGGACGGTCCGGTGCCGGCGCAGATCACCACCGAAGGCGGGCGCATCTGGCGCAACCTCACCACTGAAGCCAAGAGCAAGGTCGCCGAGACTCTGGACGAGTATCGTGGCAACTACCGCTACAACCTGATGGACGAGAACGTGCGCCGCTTCAACGCCGAAGTGCCGCAGATCTGGCAATGGGACGATCATGAGGTGGTCAACAACTGGTCGCCGGGCAAGCAACTGGATGAACGCTACCAGACCAAGGATATCCACAGTCTTGTTGGTCGTGCGCGGCAGGCCTGGCTGGAATACGCCCCCATGCGCTTGCAGAAGGCCGACGGCGGCGGGCGGATCTACCGCAAGCTCGCTTACGGGCCGATGCTGGATGTGTTCGTGCTGGACATGCGCAGCTACCGCGAAGCCAACGACGCCAACCTCGGCGGGGCCAAACCCTTTCTCGGTCGCGAGCAGTTGGACTGGCTCAAGGGCGAACTGAAGCGGTCCCGTGCCCAGTGGAAAGTCATTGCTGCCGACATGCCCATCGGCCTGGGTGTGCCCGACGGCGAAGTCAGCCCCGGCGTGTCGCGCTGGGAAGCGGTCGCCAACGGTGATCCGGGGCCGGCCCAGGGCCGTGAACTGGAGATCGCCGAGTTGCTCGGCTACCTACGCAAACATCAGGTGCGCAACTACGTCTGGCTCACCGCTGACGTGCACTATTGCGCCGCCCACCATTACCACCCGGAACAGGCCGCGTTCCAGGATTTCGAACCCTTCTGGGAGTTTGTCGCCGGGCCGTTGAATGCCGGCAGCTTCGGGCCCAATCCTCTGGACAAGACGTTCGGTCCCGAAGTGGTGTTCCAGAAAGCCCCCCCGGCGCAGAACACGTCGCCGTTTGCCGGATACCAGTTCTTTGGCGAGGTGAACATCGACGGCCAGAGCGGGGAGATGAGCGTGGTGTTGCGGGATCTGGAGGGCGTGGCAGTGTTCGAGAAGAAGTTGCAGCCGGTCTGAGTTTCAAGTACGCCACCAATCAATGTGGGAGCGAGCCTGCTCGCGATGCGCTGTGTCAGTCGACAAAAGTGCCGTCTGATACTCCGCCATCGCGAGCAGGCTCGCTCCCACAGAGGGCAGTGTTTTAGCGGGTGGCTTGTCAGTAGACATCCCGCCGGTACCGGCCCTGTTCGATCAAGCGCTCCACTGCCGCGGCGCCGAGCACGTCGTTGAGCACCTGATCCACGCCCGACGCCATGCCCTGCAAGCTGCCGCAGACATAGATCGCCGCACCGTCGGCCAGCCATTGCTTGAGCAGGGCCGAGGATTCGCGCAGGCGGTCCTGGACGTAGATTTTCTGTTCCTGATCCCGAGAAAACGCCAGGTCCAGGCGTTCCAGATCGCCGGATGTCACCCATTCCTGTAACTCATCACGGCAGTGGAAATCATGCTCGCGCTGGCGCTCGCCGAACAGCAGCCAGTTGCGCTGCATGCCCTCGGCCACGCGCGCCTTGAGCAGGCTGCGCAGGCCGGCCAGACCGGTGCCGTTGCCCAGCAATATCATGGGCACGCCCTGAGGCGGCAGATGGAAGCCGCTGTTGCGGCGTACCCGCAGGCTGATGGCACTGCCCAGCGGCGCATGTTCGGTGAGCCAACCGGAGCCGATACCCAGGTTGCCGTCGGCGTGACGTTCCTGGCGCACCATCAGTTCCAGCAGGCCATCGGCGGGAATCGAAGCGATGGAGTATTCGCGCAGTGCCAGTGGCGCCAGGGCATCCACCAGGGCCTGGGCATGCATGCCCACCAGATGGGCGCGATTTTCCGGCAGTTGGCGGTTGGCCAGGGCCTGATCGAGGCGCTGGGGCAAGCCATCGACCTGCACGCGAGCAACGCCGGCGATGCCCAGGCCCTCCAGGAAATGGTCGATGGCCGACAGGTCATTGCGCGGCAGGATTTCCACCAGGTCACCGGCCAGCCAACTGCTCGGGCCGGGCGCGGTGAGGCCCAACAGATACACGCCAGAGCCGCTGCTCTCGGGGTTGAGCAAGGTGCGCTGGTGCAGGGTCCAGTTCTCGAAACTGGGCGCCTGCCAAGTGTCCAGCGGAGCCTGGCCAGTCAGTTCGGCCAATTGCTGTTGCCAGTGACGCAAGGCGTAAGGGTCGCCACTGTCGACTTCCACCGGAGCGAACAGAGTCTTGCCGCCGTGCTCCGACAGCCAGGTGTGCAGGCGTCGGGCGAAGCCGCAGAAGTTTTCGTATTGCCGATCGCCCAGGCCCAGCACCGAATACTGCAGGCGCTCCAGGCTCATGGTCCGACCCAACACGTTGCGCTCGAAACCCCGGGCGCTGTCCGGTCCTTCGCCGTCGCCAAAGGTGCTGACGACGAACAAGGCGTGGCTGCAATTGCTCAGCTCCTGCTCGCTGACACCGGCCAGCGGCTGGACCTTCACCGGCAAACCGGCCGCCTGGAGCTGGCCGGCGGTCTGCCAGGCCAGTTGCTCGGCGAAACCGCTCTGGCTGGCGAATCCGATCAGCCAGGCGGGCGCATCGCTGCGGTTGGCACCCAGCTCCTGGCGGGCATTCTTGATTTGGCGCTTCTTGCGGCGACGGTCCAGGTACAGCAACCAGCCGGTGATGAAGAACAGCGGCATGGTCAGCGCGGCGACCGTCACCAGGATCCGCCCGATCAGGCCGAAATAGCTGCCGATATGCAAGGCGTAGACGCTGGTCAGCAACTGCGCCTTGAGGCTCTTGTCGCTGTAGCGGCTGTGACCACTGATGACACCGGTGGCCGGGTCGAGGATGAGCTGGTTCAGCGCCCGGTCATGAGGCGAGTTTTTCAGCAGGTAGAACACCGTTGCCGGTTGCCCGGCCACCGGCGGCATGCGCACGTTGTAGGCGATCAGGCCAGGGCCCGCGGCGCTGTAGATGCTGCTCCACATGGCCCGATAGTCGGCCACCGGCGGCGGGCCGCTCGGCGCTGGGCCGCGGTTGCGCACCCGTTCTTCTTCGGGGGAATCGGAGAGCAGGTGAGTCACGCCTTTGTTGTACCAATCGTAGGACCAGGTCAGGCCGGTCAGGGCCGCCAGCAGATAGAACGCCAGGCACCAGGTGCCCGCCACCGAGTGCAGGTCCCAGTTGAAGCTGCGGCCTTTTTTCGCCCAGTCGAGGGTTAGCCAGGCACGCCAGCTTTTCCATTGGCGTGGCCAGCGCAGGTACAGCCCGGACAGGCAGAAAAACACCAGGATCAGCGTGCAGGCACCGGTAATCTGTCGACCTACATCCTCCAAGGCCAGGACGCGATGCAGCCTGAGTATCAGAGCGAAGAGATCCTGGCCCACCACATCGCCCATGAATTGTGCGTTGTACGGGTTGAAATAGCGCATGGGCCCGCGCTTTTCCCCAGGCGGGGCGGCGAAAATTGCCCGTGCGGCGTGGCCGCTCTCGGTCTCGACCCAAAGCATGGCGACGGTTTTACCGGAAGCGGCCTCGATCTGTTGCACCAGCTCGGCAGGCGGCAGGACGCCTTCCGGTTGTTTCGGGACCATCAACACCTGGGGGTTCAACGCCCGCAGGATTTCGTCCTGAAACGACACCGCGGCACCGGTAATGCCCATAAACGCCAGGACCAGCCCGGCGCTGATGCCGAAAAACCAGTGCAACTGGAACAGGGTTTTCTTAAACACGTCACTCGCCTTTCAGTCATTGCTGTTCATCATGGCGCGCATGTTATCGAGAACCATTCATAAACACACATAAAAGCCACATGATTCAGACAAGCCTGAAGTCAATAGCATTGCGCTGATGGGCGCGTTTTGCGCTATTGCAAAAAAGCCCGTGACACAGTCACGGGCTTTCGGGTCCAGCGACCAGCGAATTACACGTAGAACGACTTCAGCGGCGGGAAGCCATTGAATTCCACCGCGCTGTAGCTGGTGGTGTAGGCACCGGTCGACAGCCAGTACAGACGGTCACCGATGGCCAGGTTCAGCGGCAAACCGTACTTGTAGTTTTCGTACATGATGTCGGCGCTGTCGCAAGTAGGGCCGGCGATGACCACTTCTTCCATCTCGCCTTTCTTCTCGGTCCAGATCGGGAACTTGATGGCTTCGTCCATGGTTTCGATCAGGCCGGAGAACTTGCCCACGTCCGTGTACACCCAGCGCTCGACGGCGGTACGGGATTTACGGGCCACCAGCACCACTTCGCTGACCAGGATGCCGGCGTTGGCGATCAGCGAACGGCCCGGCTCCAGGATGATCTCCGGCAGTTCGTCGCCGAAGTCTTCCTTGAGGAAACGGATGATTTCCTCTGCGTAGGTTTCCAGGCTGTTGGTGCGGGTGATGTAGTTGGCCGGGAAGCCACCGCCCATGTTGATCAGCTTCAACACGATGCCGTCTTCTTCTTTCAAGCGCTCGAAGATGACCTTGACCTTGGCGATGGCCGCGTCCCAGACGCTGATGTCACGCTGTTGCGAACCGACGTGGAAGGAAATGCCGTACGGCACCAGGCCCAGGTCGCGGGCCAGGATCAGCAGGTCCATGGCCATGTCGGTCTGGCAGCCGAACTTGCGCGACAGCGGCCAGTCAGCGGTGGTCGAGCCTTCGGTAAGAATGCGCACGTAGACTTTCGAGCCCGGCGCGGCCTTGGCGATGTTGCGCAGGTCGGCTTCGGAGTCGGTGGCATACAGGCGCACGCCCTTCTCGTAGAAGTAGCGGATGTCCCGGGATTTCTTGATGGTGTTGCCGTAGCTGATCTGATCCGGGCCTACGCCACGGCTCATGACTTTATCCAGCTCATAGATCGAAGCGATGTCGAAGTTCGAGCCTTTATCCTTGAGCAGGTCGATGATTTCCACTGCCGGGTTGGCCTTGACGGCGTAATAGACCTTGGCGAATTCGAAACCTGCGCGCAGGTCATCGTAGGCCTGGGAGATCATCGCGGTGTCGATCACCACGAACGGGGTTTCCTGCTTGTCGGCGAACGCCTTCATTTTCTGAAAGGTCTCGCGCGCGAAATAATCTTCGACCTGGATCGACATACTTGGGACTCCTACTGGCAAACATCAGGATCAATGGGTGTAAGGGCAAGCAGCCCTCGTGAACGTCCTCCGTATCCCCACTTTGGTTCGCCTACTTCCCAAGGCATGTCGCCGAAAGCAAAAAGGCCACGGGATGCTTGATTCCCTTGGCCTTGCTGTCTCGTCGTCAGTACTTGAGCCGGATGGATCGTTTCCAGCATGGACGTTCGGCGCGAACTTTAGGGCGTGAGGGGCCTGAGATCAACAAAAAATGTCGCGTTTTTGCACTCATTCGTCGTGCGGCCCGCGACAGCTCCTGATGTAACCGACCTGTGTGACAGTCAGATGTTCCTCGGCAATGCGACACAGGCCTCCAGGCTGGCCATTTGCACATGGCAGCTTGGAAGGGTGTTTCATGGCAGATCATTTGTTGACTGATTGGCGGCCGGTTATGAGGAAATCGTTTAAACAGATCTAAAAAACTGTAAGTGTCGACAGTGGGCGCGACGAAGCGATCATCGAATACTCAAGACTCCAGTTGTACTCGCCGCTGAATAAAACCGGTGTTGGGTTTATGCCGGGAACGCAGGTTATTAGGCGAGATTGCATAACTGATTGAGCTGAGCGATGAAAAGCTCTAGGAGAGAGTCATGCGCAAGCGTCGGGTCATACGGATATTAAACATTTCTTTGTTTCTCGGTTTTGTATCGGGCTCCAGCCTGTTGCAGGCAAGCCCTGGCACCGATACGGCCAAATTGATGGAGTACTGGTATCGATTGACCGCACGGGATTGTGGAAGTGGCAGGTTGGCGTCTGATTGCTCTGGGTTGATACTTCGAGGGATCGCCAGTAAACAAAGTTATTTGCCGTGGGATCCCAGTCCGTTATCGCATAGCCTGGAAGCGGGAGGCACCGGTATAGCGGCCGGAGGTACATCGGTTTCATATTTAAGAAAAGATGTGGAGTTCAATGGGCTTGGCATGCTCAGGTTCAATGGCTTTGCCTTGGTGCCCAATGATTTTGTGAATGAAAAGACGCAATTCAAAATCAAAGTATTGTGTGCCTTTCCTATTGATTCCTGGACGAATTATCGAAACAACAGCGGCTGCGGCGATTATCAGGAGAATGGGAACTCCCTCGGCGTTGTCGAGGACTATTGCCAGAAGCTGGGCATCAGCAATGCCAAGGCGTGGATGGAGCACTATGACCGTCAAACCCGAGACCCTGAAGCCACCAAAGCGCACAAGTTTCAATGCGGCTTTGATACCACGAGAGACTACTTCGGTACCTATAACAAGGCTGATGCATTCAATACGTTTGTCGAGGCACGAAAAATTTTGGCCAATGATCCAGAGGAAAAGGACGATGCGATCCATACCCAGTCGGAGCTGCGAATTGAAACCTGGCCGGATAATAAATACTGGAAAAGGGACTGGGGCAGTCAGGAACGGGTGAAGTTTGATGCGCCTGTCGCCAGTGACAGCGACTCAGCAAAAGCCACGTACCTGGAGCTCCCTATCGCTGCTTTTATTTATGAGAGTGGTATTGATTACATTGACAGAACTACAAAGACTTTTACGTCTCGTGAGTTTGCTCGAGATGATCAGCGCCGATGGGTAGAGCAAGGCAATACGTGGAAGCCGATCATAAAAATACAATTTCCGAACTCGATCGCTGAGGACGCGAAATTTGCTTACTACCCCGCCGATCAGCATGTTCAAGCCCCGGTGGATAGTCGTTCCTGCGATAACTACATAGAAAAGATCGAGTGGGATAACAATTATGTAGAACCCGTATTGGGAAAAATTTCATCGCTTAAGGTCACGCCCACGGCCTGCGGAAGAAAAGCCGGCGTAGGGAAAAGCAATGTCGTGCTGGCCGAGTTGGCGATCAAGGCTGCTGCCCTTGAACCGAATCGCAAGGACTGGAATTTCGATAACATGGGCAGCAGCATGCGCCGTCAGTTGGCCTGCCATCTTGATTCCCCCGATATCGCCGAGAATAAACCTACGTGGAGCCTTGAGCCCGCTCGTCCCTATGTGGCCCACGATGTGATTATTAAATTGCCGGGTGATAACCGGTGTAATCCTCATTGAAAGGGTCAGATCAGCCTGCTGACCCGACCGGGATACTCAAGACGACGAACATGGCAACTCTCACGCTTAAAAAATCAACAAAGCTGCTGATTCTACTGGGCAGTCTTTGTGTTTCGCCGCTGTCCTTTAGCGAAGCGCTCGTGGCCACGAGCGTGCAATCAGGAGAAGCAACCGCAGCCGCCTTGACCCGCAACTACTACGACACCGCGGTCAACTGTGGCGCTGCCACGGCACCGGCTTTTTTATGCACGGGTGTCGTGGCACGCACAACCAACGCAGGAAACTTCGATCCTTGGGACCATAGCGAATTTTCCAGGACCAGCGGCGCGGTTTCATTTTCCTACCTGAGGGCCGACGCCAAGTTCGGTGGTGCGCCATGGGGCAACAACGAAGCGCGGCATGGCTATATTTTTTATCCCACCCTCCGGGCTCCGCAGGGAAAAATAAGGCCCTCGATCATCTGTTATTTTCCCTACGATGGCGCGACGATCTATCGCAGCAAACCGGGCGCCCGCGGTTGCCGTGACAGCATTACTCAGTTCGTCTATCCCCTGAGTAAACCCTGTAATGAACAGAATATTTTCACTGCCAGGGCCTGGCTGACCCATTTTCGAAGGGTCAGTTACGGAAATCCTGCCAGTTGCGCGTGGATGCTCAACGATGCGTTGAATGAGCAAGCCGTGGCTAACTTCAATGCGGGATTGCAAGTCAGAAAACTTGTTGAGCTTGAGGCAGGGGGCGCCGATTTTAATTTCAAGAATCACAACGAGCTTCGCATCGAAGCCTGGCCAGAAAAAAATCCGGCTGCGCTGCCCATCCAGGCGTTTTTCTGGATCACCGGCTCAAACGATCTGGAAGCCTCCCGAATCGACCAAAAAAAATATCATGAGCGCACCAACGGTCTTTTTATCCCCATCGTTCGCGTCACATTGCCTCCCAGCCCACAAGGTCATTTCAGTTTCCAATATGTGAGTGCGGACCAAGCGATCTCCCCGGTTATCCCGATGCCCGCTTTTGCTGCACCCACCATTCCCAAGGCTTACAGCACAGTCTCTGGCGACCGTCTGAACACTCAGGATATCTATAGGGATGAATACCTCATCGTGCAATTGCCCACCGAAGCAATTGCCGCCTCCGATATCTTGAGCGTTCGGTGGGGAGGCCGGGTGCCATACAGCAGTCCGCCGGTCGCATACGGCGAGCTTCCCGCGAACAAACAGGTGCTGATTCCCCGCACTGAGGTCGTCGATAGCATCGGGCTCACCGTACCGGTGAGCTACACCATCAAGAAAAGCGGTGCCGGTGAAACCCTGGAGTCTGGGGTGCGGTTTCTGACCATCGATCCCCAGGCGCTGGTGCTTCCGGCACCCAGTTATGCCTCGGGGACAGTCACAGTCAACTCTCCAGCTCCGTCGGGCTCGACCCTGCGCGTACGTGTCATAGGGGAAACCTTCCTTGATACGGCCCATCAGCTGGTTACGGCCGGTAAGCCCAATTCTTTCGTTCTTGACCCGACCTGGGTCTCGAAACACAAGGGAAAAACGGTGCTGATCAATTATTCGGTGTTTACCAAACTCAGCCCGCAGTGGTTGTTTTCCCAAGTGCTCCGGGTCCAGCTATAAACGTCAGGCCAACGCTGTCTCGGCTGGCGAAACAATACTGGTCTTACCCCCACGGGACTTGCCGGAGCTTAGGTACTCGGCATCGATTCATTCGCTCAGGTACTGCGAGCAGGCGCCGTTCTGACGGTGCAAGTCGCGGCGTCGTACAAAACCCTGGGCCTTGTTCTGATTGCTCTCGCTGATCACTTCTTCTCTGGTGGATTAAGAAGGAACACTCGGTTTTTTATTTCAAATAAGTATTGAGCACTGTGAAAGTTGACAGGTGTTCGAAGGGGAGCGCTCTTGTAGCGTAGATAAAACTGTTAACGGAAAAAGCCTGAAAAAGACATAGCTTACTTAGAGCCTTGTCTGTTCATGTATGGGAGTCTGAAATGAAAAGACAATTTTGCATTGTGCTGTTTTTATTGTTGACGGCTGGCTGTGCAACACATGAATTGGATAGGAGCACTATTGATGAGCCGTCAGGACAGGCTGTTGGCGTCCAAGGCGCAGGTACCGGTCCAGAAATAGCGGCCTATCTCACGGAAGCCTATAACAACGTCTTGACCATGTGTCGCAACAACCCCTCGGCGCCGTCGTTTTTATGCACAGGGGTGACGCTACGGGCAACCCAACACTCCACGCAGTTTCATTTTTGGAATCCCAACCCAGCATCGACGGGCGTTTCTTTTTCCTGGCTGCGTAAAGACGCGAAGTTCAGCAAATTAGTATTTGGCTACAATAACGGCTTTATTCTTTATCCCGATTTTTTTAAACCGACAGGAAAGATCGCATTGGCGGTGCTGTGCTTCTTTCCAGTCGACGGCGCCACTGACCATCGACCTGACGAAGGTTGTGGTCAATATCCCAATCGCCCCAACAGCCGACCTTGCCAATCCCAAGGTATTACCAAAGCCGCGCACTATATTGCCCATTTCAACGCTAACGCAGGTATGTACGGTGCATTGTGTGGCTTCGATGTTCGTGACGAGCTGGATGAACGAGGCGCCGTTGCGTTCACCGAGGGCGTGAAGGCCCAGGGGCAACTTCCAGCCTCCGCATTTGGTACGCAGAATGAATTTCGCGTGAGAAAGTGGGCTCAGAATATTGGTCAGACCCTTCCGATTGAGGCCGTTTTTTACATCAATGATACGGGTAAGGTTGGCGCTCAATATGATCAACGGGACTTTAAAACGCAGACCGGCATTTGGATCCCCATGATCAAGATTACGCTTCCCCAAACGGCCGCAAATGACGCGAGATTTGAGTTTATTCCCGCTGATCAGGCTATCTCATCCTGAACCTCTGGGGCTGGGCAGCGGTGATGAAGATGTCTGATTCTTGCGTTGGACGTGTGCCGTCGATGGGTGGCGAGTCGTTAGGCTGCTCTTGCGCAGGTGGTCCATAGAGGGGGTTCTGGGCTATAATCGCCGCCCTTTTTTGAATCACCTGCCAGGCGATTTCCCATGACCAAACAGGCCGCCGAAGTCGCGAAACGCCGCACTTTCGCCATTATTTCCCACCCCGATGCCGGTAAGACCACCATCACCGAAAAGCTCTTGCTGATGGGCAAGGCGATTGCGGTGGCCGGCACGGTGAAATCTCGCAAGTCCGACCGCCATGCCACCTCCGACTGGATGGAAATGGAAAAACAGCGGGGTATTTCCATTACCACGTCGGTCATGCAGTTCCCGTATCGCGATCACATGATCAACCTGCTCGACACCCCGGGCCACGAAGACTTCTCCGAAGACACCTACCGCACCCTCACGGCGGTGGACTCGGCGCTGATGGTCCTCGACGGCGGTAAAGGCGTCGAGCCACGGACCATCGCCCTGATGGATGTCTGCCGTCTGCGGGACACGCCGATCGTCAGCTTCATCAACAAACTCGACCGTGACATCCGCGACCCGATCGAACTGCTCGACGAGATCGAAGCGGTCCTGAAGATCAAGGCCGCGCCGATCACCTGGCCGATCGGCTGCTATCGCGACTTCAAGGGCGTGTACCACCTGGCCGACGATTACATCATCGTCTACACCGCCGGGCATGGTCATGAACGCACCGAAACCAAAATCATCGAGAAGCTCGACTCCGACGAGGCCCGCGCCCACCTGGGCGACGAGTACGACCGTTTTGTCGAGCAGCTGGAGCTGGTGCAAGGCGCCTGCCATGAGTTCGACCAGCAGGAATTCCTCGACGGCCAACTGACCCCGGTGTTCTTCGGTACCGCGTTGGGCAACTTCGGTGTCGACCATGTGCTCGACGCCGTTGTCGATTGGGCACCGCGCCCGCTGGCCCGCGTCGCCAACGAGCGCACCGTGGAGCCGGTGGAAGAGAAGTTTACCGGCTTCGTGTTCAAGATCCAGGCGAACATGGACCCCAAGCACCGCGACCGCATCGCCTTCATGCGCATCTGCTCGGGCAAATACGAAAAAGGCATGAAGATGCGCCACGTGCGCACCGGCAAGGACGTACGCATCGGTGACGCCCTGACGTTCTTCTCCTCGGAACGCGAGCAACTGGAAGAAGCCTTTGCCGGTGACATCATCGGCCTGCACAACCACGGCACCATCCAGATCGGCGACACCTTCACTGAGGGCGAAGCCCTGGGTTTCACCGGCATCCCGCACTTCGCCCCGGAGCTGTTCCGCCGCGTGCGCCTGAAAGACCCGCTCAAATCCAAGCAACTGCGCCAGGGCCTCCAGCAACTGGCCGAGGAAGGCGCCACCCAGGTGTTCTTCCCGACCCGCAGCAACGACATCATCCTCGGCGCTGTCGGTGTGCTGCAGTTCGACGTCGTCGCCAGCCGTTTGAAGGAGGAATACAAGGTCGAGTGCTCCTACGAGCCGATCACCGTGTACTCCGCTCGTTGGGTCGAATGTGGCGACAAGAAGAAATTCGAAGAGTTTTCCAACAAAGCCGTGGAAAACCTCGCCTTGGATGGCGGCGGTCACCTGACCTACCTGGCCCCGACCCGGGTCAACCTGGCGCTGATGGAAGAGCGCTGGCCGGATGTGAACTTCCGTGCGACGCGTGAGCATCACTAAGCGCTGAGCTTTACACCCAGAACCCCGCACCGAAAGCTGCGGGGTTTTTTATTTCCACTTAACGACTAGGCACCACCAACCCCCGGTGGGAGCGAGCGTGCTCGCGATGGCGCAGTGTCAGTCAATCTCAAAGCTGCTGACCCACCGCCATCGCGAGCAGGCTCGCTCCCACACTGGAACTTCAGCGGGCAAAAAAATTGTGTTCGGCCCAGATTCCTCCGTGGGAGCAAAGCTTGCTCGCGATAGCGG
>NZ_WUUD01000026.1:377636-392367 GCF_009831705.1 Pseudomonas sp. PICF6 | reverse complement strand
CTCCCACACTGGAACTTCAGCGGGCAAAAAAATTGTGTTCGGCCCAGATTCCTCTGTGGGAGCAAAGATTGCTCGCGATAGCGGTGGGTCAGCTTGCGGGATGTTGAATGTGCTTTCGCCATCGCGGGCAAGCCTTGCTCCTACAAGGTTTGTGGGGTGAGCTGATAGTCGGTCCACTTCATAACCGTTCGGGATAATCCTTATTCGAAACCATTCTGTGCCCGCATGGCATTTCTGTCCGTACATAGGCGTCTTATCTGAGGAACCGACCGTTCAGGATCAGCGTTTCTTGAACGCCGTCAGGCTTAGGGCTTTAACCAGAGAAAAAAAGGAATCGGCTATGAACGCATTTCTACGCGCGATGATTTTGCTGAAGGTTGTGCTGATGCTGTCCCTCGGTTCGTCAGCGGCCTGGGCCGAATGCGATGAGCATGAAAAACAAGCGGTGAACGGACAGGTGGCGCAGGGCGAATGGATGCTTGCCGCCAACGAAGAACAGCAACCCGGCGATCAGGATGATGACGATTCGACGATTGATGATGACCCGGATGCCGATGATGGTGGTGAGGGTGATAGCCAGACGTAGAGTTCAGACAAAGAAAACCCCTGCTGCCCGATCCTATATTTGACCGGGCAACAGGGGTTTTTCATGTTCGCAGATGCATTACGCGTGGCGAGGGAGCTTGCTCCCGCTGGGGGCGCGAAGCGGCCCTGTTTTTCAGGACTGCTGCGCAGTCCAGCGGGAGCAAGCTCCCTCGCCACAAGTGCTGTGTTGCCTTTTGGTTTACGCCGCGCCGTCGAGGAATTGCTCGGCGTAGTGACACGCCACCTGCCGGTTATCCAGCAACCGCAAGGCCGGTTCTTCGGTCTGGCAGCGCTCGGTGGCGTACGGGCAGCGCTTGTGGAAGGCGCAGCCGGACGGTGGGTCGAGCGGGTTGGGCAGTTCGCCGACGATCTTGATCTTCGGCTTGTTCGGGTCCGGGTGGATGGTCGGGGTGGCCGACAGCAGAGCCTGGGTGTACGGGTGCAGCGGACGGCTGTAGATGGACTCGTTAGGGCCCATTTCCACCGGACGGCCGAGATACATCACCATCACGTCGTCGGCCACGTGCTGCACCACCGCCAGGTTGTGGGAGATAAACACGTAAGCGGTGTTGAACTCCTGCTGCAGATCCATGAACAGGTTCAGCACCTGTGCCTGGATCGACACGTCCAGCGCCGATGTCGGTTCGTCCGCCACCAGCACCTTGGGTTGCAGCATCATGGCGCGGGCCAGGGCGATGCGCTGGCGCTGGCCGCCGGAGAACATGTGCGGGTAGCGCTGGTAATGCTCGGGGCGCAAGCCCACCTGCTTCATCATCGCCTGGACTTTCTCCCGCCGCTCGGTGGCCGACAGGTTGGTGTTGATGAGCAAGGGCTCGGCCAGTTGATCACCGACTTTCTGCCGTGGGTTGAGGGACGCATAGGGGCTCTGGAACACCATCTGCACGTCTTTGCGCAACTGCTTGCGTTCGGCCTTGTTCGCGCCGGCCACTTCCTGGCCGGCGATTTTCAGGGAGCCGGTGGACGGTTCCTCAATCAGCGTCAGGGCCCGGGCAAGGGTGGATTTGCCGCAACCGGATTCGCCCACCACGGCCAGGGTCTTGCCGGCTTCCAGTTCGAAGGACACGCCGTTGAGGGCGCGCACGGTCGCATGGCCCTTGAACATGCCACGGGACACTTCGTAATGACGGGTCAGGTCACGGGCGGTAAGTACGACGGCCATCACGCCACCTCCTGGTTCAACGGGTAGAAGCAGCGGGCTAGGCTGTTGGATTTCGGATCGAGGGCCGGGCGTTGTTGACGGCAGTTGTCCTGCACATACGGGCAGCGCGGCGACAGCAGGCAGCCTTGCGGACGGTCGTAGCGACCGGGGACGATACCTGGCAGCGTCGCCAGGCGCTCGGCGCCCATGCTGTGTTCCGGAATCGCCGCCAGCAGTGCTTCGCTGTACGGGTGGGCGGGGATGTCGAACAGCTCCGGCACCTTGCCCACTTCCACCGCTTGGCCGGCGTACATCACGCACACACGCTGGGCGGTTTCAGCCACCACGGCCAGGTCATGGGTGATCAGCACCAGACCCATGTTCTGCTCTTTCTGCAGGGCCAGCAGCAGGTCCATGATCTGCGCCTGAATGGTCACGTCGAGGGCGGTGGTCGGTTCGTCGGCGATCAACAGTTTCGGCTCGCCGGCAATCGCCATGGCAATCGCCACACGCTGGCTCATGCCGCCGGACAGTTGGTGCGGGTAGGCGTTCATGCGGCTGGCGGCGCCCGGGATTTCGACTTTCTCCAGCAGTTCGATGGCGCGCTGGCGGGCGGCCTTGCCGGACATCTTCAGGTGCAGGCGCAGCACTTCTTCGATCTGGAAACCCACGGTGTAGCTGGGGTTGAGCGCGGTCATCGGGTCCTGGAACACCATCGCCAGGTCCTTGCCGACGATCTGCCGACGCTGGCGGTTGCTCAGCTTGAGCATGTTCTTGCCATCGAAGTTCAGCGCGTCGGCGGTGACGATGCCCGGGTGCTCGATCAGCCCCATCAGCGCCATCATGGTCACGGATTTACCCGAGCCTGATTCACCGACGATGGCCAGTACTTCACCTTTTTCCACGGTCAGGTCCAGACCGTCGACCACCGGAACGGCGGTGGCGTCGCCGAAGCGAACGTTGAGATTCTTGATTTCTAGCAGTGACATGGGAATCTCCTCAGGCGGCATTCTTGAGTTTCGGGTCCAGCGCATCGCGCAAACCGTCGCCCATCAGGTTGATTGCCAGCACGCTGAGCAAAATGGTCAAGCCAGGCAGGCTCACCACCCACCAGGCGCGTTCGATGTAGTCTCGGGCCGAGGCCAGCATGGTGCCCCACTCCGGGGTTGGCGGCTGGACGCCCAGGCCGAGGAAGCCCAGGGCGGCGGCGTCGAGGATCGCCGAGGAAAAGCTCAAGGTTGCCTGCACGATCAGCGGCGCCATGCAGTTGGGCAGCACAGTGATGAACATCAGGCGCGGCAGGCCGGCACCGGCCAGGCGGGCGGCGGTCACGTAGTCACGGTTGAGTTCGCCCATCACCGCGGCGCGGGTCAGGCGCACGTAGGACGGCAGCGACACGATGGCGATGGCGATCACGGTGTTGATCAGGCCAGGGCCGAGGATGGCGACAATCGCCACGGCCAACAGCAGCGAGGGTAGGGCGAGCATGATGTCCATCAAACGCATGATGGTCGGGCCGAGCAGACGCGGGAAGAACCCGGCGAACAGTCCCAGCAGGATGCCCGGGATCAGCGACATCACCACCGACGACAAGCCGATCAGCAGCGACAGACGCGAACCCTGGATCAGCCGCGACAGCAAATCGCGCCCCAGTTCGTCGGTGCCCAGCAAAAATTGCATCTGACCGCCTTCGAGCCAGACCGGCGGTGTCAGCAAAAAGTCGCGGTATTGTTCGCTCGGGTCATGGGGGGCGACCCACGGGGCGAAGATCGCGCAGAACACGATCAGGGTCATGAACATCAGCCCGGCCACGGCGCCCTTGTTGCGGGAAAACGCCTGCCAGAATTCTTTGTAGGGGGACGGGTACAGCAGGCTTTGATCGACTGCTACCGAGGTAGTTGGAGTACTCATGGTTTTGATCTCAGCGCTGGTGACGAATACGTGGGTTGGCAAAGCCGTAGAGGATGTCCACGACGAAGTTGACCAGAATCACCAGGCAGGCGATTAGCAGGATGCCGTTCTGCACCACGGGATAGTCCCGGGCGCCGATGGCTTCGATCAGCCACTTGCCGATACCTGGCCAGGAGAAGATCGTTTCGGTCAGCACCGCACCGGCCAGCAATGTGCCGACTTGCAGGCCGACCACGGTCAGCACCGGGATCAGCGCGTTGCGCAGGCCATGCACGAATACCACTCGCGAAGGCGACAGGCCCTTGGCGCGCGCGGTGCGGATATAGTCTTCGCGCAGCACTTCGAGCATCGAGGAACGGGTCATGCGGGCGATCACCGCCAGCGGAATAGTACCCAGCACGATGGCCGGCAGGATCAGGTGGTGCAGGGCGTCGAGGAACGCGCCCGGCTCATCGGCCAGCAGCGTGTCGATCAGCATGAAGCCGGTTTTCGGCTCGATGTCGTAGAGCAGGTCGATCCGTCCCGACACCGGCGTCCAGCCCAGGGACACCGAGAAGAACATGATCAGGATCAGGCCCCACCAGAAGATCGGCATCGAATACCCCGCCAGGGAGATGCCCATCACCCCGTGGTCGAACAGGGATCCTCGCTTGAGTGCCGCGATCACCCCGGCCAAAAGGCCCAGGATACCGGCGAACAACAGGGCGGCCATGGACAGTTCCAGGGTCGCGGGAAACAGGGAACTGAACTCGGTCCAGACGCTTTCGCGGGTGCGCAGCGATTCGCCGAGATCGCCCTGGGCCAGTTTGCCGATGTAGTCCAGGTACTGGGCATACAGCGGTTTGTTCAGGCCAAGGCGTTCCATTGCCTGAGCGTGCATTTCGGGATCGACCCGACGTTCGCCCATCATCACTTCCACGGGGTCGCCGGGGATCATGCGAATCAACGCGAAAGTCAGCAAGGTGATGCCGAAGAACGTGGGGATCAATAATCCCAGTCGGCGGGCAATAAAACTAAACATCTTAAGGTGTACCTCATCAGCCGGTTAGGCGTGCCCGACAGCTCCTGGATAAGAGTTGCCGGGCGTTTTCTTATCTACTTCACCTGGGTGGTGGCGAAGTTATTGGTCGTAAGCGGGCTAATCACATAGCCCTCTACGTTCTTGCGCATTGCGGTAAACATTCGGGTGTGGGCCATGCTGATCCACGGCTGGTCCTGGTTGAAAAGCACCTGGGCCTGTTCATAGAGCTTGGTGCGCTCCTCGGGGTTCACTGTGGCGCGGGCCTGGTCGATCAACGCCTGGAATTGCTCGTTGCACCAGCGCGCGTAGTTTTCGCCGTTCTTGGCCGCTTCGCAACTGAGCATAGGCGTCAGGAAGTTATCCGGGTCGCCGTTATCGCCCGCCCATCCGGCGGAAACCATGTCGTGCTCGCCGTTCTTGGCGCGCTTGAGCATTTCGCCCCATTCCATCACGCGGATGTCGACCTTGATCCCGACTTTGGCCAGGTCGGCCTGCATCATCTGCGCGCCGAGCATCGGGTTGGGGTTGGTCGGGCCGCCGCCGTTACGGGTGAACAGGGTGAACACGGTGCCTTCAGGTACGCCGGCTTCCTTGAGCAGTTGACGGGCTTTGTCCAGGTCCCGGGGCGGGTTTTTCAGATCATGATTGAAGCCCAGCAGCGTCGGTGGGTACGGGTTGACCGCCACGGTGGCATTGCCCTTGCCGAACAGCGCGTTGACGTAGGCTTCCTTATCGAAGGCCAGGTCGATGGCTTTGCGCACCCGCACATCGCTCATGTATTTGTGACTGGTATTCAGGGCGGTGTAGGAAACGGTCATCGCGTCCAGTTCCGTCACCTTCAGGTTCGGGTCTTTCTTGATGCTGGGGATGTCATCGGGTTTTGGATACAGCGCGATCTGGCACTCGTTGGTCTTGAGCTTTTGCATGCGCACGTTGTTGTCGGTGGCGATGGCCAGGATCAGCGCATCGGCCGGTGGCTTGCCACGGAAGTAGTCCGGGTTGGCCTTGAAACGAACCTGGGCATCCTTGTTGTAGCGCTGAAAAATGAACGGGCCGGTGCCAATCGGCTTGCTGTTGAGGTCGCCGGTCTTGTTTGCCTTGAGCAACTGGTCGGCGTATTCGGCCGGGTAGATCGAGGAGAAGGCCATGGCGATGTCCGCCAGAAATGGCGCCTCGCGGCGGGTCAGGCTGAACCTGACGGTGTGCTCGTCGACTTTCTCGACGCTCTTGAGCAGCTCTTTGAAGCCCATGCTTTCAAAGTAGGGGAAGCCTACGCTCGACAGTTTGTGCCAGGGATGATTCGGGTCCAGCTGGCGCTGGAAACTCCAGACCACGTCGTCGGCATTCATGTCGCGGGTCGGCTTGAAATAATCGGTGGTGTGAAACTTGACGCCTTTGCGCAGATGAAACGTGTACGTCAGGCCGTCGTCACTGATGTCCCAGGATTCGGCCAGGGCCGGAATCACTTCGGTGGTGCCGGGCTTGAAGTCGGCCAGGCGATTGAAAATGGTTTCTGCCACGGCGTCGGCAGTGACTGCAGTCGTGTACTGGACCATGTCGAAGCCTTCCGGGCTGGCTTCTGTACAAACCACCAGGGGTTTGGCCGTGGCGCCTACGGCGACACTCAGCAACGCAGCGGCGATGGCTGCGCGTAGGGGATTCATGTTCATCGGCAATCCTCTGCAATCGGTTAAATGGCAAAAACCGAACGACCGACCTCGTGAGTCGGCCGTTCGGTGGATGGTTTAGAGAATGTTGAACGGGATGGTGGTGACCAGGCGGAATTCGTTGATGCTGCCATCAGACTGGTTTTCGCTGGCACGGTGAGCGGTGTAGGTCGCACGGATCGCGGTAGCTTTCAATGGGCCGCTTTGTACGGCATAGGACGCGCCGATGCCGTATTCGTAGTGATGTTCACCGTCTTGAATCTGAATGCCATCGTAGCCTTTGTCGATCACACCGTTGTTGCCTTTGTAATGGGTGCCGTCGATGCCCCAGCCGCGCGCTTGGTAGATGTTGAACTTCAGACCTGGAACGCCATATTCAGCCATGTTCAGGCCGTAGGCGATCTGGAAGGATTTTTCGTTCGGGCCATTGAAGTCCGACAACAGGGAGTTGGCCAGATAGATGCCGTTAGTTTCGTTCAGGTAATCGAAATACTCGTTACCGTTCACTTGCTGGTAGGAGAGTGTCAGGCTGTGGGCCTGGTGCGCGAGGCCAAACGATAAGGAGTAAGTGTCGTTGTCGATGTCGCCGATTAGCGCCTTGCCTTCCTCCTGGGTTTTGTAATAGTTCAGCCCGGTGGTCAGGCTCAGTACCGAACTGTCGCCCAGCACATGAGTGGCGCCGAAATAGTATTGATTCCAGAGATCTTCGGCCTTAGTGGCCCAGAGGCTCGTGGTCAGGCTAGCGAGTGGCGTGTAAGTGATGCCGGCGGTGTTAATGTGATCGGACTCTTGCCGACCGTTAGCATACTCGGCGCGGAATTTACGCAGGCTTTGTTCCGAACGAGGAGATACGCGGTCGAAAGTTGCTACGTCAAAAGTCAGGTTTTCCAGCTCCGCGACATTCAGGCTCACCCCTTGAAAGCTCGACGGCAGGGCACGGTTGCCGATGGTGTCGACTTGCGGGCTGCTATAGCTCTGGCGACCGGCCGTCAGGGTGGTGCTGGAGACCCGCGCCTTTACGTTGGCCAAGCCCAGTTTGCTCCACTGGCCTACCGCGTCACCGCCTTTTTCGGTCAGGGTGCGGTTGTTGCCCGAAGCAGTGCCCGTCTTTGGCGCGCCACCGTTGCCGGCGGCCAGGTTCTCGCGATCCCGCTCTAGTGCAATGGCGTTGTAGGCAGCGATTTCAGTGCTGAAACCAACAGTGCCTTCAGTGAAGCCCGAATTGTAATTGACGATAGTGCCCTGAACCCAGTTGATACGACGATCAGTTTCGGCCAGAGCGCCATTTTTGATGTAGCCAAACTTGGCACCGCGCTTGAGCTGCTCGTTCGCGTACCAGTTACGCGTAGACCCCGTCACCGACTGGCCTTCCAGAAAGCCGGTGGCTTCGCTCTGGGCGTTTTTTTCTTTCACGGTCACCGGAGTGAACGCCTGGCTCTGTGATTCTGCGTACGCCGTGGCCGTAACGCTGCTGATGGCCAAGGCCAGTAACGCGGTGTTGCTCAGTTTCATCGGTAACGCTCCTTTTCTTTCTTTTTAATGCCGGTCTTTTTTAGTGATACGGCTATCGGTTTTTACAACTCATCTTGGCTTCGCAAACGTTTGCATTACGCCTGAACGGTGAATTTCGGCAAGACGTCTGCGTGAGGGCCCCAAATGGGGCCCTGCTGTATGGCTAATCAGTTATGGGTTCAGGCTGACGCCCGAGAACACGTTGCGACCGAAGGGGCTGACCTTGAACCCTTCGACTTTGGCGCTCAGCGGCTGGTTGACCGTCGAGTGAGCGACAGGGGTGATCGGCACTTGCTGCTTGAGCAATTGCTGGGCCTGTTTGTAGAGCACGGTGCGCTGGTCGCGATCGGTGACGACCTTGGCCTGCTTGATCAGCTTGTCGTAGTCCTGATCGCACCACATGGAGTAGTTGTTGCCGCCAATGGCATCGCAGCTGTACAGCGTGCCCAGCCAGTTGTCCGGGTCCCCGTTGTCACCGGTCCAGCCGATCAGGCTGACATCGTGCTCGCCGTTCTTGGTGCGCTTGATGTATTCGCCCCATTCATAGCTGACGATCTTCACCTTCAGGCCGATTTTCGCCCAGTCGGCCTGAAGCATTTCGGCCATCAGCTTGGCGTTGGGGTTGTACGGGCGTTGTACCGGCATGGCCCAGAGGGTGATTTCGGTGCCTTCCTTGACCCCGGCAGCCTTGAGCAACTCCTTGGCTTTTTCCGGGTTGTAGGCGGTGTCCTTGATCGTATCGTCGTAAGACCACTGGGTCGGCGGCATGGCGTTGACCGCCAGTTGCCCTGCGCCCTGGTACACGGCGTTGAGGATGCTCTGCTTGTTCACCGCCATGTCCAGCGCCCGGCGCACTTCGACCTGGTCGAACGGTTTGTGACGGGTGTTATAGGCGATGTAGCCGAGGTTGAAACCGGGTTTCTCGATCAGTTGCAGTTTCGGGTCGTTCTTCAAGGCCGGCACATCGGCTGGACGTGGATGCAGGGTGACCTGGCATTCGTTGGCCTTGAGTTTTTGCACCCGTACCGAGGCATCGGTGTTGATGGAGAAGATCAGGTTGTTCAGTTTGACCCGCTCCGGCGCCCAGTACTGTTTGTTGGCGACATAGCGGATGTTGGAGTCTTTCTGGTAGCTCTTGAACTCGAACGGCCCGGTGCCGATCGGCTTCTGGTTGATGTCGCTGGGCTTGCCGGTCTTGAGCAACTGATCGGCGTATTCGGCCGACAGGATCGCGGCGAAACTCATGGCGATGTTCTGGATGAACGCGGCGTCCACGCTGTTGAGCGTCATGACCACGGTCAGCGGCCCGGTGGCCTCGACCTTGGCGATGTTCTTGTTCAGGCTCATGCCGTTGAAGTATGGAAACTCGGTCGGGTAGGCCTTACGGAAGGGGTGCTGCGGGTCAAGCATGCGGTTGAAGGTGAACAGCACGTCGTCGGCGTTGAAATCCCGGGTCGGCGTGAAGTAATCGGTGGTATGAAACTTCACCCCTTCGCGCAGGTGAAAGGTGTATTTCAGGCCGTCTTCGGAAATGTCCCAGCTAGTCGCCAGGCCAGGTACGACGTTGGTCGCGCCCTTTTCAAACTCGGCCAGGCGGTTGTACAGCGGTTCGGCGGCATCGTTGTCAGTGGCGGTGGTGTATTGCGCGGTGTCGAAACCGGCGGGGCTGCCTTCGGAGCAGAACACCAGACTGCCGCCGGCGGCCTGGGCCATGGAAGTGGCGGCCAGCAGGCCGGTGCCCAGCAATGCGGATAAAACCAAGGTATGGCGCATGACGCTCCCTCTCTCTATGGGGTGTTTAACAGAGACCGGCGCCCTTGCAGGACCTGTCCGGGCACTGAGTTCAATCCATTGCGAACAGCGATGCCGCAGCGCCAGCAGATCGACCTGGCTCCCGACGGTATGGGCCGCGGGCCAGGCAGTAAATGCGTAACGCCTGAAAGACTTGTGGGAAAAGGCGATACGTCCTAAACCAGCTGCTGTGGTACGCAGTGCTTTTGGATGTAGGCGTTTTCCTGAGTCTTGGTCTCGGCAGATAAAGCAACGGCGCCGTCAGAAACGCCGCCGTTGCCTACCTTTATTTGCTGACGCTGACGCCGTAGAAGGAGTTCAAGCCAAACGGGCTGATCTTGAAGTCCTGCACATTGGCGCGCATGGGTTGATACACCGTCGAGTGAGCGATAGGTGTCATCGGCACAGCGTCCTTGAGGACGTGTTGCGCCTGTTTGTACAGTTCGGTGCGCTTGGCCTGGTCGGTCGTGCGCTTGGCCTGCTTGACGAGGTCGTCGAACTTCTTGTCGCACCATTTGGAGAAGTTGTTGCCGGCCAGCGAGTCGCAGCCGAACAGCACGTTGAGCCAGTTGTCCGGGTCACCGTTGTCACCGCTCCAGCCAATGATCATGGCCTGGTTCTCGCCGCCCTTGGAGCGCTTGATGTACTCGCCCCACTCATAGCTGACGATGTTGACGTTCAGGCCGATCTTCTTCCAGTCGGACTGCAGCATTTCAGCCATCAGCTTGGCGTTCGGGTTGTACGGACGCTGTACCGGCATCGCCCACAGGGTGATGTTGGTGCCTTCCTTGACGCCGGCTTCCTTGAGCAGCGTCTTGGCTTTCTCAGGGTCGTACTTGGCGTCCTTGATGGTGGTGTCGTAGGACCATTGGGTCGGCGGCATGGCGTTGACCGCCAGTTGACCAGCGCCCTGGTAGACCGAATCGATGATCTGTGGCTTGTTGACCGCCATGTCCAGCGCCTGGCGAACTTTCAGGTCGGCCAGAATGTTCGGCTCGTTGCTGCCCTTGATCTTGTCCATCACGTTGTAAGCGATGTAGCCCAGGTTGAAACCCGCCTGGTCAGGCATCTTCAGTGCCTTGTCTTCCTTCAGCGCCTTGAGGTCGGCTGGGCGTGGGAAGAGGGTGACCTGGCACTCGTTCTTCTTCAGCTTCTGGATGCGTACCGATGGGTCGGTGGTGATGGCGAAGATCAGGTTGTCGATCTTCACGTCTTCAGGCTTCCAGTAATCCTTGTTCCCGGTGTAGCGGATGTTGGAGTCTTTCTGGTAGCTCTTGAACACGAACGGGCCGGTGCCGACCGGCTTCTGGTTGATGTCGGGGGCCTTGCCTTCCTTGAGCAGTTGGGCCGCGTACTCAGCGGACTGGATCGAGGCGAAGCTCATGGCCATGTTCTGAATGAACGCGGCGTCAACATCCTTGAGGGTGAACTTGACGGTGTGGTCGTCGACTTTATCGATCTTGGTGATGTTGGTGTCCATCCCCATGTCGGTGAAGTACGGGAATTCGGTCGGGTAGGCCTTACGGAACGGGTCATCCTTGCTGATCATGCGATTGAAGGTGAACAGCACGTCGTCGGCGTTGAATTCACGAGTCGGCTTGAAATACGGGGTGGTGTGGAACTTGACGCCTTCACGCAAGTGGAAGGTGTAGGTGAGGCCGTCTTCGGAAATGTCCCATTTGGTCGCCAAGCCAGGAATCACAGCGGTGCCGCCGCGTTCGAACTGGGTCAGGCGGTTGAACATGGTTTCTGCAGAGGCGTCGAAGTCGGTTCCGGTGGTGTACTGACCAGGGTCAAAACCGGCCGGACTCCCTTCGGAGCAGAACACCAGGTTAGTCGCCGCATGGGCGAAAGGTGCGCTGGCTAACAAGCCTGCGCCGACTAAAAACGGAATGACCGCGTGTTTAAGCATGTTGGCCTCATGATTTGTTGTCATTTTTGGATTTGAGGGCGACCTCGTGAGTCGTCCTGCGGATACTTATGCAGGCCCCATACCCAATGCAAGATCCAGAGCGGTTACAGGCCTGAAACAGTGGCACGAACGTACCTTAATGTCGCATCTGTGTAACTTCTGACGCATTTGATCGTTTGCGGGGCCGTTTTTGATACAAGTTGCGCCCGATTCCTGTGCGCCTCGAAGGTATTTGTGCACCGCATTGGGGCAGGTATCACCCCATGAAACCCGCGAGATAGAGGGGTGCAACCCAAGGGGCCTTGTGTGTTTAACCACGCGGCCTTTGTGTGTATTGCGCGCTACTGCATGTGACTGATCCTCTGTGGGAGCAAAGCTTGCTCGCGATGGCAGCCTGACAATTACCCCTCCATCTCCAGACCGGTGGTCCGTACAGCCCCTTGTTTGCGCATTCATTCATTGACGCCAGAATAATGGCTATCTAATATCGCGCCACTATTTTGATGTCACTTTCTGGCCCGGGGGTAAGCACCAGCCTTCACCCACCCCTGGAGCAAAGTCGTGTCTGGTTTTGCCGCCGCTCGACATTCGCATGGAAGTGCTTCTTTAAATTCCTGCTGCAACGAGACTCGATCATGGACGACCGCCAACACGCCTTTCTGGCCTGCCAGCCTTCTGCTGCCTTGCAAACCCGCGAGCACTTCTGGGGCATGCCCAAACGCGGCCTTGCGTTCCTGTTGGCCAACGTCATGTTCTGGCAACCGCTGTGGGCCCAGGCTGACGGCATCGTGGTCAGCGCGCCGGGCACAGGCCTGGACCGGGCCGGCAACGGCGTGCCCATCGTCAACATCGCCAAGCCCAACGGCAACGGCCTGTCCCACAACCAGTTCAAGGATTACAACGTCGGCAGCAACGGCGTGATCCTCAACAACGCCACCTCGCGCACCCAGTCCACCCAGTTGGGCGGGATCATCCTCGGCAACCCGAACCTCAATGGCACGGCGGCCAAGACCATCCTCAACGAAGTCAACGGCGGCAACCCGAGCCAGTTACGTGGCTACACCGAAGTGGCGGGGCAGTCGGCCCACGTCATCGTCGCCAACCCGTACGGCATCACCTGTAATGGCTGCGGTTTTATCAACAGCCCGAAAGTGACCTTGAGCACCGGTAAACCGGTGGTGGAAAACGGTCGGCTGGATCGTTATCAGGTGGATAAAGGCAGCGTCGCCATCGAAGGCGCAGGCCTCAACGCCAACAACGTCGACCACTTCGAAATCATCACCCGCAGCGCCAAGATCAACGCCGAGATCCAGGCGAAAAACCTGACGATTATTGCCGGACGCAATGACGTCAACGCCGACACCTTGAGCGCCACCGCCCGCGCCGATGACGGCAGTGCTAAACCGGAACTGGCCATCGACTCCTCGGCGCTGGGCGGGATGTACGCCGGGGCGATCAAGTTGGTGGGCACCGAGGCCGGCGTCGGCGTGAAGCTGGACGGCAAATTGATTGCCAGTGGTGGTGATATTCAGCTCGATGCCAATGGGCACCTGAGCCTGGTCGATACTTCGGCCAGCGGCGCCGTCAAGGTCAAGGCCGCCAGCCTCGACGCCCGTGGTCCGGTCTACGCCGGCACCACGTTGAACGCGCAAACCCAAGGCAACCTGACCAACCAGAAAACCCTCGCGGCGCGCAACTCCATCACCCTGAATGCCGGTGGGCAGTTGAGCAACAACGGCATTATTGAGGCCGGGGTCAATGCTGATAACTCGCGCAATGCGGCGGGGGATGTGAGCCTCACGGCGCAAAACCTCAGCAACAACGGCAAGAGTGTGATCGCCAGTCGCAATCTGACGGCCAATGTTGCGCAGACGTTGAACAACCAGGGCGGGACCTTGAGCGCCGGGCAAGCCGGCACGGTAAAAGTCGGGAGGTTGGATAATCAGAGCAAGGGGCGGGTGTTGAGTAGTGGTGCGTTGAGCGTGACGGCCGACAAGCTTCTCAACACTCAAGGCGTGGTTAGCAGCAACGGCAACTTGACGGCCAATATTGGGCAGTTGAATAACCACGACGGTGAGCTTGGCAGCTTGAGCAGCGTCACGTTGCGTGTTGCCTCGCTGGATAACGTTGCGGGTCTGGTGGCGGCGGGGCAGTCCCTGGACATCAATGCCAGCGGCCAGATAAACAACCACAGCGGGCGTCTCACTGCGAGCAAAAACGCGCAATTGAGCGCCGGGTCGCTGGACAACCGCCAGGGATCGCTTTCTGCCCAACAAGGGCTGAACCTGAACTTGGCTGGGCAACTGCTCAACGCTTCGGGCAGCGTGATCAGCGGCGATACGCTGCAGCTAAAGGCCGGCCAGGTGAATAACGCCGCTGGCCGCATCGCCAGTGCGAAAACGCTGGATGCCAGCGTTACGGGCCTGGATCAGCAGGACGGCGAACTGTTCAGCAACACCAGTCTGAGCCTGGACATGAACCAGGGCCAGTTGAACAACCAGGGCGGCCTGATCAACGCCTCGGGTGCGTTGCTGCTGAACAACCTCAAGGACGTCAACAACCAGAGCGGTGAAATCTCCAGCCAGCAAGCGTTCACCCTGGCGGCGCAGAACTTCGATAACAGCGGCGGCAAATTGCTGAGCAATCAAGGCCTGGTGCTCAGAATCGCCCAGCTCCTCAACAACGCCCGGGGCGTCATCTCGGCGGCGTCCGTGGACAGTCGCAGCAACAGCCTGGACAACAGCGATGGCCTGATCAGCAGCCGCGATCAACTTGACCTGACGGTCGACACCCTGCTCGACAACCAGCGCGGCTCATTGATCGCCGACGGAGCTCTGCTGTTGGTCGCGGATCGCCTGGACAACCGCGCCGGGAGCATCGCCGGCAAGACCGGGCTTGAGGCCACCGTCACCTCGCTGGATAACCGCGAAGGCACGTTGATCAGCACCGATGCCTTGACGCTCAAGGCAACCAGTCTCGACAACCGTCAGGCCGGTTTGATCGGCGCGACAAAAGCGCTGGATCTCGATGTCGACGACCTCGACAACCGTGGCGGTGAGCTGTCGAGCAACGCAGACGTCACCCTGATCAGCCAGAACCTCGACAACAGCGATGGCGGCCAGGTATTCGCCGGTCAGGCGCTGAAGCTGACCGTGGATAAACTGCTCAACCGC
>NZ_WUUD01000026.1:376521-377626 GCF_009831705.1 Pseudomonas sp. PICF6 | reverse complement strand
GCCTGCTCAGCGCCAAGGCTGGACTCGAGCTGGATGGCGGCTCCCTCGACAACAGCGGCGGCTACCTGATCAGCCAGCAGAACCAGCGCATCAACCTGAGCCGCGATCTGCTCAACACCCAAGGCCAACTCAGCAGCGAAGGCACGCTGAATGTCAGCGCCGCCAACCTGACCAACACCGACGGCAGTCTGTCGAGCGCCGCCGACCTCACCGTGAAAAGCCTGGGGCGTCTCGACAACCAGGGCGGCGAACTGGTCACCGACGGCGCGCTGCTGCTCAGCAGCGCGGCGCTGGACAACCGTCAGCAGGGCAACATCAGCGGCAAAGGCACGGTGAGCGTCACCACTGGCGCGTTCGATAACAGCCAGAGCGGTCGCCTCAACAGCGGCAGCACGCTGAACCTCGTGGCTGGCCAAGTCACCAACCAGGATGGCGGGAGCATCGGCAGCCAAGGCGCGTTGACCGCGTCGGTGTCCGGTCTGGATCAGCAGGGCGGCAAGCTGTTCAGCAACACCTCGCTGAGCCTGGACCTGAACAATGGCCAGCTCAACAACCAGAGCGGTTTGATCAACGCCCCCGGCGTGCTGTTGCTGAAAAACCTCAACGGCGTGAACAACCAGGGCGGTGAAATCTCCAGCGCCGAAGCCTTTACCTTGGCGGCCAATAATCTCAACAACGACAGTGGCCGGTTGCTCAGCAGCCAGGGCCTGACCCTGCGCATCGCCCAGGCGTTGAACAACGTCAAAGGCCTGATCGGCGCGGCGACCCTGGATGTCACAGCGCAAAGCCTGACCAACAACGGCGGCACCCTCACCAGTCGCGGCAACCTCGACCTGACCGTCGATCAGCAACTGAATAACCAGGCGCAAGGCCTGATCAGCGCCGCGCAACTGCTCACGCTCAATAGCGGTGATCTGAACAACCAGGGCGGTAGCGTGCTGGCGGGCGGCGCGTTGGTCCTCAACGCCATGGCCCTGAACAACAGCGCCGATGGCCTGATCAATGCCCAAGGCGACCTTACCCTCGGTGCCGAGTCTCTGGATTCCAGCGACGGCGGTGAAGTGTCGGCCAAGGGCGACATCAGCCTGACCCTCGCATCGCTGAC
>NZ_WUUD01000026.1:367780-376511 GCF_009831705.1 Pseudomonas sp. PICF6 | reverse complement strand
TCTCCAGCAGCCAAAGTTTCAACCTGCGCGGCCGGACGCTGGACAACAGCGGCGGCAAGCTGATCAGCAGCCAGAACCTGAGTCTCGACGGCAAAACCCTGGTCAACCAGAACGGCTTGATCTCCGGGTGGCAAGGGTTGCTGGTCAACGGCACCAGCCTGGACAACCGCAACAACGGCACGCTTTCCAGCCGCAACGGTAACGTGAACCTGACGCTGCTGGGCAACCTGCTCAACAGCAATGGCGGTGCGCTGGTCAGTCAGGGCAGTCTCGGTGTGACAGCCGTTTCGGTGGACAACACCCAAGGCATTCTCAGCAGCGGCGGCGCGCAAGACCTTATCCTCAGCGGCGCCCTCGACAATGGCCAGGGTGGTCTGATCGACAGCGGCGCGGGCCTGATCATCAAGACCACGGCCCTGGACAACGCCAGTGGTGCCATCAACGCTCAACAAGCACTGACCCTTAACGCCAACGAACTGGATAACCGCCAAGGCAACCTGATCGGTAACGCGGCGGTCAACCTGAACCTCAACGGCGCCCTCGACAACAGCGGCGCCAAGCTCGCCAGCGCCGGCCCGCTGACCGTTAAGGGCGCGACGGCGATCAACAACCAGGGCGGCCAAATCGCCAGCCAGGATCAAATGACCCTGACCGCCGGCTCCCTGGACAACAGCAACACCGGCACCGTCGCCGCCAAAAACGCCCTGGCAATCACCGCCACTGCCGCCGTGCAGAACCATACCAACGGCCTGATCTACAGCCAGACAGCCGACGTCAACCTGAAAGCCGCGAGCCTGGCCAACGGCAAGGGCGAGATGCAAGGCCAGAGCGGCCTGACTGTTGAACTGAGCGGTAACCTGGACAACCAGGGCGGCAAACTCATCGCCCAGACCGGCGATGTCAGCCTCACCGCGGTCAACATCGACAACCGCGGCGGAACGCTTGCCGCCCTCAAGGGCGCCCTTGAAGCGCGCACCGTGGGCGTATTGCGCAACGGCTTCGATGTGAACAACAAGGGCGGTGTGATCCAGGCGCAGAGCCTGAACATTCGCGCCTTGGCGGGGCTGAACAACAACGGTGGCCGTATCGCGGCCCAAACCGGCGATGTCGTCATCAACACCGCCGACTTGAACAACCGCGGGGGTGGTCTTTACGCCCAAGGCCAGGTGAGCATCAGTGCTGCCGACTTGGATAACGGCGCGGGTGGGCAAGTGGCCGGTCAGACCTTGGATTTCACCCTGGGGGGAGCTCTGAGCAACGTCGGTGGCGTCCTCGAAAGCGACACCCGCATCGGCTTGAGCGCGGCCAGCCTAAACAATCAGGGCGGCCAGTTGCGGACTCTGGCCAGCGGCGGCAGCACTCGCCTGCAAGTGACGGGCGCGTTGGACAACCGCAATGGCGTGATGGAAGTCGCCAACCAGGACTTGGTCTTACAGGCCGGCAACTTCCTCAACACTGGCGGCCGCCTGCTGCATGGCGGTAAGGGGGATTTCCAGATTGACTTGGCCAACCTGGGCAGTGCCGGTGGTGACATTGTTACTCTCGGCGGCCTGACCCTGAGCGCCGCCAACTGGACCAACAGCAGCGTGGTCCAGGCCGCGCGGCTGAACATCGACGTCGGTCAACTGACGCTGACGGGCAGTGGCCAACTGCTGGCGACCGACAGCTTAGTGGGGCGTGGAGGCAATTGGACCAACAACGGTCTTATCGCCAGTAACGGCACACTGGATGTTGCCCTGACCGGGTTATACGCGGGGAGCGGCCAGGCCACCAGCGTGGGCAATCTCGGCCTGAGCGCCGCAGGTGTACAGGTATTAGGCGCTGGACGCATCGCCGGTGCGAGCGATGTGCAGGTCAGGGCCGGTGGTACGTTGCTCAACCAAGGGCGCATCACCTCGGCCCGGGACCTGACCCTCAATGCTGCCAATCTGAACAACAGCGGCACGATTGGTAGTGCTGGCAAGCTTGACTTGGTCAGCCAGGTGCTGCGCAACGAAGGCGCGGATGCAGGTAATCAAAGTTTGATTTCCAGCGGCGGCGACATGCGCCTGCTGGTCGGCGACTTCACCAACCGCTTCGCTACGGTGTATAGCCTGGGAGGCCTGCTGGTGGCTGGCGATGCAGCGCTCAACCGCGCCAACCGCATCGACAACGTATCGGCCACTTTGCAGAGCGGTGGGGCGATGGGGTTGTACGCCAGTACGGTCAGCAACCGCAAGGATGCGTTCTCCGTCAGTGAACAGTTGGTTTCCGGCACCATCACTTATCAGTGTCTCAACTGTAAGGGACGGCACTACGACTTCTTCTATTACCTGACCGAAGAAATTGTGCGTTCAGTGCAGGCGGACTCCGCAGCGGCATCAATAAATGCTGGCGCTGCGCTGAAAGTGCAGTCGTCACTTTTTGAGAACAAGCACAGTACTGTCAGCGCCGCGTCGTCGATCGACATCCACGCGGATAACTTCAACAACGAGGGGGCGTCCACCGAGAGCGTGCTGCGCACCCGGCAGTTCCGCAATCCCAACGACAGCGAGCGAAGCTCCGTTTGGGACAGCCTGACGCGTGAGGGCGGGGCAATTGCCGAATACGCCAAATACAACTCAAAGACCCAGTACGTCTACCAGCAAGAATGGTATGACCCCGACGGCAGTTACATAACACCGGTGGATCGAGGGAAACAGGACACCGGCATCGCCAACCCGAACTACCGGCCTAACTCGGGCTATGCGGTACCTAGCAAAATCCTGGGTTATACGCTGATCGATACACGCGAGACGCAAACCAACACAGGCGTGGCTGCCAATGCCGTCATTCAGGCCGGCGGCGCGGTTAACATTACCGCCAGCCAGACGCTGGGCAACGGCGTTACGCGCCAGAACACCGGTTATTCCAGCCAAGCCCTGAGCGCGGCAAACACTCAGGCCGGCAGTCGGGTCAATCCCAATACCGCGCGCATCAATGCGCAGTTACCGCCAGACCTGGCCCAGCGTCAGGTCAACCCGCTGGACTTGCCAGGCTTCGTCTTGCCCACGGGCGGTAGCGGTTTGTTCCGTCTGAGCGCTCAAGCTGCGAGCCAGGCCAATGCCACTAGCGCCGCACCGTCGCCAGCCAGTTGGACCCTGGGCGGTGCCAGCATCGGCCTCGCCCAGCGTCAGCAGCCTTTGGAGCAGACCGGCAGTCCAATCCAACTGAGCGGCGGCAGTAGGCCGATCTTCCAGCCTGGCGCCTCAGCGGTGCTGCCGGAGGTGCTTCCTGCAGCAGCACAGGGCGTCTCCAGCACGGTTACCGTGGTCAATCCGCAGAGCATTGCTCGAGTGCAGGGCCTTCCAGTCAACAGCCGCGGACCGCAGCCGCATAAGTATCTGGTCGAGACCGACCCAGCATTGACCGATCTCAAGCAATTCACGAGCTCGGATTATCTTCTGGACAAGCTGGGGTATGACTCGGACGCCAGCTGGAAACGCTTGGGCGATGGATTCTTCGAGCAGCAGATGATCCAGCAGGCGGTGACGGCTCGTACCGGTAAACGCTTTATTGATGGCCAGACATCTGACGAGGCGCTTTACCGGTATCTGATGGACAACGCCATCGCCAGCAAGCAGCAACTGGGGCTGTCGGTGGGCGTTACCCTGACCGCCTCTCAAGTGGCAGCCTTGACCCACGATATCGTCTGGCTTGAAGAGCACGAAGTCATGGGCGAGAAGGTACTGGTGCCGGTGCTCTACCTGGCCCACGCCAACGACCGCCTGGCCCCGACCGGTGCGCTGATCGAAGGCCAGGATGTGAACCTGATAGCCGGTCAGAACCTGGAGAATAGCGGAACCCTGCGAGCCAAGAACAATCTGTCGGCCAGCGCCGGCCAAGACTTGGTCAACAGTGGTTTGATCCAAGCCGGCGGTCGCGTCGACTTGCTGGCAGGCAACACCCTGTTCAACGGTGCCGGAGGCATCATCAACGGACGTGATGTCAGCCTGAACAGTCTGCTGGGGGATGTGGTAAATGAACGTACCCAGACCCTGCAGCAGGGCGGTTACGTCGTTGAAGGCAAGCTGGACAGCGCCGCCCGCATCGAAGCGTCCAACGATCTGATCGCCGGCGTCGGGCGCGACATGCTCAATATCGGTGGCGTAATGCTAGCCGGCCGCGATCTGGAGATCCGCACCGGGCGTGACCTGCTGATAGGTTCTGCCGAACAGACCTACAGTTATCAAAACGGTACGCGCAACCGCAGCGAGTCCATCAAGCAGTCCGGCTCGCAGATCACCGCTGGTCGTGACCTGGACATGGGCGCCGGCCGTGACTTCGCCGCCATCGGCAGCAACTTGGAGGCCAAGCGTAATATTGCCATTGACGCGGTCAACAACATGACCCTGTCTTCGGCTGCCGATGAGGAACACTCCTACTCCAAGAGCAAAAAGGTGACCCGCCAGGAGGATCATGTCCGTCAAGTCGGCACTCAGGTGAGTGCCGGCGGTGATGTTTCTATGACCGCGGGTGAGGATCTTCGCCTGATCTCCAGTCGCGTCAGTGCGGGTGACGAGGCTTATCTCTACGCCGGCGACCAGCTCGAACTGATAGCCGAGACCGACAGCGACTACTCGCTTTACCAGAAAAAGAGTAAGGGCAGTTGGGGGAAAAAGAAGACCAAGCGTGACGAAGTGACTGACGTGCGTCATGTCGGCAGCGCGATCACCACGGGCGGCGACCTGATTCTGGAGAGCGGAGGTGATCAGCGATACCAGGCGGCCAAGCTCGACAGCGGTAATGATCTGATCGTGGACAGCGGTGGCGACATCACCTTCGAGGCTGTGAAGGATCTGCATCAGGAGAGTCACGAGAAAAGCAAGTCCAGCGCTGCGTGGTTCAGCATGAAGGGCAGCGGCCGCACGGATGAGACGGTTCGTCAGAGTGAACTGACTGCTCAAGGCGACTTGGTCATCAACGCGGTTGGCAAGATTCATGCGGACGTGCTGCAGGTCAACAAGCAGACGGTCAGTGAGTCCATCGATGCCATGGTCAAGGCCGATCCGAAACTGGCTTGGCTCAAGGAGCTTGATGAGCAGGGTGGTGTTGACTGGCGGCAAGTGCAGGAGATCCACACCAGCTTCAAGTACGCGAACTCGGGCCTGGGTCCGGCTGCGCAGATGATAATCGCCATTCTGATGACGGTGCTGCTCGGTCCTGCTGGCGCCGGCCTGAGCAGTGCAACTCTGGCAGGCGCGGCCAGCCTGGCAACCACCGGCACGGTTGCGACCATCAACAACAAGGGCGACCTGGGTGCCGGGTTGAAAGCGGTAGCCAGCAAAGACGGCCTTACCAACGCCGCCATCGCGGCCATCACGGCCGGTGTCGCCGAGAACTACCTGGGCGATATGACCATGACCAAACAGGTCAATGGCAAGACGGTCATTGACCTAAGTTCGATCGAAGCCGTCAGCCATTTTGCGGGTCAGCAACTGATCAACAACGCATCCGCTGCTGCGATCGCCAAAGCTTTCGGTCGGGACGTTACGTTAGCGGGCATCCTGCAGTCGGCGGTCTACAACACCTTGGCGGCTTATTCTTTTGACCAGGTAGGTAACCTCGGGCTGAAGACCGGCAGTCCGGAGAAGATCGCCCTGCACGCCTTGGTAGGCGGCATGATCGCCGAAGCTTCGGGCAGCGACTTCGCTGTCGGTGCGATGGCGGCGGGTGTGAACGAGACGTTCGCCAACCAGTTGCGACGGATGTCGGCTCAAATGAGTCCGGAGAACCGTGACCACCTGATGCTCATGTCTTCGCAACTGCTAGGCGTAGTGGCCGCTGCCGCCGTGGCTGGCGATGATGCGAATGGTCTGCAGACTGGCTCGTATGTGGCTGGCAATGCGACCCAGTACAACAACCTCAACCACCATGACATGAGTGATTTCGTCGGGGACATGAATGCCTGTGGTAGTAGCGAGACCTGTCAGGAAAAAACATGGATTGGGGGGAAGTACGAACAGATCAGTAATGAAATCACCGATTGGTCGGAGAAGGCCGTCAGCGGCGCGTTTGCCAAATCCTTGTTGACTTCGATCCAGGGCGGGCTGACCGCTCTGCAGGATCTCAATTGCACGACCGCGACTTGCACGCAGTACAAGGATACTTTGACCGAGCGTGCGTTGAATGATCTGACGAATCTGGCGAAGGTCACTGACACGTGGGAAAACGCAACAAGCGTGGCTGCACTGGTCATACCGACCTCCGGCGGTGCTCGTGGAGCAGGTGTTGGCGAAGGAGGGCTTTCGCCTAGGGTTCAGGCGGCTTTGGATAAGTTTACGGAAGCTAAGGCTATACGTACGGGAGCGACCCTAACGGCGGAGAGAACAGCTTTGCCGGCAGGCTATCGTGAAGGCAGTTCCGCGGGAGCCAACGTGACGGGTGGGTTGCCCGAGGGCTACCGTCGGGTCATCAACACTAAGACTGGTAACACGGAAGTGTTGGCAGCGGACGGCAAGCTCTACCTTGAAACCAGTAATGGACTGACACCGAAGGCTGGGGGTAATCTTGCGGAGGTGGTTGATGCAGAGAAAAATATTGCTGGGACAACAAAAGAGGAAGTAGCTAAGCTCCTTGACGATGCTAACCAACAGCTAGAGAAGTACATTGGAACACTTGGTAAGTATAAGCCGCCAACTGTTATCGGTGCAGTGGATCCATTGACAGGGAAAATAGTTACTACTTCTAGTGGAGCTGTTCCAAGTAAGGTTGCACCTGAACTGCAAGCGTACGCGGACAAACTCGGAGGTTTGGGTATTAAAACAGCATGTGGCAACACTCTGGGCCGTTGTGCTGAGTTTAGAGCTGCTAATGAACTGCTTTTGAGCAATCCAAGCCTTAAGCTCAGTGATATTAAATTTACTCCTGCGATTCGTCCTCGAACAGGAGACGTAGTTCCGCGTTGCGAGAATTGCACAAATATATTTGGAGCTGAATAATGGAAATGGATGACGAGTTTTTGGAGATCAATGATTTAGATTGGTTTGCTTCGTGTAAAGATGGGTTTCTTGCGCATTTTGCGACTGGAGGAAAGGGGGACGTTCCGCGGTCAATAAGAAAATCTCTTTCTGAGTATGAGTTGATGTATGAGTATTTTTATTCGTTAAGTGAATGCTTTGAGGTTGAGGTGGTCGAAGAGAATCTCCCGGTATTTAGCTCTGAAGTTCAACGGAGTCGATACTTGCAGTCGTTTGTTTCTATGGCGAAGAAAGGGCTATTTAGTCATGATTTTGGTGGGGGAGGGTACAAGTTAGTCGCTAAACCAAAAAATGGTAAAAAGATATCCGAGCTGCCAATAGAAGTTTTAAATGTTATTTGCATGCTCTCAGTGGATTCTTGTGAAAGTGTGAAAAGTATTAGCGATTCTTGATGTTTTTACGGGTGATGAGCAGAAAAAAGATTTTGCACAAGAAAAAAGGGGGCAGATTCTGAAGGATCCCCGAATTTTCTTACGAAAAATCAAGAGGTTGGAATATTGAAGAGACCTGCATGAGTCGGCAGCTTGTGTTGCACCACACAAAACAAGATCCCGCCCCATGCAGGCCATCCGATTCTTACACAGCGCGCTCGCTCAAGCACTTCCCGGTGTTCACTCTCGTCGCCTGAAAACGTTGATATGTTGTGTCAGAAAAGAAGGGGACAGATTTATTTTCTCTTTTGCTACGCTGAAAGCTTCCACGGATGAGTCATCCGCACCACGTTGTGCTACGTGGCCAAGAGCGGCGAGGTCAGGGTAGACGGAGGATTGATTTGAGAAAATAAATCTGTCCCCTTTTTCCCTTTTTCCTAATCCTGATACAAAAGAAGTTTGGCATATTCAGCCTTTAAGGTAGCTAGTGATGTGTGAATTTAATCTGCGGGCTATATATTTTCTATTTGTGAGTCAGGGAGGGGGCGGATTTCTATTCTGGAGTCATACATAAATTATATTGATGGAGTGATTGTTTTATCAGAGGATTTTTTGCGTAATGAGCCTGTAATGTATGAAGAGCTTTTTTCTTTAGAGTGTAGATGGTATGTGCTCGATTTGCTTAGAAAGCTAATGGCTGAGTTAAGGAAGTTGAAATTTGAAGAGTCAGCAGGGGTTTTGGAGGCGTTGGAGTTTTTCCAAGGTGTATGCGCTGCGGCACTATGGAAATTTCATTGTGAGTTGCCTTCTGAGGTAGAGTGCTTTGTTAGGGAGTTTGATCGATTGGATGCCGTTGGAGAGAAGGAACGATTGTATTTGTCAGCGCAGGTAGAGAAGTAAAGACGCAAGAAAGAGGACGCCCATTAGCCCGTCTCAAGTCAAGGCTAAAAGCCAACTCGCCCTGCAGCTTTTAATTGCAGGGTTTCCTTTTATCTCGACTTGCCTGGTCGAACCCGTCGTACCCATTTCCTCATCAATGGCTACGACAAAATGGACAGATTTATTTTAATTCTTTGCCACGCTGAAAGCTTCCACGGACGGATGAGTCAGATATGCCCAGAATGGGAGCTATTGTTTACCGAGCCATCCGCACCACGTTGTGCAACGTGACCAAGAGCGACGAGGGCAGGGTGGGCCGAGAATTGATTTGAGAAAATAAATCTGTCCCCTTATTCCTTAATGTATTTGGGAAATGCAATGGAACTTAAGTTTTATTATGTGGATGGTGGCGTTCACCCGGTTGCTGGGCAGGTTTACAACGCTGTAGCTGAGGTGTCTCCTGGCCAGGAGGATGCGCAACGC
>NZ_WUUD01000026.1:350954-367770 GCF_009831705.1 Pseudomonas sp. PICF6 | reverse complement strand
TTATGTTTGCAGCGTATTAAGTGCAATCGCTCAGGTTCCAAGTAACTGTGTTCAATTGCTGGAGGCTGTCACATCAATCGAGAGTGGTGTTCAAGTCTCAATCATTGAAGGTGGAAATGATGTCCTATTGAATATGGATGCTTCAGGTGTGCAAGTTGATATCTTGGTCAACGACGACTGGATCGGCCAATCTGAGGGCAGGTTTACCTTGCAGGAATGGCGCAAGATTTTAGAGAAGTGGAAGTGTTTTTTAGAGCTGCCCAAAGGTTCTGATGAGGTCGTTATAGTGAAGTTGCCGTAGGCGGAGGGCGAGCAGAATGAGTTTCGAGTTGGTGGGTTTTGGTGATGTTGGATCAATGCATACCGGCGTGCACCGTGACCAATCGAGAGCGGTATTGGGAGACGGGTTCGAGGAATTTTACAAAGCTCCAGAGTCTACAGTTCCAACTGACGCCTACGATGATCTAGGGGTTCACGTTTATTTTGATGAGCAGTACACCGTCATTGGCATGGAGTTTTTGAAATGGAGTGATCTCCGTTGGCGTGGACAGCGCTTGGTCGGTGCTCCTGTACTCGAAGTTCAGCAGTTCCTGAAGGAGCAGGGCCAAGCCCTGGACTTTAATTCATCGGGATTTGAAGCAGGTGAGTTGGGGCTTCGGCTGTATGCGCACGATATGGGCGAAGATGATGCAGTGGTAGAAGCGGTGTATGCGTGTTTTGTGCGGATAAATGAGTTTGGATGAGGTGCTTCTGTGATCGTGGGGTAAGGCGCTCTGAGCTGATCGAGTACATATCCATTCCTGCGGTAACGGCCACTTAAGGTTCCGCTCTGACGGCGGGGCACTTTCGAAAAAATAGCCGGAATGCCGGCCCAGGCGAAAGTAACCAAAGCGCTTCTGCCCCGCCACTAAGCACCTCGCCTAGGCTCGGTGTGCCCACTACGCAACACTGCGTTCGGCCATCGTGGTTAACGGGGCGCCCGATATCAACGTCCATCGCGAGGCGGCCTGACAGCCGGCTTGGCTTTCCCGCTCGTACTCCGATCCAAGTGCGGGAGCGAGCCTGCTCGCGATAAGACCGGCACAGCCAACAATCCTCATTGACTGAACCACCGCTATCGCGAGCAGGCTCGCTCCCACGCTGGATTTTCAATAGGCAAGAAATTCATGTGCATCCAGCCCCTCCCACAGGAGAAACGCGGTCCCACCAAGAACCAGGTCGGCTACCAGGCCGCCTCGTGGTGGACGTTGATCTCGGGCGCCCCATTAACCACGCTGGCTGAACGAAGGTGTTGCGCAGTGGGCAACCCGGCATGGATGCCGGGTTAGCCGCGCTGGGCCATGGATGGCCCTTCGCGAAATCGACCCTGCCAGTTAAAAACTGTTACCTATGTGCGTGAACTGATTTGTAACCCATGTGGGTGAGTCATACCCGCAGAAGCGTTTTGGTTACTTTTGCGCTCTTCAAAAGTGACCCGCTGTAAGAGCGGAACCATTAGTCGCCGTTACCAAAAAAACGGATATACACACAACTCTGAAAAGGGCTGCTGCGCAGCCCAGCGGGAGCAAGCTCCCTCGCCACGGGGGTTGCGACGTCAGGAAGCGAAGCGGCACGAGTCATTCATTTGTGTCGGAAGGATCGCCGGCCCCGAACCGAAACATCCCACAGTTTTTTAGGGTTGCCGCTCGGAAGTGGGCTCTCTAACCTTTTTCTTGTCGCTGCGACTCAGCGACCGGGCGTGAGAAACCCGAATAATAGGCATCCAGCCTCTGTACCTGCATAATTGCCGCCAGCTTATCCGCTGCCTGTAGTAGATGCGTTATGGCGGCTGTGTGCGGGCAGGCCTCGGTCTGGCCGAGTACCTATTTCTCGGATTTCTCACCCCTGCACACAGCTGCCACCACTTTGCCGAGTGAGAAACGGCAAGTGATGGTCCCCATCACTAAATAGGTACAAATAAATGGATAAGTCAGTCCCCGACCCACCCTTCAACAAAACCAACCCCCTTTTCGGCTTCGATTCCATCGAAGACCTACTCAAAGACCGAGCCACCGCCGAGCGGGCACTCAATCATTACCTCAACCCAAAAAAACCAGAGCCAAGCACCGACCCCCGCATCGACAGCCTGTTCTCCGTCACCGCCAAAGCCGACGCTGACACGCTGCTGACCAGTACCTCCGAAACCCTGGCTTCAGTAAAAGCTATGGCCGAGGACCTGGCCTTTGAAGTGGAGGGCACGCGGCGCAGTGTGGCGTTGGGGATTCATCAGTTGGTGGAGTTGTGTCAGTTGCTGGTGGACAAGGCGTTGGATCAGCTTGAAGTGCCGGCCAGTCCGGCACCTTGATCCCCTCGCCACGGAAGTTGATCGTTCCCATGCTCCGCGTGGGAATGTAGCCCGGGACGCTCTGCGTCCCTTTCCAAAGCCGAACGCGGAGCGTCCGTGGAGGCATTCCCACGCGGAGCGTGGGAACGATCGGCAACGTTCAGGCGGGTTACTGCATCAACACCTCAACCACCCCATCCGCCGTCATGTTCACTTTGCTGGTGCCTGCTTCGACTTCCGGCGTGAGGGATTCAGCATCCATGGACGCAGCTTTCATCATCATTTGCGGGCGCATGTAGGGCTGTGGGTAGCCGTTGCTGTTGAGGTTCAGGTTGACGATTTTGTAACCCTTGCCACCCAGGGCTTCGGTGGCCAGTTGGGCGCGGGCTTTGAAGGCGTTGACGGCGTCCTTGAGCAGGGCGTCTTCGCTGGTCTGGCGGGTGGCGGTGGAGATGGTGAAGTCCATGCCGCCCATTTTCAGGTCGGTGAGCAACTCGCCGGTGAGTTTGGACAGGGCCGCGAAGTCGGCGCTTTCCAGGCGCAGTTCAGCGCGTTCGCGCCAGCCGGTGATTTTCTGGCCTTTGTTGTCGTAGACCGGGTAACTGTTACGGCTGCCCTGGCGCAGGGTGATGTCCTTGACCTGCTTGGCCTGGCCGATGGCTTTGTTCAGCGTGGTGGTGACGGCCGCAGCGAGTTTGGCCGGGTCGGTGTTTTGTTCCTCGGTGTAGAGGGTGACGATCATCAGGTCGCGGGCGACTTCCTGGCTGGCTTCGGCGCGCAGGGAAATCTGGTTGTAGTGAAGCTCATCGGCGGCCAGGGCCGGCAGGCTGGCGACGGTGCCGAGGCTGAGGGCGAGCAGGGCGGCGTGACGACTGAACGTTTGCATGAAAGCTCCTTGGGATGAGGCGCAGGGGTGAGATCCGGGCCTGCGTGAACGGTAAGACTCTAGCTTTTATGGGCGGGTTCGCACAGTTACAACTTCTATACAGATGCGAAGGTCAGGGGAGCTTTTGTGGCGAGGGGATTTATCCCCGCTGGACTGCGCAGCAGTCCCAGAATTGTCATGATCTAGCTCAGCGTGGTGCCCGACCTTATTTTGGGGGCCGCTTCGCGCCCCAGCGGGGATAAATCCCCTCGCCACAATGGTTAGTGTGTCATTTCGGGGCTGTGGCGCTTTGCCGCATAGCTGCCTGTGCACGTCGCGCCTTGGTTATACTCCGTGCGATCCGCCTGGAGCGCTCATCAGGAGAGCTCATGCTCGCCCCTTTGCAAATGACTTCCGCCTCTCGCCAGAACCTCTGGCGTCTGACGTTTATCCGCATTCTGGTCCTGGCCGCCCAGGCCGGGTCCGTGGGGCTCGCCTATTGGTTCGAGCTGCTGCCGCTGCCGTGGCTGCAATTGGCGATCACCCTGGCCTGCTCTTCGATACTGTGCGCGCTGACCGCCATCCGTCTGCGCACCTCGTGGCCGGTGACTGAGCTGGAATACGCCGTGCAACTGGCCTGCGATCTGTTTATCCACAGCGCGTTGCTGTATTTCTCCGGCGGCTCCACCAACCCTTTCGTGTCTTATTACCTGGTGCCGCTGACCATTGCCGCGGTGACGTTGCCGTGGCGGTATTCGCTGATCCTGTCCGGCATCGCCCTGGCGCTGTACACCTTGTTGCTGGCGCGCTTCTATCCGCTGGAAACTTTCCCTATCGCTCGGGAAAACCTGCAGATCTACGGCATGTGGTTGAGTTTCGCCCTGGCGGCGGCGGTCATTACGTTTTTTGCTGCGCGCATGGCCGAAGAGTTGCGTCGTCAAGAAGAACTGCGGGCCATTCGCCGTGAAGAGGGCCTGCGGGACGAGCAATTGCTGGCCGTGGCGACCCAGGCCGCGGGTGCCGCCCATGAGTTGGGCACGCCGTTGGCCACCATGAGCGTACTGCTCAAGGAGATGCGCCAGGATCATCACGACCCGGCGCTGCAGGAAGACCTCGGTGTGTTGCAGGATCAGGTCCAGCTCTGCAAGGAAACCCTGCAGTACCTGGTGCGTGCCGCCGAGGCCAATCGCCGGCTGGCCATCGACATGCAGGACGTCACCGACTGGCTCGACGAGGCCCTGAATCGCTGGCACCTGATGCGCCCGGAGGCCAGTTATCGCTTCCAGCGTCTGGGTCAAGGACCGGTGCCGCGCATGGCGCCGCCGCCGGACCTGACCCAGGCGTTGCTCAACTTGTTGAACAACGCCGCCGACGCCTGCCCCGAAGGCCTGGAAGTGGCGCTGGACTGGAATGCCTACGAGCTGACCATCAGCATCCGCGACCACGGCGCGGGTGTGCCGCTGGCGATTGCCGAGCAAATCGGCAAGCCGTTCTACACCACCAAGGGCAAAGGTTTCGGCCTGGGCCTGTTTTTGAGCAAGGCCAGCGTGACACGCGCCGGCGGCTCGGTGAAACTCTACCCCCATGAGGAGGGCGGCACGCTCACCGAGCTGCGCCTGCCCCATGCCGACCGAGGAGACGAACATGAGTGACGAGATCCAAGTCGACGGCGAAGAACTGCCGCATCTGTTGCTGGTGGACGACGACGCCACCTTCACCCGCGTCATGGCCCGGGCCATGTCCCGTCGGGGCTTTCGCGTGAGCACCGCAGGTTCCGCCGAGGAAGGTTTGAGCATCGCCCAGGCCGACCTGCCGGACTACGCCGCGCTGGATTTGAAAATGGACGGCGACTCGGGCCTGGTGCTGTTGCCCAAGCTGCTGGAGCTGGACCCGGAAATGCGCGTGGTGATCCTCACCGGCTATTCGAGCATCGCCACCGCGGTGGAGGCGATCAAGCGTGGCGCCTGCAATTACCTGTGCAAACCGGCCGACGCCGATGACGTGCTGGCGGCCCTGTTGTCCGAGCACGCCGATCTGGACACCTTGGTGCCGGAAAACCCCATGTCGGTGGACCGCCTACAATGGGAGCACATCCAGCGGGTGCTGACCGAGCACGAAGGCAACATTTCCGCCACTGCCCGCGCCTTGGGCATGCACCGGCGTACCTTGCAGCGCAAATTGCAGAAGCGCCCCGTGCGTCGCTGAACCTGCGCTGAACAGATGTTGTCCACCCTCGCGGCAAATCGGGCCGTTGTTCTATGATCGGCCCGAGTTTTTTTTCTTTACAGAGCCTTAACCATGAATCAGAACGCTGAATATTCCGCGGTCAATGATGCGGTGCGCGGGCAGTTTTTCCGCCGTGTCTGGCAAATGACCACGCCGTACTGGCGCAGTGAGGAGAAGGGCAAGGCCTGGACGCTGTTGATTGCCGTCATCGTGCTGTCGCTGTTCAGCGTGGCGATTTCGGTGTGGATCAACAGTTGGTACAAGGATTTCTATAACGCCTTGCAGGAGAAGGACAGCGTCGCGTTCTGGCGGTTGATCCTGTATTTCTGCGGCATCGCCGCGGTGGCGATCCTGGGCGCGGTGTATCGCTTGTACCTCACGCAGATGCTCACCATTCGCTGGCGGGCCTGGCTCACGGAGAAACACTTCGCCCGTTGGCTCAATGACAAGAATTACTACCGGCTGGAGCAGGGCGGTTACACCGATAACCCGGACCAGCGGATCTCCGAAGACCTCAACAGTTTTACCAGCAACACCTTGGGACTGGGCCTGGGGCTGCTGCGCACCGTGGTCAGCCTGGTGTCGTTCTCGATCATTTTGTGGGGCGTGTCGGGCAGCATCCAGGTATTTGGCTACACCATCCCCGGCTACATGTTCTGGTGTGCGCTGGTGTATGCGGCGGTGGGCAGTTGGCTGACGCACCTGATCGGTCGTCGCTTGATCAGCCTGAACAACAACCAGCAACGCTTTGAAGCCGACCTGCGTTTTTCCATGGTGCGGGTGCGTGAGAACGCCGAGAGCATTGCCTTGTACAACGGCGAACCCAACGAGAACCGCCGCTTGAGTGGCCGCTTTGGTCTGGTCTGGCATAACTTCTGGGACATCATGCGGGTGTCCAAGCGCCTGACCTTCTTCACCTCCGGCTACGGCCAGATTGCGATCATCTTCCCGTTCATCGTCGCCGCGCCACGCTACTTCGCCGGCAAGATTCAGCTGGGCGAGCTCATGCAGATCAACTCGGCGTTCGGCAATGTGCAGGAGAACTTCAGTTGGTTCATCAGCGCGTACACCGACCTCGCCGCGTGGCGCGCCACGTGTGACCGTCTGCTGAGCTTCCGCCAGGCCATGAGCGACAACGAAGACCGCGTGCCGGCCATCGATGTGCAGAACCAAGGCCATGCATTGAAAGTGCAAAACCTGGGGTTGGACCTGGCCGACGGCCGCCATTTGCTCAGCCATACCGACATGACCGTCGAACCGGGCGAGCGGGTGATGCTCAGCGGGCGTTCGGGCAGCGGTAAATCCACCCTGTTCCGGGCAATGGGGCATTTGTGGCCGGATGGCCACGGCGCGATCCGGTTGCCCGCGGCGCGTTATCTGTTCCTGCCGCAAAAACCTTATCTGCCCATTGGCACGTTGCGCGAAGCGCTGAGTTATCCACAGCCGGGGGACACGTACCCGCCAGAGCGTTATGCCCAAGTGCTGGAAACCTGTCGTCTGCCGCATCTGGTGGCGCGCCTGGACGAAGCCAACCATTGGCAGCGCATGCTCTCGCCCGGCGAGCAGCAACGCCTGGCGTTCGCCCGCGCATTGCTCTACGCACCACAATGGTTGTATATGGACGAAGCCACGTCGGCGATGGACGAAGAAGATGAAGCGACGCTGTACCAGGCGCTGATTGACCAGTTGCCGGGGCTGAGCATTGTCAGCGTTGGCCATCGCAGCAGTTTGAAACGGTTCCATCCGCGACATGTGCGTATCGAAAATGGCCAACTGGTGGAGCAAGCTGTAGTCGCCTGATTGTCATTGCCGAACACCGTTGTGGCGAGGGGATTTATCCCCGTTGGGTGCGAAGCGCCCCTTCAAAATCAAAGGTCAACGATATTGATCTGCTGGTAGATCAAGAGGGCTGCTCCGCAGCCCAGCGGGGATAAATCCCCTCGCCACAACGGTGCATGGCGGCAAACTTTGCCAAGACCGCCAGGGAGCACGGTGATCGTACAACCCCGTTGCGCTATCATGATGCGCATTCAGCCGCTTGCCGAGACACAGACACATGGAAAGACCGATCGACGTACCACGCCTTCCCCGCAAGCGCCGCAGCCTGGCGCAGGAGCTGGTGACGGTGTTGACCGAGCAGATTCGCGACGGTCTTCTCAAGCGTGGCGATAAATTGCCCACCGAGTCGGCGATCATGGAAGCCCATGGCGTCAGCCGCACCGTGGTGCGCGAGGCGATTTCCCGTTTGCAGGCCGCCGGCCAGGTGGAAACCCGCCACGGCATCGGCACCTTCGTGCTGGACACGCCCAGCCCGAGCGGCTTTCGCATCGACCCGGCGACGGTGGTCACCTTGCGTGACGTGCTGGCGATCCTGGAGTTGCGCATCAGCCTGGAAGTGGAATCGGCAGGCCTTGCAGCCCAGCGCCGCAGCGACGAGCAACTGGCTGCGATGCGCGCTGCCCTGGATGCGCTGAACGAAAGCGCGGCCCACGCCAGCGACGCGGTGGCCTCGGACTTCGCCTTCCACCTTGAAATCGCCCTGTCCACCGGCAACCGCTACTTCACTGACATCATGACCCACCTGGGCACCAGCATCATCCCGCGCACCCGGTTGAATTCGGCGCGCCTGGCCCACGACGACCACCAGCACTACATGGACCGCCTGAGCCGTGAGCACGAGGAAATCTACGAAGCCATCGCCCGCCAGGACTCCGACGCGGCCCGTGCGGCCATGCGCTTGCACCTGACCAACAGCCGCGAACGGCTGCGCCAGGCTCATGAAGAGGCGCAAGCGCAGGGCTGAATCGCTCACTGCTCTGCTGGCAAGGATGCTGTCGTGGCGAGGGAGCTTGCTCCCGCTGGGCTGCGAAGCGGCCCCTCAGCTCTTTCGGTCGATCGCCGTTCAACAGGTTGGCGACTGCTTCGCAGTCGAACGGGAGCAAGCTCCCTCGCCACAGCGGTCCCGTGTTTGGTTCGAGTTCAATAAGCCCTACACCTTAATCCGCAACTTGAAGAGCGGTCCGCTGCCTCGCAGGGCAAGATTCCTCAGTTTGCCAGCAAACCTCAAAGGCCCGATCTCAAAGGCTTTTCGCCAAACTCCGCGCACCTGACCCCCGACAAAAGACGAAATGCAGTTGACGTTCGTATTTTAAGTTGTACGATGACTTACAACTTCTCTTGAAGCTGAACCGTTTCCTACAACACAACATTTGCGTCCAGGGTGTTCGAATAATGAATCCACAAGAACTGAAGTCCATCCTCTCGTCTGGCCTGCTGTCTTTCCCGGTCACCGATTTCACTGCTCAAGGCGATTTCAATCGCGACAGCTACGTCAAGCGCCTCGAGTGGCTGGCCCCGTATGGCGCCTCGGCACTTTTCGCGGCCGGTGGCACCGGTGAGTTTTTCTCCCTGGCCGCCAGCGAGTATTCGCAAGTCATCAAGACAGCTGTTGATACCTGCGCCACCAGCGTGCCAATCCTCGCCGGTGTCGGCGGTGCTACCCGTCAGGCCATCGAGTACGCTCAGGAAGCCGAGCGTCTGGGCGCCAAGGGCCTGTTGCTGCTGCCGCACTACCTGACTGAAGCCAGCCAGGACGGCGTAGCCGCCCACGTTGAAGCCGTGTGCAAATCGGTGAAGATCGGCGTGGTGGTTTACAACCGCAACGTCTGCCGCCTGAACGCCACGCACTTGGAGCAACTGGCCGAGCGCTGCCCGAACCTGATCGGCTACAAGGATGGCCTGGGCGATATCGAACTGATGGTGTCGATCCGCCGTCGTCTCGGCGATCGTTTCAGCTACCTGGGCGGCCTGCCGACCGCAGAAGTCTATGCCGCGGCCTACAAGGCCCTGGGCGTGCCGGTCTACTCCTCGGCGGTGTTCAACTTCATTCCGAAAACCGCGATGGATTTCTACCACGCCATTTCCCGTGAAGATCACGCGACCGTCGGCAAGATCATCGACGACTTCTTCCTGCCTTACCTGGACATTCGTAACCGCAAGGCCGGTTATGCCGTGAGCATCGTCAAGGCTGGCGCGAAGATCGTCGGCTACGACGCAGGTCCTGTGCGTACGCCGCTGACCGACCTGCTGCCGGAAGAATACGAAGCCCTGGCCGCGCTGATCGACAAGCAAGGCAAGCAGTAACAGACCCGACAAAGCCGCTGAGCAATCAGCGGCTTTTTGCGTAAGGCTTGATCGTTCCCACGCTCCGCGTGGGCACGCAGCCAGGGACGCTCTGCGTTCCTAGACAGCTATTGTAGAAGGAGTAGCTCCGTGGCAGATTCAAAGCGTTTCGATAACTACATCAACGGTCAGTGGGTGGCCGGTGCCGACTATTGCACCAACATCAACCCGTCTGACTTGTCCGATGTCATTGGTGAATACGCCAAGGCTGATGCAGCTCAAGTCAATGCCGCCATCGAAGCCGCCCGCGCCGCGTTCCCGGCCTGGTCGACCTCGGGCATCCAGGCCCGTCACGATGCGCTGGACAAAGTCGGCAGCGAGATCCTCGCCCGTCGCGAAGAACTCGGCCAACTGTTGGCCCGGGAGGAGGGCAAGACCCTGCCCGAAGCCATTGGCGAAGTGACCCGCGCCGGCAACATTTTCAAGTTTTTCGCTGGCGAGTGCCTGCGCCTGTCGGGCGATTACTTGCCGTCGGTGCGCCCGGGCGTCAACGTCGAAGTCACCCGTGAAGCGTTGGGTGTGGTCGGTTTGATCACGCCGTGGAACTTCCCGATCGCGATCCCTGCCTGGAAGATCGCCCCGGCGCTGGCCTACGGCAACTGTGTGGTGATCAAGCCCGCCGAATTGGTGCCAGGTTGTGCCTGGGCCCTGGCGGACATCATTTCCCGCGCCGGTTTCCCGGCCGGTGTGTTCAACCTGGTGATGGGCAGCGGCCGTGTGGTCGGTGAAGTCCTGGTCAACAGCCCGAAGGTCGACGGTATCAGCTTCACCGGTTCCGTGGGCGTGGGGCGGCAGATCGCGGTCAATTGCGTGGCGCGCCAGGCCAAGGTGCAACTGGAGATGGGCGGCAAGAACCCGCAGGTCATCCTCGACGACGCCGATCTCAAACAGGCTGTCGAACTGGCGGTGCAGAGCGCGTTCTACTCCACCGGCCAGCGTTGCACGGCTTCGAGCCGCCTGATCGTGACCGCCGGCATCCACGACAAGTTCGTCGCTGCCATGGCCGAGCGCATGCAGTCGATCAAGGTCGGTCATGCCTTGAAGGCCGGCACCGATATCGGGCCGGTGGTTTCCGAAGCCCAGCTCAACCAGGACTTGAAGTACATCGACATCGGCCAGAGCGAAGGTGCGCGGCTGGTCAGCGGTGGCGGCCTGGTGACGTGCGACACCGAAGGTTATTTCCTGGCACCGACACTGTTTGCCGACAGCGAAGCCTCGATGCGCATCAGCCGCGAAGAAATCTTTGGCCCGGTGGCCAACGTCGTCCGTGTGGCCGATTATGAAGCGGCGCTGGCGATGGCCAACGACACCGAGTTCGGGCTGTCCGCCGGTATCGCCACCACCTCGCTCAAATATGCCAACCACTTCAAGCGTCATTCCCAGGCGGGCATGGTGATGGTCAATCTGCCGACCGCCGGCGTGGATTACCATGTACCGTTCGGCGGCCGCAAAGGTTCGTCCTATGGCTCGCGCGAGCAAGGTCGCTATGCGCAAGAGTTCTACACCGTGGTGAAAACTTCTTACATCGGATCGTAATTGCGACACCGGCCGGAGCGGGACAACCCGCCCGGCCGTACAACCAGATTTCCCGTATAAAAATAAATAGTGGAAGTAGATTTAAATGCAAGAAACCAAGCCGACTCGCGTCCGCTATTTGATCCTGCTCATGCTGTTTCTGGTGACAACGATCAACTATGCCGACCGCGCAACCATCGCTATCGCCGGCTCCAGCCTGCAGAAAGACCTCGGCATCGATGCCGTTACCCTCGGTTATATCTTCTCCGCCTTCGGCTGGGCCTACGTGGCCGGGCAGATCCCAGGCGGCTGGCTGCTTGACCGGTTCGGGTCGAAAAAAATCTATGCCTTGAGCATTTTTACCTGGTCGCTGTTCACCGTGCTGCAAGGCTATGTCGGTGAATTCGGTGTCTCCACCGCCGTGGTGGCGCTGTTCATGCTGCGTTTTCTGGTGGGGCTGGCCGAGGCGCCTTCCTTCCCGGGTAACGCCCGCATCGTCGCGGCCTGGTTCCCCACCGCTGAACGCGGCACCGCTTCGGCGATTTTCAACTCGGCCCAGTATTTCGCCACGGTGTTGTTTGCGCCGCTGATGGGTTGGATCGTCTACCGCTTTGGCTGGCAGCACGTGTTCATCGTGATGGGCGTGGTCGGTATCGTGTTCTCGCTGGTCTGGCTGAAGGTTATCCACAGCCCGCGTCAGCACCCGATGATCAATGAGGCCGAGTTCAATCACATCGCCGCCAACGGCGCGATGGTCGACATGGACCAGGACAAGGGCAGGGGTAAGAAGACCGACGGTCCGAAGTGGGATTACATCCGCCAACTGCTGACCAACCGCATGATGCTCGGCGTGTACCTGGGCCAATACTGCATCAACGGCATCACCTACTTCTTCCTGACCTGGTTCCCGGTGTACCTGGTGCAGGAACGCGGCATGACCATCCTCAAGGCTGGTTTCATCGCCTCCTTGCCGGCGATCTGCGGCTTCATCGGTGGCGTGCTAGGCGGGGTGATTTCCGACTACCTGCTGCGCAAGGGCCACTCGCTGACCTTCGCTCGCAAGGCGCCGATCATCGCCGGCCTGCTGGTGTCCAGCAGCATCGTGGCGTGCAACTACGTGGACATCGAATGGATGGTGGTGGGCTTCATGGCCTTGGCCTTCTTCGGTAAAGGCGTAGGCGCACTGGGTTGGGCCGTGGTGTCCGACACTTCGCCAAAACAGATCGCCGGTCTGAGTGGCGGCCTGTTCAACACCTTCGGCAACCTGGCATCGATCACCACGCCGATCGTCATCGGCTACATCATCAGCTCCACCGGTTCGTTCAAATGGGCGCTGGTGTTCGTGGGCTGCAACGCGCTGATGGCGGTGTTCAGTTACCTGGTGATCGTCGGGCCGATCAAGCGTGTCGTGCTCAAAGAGCCCGCGGCCCGGGATGATCAACTTTCCAGCCTGTCTGAAGCGAAATCCTGAAGGAGCGATGTCGATGCAACTGATTGAACATGCCGATTCGCCCCGTTACATCCGCCTGAATGAGCGGGACAACGTGGTCATTGTGGTGAACGACCAGGGCGTGCCAGCCGGGACTGAGTTCCCGGATGGCCTGGTCACCGTGGACTTTGTACCGCAGAGCCACAAGGTCACTCTGGAAGATATTCCCGAGGGCGGCGAGGTGATTCGCTACGGCCAGGTCATTGGCTACGCATTGCAACCAATCCCCCGTGGCAGTTGGGTCAAGGAAGACCAACTGCGCATGCCCACCGCGCCGCCGCTGGACAGCCTGCCGCTGTCCACCGACGTGCCGGCGGCCGAAGCGCCGTTGCAAGGCTACACCTTCGAGGGCTATCGCAACGCCGACGGTACCGTGGGCACGCGCAACATCCTGGGCATCACCACCACGGTGCAGTGCGTGACCGGGGTGCTGGACCATGCGGTCAAGCGCATCAAGGACGAATTGCTGCCCAAGTACCCGAACGTCGATGACGTGGTGGCGCTGACCCACAGCTACGGCTGCGGCGTGGCGATCACCGCCACCGACGCTTACATCCCGATCCGCACCGTGCGCAATCTGGCACGCAACCCGAACCTGGGGGGCGAAGCGCTGGTAATCAGCCTGGGCTGCGAGAAATTGCAGGCCGGGCAGGTGATGCATGAGAACGACAGCTCGGTGGACCTCAGTGAGCCATGGCTGTATCGCTTGCAGGATTCCAGTCACGGTTTTACCGAAATGATCGAGCAGATCATGGAACTGGCCGAAACCCGGCTGAAGAAACTCGACCAGCGCCGCCGCGAAACCGTGCCGGCCTCGGAGCTGATCCTGGGCATGCAGTGCGGCGGCAGCGATGCGTTTTCCGGCATCACCGCCAACCCGGCCCTGGGCTATGCCTCGGACCTGCTGCTGCGGGCCGGGGCGACGGTGATGTTTTCCGAAGTCACCGAAGTGCGCGATGCGATCTACCTGCTGACCTCCCGGGCGCAAACCCGGGAAGTCGCCCAGGAGCTGGTACGCGAGATGGACTGGTACGACCGTTACCTGGCCAAGGGCGAGGCCGATCGCAGTGCCAACACCACGCCGGGCAACAAGAAGGGCGGGCTGTCGAACATCGTCGAAAAATCCCTGGGCTCGATCGTCAAGTCCGGCAGCAGTGCGATCAACGGCGTGTTGGGTCCGGGCGAGCGCTTTAAGCAAAAGGGCCTGATCTTCTGCGCCACGCCGGCCAGTGATTTTGTCTGCGGCACGTTGCAACTGGCGGCGGGGATGAACCTGCACGTATTCACCACCGGCCGTGGCACGCCGTACGGCTTGGCCATGGCGCCGGTGGTAAAGGTCTCGACCCGCACCGAACTGGCCCAGCGCTGGCCGGACCTGATCGACATCGACGCCGGCCGGATCGCCACCGGGCGCGCCTCCATCGAGGAACTGGGCTGGGAACTGTTCCATTACTACCTGGACGTGGCCAGCGGCAAGAAACAGACCTGGGCCGAGCGGCACAAGCTGTACAACGACATCACCTTGTTCAACCCGGCGCCGATTACTTGATGTACTTGTGATCGCTGGAGATCCAGTGTGGGAGCGAGCTTGCTCGCGATGACGGCGGTACATTCAGCATTTATGCAAGCTGACACACCGCTCGCGAGCAAGCTCGCTCCCACAGGGGGTTGTGGTGAATATGGATTTTGTGTTCACCCAGGAACAAATGTGGGAGCGAGCCTGCTCGCGATAGCGGTCTACCAGACGCCAGTGTCGTTAGTGGCTATCATTAGCCACCTAACGACACCCTTCTCAAGGTCCCCGGCATGCTGGCAATTTTCCTCGAAACCCTGAACATCACCGCACCGGTGTTTGCCATGTTGTTTCTGGGGACACTGCTCAAGCGCATTTACTGGATCAACGACAATTTCATTCACATCGCCTCGTCCCTGGTGTTCAACGTCACCATGCCGGCGCTGTTGTTCCTCGGCATCCTGCATGCCGATCTCCACGCGGCATTGCAGCCGGACCTGTTGATCTATTTCTCCATTGCCACCCTGGTGTGCTTTGCCGTGGCCTGGGGCTGGGCGATCTGGCGTTGCCCGCGTGAGGACCGTGGCATCTATACCCAGGGCGCCTTTCGCGGCAACAACGGCGTGATCGGCCTGGCACTGGCGGCGAGCATGTATGGCGACTACGGGATTTCCCTGGGGTCGATACTCGCGGCGCTGGTGATCCTGTTCTACAACACCCTGTCGACCATCGTGCTGGCGGTCTACAGCCCAGTGATCAAGTCCGACCCCTGGAGCATCTGCAAAAGCGTGGTCAGCAACCCGCTGATCATCAGTGTGGTCGTAGCCGCGCCGTTGGCCTATTGGCAGATAGGCCTGCCGAACTGGTTTGAAACCTCGGCCAAATACCTTGCCCAGATGACTTTGCCGCTGGCGTTGATCTGCATCGGCGGCACGCTGTCGCTGGCGGCGCTGCGCAAAAGCGGCAAGATGGCCCTGAGTTCGAGCCTGGTGAAAATGATCGGCCTGCCCCTGCTGGCCACCCTCGGCGCCTGGCTCTGGGGTTTTCGTGGGGCGGAGCTGGGAATTCTGTTCCTGTACTTTGGCAGCCCCACCGCCGCCGCCAGTTACGTCATGGCCCGCGCGGCCGATGGCAACCATGAACTGGCCGCGGCGATCATCGTCATCACCACGCTGATGGCGGCAATTACCACCAACTTGGGGATTTTTGTGTTGCAGTGGGGTGGGTGGATCTGAAGCCTGGGGTGGCGGTGTTCTTGAGGGCCCATCGCGAGCAGGCTCGCTCCCACAGTAGATGGCGGTGTACACAAGTTTCCAGTCCGCCTGCGATCTCTGTGGGAGCGAGCTTGCTCGCGATAGCGATCTAACAGTCACTCAGATTTCTGATAACTATCGATCACTTCCTGCGCCGCCCTGAATGCATCAATCGCCGCCGGCACCCCCGCATACACCGCGCAATGCAGCAACGCCTCGCGAATCTCCTCAACCGTACAACCATTGTTCAGCGCCCCGCGCACGTGGCCTTTCAATTCCTGCGGGCATTTGAGGGCGGTGAGGGCGGCGAGGGTGATCAGGCTGCGGGTTTTGAGCGGCAGGCCTTCGCGGCTCCAAACGCTGCCCCAGGCGTGCTCGTTGACGAAGTCCTGCAGCGGCTGGGTGAATTCGGTGGCGTTGCCCAAGGCACGGTCGACGAACGCGTCGCCCATCACCTGGCGGCGCATGTCCAGGCCGGTCTTTGGAGTGTCGGTCATGGCAAATCCCTCTTGTGGTGTTGACGGCGCCAGGCGCGCAAGGAGCTGAACAGCAAAAACGCGAGCAGGGCCGGCAGCACATAGAACAGCATCAGTCGTTCCAGTTGGCCGGCCAGAGGCATGCCGGTAGTGAACGACACCACATGCAGCCCATAGGCCAGGTACAAGCCCAAAAACAGCAGACCTTCGGCGCGGGTGACGCGGTAGCCGGAATAAAACACCGGCAGGCACAGTACCGCCACGCCGAGCATCACCGGCAGGTCGAAATCCAGAGCATTGGGGGACACCGAGAGCGGCGAGGGCGCGGCGAGGGCCGTCACCCCCAGCACGCCCAGCAGATTGAACAGGTTGCTGCCGATCACGTTGCCCACGGCAATGTCTCGCTGGCCCCGCAGCGCGGCGATCAGCGAGGTGGCGAGTTCCGGCAGCGAGGTGCTGACGGCGACGATGGTCAGGCCGATGATGCGTTCCGACAGCCCCAGGTCCGTCGCCACTTCCACCGCCGCGCCCAACAGCAAGTGCCCGGCGAAAATCAGCATCGCCAGGCCCACGACCATCATCGACAGGCTTTTGGGCCATGACACTTGCGCCACGTCCACGCCCATCCCATGCGGTCGCCCCGAATGCCGCGACTGGCGCAGCAACAGGCCCAGGTACACCGCCAGGGCCATCAACAGCAACGCGCCGTCCAGTTGCGTCAGTTCCTCGTTCCAGGCCAGCACGAACACCAGCAGGCTGGCGCCGATCATCAGCGGGATGTCCAGGCGCACCAGTTGACGCGAGACGCGCAACGGAATGATCAGCGCCGACAACCCGAGGGTGACGAGGATGTTGAAGATGCTGCTGCCGATCACGCTGCCCACGGCGATGTCGGCGTTCTGCGCCAGGGTCGCTTGCAGGCTGACGGCCATTTGCGGGGCGCTGCTGCCAAAGGCGACCACGGTCAGGCCGAT
>NZ_WUUD01000026.1:344188-350944 GCF_009831705.1 Pseudomonas sp. PICF6 | reverse complement strand
GGCGGCGCGCACCAGCAGCTCGGCCCCGGCGATCAACAACAGCAGGCCACCGAACAGTTCGATCAGGCTCAGCAGCGGGATGGCATTGAGTAGGGAAATGTCCGGGCTCCGTCTATCAATTGTCGAGGGCTTGCACACGCACCCGTGCGGTGCCGCTGCGTAGCATGCCCAGTTGCTCGGCGGCAGCGCGGGATACATCGATCAGGCGGCCACGAGTGTAGGGGCCACGGTCGTTGATGCGGACCACGACACTGTCGTTGTTTTTCAGGTTGGTGACTTTCACCCGTGTGCCGAACGGCAACCGGCGATGGGCGGCGGTCAAGCCATGCTGGTTGAAGCGCTCGCCGCTGGCGGTGCGCTTGCCATGGTGCCTGGCACCGTAATAAGAGGCGACGCCGGTCTGGTCATAGCCGTGTGGATCGACCGTCCCGCTCTGGCTGGCGCAACCGGCCAACAGGGACAGCAGGGCGCAGGCGCCGAGGAGACGCTTCATGTAGGGGTTTCCAACTACAGATAGGGGCGCTGGCCAGTGAGAGAAAAGCCTGTGGGAGCAAAGCTTGCTCGCGACGAACGATAACGCAGTCCACTGATGGATCAAGGTGTCTTCATCGCGAGCAAGCTTTGCTCCCACAGGATCTCTCCCACAAGGGAGAGTGGAGCCAGGCTTGAAATCTGGCTCCATGGTCATCAGCCCTCGAGCTTGCTTTTAAGCAGTTCGTTGACCTGTTGCGGGTTGGCCTTGCCCTTGGAGGCTTTCATGGCCTGGCCGACGAAGAAACCGAACATCTTGCCGCGCTTGGCTTCGTCTGCCGCACGGTATTGCTCGACTTGCTCGGCGTTGGCCGCGAGCATTTCATCGAGTACGGCGCTGATCGCACCGGTGTCGGTGACTTGCTTCAAGCCGCGCTTCTCAATGATCTCATCAGCGCTGCCTTCACCATTGGCCATGGCTTCGAAGACCATTTTGGCGATCTTGCCGGAAATGGTGTTGTCCTTGATCCGCAACAGCATGCCGCCCAGTTGCTCGGCCGATACCGGCGACTGGTCGATCTCCAGGCCCTGCTTGTTCAGCAGACTGCCCAATTCCACCATCACCCAGTTGGCCGCCAGCTTGGCGTCGCCGCCGATGCTCACGACTTTTTCGAAGTAATCGGCCTGTTCGCGGCTGGTGGCCAGGACGTTGGCGTCATAGCTCGACAGCCCGAACTGCGCCTGGAAGCGCTCGCGTTTCTGGGGTGGCAGTTCCGGCAAGGTGGCACGCACGTCATTGAGGAACGAGTCCTCGATCACCACCGGCAGCAGATCCGGGTCGGGGAAGTAACGGTAGTCGTTGGCTTCCTCTTTACTGCGCATCGGACGGGTTTCGTCCTTGTTCGGGTCGTACAGGCGAGTCTGCTGGATGACCTTGCCGCCGTCCTCGATCAGTTCGATCTGGCGCTGGATCTCGCTGTTGATCGCCTTCTCGATGAAACGGAACGAGTTGACGTTCTTGATCTCGCAGCGGGTGCCGAATTCAACCTGGCCCTTGGGGCGGATCGACACGTTGCAGTCGCAACGCAGCGAGCCTTCGGCCATGTTGCCGTCGCAAATGCCCAGGTAGCGCACCAGTGCGTGGATCGCCTTGACGTAGGCTACGGCTTCCTTGGCACTGCGCATGTCCGGTTCAGAGACGATTTCCAGCAACGGCGTGCCGGCACGGTTCAGGTCGATGCCGGTGGCGCCGTTGAATTCTTCGTGCAGGCTCTTGCCGGCGTCTTCTTCCAGGTGCGCACGGGTGATGCCCACGCGCTTGACCGTACCGTCTTCCAGGGCGATGTCCAGGTGGCCCTTGCCGACAATCGGCAATTCCATCTGGCTGATCTGGTAGCCCTTGGGCAGGTCCGGATAGAAGTAGTTCTTGCGGGCGAATACGTTGTGCTGGCCAATCTCGGCGTCAATCGCCAGACCGAACATCACCGCCATGCGCACGGCTTCGGCGTTGAGCACCGGCAGCACGCCGGGCATGCCCAGGTCGACCAGGCTGGCCTGGGTGTTGGGCTCGGAGCCGAACGTGGTGGAGCTACCGGAAAAGATTTTCGACCGGGTGGTGAGCTGGGTATGAATCTCCAGCCCGATCACGACTTCCCATTGCATGTGTTTCTCCTCAGAAGCCGGTTGGGGTGCGGGTGTGCCAGTCAGTGTTCAACTGATACTGGTGAGCCACATTGAGCAGGCGGCCTTCCTGGAAGTACGGTGCGAGCAACTGCACGCCCACCGGCAGGCCATCGACGAAACCGGCCGGCATGGACAGGCCCGGCAGGCCGGCGAGGTTGGCGGTGATGGTGTAGACGTCTTCCAGGTACTCAGCGACCGGGTCGCTGCTCTTGGCGCCGAGTTTCCAGGCCGGGTTCGGCGTGGTTGGGCCAAGGATGATGTCGACCTCGTTGAAGGCGGCCATGAAGTCGTTCTTCACCAGGCGACGGATTTTCTGCGCCTTGAGGTAGTAGGCATCGTAGTAGCCGGCGGACAGCGCGTAGGCACCGACCATGATCCGGCGCTGCACTTCGGCGCCGAAGCCTTCGCCACGGGAGCGCTTGTACAGGTCCATCAGGTTGTCCGGATTTTCGCAGCGATAGCCGAAGCGCACGCCGTCGAAACGCGACAGGTTCGAGGACGCTTCCGCCGGGGCGATCACGTAGTACGCCGGAATCGCGTGCTGCATGTTCGGCAGGCTGATTGGCTTGATCACCGCGCCGAGCTTCTCCAGTTCCTTGATGCTGTTGTGGGTCAGCTCGGCGATGCGCGGGTCCAGGCCGGCGCTGAAATATTCCTTCGGCACGCCGATGCGCAGGCCCTGCAACGAGCCGTTGAGGCTGGCGCTGTAGTCCGGCACCGGTTCATCGATGCTGGTGGAGTCGTTCGGATCGAAGCCAGCCATGCCTTGCAGCAGGATCGCGCAGTCTTCGGCGGTGCGGGCCAGCGGACCGCCCTGGTCGAGGCTGGAGGCGTAGGCGATCATGCCCCAGCGCGATACGCGGCCATAGGTCGGCTTGAGGCCCGTGAGGTTGGTAAACGCCGCCGGCTGGCGAATCGAACCGCCAGTGTCGGTGGCGGTGGCGGCCGGCAGCAGGCGCGCGGCCACGGCGGCGGCGGAACCACCGGACGAGCCACCCGGTACGTGTTCCAGGTTCCACGGGTTTTTCACTGCGCCGTAGTAGCTCGACTCGTTGGCCGAACCCATGGCGAATTCGTCCATGTTGGTCTTGCCCAGGGTCACGGCGCCGGCTGCGGCCAGTTTGGCGACCACGGTGGCATCGTACGGGGCCTTGAAGTTGTCGAGCATCTTCGAGCCGCAACTGGTGCGGATGCCCTGGGTGCAGAACAGATCCTTGTGGGCAATCGGTGCGCCGAGCAGGGCGCCGCTCTCACCGTTGGCGCGACGGGCGTCGGCGGCCTTGGCCTGGCTCAGGGCCAGTTCTTCGGTGAGGCTGATGAAGCTGTTGAGCTGCGGGTCGAGCTGGGCGATGCGCGCCAGCAGGGCCTGGGTCAGCTCTTCGGAAGAAAACTTTTTATCGGCGAGTCCGCGGGCGATCTCGGCCAGGGTCATGTGATGCATGAGAGGCTCTTTCCCTTTAGTCGATGACTTTCGGAACCAGGTACAGGCCGTTTTCGACCGCTGGTGCGATGGACTGGTAGGCCTCGCGGTGATTGGACTCGGTCACGACGTCGGCGCGCAGGCGCTGGCTGGCTTCCAGTGGGTGGGCCAGGGGTTCGATGCCGTCGGTGTTGACCGCCTGCATCTCGTCGACCAGCCCCAGAATGCTGTTCAGGGCAGAAGTAATGTGTGGAAGATCGGCTTCATCGAGGCCCAGACAGGCCAGGTGAGCGATTTTTTCCACGTCGGAGCGTTCAAGCGCCATGGGATTCTCCAGTGGAAAACAAAACGGACGCAATCTGTCCGTGTGTTAGATTGTCGGAACACTACCGCATTTCTACGGTCCAGTGCCCTGTATCACAAATACTGTTCCTTTTTGACGGCCTCTATTGTCGTCAACAAAGGAACGTATCTGCGAAACAGGGCATTGGCCGCGATTTCGGGGTTTGGTGCACAGAAAAGCGGCCAATTTAACATATTGGCGCCTTGCCCAAAATCCCTGTCGTTGTTAGAGTTTGCCGCACTTTTTTACCCACGCGTTGCCTAGGGTCCCTTTCCCATGTTCAAGAAACTGCGTGGCATGTTTTCCAGCGATCTTTCCATTGACCTGGGCACTGCCAACACCCTTATTTACGTGCGCGAGCGCGGTATCGTCCTGAATGAACCCTCGGTCGTGGCCATCCGCACCCACGGTAACCAGAAGAGTGTCGTGGCTGTCGGTACCGAAGCCAAGCGCATGCTGGGCCGTACGCCGGGCAACATTGCAGCCATTCGCCCCATGAAGGACGGCGTGATCGCCGACTTCAGCGTCTGCGAAAAGATGCTGCAGTACTTCATCAACAAAGTTCACGAAAACAGTTTCCTGCAGCCCAGCCCTCGCGTGCTGATCTGCGTGCCCTGCAAGTCCACCCAGGTGGAGCGTCGTGCCATCCGTGAGTCGGCCCTTGGCGCCGGTGCCCGTGAAGTGTTCCTGATCGAAGAACCGATGGCCGCTGCCATCGGTGCCGGCCTGCCGGTCGAAGAGGCCCGTGGTTCGATGGTCGTCGATATCGGTGGTGGTACCACTGAAATCGCCTTGATCTCCCTCAACGGTGTGGTCTACGCCGAGTCCGTACGTGTGGGCGGCGACCGTTTCGACGAAGCGATCATCACCTACGTGCGCCGCAACTACGGCAGCCTGATCGGCGAATCCACCGCCGAGCGCATCAAGCAGGAAATCGGCACGGCCTATCCGGGCGGCGAAGTACGTGAAGTCGACGTTCGCGGCCGTAACCTGGCTGAAGGCGTTCCACGTGCCTTCACCCTCAACTCCAACGAAGTGCTCGAAGCACTGCAAGAGTCGCTGGCGACCATCGTGCAGGCGGTCAAGAGTGCTCTGGAGCAGTCGCCGCCGGAACTGGCGTCGGACATCGCCGAGCGCGGCCTGGTGCTGACCGGTGGTGGCGCGCTGTTGCGTGACCTCGACAAGCTGCTGGCTCAGGAAACCGGCTTGCCGGTGATCGTTGCCGAAGACCCGCTGACTTGCGTTGCCCGCGGCGGTGGCCGTGCATTGGAAATGATGGACAAGCACACCATGGATCTGCTCTCCAGCGAATAAGCCCGCCTGGATGGTCTATGTTGTTCGCTCCCCGGGCAGCACTTTGCAGTGCTGCCCGTTGACGTTTATCTTCTGTCATTCGTATCCAGGCCGGTTTGATGCCGTATGAATAAAGAAAACATTTGCCTGGGAGGAGCGGCTTATTAAACCGCTTTTCGCCAAAGGCCCCTCATTGGGTGTGCGCCTGCTGGTGCTGACCGTGCTGTCGGTCGCGCTGATGGTGGTCGATGCCCGTTTCACGCTGCTCAAGCCAGTGCGCAGCCAGATGTCGCTGGTATTGATGGAATCCTACTGGATCACCGATTTGCCGCAGCGCTTGTGGCAGGGTGTTGCCAGCCAGTTTGGCAGCCGGACCGAGCTGGTGGCCGAAAACGAAAAACTCAAGACCGAGAACCTGCTGTTGCAGGGACGCATGCAGAAGCTGGCGGCCCTCACCGAGCAAAACGTGCGGCTGCGCGAGCTGCTCAATTCCTCGGCGCTGGTCAACGAGAAGGTCGAAGTGGCCGAGTTGATCGGCATGGACCCCAACCCCTTTACCCATCGCATCATCATCAACAAGGGTGAGCGCGACGGTGTTGTCCTCGGCCAGCCGGTACTCGATGCTCGCGGCCTGATGGGGCAGGTGGTGGAGTTGATGCCCTACACCTCTCGCGTGCTGTTGCTGACCGATACCACCCACAGCATTCCCGTGCAGGTCAACCGCAACGGCTTGCGGGCGATTGCCAGTGGCACCGGTAATCCGGAGCGCCTGGAGCTGCGGCACGTCGCAGACACCGCCGACATCAAGGAAGGCGACCTGCTGGTCAGTTCCGGTCTCGGTCAGCGATTCCCGGCCGGGTATCCGGTGGCGACGGTCAAGGAGGTTATACACGACTCAGGTCAGCCGTTCGCTATCGTGCGTGCGGTGCCAACGGCTGCGCTGAATCGCAGCCGATACCTGCTGCTGGTATTCAGCGACAACCGCACCCCGGAAGAGCGCGCCAACGACGCCGCCGTGGCCCAGGAGGCCGAGGACCGGCAGAACATCGACTCGACCGCGACCCCGGTTATCCCGGCTACAGTCCCGGGCACAACACCGGCACCTGCCCCGGCTGCAACGACCCCGGCGCCAACGCCGGCCACCCAAGCCCCGGCGACTCAACCCGCAAGGCCCGCGGCCAAACCGCCTGTCTCCACGCCGGCCACCGCGCCAGCCACCAGGGGAGCACGAGAATAATGAGCAGTACACATTCCGGTAACGGCTGGATGGTCTGGCTGACGTTCGCCATCGGCCTGTTGCTCAGCGTTTCGCCGCTGCCACAATTCATGGAAATCCTGCGCCCGCTGTGGCTGGCGCTGCTGCTGGCATTCTGGGCGCTGGCGCTGCCGCACAAGGTCGGCATGGTCACCGCCTGGTGCCTGGGGCTGGCCGAAGACGTGCTTTATGGCACGTTGCTGGGGCAGAACGCGCTGATCCTGACGCTGATCACGTTCCTGGTGCTATCGCTGCAACAACGCCTGCGGATGTTCCCCATGTGGCAGCAGT
>NZ_WUUD01000026.1:321488-344178 GCF_009831705.1 Pseudomonas sp. PICF6 | reverse complement strand
GCAGCTGTGGCTCAGCGCGCTGACCGGCAATCGCCAGCCGACCCTGGCGCTGGTGTTGCCGGCACTGGTCAGTGCCTTGCTCTGGCCGTGGGTCAGCTTCGGTTTGCGTGGCTTGCGCCTGCGTTTCAAAATCAACTGATTCGGTCAGGCATTGGCCCGCACCTTGAGAGGGAGATGTCTTGATGAAACCGCTTTACCTCGCCTCGGGCTCGCCGCGTCGGCGTGAGTTGCTCACGCAGATCGGTGTGCCATTCACCGCCGTCAGCGCAGACATCGACGAAACTCCCCTGGATGACGAAACCCCTTCGGCCTATGTCGAACGTCTGGCGCGCGGCAAGGCTGAGGCCGGGCGACGTGCTTTGCCCGCAGGCATGGACGGCTGCGTGCTGGGTGCCGACACCGCCGTGGTGCTGGACGGGCGGATTCTGGGCAAGCCGCTGGATCAGGCCGACTCAATGGCGATGCTTTTGAGCCTGTCCGGTCGTGACCATGAGGTGCTGACCGCCATTGCGGTACTGGACGGACAACGTTGTGAATCCTGTGTGGTGCGCAGCCGGGTCAGCTTTCGCTCCATCACTGAGCAACAAGCGCTAGCCTATTGGAACAGCGGTGAGCCCCGGGACAAGGCCGGCGGCTATGGTATTCAGGGCTTGGGGGCGGTATTCGTCGCCGGGCTTGAAGGCAGCTATTCAGCTGTGGTCGGCCTGCCGCTGTGCGAAACCTCGGAGCTGTTGGGCCATTTCGGCATACCCTGTTGGCAAACCCTGAGCGCGCGCTGAGCGCCGTCTGACTTGATGCGGCCATTATCGTGAACACGCCTGAACGAGACCCTGCCATGAGTGAAGAGATCCTGATCAACATCACGCCGATGGAATCGCGCGTGGCGGTGGTTGAAAACGGTGTTCTGCAAGAAGTTCACGTCGAGCGCACGCAAAAACGTGGGATCGTCGGCAATATCTATAAAGGCAAGGTGGTGCGGGTGTTGCCGGGCATGCAGGCGGCGTTCGTCGATATTGGCCTGGATCGTGCGGCGTTCATTCATGCCTCGGAAATATCCATGCGTGAAGGCCCGGCCGTGGAGAGCATCAGTGCCCTGGTTCATGAAGGCCAGAGCCTGGTGGTCCAGGTCACCAAGGACCCCATCGGTTCAAAGGGCGCGCGCCTGACCACGCAGTTGTCGATTCCGTCGCGCTACTTGGTGTACATGCCGCGTACCGCTCACGTCGGCATTTCCCTGAAGATCGAAGATGAAGCCGAGCGCGAGCGCCTCAAGCAGGTGGTCAGCGATTGCGTGGAGAAAGAGGGCATCAAGGAAGCTGGAGGTTTCATCCTGCGCACCGCCGCCGAAGGGGCCGGGGCCGATGAAATTCTCATGGACATCCGCTATTTGCGCCGGCTCTGGGACCAGATTGCCGATCAGATCAAGACCATCGCCACCCCCAGCGTGATCTACGAAGACCTCGGTCTGGCATTGCGGACCCTGCGGGACCTGGTCAGCCCCAAGATTGAGAAAATCCGCATCGATTCCCGGGAAACCTTCCAGAAAACCACCCAGTTTGTGGCGGAGCTGATGCCGGAAATCGCTGATCGTCTCGAGCATTACCCCGGCGAGCGGCCGATTTTCGACCTGTACGGCGTCGAAGACGAAATCCAGAAGGCCCTGGAGCGTAAGGTGCCGCTCAAGTCCGGCGGCTACCTGGTGGTGGACCCGGCCGAGGCCATGAGCACCATTGACGTCAACACCGGGGCGTTCGTCGGCCATCGCAACCTCGAAGAAACCATCTTCAAGACCAACCTGGAAGCGGCCACCGCCATCGCTCGTCAGCTGCGCCTGCGCAACCTGGGCGGAATCATCATCATCGACTTCATCGACATGGAGCATGAAGAGCACCAGCGCCAGGTGCTGCGGACCCTGGAGAAACAACTCGAGCGCGACCACGCCAAGACCAACATCATCGGGATCACCGAACTGGGCCTGGTGCAGATGACCCGCAAGCGCACTCGCGAGAGCCTTGAGCAGGTGCTGTGCGAACCGTGCAGCAGTTGCCAGGGCCGGGGCAAGCTCAAGACCCCGGAAACCGTGTGTTACGAAATCTTCCGGGAAATCCTCCGGGAGGCACGCGCTTACCAGGCCACAGGTTATAGAGTGTTGGCGAACCAGAAAGTGGTGGATCGCCTGCTCGATGAAGAGTCAGGGAACGTTGCGGAACTGGAGGCCTTTATCGGTCGCACGATTCGCTTTCAGGTGGAAACCATGTATTCCCAGGAACAATACGACGTGGTGCTGCTCTGAAGTGGCTTGATGAGCGGCAGCCCCGCGGATTTGAATACTTTTGCCAGGGGAGCCCGCTGACATGGAGCGTCTGACACGCATTTTGGCCGCGCTGACCCGTTGGGGCCTGGGCCTGTGCGCGCTGCTGTTGGTGCTGGTGGCACTGTATGTCAGCCTCGGGCGAGAACTGGCTCCGCTGGTGGCCGAATACCGCGCCGAGGTCCAGACCCGCGCCAGCGAAGCGTTGGGCATCCCCGTGCATATCGGCAGCCTGGACGGTAGCTGGAGCGCCCTGGCCCCCATCCTGCTGGCCCACGACGTGATGGTCGGCGAGGGCGCCAATGCCTTGCATCTGGATCAGGTGCGGGCCGTGCCGGACTTGTGGGGCAGCCTGGTGGCGCGTCAGGTGCGCATTGCTCACCTGGAACTCAGCGGCCTGAAGATCAGCCTCAAGGAAGACGCCGACGGCAAGTGGGCCCTGGAGGGGCTGCCAGTGCAGGACGATCAGCCCCTGGATCCCCAGCAACTGCTCGAACGTATGCAGATGATCTCGAAGCTGTCGGTGCTCGACAGCCAGGTGACCTTGCAGCCGCTGGAACAACCACCGCTGACCCTGACCTACGTTGGCCTGAGCCTGCGCACCGGTGTTGCCCGTCAGCGTCTGGATGCCCGACTGACCCTGCCTGACGGCCAACCCGTCGCGATCAACTTGCGCACCCGTATCCGCGCCAGCGACTGGAAGAACGGCCAGGCCGATGTCTACCTGAGTCTGCCGCAAAGCGATTGGTCCAAATGGCTGCCGGAACGCCTGACCCGACAATGGCATTTTTCCCGGATCAAGGCTGGCGCAGAGTTCTGGCTGAGCTGGGGCGCGGGCACCGTGCAAAGCGCGGCCATTCGACTGAACGCGCCGGACATCCAGGGCGCCTATGCCGAGCGCAAGCCGGTGCAGATCCATAACCTGGCGCTCAACGGGTATTTCCAGCGCAGCGACCAGGGATTCAGCGCAACCTTCGATTCCCTGGCAATGAGCCTGGGCGAAACCCGTTGGGAATCGCGCCTGCAGTTGCAACAGAACAACGCCACCGAAAAAACCGAAGAACTCTGGCACGTGCAGGCTGATCGCCTCGACCTCACGCCGCTGACGCCGTTGCTCCATGCCCTGGCGCCGTTGCCCGAAGGCGTTGCCACGGCAATCGACCGGCTCAAGTTCACGGGCGGCCTGCGCAACGTGCTGGTGGACTACCGCCCGCAGAACAGCGGTGATCAGAAAGTCAGCTTCGCCACCAACCTGGACACCGTAGGCTTTGATGCCTATCGCGGCGCCCCGGCGGCGCGCAACGTGTCCGGGAGCCTGAGCGGCGACCTGGGCGGCGGTGAGCTGCGCATGGACAGCAAGGATTTTTCCCTGCACCTGGACCCGATCTTCGCCAAGCCCTGGCAATACTTGCAGGCTAACGCCCGGCTGACCTGGAAATTGGACAAGCAGGGTTTCACGCTGATTGCGCCGTACCTGAAGGTACTGGGGGAGGAGGGCCGGATTGCCGGTGACTTCCTGATTCGCCTGCATTTCGACCACAGCCAGGAAGACTACATGGACCTGCGGGTCGGCCTGGTGGATGGCGACGGTCGCTATACCGCCAAGTATCTGCCTGCTGTCCTGAGCCCTGCGCTGGATGAGTGGCTGCGCACGGCAATCGTCAAGGGCGCGGTGGATCAGGGTTTTTTCCAGTATCAAGGTTCGCTGAACCACGGTGCCGAAGACGCGGCACGCAGCATCAGCCTGTTTTTCAAGGTGCATGATGCCGAGCTGGCCTTCCAGCCGGGGTGGCCTTCGGTGAGCAAGGTCAGCGGGGATGTTTTCGTCGAAGACAGCGGCGTGCGCATCTTTGCCAGCCAGGGGCAGTTGCTGGACACCCAGGTCAGGAATGTTTCGGTGAACATCCCCCATGTGCCCAGCGGCCAGAATTCCCATCTGCTGTTGGACGGCGAGTTCGCCGGTGGCTTGGGCGACGGTTTGAAGATCCTGCAGACGGCGCCGATCGGTACGGCGCAGACATTCGCCGGCTGGGAAGGCGAGGGCGACCTGCAAGGCAGTGTGAAGCTGGATATTCCTTTGGCGAAAGGCGAGCAACCGAAGATTCTGGTGGACTTCAAGACCGACAAGGCCCGGCTCAAGCTCAGCGAGCCGGTGCTGGAGCTGACGCAGCTCAAGGGCGATTTCCGCTTCGACAGCAACAAAGGACTGAGCGGCAAGAATATCGCGGCCCGAGCGTTCGACCGGCCCGTGACCGCGCAGATTTTTGCCGAAGGCCGTGCCGGTGAACTGACTACGCGGGTGGCCGCCTCCGGACAGGTGGAGGTCAAGAAACTCACTGACTGGCTGAAGGTTACACAACCATTGCCGGTGACTGGCGTGGTGCCGTATCAGTTGCAGGTGATCCTCGACGGTGCCGACAGCCAACTGTCGGTCAGTTCCAGTCTCAAGGGCGTGGCCGTGGATCTGCCCGCGCCCTTCGGGTTGGCGCCCGATGCCGGGCGTGACACGGTGTTTCGCATGACCTTGCAAGGCGCGGAGCGCCGTTACTGGGTGGATTATGGCGACCTGGCCAGCTTCACCTACGCGGCGCCGAATGGACAGGTTGCAGACGGTCGCGGTGAACTCTTGCTCGGTAACGGTGATGCGATTCTGCCGGGAGGCAAGGGCCTGCGCCTGCGCGGGACGCTGTCGCAGCTGGATGTGAGTCCGTGGCAGGAGCTGGTGGGCAAGTATGCGGGGCAGGATCCGGGCGGTAGCGCCAAACAGCTGCTTAGCAGCGTCGATCTGAACATCGGCAAGCTCACCGCCATGGGCACGACCCTGGACCGGGCTTCGGTGCAACTGGACCGCAAGCCTGACGCCTGGGCTTTGCGACTTGCCAGCGAGCAGGCCAAGGGCACCGCCAGTCTGCCGGACGCGAAGGCCGCACCGATCGGTATCAAGCTTGACTACATTCGCCTGCCGGCCGCCGACCCGACGGTCCAGACCGACGAAAACGCGCCGGACCCGCTGGCTTCGGTCGATCCTCGCAACATTCCGGCCATGGATATTGTCATTGACCAGTTGTTCCAGGGGCCCGACCTCATTGGTGCCTGGTCGTTGAAGGTGCGTCCGACAGGCAAGGGCATTGCCTTGAACAACCTGGACATGGGCCTCAAGGGCATGGTCTTGAGCGGCAACGGTGGCTGGGAAGGCGTCCCCGGCTCCACCAGCAGTTGGTACAAAGGCCGCATTGGTGGCAAGAACCTGGCCGATGTGCTCAAGGGCTGGGGCTATGCGCCGAGCGTGACCAGCGAGAAATTCCGCCTGGACGTCGATGGTCGCTGGCCTGGCTCGCCAGCGTGGGTCGCCACGAAGCGCTTCTCCGGGAGTCTGGATGCGTCGCTGAGCAAGGGCCAGTTCGTCGAGTTGGAAGGCGGCGCCCAGGCGCTGCGGGTATTTGGCTTGCTGAACTTCAACTCCATCGGCCGCCGATTGCGCCTGGACTTCTCTGACCTGTTCGGCAAAGGCTTGAGTTACGATCGGGTCAAGGGGCTGCTGGTGGCGAGCGACGGTGTTTACGTGACCCGTGAACCCATCACCCTGACGGGACCGTCGAGCAACCTGGAGCTCAACGGCACACTGGACATGGTGGCCGATCGGGTCGACGCCAAGTTGCAGGTGACGCTGCCGGTGACCAACAACCTGCCGATTGCAGCGCTGATTGTCGGCGCGCCAGCGGTGGGTGGGGCGCTGTTTCTGATCGACAAACTGATTGGCGACCGTGTGGCGCGCTTTGCCAGCGTAAGATACGACGTCAAGGGGCCGTGGAAAGAGCCGAAGATTACCTTCGACAAGCCGTTCTGACAGGCGATGACATCCCCCTTGTGGGAGCGAGCCTGTGGGAGCAAAGCTTGCTCGCGATTGCGGTGTATCAGCCAGCCTATATGTTGGATGTAACTGCCTCATCACGAGCAAGCTTTGCTCCCACAGCCGCCTCGAGCGAGGATAAAAAAGAGGGAAGCACCATGCCAGTGGCAGTGATTCAGATGGTCAGTCAAAGCGATGTGCTCGCCAATCTGGCCCGCGCTCGTGTGCTGCTGGAACAGGCTGCCGCTGGCGGCGCAAGGCTGGCGGTGCTGCCTGAAAACTTCGCGGCCATGGGCCGGCGGGATGTGGCGGACATCGGTCGTGCCGAGGCCTTTGGTCAGGGACCGATCCTGCCCTGGTTGAAACAGACCGCCCGTGACCTCAAGTTATGGATTGTGGCCGGCACGTTGCCGTTGCCGCCGATGGAACAACCGGACGCCAGGGTGCATGCCTGTTCGTTGCTGATCGATGATCAGGGCCAGATTGTCGCGCGCTACGACAAGCTGCACCTGTTCGATGTGGACGTGGCAGACAATCGCGGTCGTTATCGCGAGTCTGATGACTATGCTTATGGCTACAACGTGGTAGTGGCCGATACACCTGTAGGGCGGGTTGGTCTGACGGTTTGTTATGACTTGCGTTTCCCGGAACTCTATAGCGAGCTGCGCGCCGCCGGGGCTGAATTGATCACCGCGCCTTCGGCGTTTACCGCAGTGACTGGCGCTGCCCATTGGGAGGTGTTGATTCGCGCCCGGGCCATCGAGACCCAGTGTTATGTGCTGGCAGCCGCTCAGGGCGGGCTGCATCCAGGGCCACGGGAAACCTTTGGCCATGCAGCGATAGTCGATCCATGGGGCCGCGTGCTGGCGCAACAGGATCAAGGCGAGGCCGTTTTGCTGGCCGAGCGCGACAGCAGCGAACAGGCGTCCATCCGGGCGCGTATGCCGGTGGCTAGCCATCGGCGCTTTTTCTCGCAGGGCGCTCGACAGCGGCCTGTCCAAGACGACGAATTCAAGGCGTAGAACATATGAGCGGGTTGTTATCCTCAGTCAGTGAACACCTTTTAGCCCCCGGTGGCGTCACCCTCGAAAGCCTGCAAGGGGTGCTGGGCGACTTGGCCGGCCCGGGCATCGATGCAGCCGACCTATATTTCCAAGGAATGATCTCCGAGTCCTGGTCGCTGGAAGACGGCATCGTCAAGGAAGGCAGTTTCAACCTTGACCAGGGTGTGGGCGTGCGTGCCCAGTCCGGGGAAAAAACCGGCTTTGCCTACAGCAACGCCATCACCCTTGAAGCACTGGGCGCCGCAGCCCGTGCCGCTCGTTCGATTTCCCGGGCCGGGCAGAACGGCAAGGTACAGGCCTTCAGCAGCCAGGACGTGACGCAGTTGTATGCGCCGGACAACCCGCTGGAAGTCATGAGCCGCGCCGAAAAGGTCGAGCTGCTCAAGCGCATCGACGTCGCCACTCGCGCCCTTGATCCACGCATCCAGCAAGTATCGGTGAGCATGGCCGGGGTCTGGGAGCGGATCCTGGTGGCGTCCACCGACGGCGGTCTGGCGGCGGACGTCCGGCCGCTGGTGCGTTTCAATGTCAGTGTGATCGTCGAGCAGAACGGTCGTCGCGAGCGCGGCGGCCATGGTGGCGGCGGACGTACCGATTACCGTTATTTCCTCAGCGAAGATCGCGCCATGGGTTACGCCCGCGAAGCGCTGCGCCAGGCCCTGGTCAACCTGGAAGCGATCCCGGCGCCGGCCGGCACATTGCCGGTGGTGCTGGGTTCTGGCTGGTCCGGTGTGCTGCTGCACGAAGCGGTGGGGCACGGTCTGGAAGGCGATTTCAACCGTAAGGGCAGCTCGGCCTACAGCGGCCGCATGGGCGAAATGGTCGCTTCGAAACTCTGCACCATCGTCGATGATGGCACCCTGGCCGGGCGTCGCGGCTCCCTGAGCGTCGACGATGAAGGCACCCCGACCGAATGCACCACCCTGATCGAGAACGGCGTGCTCAAGGGCTATATGCAAGACAAGCTCAACGCCCGCCTGATGGGCGTGGCCCGTACCGGCAATGGTCGCCGCGAGTCTTACGCGCATCTGCCGATGCCGCGCATGACCAACACCTACATGCTGGGCGGTCAGAGCGATCCGGCGGAAATCATCGCTTCGGTGAAAAAGGGTATTTACTGCGCCAACCTCGGCGGCGGCCAGGTGGATATCACCAGCGGCAAATTCGTGTTTTCCACCAGTGAGGCTTACCTGATCGAAGACGGCAAGATCACTGCGCCGGTCAAGGGCGCGACCCTGATCGGCAACGGGCCGGAGGCGATGAGCAAGGTGTCGATGGTCGGTAACGATCTGGCGCTGGACAGCGGCGTGGGGACGTGCGGCAAGGATGGGCAGTCAGTACCGGTGGGTGTCGGTCAGCCGACCCTGAAGATTGATGCGATTACCGTGGGTGGCACGGGCGCATGACGGGAGCGCTGGGTGGAGTGCGAGGCCTCCACCCACGGTCGTTACTCAGCGCAGGCCGCGTTGGGTTTCGTCCAGCTCACGAATGTATTTGAAGATTTTACGGCTCGAGGCCGGTGGCTTGTTTTGCGCCAACTCGTGCTGGGCCTGACGGATCAGGGAGCGCAGTTGCTGACGGTCAGCCTCCGGGTAGTCGATGACGAATTTTTCCAGTACGCCGTCATCGCCTGCGATCAGGCGATCGCGCCAGCGCTCCAGGTTATGGAAGCGTTCGTTGTACTGCCGGGTAGAGGCATCGAGTTGATCGAGCAGAACCAGGATGGCGTCAGTGTCCTGATCGCGCATCAGTTTGCCGATGAATTGCAGGTGCCGTTTACGCGCGATATTCGCGGTGTGCTTGGGCGCATCGGCCAGGGCCCGGCGCAAGGCGTCGGTCAGAGGCAGTTTGGCCAGCAAGTCAGGCTTGAGTGTTGTCAGGCGCTCGCCGAGGTCAACCAGAGCATGCAGCTCGCGTTTGACCTGGGATTTGCTTTTTTCACCCTCGTAGAGGGAGTCGTCGTAAGAATCAACCATGGTGGCAGTCCGCAAAGAAACGCCGCCATGATAACCAGTCGGGGGCCGCTTGTCCGGCCCGGTCGCTCGAAGGCCTCAGGTTTGTACGCAAAGTCGCAAAGGCACTATTCGTACAAACCCTGACCGAAAGCAGAATTTGAGTGGAGATACACCATGAGTGCAGTTCAGAGCGTCGGCCCGCAAGCATTGCCGGCACTGCAGGAACAAGTCGAGCAGATCCTTGCCGAAGCCAAGCGACAGGGCGCCAGTGCGTGTGAGGTGGCGGTCTCTCTGGAACAAGGTTTGTCGACATCGGTACGCCAGCGCGAGGTGGAGACCGTCGAATTCAATCGCGACCAGGGGTTTGGCATCACGTTGTACGCCGGCCAGCGCAAGGGCTCGGCCAGCACGTCGGCCAGTGGTCCTGACGCCATTCGTGAAACCGTTGCCGCTGCGCTGGCGATCGCCCAGCACACCTCCGAGGACGAAGCTTCGGGCCTGGCCGATGCTGCGCTGATGTGCAAGGAACTGCGAGACTTCGACCTGTTCCACGCCTGGGACATCACCCCGGAACAAGCCATCGAGCAGGCGTTGCGCTGTGAAGCGGCGGCTTTCGACGCCGACCCGCGAATCAAAAACGCCGACGGCACGACCCTCAATACCCATCAGGGCTGCCGTGTATACGGTAACAGCCACGGTTTTATCGGTGGTTATGCGTCGACCCGGCACAGCCTCAGTTGCGTCATGATCGCCGAAGCCAACGGCCAGATGCAGCGCGACTACTGGTATGACGTGAACCGCCAGGGCAATCGTCTGGCAGATCCGGTGAGTATTGGCCGCAAAGCCGCGCAGCGGGCGGCCAGCCGCTTGGGGGCGCGGCCGGTGCCGACCTGTGAAGTGCCGGTGCTGTTTGCCGCCGAACTGGCCGGCGGGTTGTTTGGCAGCTTTTTGTCGGCGGTCTCCGGCGGCAATTTGTATCGCAAATCATCGTTTCTCGAAGGGGCACTCGGCCAGAAACTGTTCCCGGAGTGGATGACCATCGATGAGCGTCCGCACCTGATGCAGGCCATGGGCAGCTCGGCCTTCGACGGCGATGGCCTGGCCACCTACGCCAAGCCATTCGTGGAGAATGGCGAACTGGTGTCCTATATTCTCGGCACCTATTCCGGTCGCAAGCTTGGCATGCCCAGCACCGCCAATGCCGGTGGCGTGCATAACCTGTTCGTGACCCATGGCGAAGAGGACCAGGCAGCCTTGCTGCGTCGCATGGGCCGTGGCCTGCTGGTGACGGAACTGATGGGGCATGGCCTGAACATGGTCACCGGGGACTATTCTCGTGGCGCGGCGGGGTTCTGGGTCGAGAACGGCGAGATTCAGTTTGCCGTCCAGGAAGTCACCATCGCTGGTAACATGCGCGATATGTTCAAGCAGATCCTGGCGGTGGGTAACGACCTGGAACTGCGCAGCAACATCCGCACCGGCTCGGTGTTGATCGAGCGAATGACGGTAGCGGGTAGCTGACCTTCAGCGCAGTAAAAAAGGCGCGTCATCCAAGTGGATGACGCGCCTTTTTATATTTAGAGGAACCTTGTGGCGAGGGGATTTATCCCCGTTGGGGTGCGAAGCGCCCCATTCAAACTGCCTGACTCATCGCCGTGTCAGGTTTTGGGGCTGCTTCGCACCCCAGCGGGGATAAATCCCCTCGCCACAATGAATCTGCTTCAGAGCTTAAGGCTATTCGCCTTCATCGAAGTAGTTGTTGATCAGCCCCACCAACGCATCCAGCGCCTCCTGCTCCTGTTCACCTTCGGTTCGCAGATGGATTTTGGTGCCTTGGCCGGCTGCCAGCATCATCATGGCCATGATGCTTTTGCCATTGATCATTTTCTCGGGGTCACGGCCCACGAGGATCTCGCAAGGAAACTGACCTGCCACACCGACGAACTTGGCTGACGCGCGGGCATGCAAGCCCAGCTTGTTGATGATTTCAATTTCCAGAGCGGGCATCGCGATGTGAATCCTTTAGCTGAGGTCGCGGTGGCGAACCTGGACGTTCTTCAGGGACTGTTGCAGGAGCTGACCCAAACGTTCGGTCAGGTAGACGGAGCGGTGATGGCCACCGGTACAGCCAATGGCAATCGTGACGTAGGCGCGGTTGCTCGCGGCAAAGCGCGGCAGCCATTTGAGCAGGTAGCTGGAGATGTCCTGGTACATTTCCTCGACATCCGGCTGGGCGGCCAGGTAGTCGATCACCGGCTGGTCGAGCCCCGATTGTTCGCGCAGCTCCGGTTTCCAATAAGGATTGGGCAGGCAGCGCACATCGAACACCAGGTCGGCGATCGGCCCCAGCAGCTGACTCTCGTCATGAATGGCTTCGGCCAGGGAGCGGCTTGCGTTGCTCAGGGGATGACGCCGACGGGTTTCGGAGAAACGCTTGAGCAGCGTCTCCTCATCGGCATCCAGATACAGCACATCGCACTGGATGTGCCGATTGCGCACTTCCGCGAGCAGCTCCGGGAACCGCGACAGGTGGCTCGGCAGATTGCGTGCATCGATGGAGACCGCCACCAGCGGTTGCGCCAGTTCGGTGTGGATCAGGGCGCGCTCGGCCAGTTCCGGCAGCAGGCCGGCCGGCAGGTTGTCGATGCAGTAGTAGCCGCTGTCCTCAAGCACGTTAAGCGCCGTGCTTTTACCGGAGCCGGAGCGTCCGCTGACAATGATCATGCGCATGTTTAATGACCGTTCTGCTCGTCCAGGACAACCTGATACAAGGCTTCGTTGCTCGGCGCGCTGCGCAATTTCTCGCGCACTTCCTTGCGGTCCAGCATGCTGGCGATCTGGCGCAGCAGCTCAAGGTGCGCATCGGTCGCCGCTTCCGGTACCAGCAGTACAAACAGCAGGTCGACCGGTGCGCCGTCGATGGCGTCGAAATCTATGGGTGCTTCAAGGTGCAGCAACGCACTGATCGGCGCTGTACAGGCCTTGAGGCGGCAATGGGGAATGGCGATACCGTTGCCAAAGCCGGTGGAGCCCAGTTTTTCACGGGCAAACAGGGCCTCGAAGACATCCTGCATTTCCAGATCCGGTACCTCTCGGTGGATCAGGTTGGCAATTTGTTCGAGGGCTTTCTTTTTACTGCCACCCGGCACGTTCACCTGGGAACGGCCGGGGGTCAGGATGGATTCTAGTCGGATCATGGATTAGGGGGGTTAACGACCGGTCGCGCCCTGGAGGAGGCTCTGGGTCTTTTCCTTATGCTTTTTGAGTTGGCGATCCAGCTTGTCGGTCAGCAGGTCAATCGCGGCATACATGTCTTCATGCGCAGCATTGGCAACCACCTCTCCGCCGGGGATATGCAACGTGGCTTCGATTTTCTGCAGCAGCTTCTCGACGTTCATCGTGACTTGCACGTTGGTGATCTTGTCGAAATGCCTCTCCAATCGTTCGAGTTTTTCGCCGATGTATTCGCGAAGAGGTTCGGTCACTTCCAGTTGGTGTCCACTGATGTTGACTTGCATACAGCTTCTCCTTCGTTGCCAGTGCATAAAGCGGCAGGCAGAAATGCCTGCCACTGGAACGCTGTGGCGTGGCCTGTTACATCAACCGCTTGCGTTCGCTCGAAGGTGCGATCCCGAGGGATTCACGGTATTTGGCGACGGTACGGCGGGCCACCTGAATGCCTTGTGCCTCCAGTAAACCAGCGATCTTGCTGTCACTCAACGGCTTTTTCTGATTTTCCGCGGCCACCAGTTTTTTGATGATCGCGCGGATGGCTGTGGACGAGCATTCACCGCCTTCGGAGGTACTGACGTGGCTGGAGAAAAAGTATTTCAGTTCATAAATGCCCCGGGGGGTATGCATGAATTTCTGGGTGGTCACCCGCGAAATCGTCGACTCGTGCATGCCCACTGCCTCGGCAATGTCGTGCAGGACCAACGGCTTCATGGCTTCGTCGCCGTACTCCAGGAAGCCGCGCTGATGCTCGACGATCTGGGTGGCTACTTTCATCAGGGTTTCGTTGCGGCTTTGCAGGCTCTTGATGAACCAGCGCGCTTCCTGCAACTGGTTGCGCATGAAGGTGTTGTCGGCGCTGGTGTCCGCGCGCTTTACGAAGCCGGCGTACTGGGCGTTGACCCGCAGCTTGGGCACCGATTCCTGGTTCAGTTCCACCAGCCAGCGGTCGTTGTGCTTGCGCACGATCACGTCGGGAACCACGTATTCGGGTTCAGTGGACTCGATCTGCGAGCCTGGGCGCGGGTTGAGGCTCTGGACCAGTTCGATCACCTGGCGCAGTTCATCTTCCTTGAGCTTCATGCGACGCATCAACTGGCTGTAGTCGCGACCGCCCAGCAAGTCGATGTAGTCGGTGACCAGTCGCTTGGCTTCGGCCAGCCAAGGCGTCTTGGCGGGTAACTGACGCAGTTGCAGCAGCAGACACTCGCCCAGGTTGCGAGCACCGATGCCGGCGGGTTCGAACTGCTGGATGCGGTGCAGGACGGCTTCGATTTCGTCCAGCTCAATGTCCAGCTCGGGGTCAAAGGCCTCGAGGATTTCTTCAAGCGTCTCGTCCAGGTAGCCCTGATTGTTGATGCAGTCGATCAGGGTCACGGCAATCAGACGATCGGTATCGGACATCGGCGCCAGGTTCAGTTGCCACAGCAAGTGGCTTTGCAGGCTTTCGCCGGTGGAGGTGCGGGTAGTGAAGTCCCACTCGTCGTCATCGCTGCTGGGCAGGCTGCTGGCGCTGGTCTGGTAGACGTCTTCCCAGGCAGTATCCACGGGCAGATCGTTGGGGATGCGTTCATTCCATTCGCCATCCTCAAGGTTATCCACCGTCGGGGCGGCTTCCTGATAGGACGGTTCCGGGATTTCGGTGTTGGTCTTTTGCTCGACGTTATCGGCCAGCGGATCGGTGTTGTCGAAGTCGTCGCCTTCTTCCTGGCGTTCGAGCATCGGATTGGACTCCAGGGCCTCCTGGATTTCCTGTTGCAGGTCCAGGGTCGACAATTGGAGCAGGCGGATGGCCTGTTGCAGCTGCGGTGTCATCGTCAGCTGCTGGCCCATTCTCAAGACTAGCGATGGTTTCATGGCTGGGGCTTAACACCTTATTCGCCGGCGCACATGCGCCATCCACTACAGGGCGCCGAAGCGCCAAACTTAAGCAAATTATATGCCTGAAACTGAAGTGTTTGCCTAGGGCGTCACGTAATAAAATTAGCGACGCCGAGGTGATTGACCAGACACTTTTCGCTTACAGGCGGAACTCATGGCCCAAATACACTTCCTTGACCAGTTCATTGGCCAGGATGGTCGCGGAGTCGCCTTCGGCAATCAACTGGCCATCATTGACGATATAGGCGGTTTCACAGATATCCAGCGTCTCGCGAACGTTGTGGTCGGTGATCAATACGCCGATGCCCTTGGCCTTGAGATGGTGGATGATCTGCTTGATGTCGCCGACCGAAATCGGGTCCACGCCAGCGAATGGTTCGTCCAGCAGGATGAATTTCGGTGCGGTGGCCAGGGCGCGAGCGATTTCCACGCGGCGCCGTTCGCCACCGGACAGGCTCATGCCCAGGTTGTCGCGGATGTGGCTGATGTGGAATTCCTGCAGCAGGCTTTCCAGTTCCTGGCGGCGACCGGCCTTGTCGAGTTCCTTGCGGGTCTCGAGGATCGCCATGATGTTGTCGGCAACCGACAGTTTGCGGAAGATCGACGCTTCTTGCGGCAGATAGCCGATACCGGCCTTCGCCCGGCCATGCATCGGCTGGTGGCTGACGTCCAGGTCGTCGATCAGGACGCGGCCCTGATCGGCCTGAACCAGGCCGACGATCATGTAGAAACAAGTGGTCTTGCCCGCGCCGTTGGGGCCGAGCAGGCCGACGATCTGGCCGCTGTCGATGGACAGGCTGACATCACGCACGACTTGGCGGCTCTTGTAGCTCTTGGCCAGGTGCTGAGCTTTCAGAGTTGCCATTACTGGGCCTTCTGCTCGTCGGTTTTCTTTTTCGGCTGGATGACCATGTCGATCCGTGGACGCTGCTCGGTGACCTTGCTGCCAGTGGCGCGACCGGCGCTGGCCAGCTTCTTGACCGTGTCGTAGACGATTTTCTCGCCCTGGGTGATGTTGTTGTCCTTGTCGACGACCTTGGCGCGATCGATCAGCACCACGCGGTCTTTGGCGGCGTGGTACTGAATGGTTACCCCGTAGCCTTGAACCGGCTTGGTGTCGCCCGCGGTTTGCATCTGCTCGAAGTAGGCCAGATTGCCCACCGAGGTGACGACGTCGATGTCGCCGGACTGGGTGCGGGTGATGGTCACGGTGTTGCCGGTGACCTTCATCGAACCCTGGGTGATGATCACGTCACCTTTATAGGTGGCTACACCGTTCTTGTCGTCCAGTTGGGCGTCGTCGGCCTGGATGCGGATAGGCTGGTCGCGGTCGGTGGGGAGGGCCCAGGCGCTCGCGCTTCCCAGTGCTGCGCCCAGACTGAGCAAAATAGGGAGGGTTTTAGCGAGCTTCATACTGTCCTCTTACGTTCGATAGCAGGTGTATCCTGCTTTCCTTCAAATACGCTTTCATTCCCGTGCCGGTCGACACACCACCGGCGCCGTCGATTCTAACGGGTTGCTCGGTCTGCGCATATTCTCGCTGCGGGAAGACTGTCATACGACTGCTGGTAATGATGGTCGTACGGTTCTTCTCATCGGTCCGGGCGATGCGTACCGAATCAATCAGTTCCACTTCGGTGCCGTCGGGATTGACCTCGGCGCGTTCGCTCTGCACGTGCCACGGAAACTCGGTGCCCCTGAACATGTTCAGGTCTGGCTTGGTGACCAGTGTGATTTCGCTGGCCTTGACGTGGTCGACTTTGTCGGACGTCATTTCATACTGCACTTTGCCATCGGGCAGGTATTGCAGGGTATGCGTGTTGGTCGCATACCAGTCGATATCATTTTCCTGGACCTTGACCGCAGGGCGGTCGAGGAAGCGTTCCGGGCTGATGTTCCAATAGCCGACCGCCGCGAAAATCGCTGCGATGCAGCCGAACACCACGATGGTGCGAATTTTCTTGCTTAGCATAAATGGCTCACAGATACGCGGCGTTGGCCGCCTCGAGGCGGCCTTGGGCGCGCAGGATCAGTTCACAGAATTCACGAGCGGCCCCTTCGCCGCCTCGCGCCGTGGTGATGCCGTGGGCGTGCTCGCGCACGAAGCCGGCCGCGTTTGCCACCGCCATGCCCAGGCCGACCCGACGAATCACCGGCAGGTCCGGCAGGTCGTCACCGAGGTAGGCGACCTGTTCATAGCTTAGGTTGAGTTGCCCCAGAAGCTCGTCCAGCACCACCAGTTTATCTTCTCGTCCCTGATACAGGTGGGGGATGCCGAGATTCTTCGCGCGCCGTTCGACCACTGGGGTCTTGCGGCCACTGATGATGGCGGTCTGCACGCCGGCGGCCATCAGCATCTTGATGCCCTGGCCGTCGAGGGTGTTGAAGGTCTTGAATTCGCTGCCGTCTTCGAGGAAATAAAGGCGGCCGTCGGTCAGGACGCCGTCCACGTCGAACACGGCCAGTTTGATCGCTTTGCCACGTTGCAGCAGGTCTGTGTTCATTTACATGACTCCCGCACGCAGCAAGTCGTGCATGTTCAGGGCGCCCACTGGGCGGTCTTCGTCGTCGACCACCACCAGGGCGCTGATCTTATGGTCTTCCATGATTTTCAAGGCCTCGGCGGCGAGCATCTCGGCGCGGGCAGTCTTGCCGTGGGGGGTCATGACCTGCTCGATGGTCGTACTGTGAATGTCGATCGGGTGGTCCAGGGTGCGACGCAGGTCGCCGTCGGTGAAGATCCCGGCGAGTTTGCCGTCAGTTTCGAGAATGACCGTCATGCCCAGACCCTTGCGGGTCATTTCCATGAGTGCATCCTTGAGCAGCGTGCCGCGTGGCACCTGTGGCAGCTCCTGACCTGCGTGCATCACGTTTTCCACTTTCAACAGCAGGCGACGGCCCAGGGCGCCGCCGGGGTGGGAGAACGCGAAGTCTTCAGCGGTAAACCCCCTGGCTTCCAGCAACGCCACGGCCAGGGCATCACCCATGACCAGGGTGGCGGTGGTGGAAGAGGTCGGCGCCAGGTTCAGCGGGCAAGCTTCGTGCTCGACATGAACATTGAGATTGACCTCGGCGGCTTTGGCCAGGGGCGAATCCGGATTGCCAGTGACACTGATCAGTTGGATCCCCAGGCGCTTGATCAGCGGCAGCAGGGTGATGATCTCATTGGTGGAGCCAGAGTTGGACAGGGCCAGGATGATGTCTTCCCGGGTGATCATGCCCATGTCACCGTGGCTGGCTTCGGCCGGATGGACAAAAAATGCCGGAGTGCCGGTGCTGGCCAGGGTGGCGGCGATCTTGTTGCCGATGTGTCCCGACTTGCCCATGCCGACCACGACCACCCGACCCTTGCTGGCCAGAATCATCTCGCAGGCACGTACGAAATCAGCGTCGATATGGGGCAGCAAGCCTTGTACGGCTTCGAGCTCGAGGCGGATGGTACGTTGTGCCGATTGAATCAGGTCGCTGGTTTGGTTCATGTCAGAGATCGTATGGCTCGATGAAAAGGCGGCGATTATAGCGGCAATGAACAATTCCCTCACGTTAGTTCGTCATGCTTTGTTCGAGCGATTCACATGACTTGATACAAAGTCTCTTCTTTTAGCTGTATCCGGACTGAACGGGCGCGGGCTTGGGCCTTGGGCGCTTGGGTGTTGCAGTGATATAGTTCGCCGCCGGTTCGGGTGCCCGGCAGTCCGGCGTTTGTCGGTTGGCCAGGGCATTCGGATGTGAGGCTGCATCGCAAGGAGTTTAGATGAGTGCCGACAACGCCTACGCGGTCGAGCTGAAGGGATTGTCCTTCAAGCGAGGGGCGCGCAGCATTTTCAATGACATCGATATCCGCATTCCCCGTGGCAAGGTCACCGGCATCATGGGGCCTTCCGGGTGCGGCAAGACCACGCTGTTGCGGCTGATGGGTGCACAGTTGCGCCCCAGTGCCGGCGAAGTCTGGGTCAATGGGCAGAATCTTCCAAAGCTGTCGCGCAGCGATCTGTTCGATGCGCGCAAGCACATGGGCGTGCTGTTCCAGAGCGGCGCATTGTTCACCGATCTCGACGTGTTCGAGAATGTGGCGTTCCCCTTGCGGGTCCATACCGACCTGCCGGAAGAGATGATTCGCGACATCGTCCTGCTCAAATTGCAGGCGGTCGGGCTGCGGGGTGCCCTGGACTTGATGCCGGACGAACTGTCCGGTGGCATGAAGCGCCGCGTCGCCCTGGCCCGGGCGATTGCCCTTGATCCGAAGATCCTCATGTATGACGAACCCTTCGTCGGCCAGGACCCGATCGCCATGGGCGTGCTGGTGCGCCTGATCCGTCTGCTCAACGATGCGCTGGGTATTACCAGCATTGTGGTATCCCACGACCTGGCCGAAACCGCCAGCATTGCGGACTACATCTACGTGATCGGCGATGGCCAGGTGCTGGGGCAGGGTACGCCCCAGGAATTGAAGGCCTCGGACAGCCCGCGCATTCGTCAATTCATGAAGGGTGATCCGGACGGGCCTGTGGCGTTCCATTTTCCGGCCACGGATTACCGCACCGATCTGCTGGGGAAGCGCTGATGCGCAAGAAATCACTGATAGAAAGAGTTCGCCTGTTTGGTCGTTCCGGCATCGATGTGGTGGCAGTGCTGGGCCGTTCCTCGCTGTTTCTGATGCATGCCCTGCTGGGGCGCAACACGACGGGTGGCGGGTTTGGGCTGCTGGTGAAGCAACTGCACTCGGTGGGCGTGATGTCCCTGGTGATCATCGTGGTCTCCGGGATCTTCATCGGTATGGTCCTGGCGCTGCAGGGGTTCAATATCTTGTCCAGCTACGGTTCGGAGCAGGCGGTTGGACAGATGGTCGCGCTGACATTGTTGCGTGAGCTGGGACCTGTGGTGACCGCGCTGCTGTTTGCCGGGCGTGCCGGTTCGGCGCTGACGGCCGAAATCGGTAACATGAAGTCCACCGAACAGTTGTCCAGTCTGGAAATGATCGGTGTCGACCCGCTCAAGTACATCATTGCCCCGCGCCTGTGGGCCGGTTTCATTTCCCTGCCGGTGCTGGCGATCATTTTCAGCGTCGTGGGGATCTGGGGCGGCTCGTGGGTGGCTGTAGACTGGCTGGGGGTCTATGAAGGTTCCTACTGGTCCAACATGCAGAACAGTGTCGATTTTCTCGACGACGTGCTCAACGGCGTTATCAAAAGTGCCGTATTCGCTTTCGTGGTGACCTGGATCGCCGTGTTTCAAGGCTATGACTGTGAGCCCACGTCAGAGGGGATCAGCCGTGCCACAACCAAGACCGTGGTGTACGCCTCGCTGGCGGTCCTGGGCCTTGACTTTATTCTGACCGCCTTGATGTTTGGAGATTTCTGATGCAAAACCGCACCCTGGAAATCGGTGTCGGCCTTTTCTTGCTGGCTGGCATCCTGGCTTTGCTGTTGTTGGCCCTGCGGGTCAGTGGCCTGGCGCCGACCGCAAGCACCGACACTTATAAACTTTATGCTTATTTTGACAATATCGCCGGTTTGACGGTCAGAGCCAAAGTGACCATGGCTGGTGTAACCATCGGCAAGGTCACGGCAATCGATCTGGACCGCGACAGTTTCACCGGTCGGGTGACGCTGCAGCTGGAAAAGCGCGTGGATAACCTGCCGACTGACTCCACTGCATCGATCCTCACTGCTGGGCTGCTGGGCGAGAAATACATCGGTATCAGCGTTGGCGGTGAAGAAGCTTTGCTCAAGGATGGCGGGACCATCCACGATACGCAGTCGTCGCTGGTGCTTGAGGACCTGATCGGTAAATTCCTGCTCAATACCGTTAGCAAAGACGCCAAATGAGGAGCTTTTGAATGATCTCTATCTTGCGACGTAGCCTGTTGGTGCTGCTCGCGGCGCTGCCGCTGATGGCCAACGCCGTGGCCGCGCCTTCGGCCCATGAAATCATCCAGGACACTACCACCCGGTTGCTGGCAGACCTGGCCGCCAACAAAGAGAAATACAAGCAGGATCCGGGGGCTTTCTACGACGCGCTGAACGGCATCGTCGGTCCCGTGGTGGATGCCGACGGTATTTCCCGAAGCATCATGACCGTCAAGTACTCGCGCAAGGCGACCCCGGCGCAGATGACGCGCTTCCAGGAAAACTTCAAGCGCAGCCTGATGCAGTTCTACGGCAACGCCTTGCTCGAATACAACAACCAGGGCATCACCGTTTCGCCGGCCAAGGACGAAAGCGGCAACCGCACCAGCGTCGATATGCAGGTCAAGGGCAATAACGGCGCGATCTACCCTGTGTCCTACACGCTCGAGAAAATCAACGGCGAGTGGAAGGTGCGTAACGTGATCATCAATGGCATCAACATCGGCAAGCTGTTCCGCGATCAGTTCGCTGATGCAATGCAGCAAAACGGCAATGATCTGGACAAAACCATAGACGGTTGGGCCGGTGAAGTCGCCAAGGCCAAGGAAGTTGCCCAGGATGCTCAAGAGAAGCAGGCGCAATGAGTGAGTTGGCGAGTGAGTCGGCCGTTCGTTTGGGCGAATCTGGCGAGCTGTTGCTCAGTGGCGTGCTGGACTATCGCACTGGCCCGGTCTTGCGCAAGCAGGGCCAGGCGCTGATCGGCTCCGCCGGCGCCGCAGAGCTGGTCATTGACTGCTCGGCGGTGCAGAAGTCCAGCAGTGTCGGCCTGTCCCTGCTGCTGTGCTTCATGCGTGACGCCAAAGCTGCCGGAAAAACCTGGAGCATCCGTGGGATGCCCGAAGACATGCGCGAAATAGCCCAGGTCAGCGAACTGACCGAACTATTGGTGCACTCCTGACCCACATCCCTGAAAAAGCCCCCCGTCAGAGTCCTGCTTCGCGGGGTTCGCAGGCGCGGGGCTTTTTTGTATGATGTGCGACCCGTGCGCACAGGGCGCCGATAGAGGTTGAGCATGCAGGCCGTAGAAGTGAAGAGCTTCCTTGAAGGAAAGCTGCCCGAAACTGTCATTGAAGTTGAGGGCGAAGGCTGCAACTTTCAGCTGAACGTGATCAGCGATGAACTGGCGGCGTTGAGCCCGGTGAAGCGTCAGCAGCAGATCTATGCCCATTTGAACCCGTGGATCGCCGATGGCAGCATCCATGCGGTCACTATGAAATTTTTCAGCCGCGCGGCCTGGGCCGAGCGCACCTGAGCCCAAGGGCGTCGAGATTCTTATGGATAAACTGATTATTACCGGCGGCGTTCGTCTTGATGGCGAAATCCGCATCTCCGGGGCAAAGAACTCCGCCCTGCCGATCCTGGCCGCGACGTTGCTGTGCGATGGCCCGGTGACCGTGGCGAACCTGCCGCACTTGCACGACATCACCACCATGATCGAGCTGTTCGGTCGCATGGGCATTGAACCGGTGATCGACGAAAAGCTCAGCGTCGAGATCGACCCGCGCACCATCAAGACCCTGATCGCCCCGTACGAACTGGTGAAGACCATGCGTGCGTCGATTCTGGTACTGGGACCGATGGTCGCCCGTTTTGGTGAAGCCGAAGTTGCCTTGCCGGGTGGTTGCGCCATCGGCTCGCGTCCGGTGGACCTGCATATCCGCGGCCTGGAAGCCATGGGTGCGGTGATCGACGTCGAGGGTGGCTACATCAAGGCCAAGGCGCCTGAAGGCGGCCTGCGCGGCGCTCACTTCTTCTTCGATACCGTCAGTGTGACCGGTACCGAGAACATCATGATGGCGGCCGCACTGGCCAAGGGCCGCAGCGTGCTGCAAAACGCCGCTCGCGAGCCTGAAGTGGTCGACCTGGCGAACTTCCTGATCGCCATGGGCGCCAAGATCAGCGGCGCCGGCACCGATACCATCACCATCGATGGTGTTGAGCGCCTGCATTCGGCCACTTACAAAGTGATGCCGGACCGGATCGAAACCGGCACCTATCTGGTGGCTGCTGCTGTCACCGGTGGCCGCGTCAAGGTCAAGGACACCGATCCGACCATTCTTGAAGCCGTCCTGGAGAAACTCAAGGAAGCCGGTGCCGAAGTCACCTGCGGCGAAGACTGGATCGAAGTGAACATGCACGGCAAGCGGCCTAAAGCCGTCAACGTGCGGACCGCCCCGTACCCGGCGTTCCCGACCGACATGCAGGCGCAGTTCATCTCCCTCAACGCCATTGCCGAAGGCACCGGTGCGGTGATCGAGACGATCTTCGAAAACCGTTTCATGCATGTCTACGAACTGCACCGCATGGGCGCCAAGATCCAGGTCGAAGGCAACACCGCCATCGTGACCGGTACCGAGAAACTCAAGGGCGCGCCAGTGATGGCCACCGACCTGCGGGCTTCGGCCAGTCTGGTGATTTCGGCCCTGGTTGCCGAAGGCGACACCCTGATCGACCGTATCTACCACATCGACCGTGGTTACGAGTGCATC
>NZ_WUUD01000026.1:287319-321478 GCF_009831705.1 Pseudomonas sp. PICF6 | reverse complement strand
GCGTACCGGGCTAGGTCCGGCTGCATGGGCGCAGGGACGCGCCTGTTGATTTCGTTTCAGGTCGAGGGTGGTAACACCCTCGATGTGTGTCCGGCGCCGCTTGCGACCGGGCATGAGTACCTTGATAAGGACTGACGTTTCCCATGTTGACCATTGCACTGTCCAAGGGCCGCATCCTTGATGACACCTTGCCGCTTCTGGCTGAAGCGGGCATCGTGCCGACCGAGAATCCGGACAAGAGCCGCAAGCTGATCATTCCTACGACTCAAGCCGATGTACGCTTGCTGATCGTGCGCGCCACCGATGTTCCGACTTACGTTGAACATGGCGCCGCCGACCTGGGCGTTGCCGGTAAGGACGTGCTGATGGAGTACGGCGGCCAGGGCCTGTACGAGCCCCTGGACCTGCGGATCGCCCGCTGCAAGCTGATGACCGCCGGCAAAGTCGGTGCGCCAGAACCCAAGGGCCGTTTGCGGGTGGCGACCAAGTTCGTCAACATTGCCAAGCGTTATTACGCCGAGCAGGGCCGTCAGGTCGATATCATCAAGTTGTACGGTTCGATGGAGCTGGCGCCGCTGATCGGCCTGGCGGACAAGATCATCGATGTGGTCGACACCGGCAACACCCTGCGGGCCAATGGCCTGGAGCCCCAGGATTTCATTGCCGACATCACCTCCCGGCTGATCGTCAACAAGGCTTCGATGAAAATGCAGCACGCCCGTATCCAGGCTCTGATCGATACCCTGCGCAAGGCAGTGGAATCGCGACACCGCGGCTGATTCACCTGCGCGACCTTGAGTCGCGCCCGTCTATCCGTGTCATAGCCAATTTTCTCAGGTGCCCACGCGAATGGACTGGTAGCTTAGGGCGCCTGAGCATTTGCCATTAATGAGGCCCTCGCTATGACCGCTCCCACTTCGATTCGCCGACTCAACGCTGCCGACCCGGATTTCGCACATCATCTGGATCATCTGCTGAGCTGGGAAAGTGTGTCTGACGACTCGGTCAATCAGCGGGTGCTGGACATCATCAAGGCTGTGCGCGAGCGTGGCGATGCAGCTTTGGTGGAATTCACCCAGAAATTCGATGGCCTGCAAGTGGCGTCCATGGCTGATCTGATCCTGCCGCGCGAGCGCCTGGAACTGGCCCTGACCCGGATCACGGTGCCGCAGCGCGAAGCCCTGGAAAAAGCCGCATCGCGGGTGCGCGACTATCACGAGAGGCAGAAACAGGACTCCTGGAGCTACACCGAAGCCGACGGCACGGTGCTGGGCCAAAAGGTCACGCCGCTGGACCGCGCCGGTCTGTACGTGCCGGGTGGCAAGGCGTCGTATCCATCCTCGGTGTTGATGAACGCGATCCCAGCCAAGGTCGCCGGCGTGACCGAAGTGGTCATGGTGGTGCCGACCCCGCGCGGCGAAATCAATGAACTGGTGCTGGCCGCTGCTTGCATCGCCGGGGTGGACCGAGTGTTCACCATCGGTGGCGCCCAGGCCGTGGCTGCGCTGGCCTATGGCACCGAGAGCGTGCCGCGGGTCGACAAGGTGGTGGGGCCTGGCAACATCTATGTCGCCACCGCCAAGCGCCACGTGTTCGGTCAGGTCGGTATCGATATGATCGCCGGCCCTTCGGAGATCCTGGTGGTGTGCGACGGCCAGACCGACCCGGACTGGATCGCCATGGACCTGTTTTCCCAGGCCGAGCACGACGAAGACGCCCAGGCGATCCTGGTCAGCCCGGACGCCGAGTTCCTCGACAAAGTGGCTGCCAGCATCGACAAGCTGCTGCCGACCATGGACCGCGCCGAGATCATCAACACCTCGATCAACGGCCGTGGCGCGCTGATCAAGGTCGAGAACATGGAACAGGCCATCGAGGTCGCCAACCGCATCGCGCCGGAGCACCTGGAGTTGTCGGTCGCTGACCCGCAGGCCTGGCTGCCGCAGATCCGCCACGCCGGTGCGATATTCATGGGCCGCCACACCAGCGAAGCCCTGGGTGACTATTGTGCAGGTCCCAACCACGTCTTGCCGACTTCCGGTACGGCGCGTTTCTCGTCGCCGCTGGGGGTGTATGACTTCCAGAAACGTTCGTCGATCATCTTCTGCTCCGAGCAAGGTGCGTCCGAACTGGGCAAGACCGCTTCGGTGCTGGCCCGTGGCGAGTCGCTGAGCGCCCACGCCCGCAGTGCCGAATACCGCATCCTTGATGAGCGCTCCATTGAAGGGCAGGGGAAACTGAAATGAGTAAATTCTGGAGCCCGTTCGTCAAGAACCTGGTGCCTTACGTGCCGGGCGAACAGCCGAAGCTGACTCGCCTGGTCAAGCTCAACACCAACGAGAACCCCTACGGCCCGTCGCCCAAGGCCCTGGCGGCGATGCAAACCGAGCTGAACGACAACCTGCGCCTGTACCCGGACCCCAACAGCGATCTGCTGAAAAGCGCCGTGGCCCGCTATTACGGTGTGCAGAGCAACCAGGTGTTCCTGGGCAACGGTTCGGACGAAGTGCTGGCGCACATTTTCCACGGGCTGCTGCAGCACGATCAGCCGCTGTTGTTCCCGGACATCAGTTACAGCTTTTATCCGGTGTATTGCGGGCTGTACGGCATCCAGTTCGACGCGGTGCCGCTGGACGCGCAGTTCCAGATCGACCCGGCGGACTATGCCAGACCAAACGGCGGGATCATCTTCCCCAATCCGAACGCTCCCACCGGCTGCCTGCTGGCCCTGGAAGCGGTCGAGCAGATCCTCAAGGCCAGTCCGGACTCGGTGGTGGTGGTTGATGAAGCCTATATCGACTTCGGCGGCGAGACCGCCATCAGTCTGGTGGACCGCTATCCGAACCTGCTGGTGACCCAGACCCTGTCCAAGTCCCGCTCATTGGCAGGATTGCGGGTGGGCCTGGCGGTGGGCCATCCGGACCTGATCGAAGCGCTGGAGCGGATCAAGAACAGCTTCAACTCCTACCCGCTGGATCGCCTGGCGAATGTCGGGGGCGCGGCGGCGTTCGACGATCGGGAGTATTTCGAGCAGACCTGCCGGTTGGTCATCGAGCACCGTGAATGGGTGGTGGCGCAGTTGCAGGCCAAGGGCTTTGACGTGTTGCCTTCGGCGGCCAACTTCATCTTCGCCCGTCACCCCCGGCACGATGCGGCAGGGCTGGCGGCGAAATTGCGCGAACAAGGCGTGATCGTGCGGCACTTCAAGCAGGAGCGGATTGCCCAATTCCTGCGGATCAGCATCGGCACGCCGGAGCAGAACCAGGCGTTGATCGAAGCCCTGGGTGAACTCTAAAGTTAAGGAAGGGGGCTGATGGCCTTATCGCGAGCAGGCTCGCTTCCACAGTAGAGTTGTTGCAAATACAAATTTTGTAACCAGCAGAGACACCCTGTGGGAGCGAGCCTGCTCGCGATGGCGTAGTGTCAGTCAACATCCATCTGGCTGATCCACCGCCATCGTGAGCAGACTCGCTCCCACAGTTGTTGGGCCTTACTCGTGATGCTCTTCACCCAGGAAGGTCAGCGAGGTGAACACCCCGCGCGTGGCCACGTCCTTGTTGTCCTTGAGCGCAATTTCCATCTGCGCGGCGATCACATTCAACCCTTCGTTACGCACCAGCACCTTGGCCCGGCCTTCGGCGTCGGTTTCTGCTGATACGGTGTCCGGTGCGCTGCGGTAATCACCCACCAGCTTCACCCCGGCGGCCGGTTTCCCGTCCAGCAGCACCCGTACCGGCAGTGACTGGCCCGGGCCTACGGTCAGCGGGTCGACTTCCGGCAGGATCAGGAACTTGACCTGATCAAGTTTCGGCAACTTCGCTCCCGGCTCGTAGATCGCCAGGCTGTACTTGAAGGTGTGGGTCGATTCAATCGCCCCGGGCACCTTCGTGCGGCCTTCGTTGATCCATTTCTTGTCAGCGGTCTGGGACCACATGCCATTGTCCAGTTCCACGGCCATCACGGCCGGTGGTTTGAGGGGTTGCAAGCGAGCATGGTCGGGCAAGCGTTCGACGGTGACCGGGATCATCTTGCCGCCCAGGTCATAGGCCCACGCACCGCTGATTTTCTGCGCCTTGAAGGCATTGTCCTCGGCGCCGTGGCCGTAGATCACTTCGATGTTGCCGCGCCGCTGTTCGGTCCACAGGCCATGGGCCGAGGCTTGTGTGGCCAGGAACAGGCTGAGAAGGGCGAAGGTCTTGGGGTATTTCATTGATTTTCCTTTTTACAGATCAAGGGTGAGGCTGACGGTAAAGTTGCGTGGCTCGCCGGGGTTGACCCAGTAGTTGCTGTACGAGCGCTCGTAGTATTTTTCGTCGAAGACGTTGTTCAGGTTCAGGCCCACGGTGACGTTGTCGCTGGCTTTGTAATGGGCCAGCAGATCCACGGTGTGGTAGGCCGGCAGTTCGAAGTCCTTGCCGGCTTCGCCGGAGCGATCTCCGACGTATGTGAATGCCGCACCCACGTCGGAGCCGCGCAGGTGGCCGTCCTGGAATTCGTAGACGCCGAGCAGGCTGCCGCTGTGCTTGGCGACGCCAAGAATCCGGCTGCCAGTGGGAATGGTTTCGTCACCCTTGGTCACTTCGGCATCGATGTAGGCGAAGGCGCCGATCACCCGGATGGCGTCAGTTACCTGCCCGGTGACCTGCAGGTCGAGTCCCTGGCTGCGGGCCTTGCCCATGGCGCGGTTGGAGTCTGTGGCCGGGTCCCGCGCCAGGACGTTTTCCTTTTCGATATGGAACGCCGCCAGAGTGGTGCTCAGGCGATCATCGAACAGCTCGCTCTTGATCCCCACTTCATAGCCAACGCCTTCCTCTGGATCGAAGGTTTTGCCCCCGGCATCCAGGCCATTGTTGGGCTTGAACGAGGTGGAGGCGTTGGCGAACAGTCCGACCTCGGGTGTCAGTTGGTACAGCAGGCCGGCCCGTTGCGTGAAGGTGTCATGACGCTGGCGGCTGGTGAGCTGCGTGGTGTGATCGTCAATGCTCTGCTCGAAATGCTCATAACGCACGCCGAGCATGCCCCGCAGTTTGTCGGTGAAGACGATCTGGTCCTGAAGATTCAGCGCACGGCTTTTCACACGCTCGAAAAAATCGGTGCCGGTACGTTGACCATCAGGTTTCGGCTGGCCATAGACCGGTTGATAGATGTCGATGGGGTAAGTGCCACCGTTGATCGTGGTCACGCGCTCGTTCTTGCGATAGTCCTCGTATTCGGTGCCGATCAGCAATTCGTGCTGCCAGGGCCCGAGGTCAAACAGTCCGCGTAATTCAAGCTGGGTAATGCTGTCGTGCCAATTGTTGTCGCGCTCGCGGTAGCGGCGGTTCACCGTACGACCGTCGGCGTTCAGCGGCCGCGCTTCTGAGGCGAATCCCCAGAGTTCGCCCTGTTTGTAATGGCTGGCCAGGCGCAGTTGCCAGGCGTCGTTGAGCTGATGTTCGAGGGCCGCCTGGAGCATGTTGTTGTGGTTGTCGATGTCGCCGTCGTTGGGTTCGCCCAAAAAGGTTGAGCGGGAAACACCGCTCCAACGGTTGTTCGGCGCCACGATGCCGCGATCGAACGTTGAACTGTGGCGCACGATTTCGCTTTCCACCAGCAGGCGCGTATCGGGGCTCAGTTGCCAACTGAGGGAGGGGGCGACGAAGACGCGCTTGCTCTGGACGTGATCGCGAAAGCTGTGATTGTCCTCGACCGCCAGGTTGACCCGCGACAGCACATTGCCCTCAGCGTCCAGTGGTGTGTTGACGTCCAGCGCGGTGCGGTAGCGATCCCAACTGCCGGCGCTGGTTTGCAGGGTGGTGAAGGCTTCGGGCTGGGGCTTCTTGGTGACGATGTTCACCGTACCGCCGGGGTCGCCGCGCCCGTACAGGCTGGCCGCCGGTCCTTTAAGCACCTCGATGCGTTCAATGTTGGCCGCATCCGGCGTACTCGGATAACCGCGGTTGGCGCTGAAGCCGTCCTTGTAGAACTCCGAAGTGGTAAAGCCACGCACGCTGTATTCGTAGAGTGTCAGGCCGCCGAAGTTGTTTTGCTTTGACACGCCGCCGGCATATTCCAGGGCCCGTTCGACGTTGGTGCTGCCCAGATCATTGAGGACGCTGGCGGGGATCACACTGATCGATTGCGGGATGTCCCGCAGGGCGGTGTCGGTTTTGGTGGCGCTGGCGGAGCGAGTGGCGCGATAGCCCGTCACCGGCCCGGTAGGGGATTCGTAGTCGGCAGAGACGTTGATGGCGTCCAGTTCCATCGGCTGGATTTCCTCGGCGATCACCGGGTCACCCAGCAGACCCAAGGCCAGGCTGGCGAGGGAAATCCGTTTTAGAGATGACATGTTATCTTGTTCCAATTTTTAGTATTGAAACAATATAACACTACTAATGAGAATTTATGCTATTCCTGGCCGACTAAAATAACCGCGGCGAACACGGTTTTTTGTGGCGAGGGAGCAAGCTCCCTCGCCACAAGGGACTCTTGGCCAGCAAGGCTGTTGCTATCGCGCAGTTACTCTTCTTCCTTCACCACCACCGGTGCCGGCGGTGGGCGCAAACCGATTTCTGCGGTGAGCTTGAGCTCCTTGCCGTTGCGCATCACCTGGATGGCGACCTTGTCGGTGGGTTTGATCCGCGCCACCTGGTTCATCGAGCGACGGCCGTCACCGGCGGGTTCGCCGTCGATGCTCAGGATCACGTCGCCCAGTTGCAGGCCGGCCTTCTGGGCCGGGCCATCGCGGAAAATGCCTGCTACCACGATCCCGGGACGCCCGGACAGGCCGAAGGACTCCGCCAGCTCCTGGGACAGCGGCTGCACTTCAATACCCAGCCAGCCCCGAATCACCTGGCCGTGTTCGATGATGGACTTCATCACTTCCATGGCCAGCTTCACCGGAATCGCAAAACCGATGCCCTGGCTGCCGCCGGACTTGGAGAAGATCGCCGTGTTGATCCCGGTCAGATTGCCGTTGGCATCCACCAGCGCGCCGCCGGAGTTGCCGGGGTTGATCGCGGCATCGGTCTGGATGAAGTCTTCGTAATTGTTCAGGCCCAACTGATTGCGCCCAGTGGCGCTGATGATGCCCATGGTCACGGTCTGGCCGACGCCGAAGGGGTTGCCGATGGCCAGGGTGACATCGCCGATGCGGATGCTGTCCGAGCGCCCAATGGTGATGGCCGGCAGGTTCTTCAGGTCGATCTTCAGCACCGCAAGGTCGGTTTCCGGGTCGCTGCCGATCACCCGGGCCAGGGTTTCGCGACCATCCTTGAGCGCCACCACAATCTGATCGGCGCCGCTGGTGACGTGGTTGTTGGTCAGGATATAACCTTCAGGGCTCATGATTACGCCCGAACCCAGGCTCGACTCCATGCGTTTCTGCTTGGGTGAGTTGTCGCCGAAGAAGCGCCGGAACTGCGGGTCTTCGAACAGGGGATGGCTGGATTTGTTGACGACCTTGGTGGTGTACAGGTTGACCACGGCCGGTGCCGCGATCGTCACGGCATCGGCGTAGGACACCGGCCCTTGTTGCAGTGCCTTGGTCTGTGGCGCCTGCTGCAGGTTGACGTCGAGGCTCGGTAGGCCGACCCACTCCGGATAACGCTGGATAATCAGTAGAGCGACAAGCACGCCGGCCAACAGAGGCCAGCCGGAAAAACGCAGCGCCTTGAGCATTAAGCACGTCCTACAAAGGTTGCAGGCGGTGTGAGACCGCCCATAATGTCGCGCATTATACGAGGCCGCGCGCGCCTCTGAACGGGATATTTAGGAGTCTTTTCATGGCCGTAGCCCTGAACACCCTGGTAGAAGAAGCGGATCGTTACCTGGCCGCCGCCAGGATTGCCGATTACTGCCCCAACGGTTTGCAGGTCGAAGGCGCCCCTCAGGTGACGCGCATTGTCAGCGGTGTCACCGCCAGCCAGGCATTGCTCGATGCTGCAGTGGAGGCTGACGCTGATCTGGTGCTGGTGCATCACGGGTATTTCTGGAAAGGCGAAAATCCGTGCGTCACCGGCATGAAGCAACGTCGCCTCAAAACCTTGCTCAAGCACGATATCAGTCTGCTGGCCTACCACTTGCCGCTGGATCTGCATGCAGAGGTGGGCAATAACGTGCAATTGGCTCGCCAGTTGGACATTACCGTCGAAGGGCCGCTGGATCCGGACAACCCCAAGGTCGTCGGCCTGGTGGGCTCCTTGTCCGAACCGATGACGCCCCGGGACTTCGCCCGTAAAGTGCAGGAAGTCATGGGCCGCGAGCCTTTGTTGATCGAAGGCGAGCAGATGATCCGCCGGGTCGGCTGGTGCACGGGCGGAGGCCAGGGCTACATCGATCAGGCCGTGCTGGCCGGGGTTGATCTGTTTCTCAGTGGCGAGGCGTCCGAGCAGACCTTTCACAGCGCCCGGGAAAACGGCATCAGCTTCATCGCCGCCGGGCACCATGCGACCGAGCGCTATGGTGTGCAGGCATTGGGCGATTACCTGGCGCGGCGCTTTGCTTTAGAGCATATCTTTATCGATTGCCCGAATCCCATCTGACTAACGCTGAACTGAATGTGGGAGCGGGCCTGTGGGAGCAAAGCTTGCTCGCGATAGCGGTATTGCATGTGCCGACGTCATCGCGAGCAAGCTTTGCTCCCACGGAGGCCACCGCAACGCCCGAACCGGCAGGCATATCCATATGCTGTTTCGATCTAGTTGGCGCCCTGATTAGAAGAGGTCGCTGTGCTAGGATTCCCCGCTCGAACACGGCCCGCTGGCCGTTCATAAGAAAGTTTTCGTGAGTAGCCATGGTCGACAAACTGACGCATCTGAAACAGCTGGAGGCGGAAAGCATCCACATCATCCGCGAGGTGGCCGCCGAGTTCGATAACCCGGTGATGCTGTACTCCATCGGTAAAGACTCCGCCGTGATGCTGCACCTGGCACGCAAGGCGTTTTTCCCCGGCAAGCTGCCGTTTCCGGTGATGCATGTCGACACCCGCTGGAAATTCCAGGAAATGTACAAGTTCCGCGACCGCATGGTTGAAGAGCTGGGCCTGGACCTGATCACTCACGTGAACCCGGACGGCGTGGCGCAAGGAATCAACCCGTTTACTCACGGCAGCGCCAAGCACACCGACATCATGAAGACCGAAGGCCTGAAACAGGCTTTGGACAAGTATGGTTTCGACGCCGCTTTTGGTGGTGCCCGCCGCGATGAAGAGAAGTCCCGCGCCAAGGAGCGCGTGTACTCGTTCCGCGACAGCAAGCATCGCTGGGATCCGAAGAACCAGCGCCCGGAGCTGTGGAACGTCTACAACGGCAAGGTCAACAAAGGCGAGTCGATCCGCGTATTCCCGCTGTCGAACTGGACCGAGCTGGACATCTGGCAGTACATCTACCTCGAAGGCATCCCGATCGTGCCGCTGTACTTCGCCGCCGAGCGCGAAGTGATCGAGAAGAACGGCACGCTGATCATGATCGACGACGAGCGCATCCTCGAGCACCTGTCCGATGAAGACAAAGCCCGTATCGTCAAAAAGAAAGTGCGGTTCCGCACCCTTGGCTGCTACCCGTTGACGGGCGCGGTGGAGTCCGAGGCCGAAAGCCTGACGGACATCATTCAGGAAATGCTCCTGACGCGAACTTCCGAGCGCCAGGGCCGGGTCATCGACCACGATGGCGCAGGCTCGATGGAAGATAAGAAACGTCAGGGTTATTTCTAAGGGGTTGTCATGTCGCACCAATCTGATTTGATCAGCGAGGACATCCTCGCTTACCTGGGCCAGCACGAGCGCAAAGAGCTGCTGCGTTTTTTGACCTGCGGTAACGTCGACGACGGCAAGAGCACCCTGATCGGGCGCCTGCTGCACGACTCCAAGATGATCTACGAAGATCATCTGGAAGCCATTACCCGCGATTCGAAGAAAGTCGGCACCACCGGTGACGACATCGACCTGGCGTTGCTGGTCGATGGCTTGCAGGCCGAGCGCGAGCAAGGCATCACCATCGATGTCGCGTACCGCTATTTTTCCACGGCCAAGCGCAAATTCATCATCGCCGACACCCCGGGCCATGAGCAGTACACCCGCAACATGGCCACCGGTGCCTCCACCTGTGACCTGGCGATCATTCTGGTGGATGCCCGCTACGGCGTGCAGACCCAGACCCGTCGCCACAGCTTCATCGCCTCGTTGCTGGGCATCAAGCATATCGTCGTGGCCATCAACAAGATGGACCTCAAGGACTTCGACCAGGGCGTGTTCGAGTCGATCAAGGCCGACTATCTGAAGTTCGCCGAAGGCTTGAAGATGAAGCCCACCAGCATGCACTTCGTGCCGATGTCGGCCCTCAAGGGCGACAACGTGGTGAACAAGTCCGAGCGCTCGCCGTGGTACACCGGCCAGTCGCTGATGGAAATTCTCGAGACCGTGGAAGTGGCGGGCGACCGTAACTTCACCGACCTGCGTTTCCCGGTGCAGTACGTCAACCGTCCGAACTTGAACTTCCGCGGTTTCGCCGGCACCCTGGCCAGCGGCATCGTGCACAAGGGCGACGAAGTGGTGGTGCTGCCTTCGGGCAAGAGCAGCCGCGTGAAGTCCATCGTCACTTTCGAAGGCGAGCTGGAACACGCCGGCCCTGGCCAGGCAGTGACGCTGACCATGGAAGATGAGATCGACATCTCCCGTGGCGACCTGCTGGTGCATGCCGACAGCGTGCCGCCGGTCACCGACAGCTTCGAAGCGATGTTGGTGTGGATGGCCGAAGAGCCGATGCTGCCGGGCAAGAAATACGACATCAAGCGCGCCACCAGTTACGTGCCGGGCTCGATTGCCAGCATCGTCAACAAGGTCGACGTGAACACCTTGGAAGAAGGCCCGGCCAGCGCGTTGCAGCTCAACGAAATCGGCAAGGTGAAGATCGCCCTGGATGCGCCGATCGCCCTGGACGGTTACGAGAGCAACCGCACCACCGGCGCGTTCATCGTCATCGATCGCCTGACCAATGGCACTGTCGGCGCCGGCATGATCGTCGCCCAGCCGCTGGCTCACGGCACCAGCACGCACCACGGCAAACTGGCTCATGTGTCGGTGGAAGAGCGCGCCCAACGCTTCGGCCAGCAACCGGCCACGGTGCTGTTCAGCGGCCTGTCGGGTGCTGGCAAAAGCACGCTGGCCTATGCGGTGGAACGCAAGCTGTTCGACATGGGTCGTGCGGTCTTCGTGCTCGATGGCCAGAACCTGCGTCATGACTTGAACAAGGGCTTGCCACAGGACCGTGCCGGACGTACCGAGAACTGGCGTCGTGCGGCCCACGTTGCCCGTCAGTTCAACGAAGCCGGGCTGCTGACCCTCGCCGCGTTCGTCGCGCCGAATGCAGAAGGGCGCGAGCAGGCCAAAGACCTGATCGGCAAGGAACGTCTGCTGACGGTCTATGTCCAGGCCTCGCCAATCGTCTGCGCCCAGCGTGATCCGCAAGGTTTGTACGCTGCTGCCGGCGACAACATCCCCGGTGAGTCCTTCCCGTATGACGTGCCGCTGGACGCCGATCTGGTGATCGACACCCAGTCGCTGTCGTTGGAAGAGAGTGTCAAGCAAGTGCTGGATCTGCTGCGCAAGCGTGGGGCGATCTAGGGAAGCCGCTGCAAGCTTCTAGCTTCAAGCGACAAGAAAAAGCCCGCAGATGAGCGATCATCTGCGGGCTTTTTCATTTCAAGGAACAACTCGGTCAACTGTGGGAGCGAGCCTGCTCGCGATAGCGGTGGGTCAGTCTCCATTTATCCAAGCTGAGACACCGCAATCGCGAGCAGGCTCGCTCCCACAAAAGATTGATCCAGCCCTGGAACTCCAGGCGATAGGCGCCGTCCTGGTCGTAGTTCCTGCCGATGAACTGCGGCGGAATCTTCAGTTCCTGGAAATGCACCACCACTTCGTCAACTTTTCCGCAGAGCAAATCCCAGTACCCCGGTCGGCCGCCGGGATAGTGGATGGTCACGTTGATGATCGACTCCAGCTGTTCGCCCATGGCATCGAGCACAAACGCAATCCCACCGGCCTTGGGTTTGAGCAGGTAGCGAAACGGTGACTGTTGCTGGGCATGCTTGCCTTCGGTGAAGCGTGTGCCTTCGACGAAGTTGAAGATGCCCACGGGGTTGTTGCGAAATTTCGCGCAGGTCTTGCGGGTGGTTTCCAGGTCCTTGCCTTTCTTTTCCGGGTACTTCTCCAGGTAAGCCTTGGAGTAGCGCTTCATGAACGGGAACCCCAGGGCCCACCAGGCCAGGCCGATCACCGGTACCCAGATCAGTTCCTGCTTGAGAAAGAACTTCAATGGGCGAATGCGCCGGTTCAGCACGTACTGCAACACCATGATATCGACCCAACTCTGGTGGTTGCTGGTGATCAGGTACGAGTGCTGGTAGTCCAGGCCTTCCAGGCCGCTGAGGTGCCAGCGGGTGCGGCGCAGCAGGTTCATCCAGGCCTTGTTGTTGCTGATCCAGGCTTCATGAATGTGGCCCATCAGCCAGTCGGTGAAACGCTGGGCGGCGGGGAAGGGCAGCAACAGCTTGAAGATGGCCACGATGAACAGCAGGGTGGCTTCGCGGACTTTCTCCACCTCTTCACCGCTGGCCGACTCGCCGCTGGAATAGCTGAGCATTGCCACCCGTGGCGTGATGCCGAACGCGGCAGCCGAGTCGGCGCTTTGCAGGGCAATCTCCGCCAGCTCCGCGGCACTGGGATGCGGGTTCATCACGCAGTCGCCATAGACCAGCACTTCTTCGGGGAACAGCATGAAAAACACCGAAGACACCAGCGAGCATCCCGGGGCGGTCTTGATCAGTTGCAAGGCCGGGCGGATGGTGTTGGCGGTAGAGTGGATAACACCGGACACCAGCCCGTCGACCTCATCGAGCGCCAGCATCATGGTGCCGATCACCACGGTGTCTTCCAGTTGCTGTTCGGCCATCGGCGCGTTCAGGCTTTTGCTCTTGCGCAGCCGCACCATCGGTTCGACGTAACGCTCACGAATCGAATCCGGGTCGAGAATCTCCAGCCCCGGCGGCAGTTCGATGCCCTGGGCACGAGCCACTGCCTCGACGTCGGCCGGTTTGGCCAGCAGCACGCAGCGAGCGATGCCACGGGCCTGGCAAATGGCGGCGGCCTGGACTGTCAGCGGTTCGCTGCCTTCAGGCAGCACGATGCGCTTGTCGGCGGCCTGGGCGCGCTGGATCAATTGGTAGCGGAACACGGCCGGCGACAAGCGCATTTCCCGTGGCGTACCGCAACGCTGATGCAGCCATTTGGCATCCAGGTGGCTGGCGACAAAATCGGTGATGATCTCCGCACGTTCGCGGTCGTCGATCGGAATTTCCTTGTTCAAGCCATTGAGCAGGTTGGCGGTGTCGTAAGACCCGGTACTGACCGACAGCACCGGAAGCCCCGCCTGTAAGGCGCCTCGACAAAGGTCCATGATGCGCGGGTCGGGCAGGGTGTCGCTGGTCAGCAGCAGGCCGGCCAACGGTACGCCGTTGAGCGCTGCCAGACTCACGGCCAGGATGATGTCGTCGCGATCACCCGGGGTCACCACCAGCACGCCGGGCTTGAGCAGCTCCACGGTGTTGCGCATGGTGCGGGCGCAAATAATGATGTTGCTCATGCGCCGGGTTTCGTAATCGCCGGCATTGAGCACCTGCGCGCCCATCAGGTCGGCCACGTCACGGGTGCGTGGGGCGTTGAGTTCGGGGCGGAACGGGATGCAACCCAGCAGGCGGAAATCGCCGCTGCGCAACAGCGGCGAGTGCTCCTTGAGCCGCGCGGAGAAGGCCTCCATGCTTTCCTCGGTATGGACTTTGTTCAGGATCACGCCGAGGACTTTCGGGTCTTTGGGCCCGCCGAACAACTGCGCCTGCAGCTCGACGCGACCGGAAAGCTCGGTCAGCACTTCGTTCTCCGGCGCCGACACCAGGATGACCTCGGCGTCCAGGCTCTTGGCCAGGTGCAGGTTGACCCGCGCGGCATAGCTGGCGTTGCGGGTCGGGACCATACCCTCGACGACCAGCACGTCCTTGCCGATGGCAGCCTGTTGGTAGAGGGTGATGATTTCTTCCAGCAACTCATCGAGCTGGCCGTCGCCCAGCATGCGTTCGACGTGCGCCAGGCCCAGCGGCTGCGGCGGCTTGAGGCCGTGGGTGCGGGCCACCAGTTCGGTGGAGCGTTCCGGTCCGGTATCGCCGGGATGGGGCTGGGCGATAGGTTTGAAAAAACCGACTTTCAGCCCGGCCCGTTCGAGTGTGCGCACCAGCCCGAGGCTGATGGAGGTCAGACCCACACCAAAATCGGTGGGCGCGATAAAAAAAGTTTGCATGCGGATTCTCTAAAGGTGCATGGCAAAGGCGAGGCTATAACTGCCGTCTACCGTCAATTCAGGCGCCAAGGTTATCGCTAACCGGGGCCTGTGCGCACCAGCCGCAGTCAAAGGACTGGCCTATTTTTTCAATACGTTGCGCCGGGTCCAGCACCCAGGCCCGGGACTGCCACGGCGGCAGGTGGCGCAGATGCTGGGTGTGGCCACAGGACAGCTCGGCCACCCAGTGCCCGTCCTCATCCTGATGAAAACCGGTGACCGTCGGTCTGTTCGAACAAGCCCGTTTGTCCGGGTTCCGTTCGCTTTCGGGCAAATCCTTGTTTAGACTTGTCCGTTCTTCATTCTTATGCAAAAGGTCTCGCCCCATGCTGATCGCCGCCAATAAGGCTGTCTCCATCGACTATACCCTGACCAACGACGCTGGTGAGGTCATCGACAGCTCTGCCGGCGGCGCTCCGCTGGTCTACCTGCATGGCGCAGGCAACATCATCCAGGGTCTGGAAAAAGCCCTGGAAGGTAAAACTTCCGGTGACGAGCTGAACGTTACCGTTGAGCCGGAAGATGCTTATGGCGAATACTCCGCCGAGCTGGTCAGCACCCTGAGCCGCAGCATGTTCGAGGGCGTGGATGAGCTGGAAGTAGGCATGCAGTTCCACGCTTCGGCCCCCGATGGCCAGATGCAGATCGTCACCATCCGCGACCTGGAAGGCGATGACGTCACCGTTGACGGCAACCACCCGTTGGCCGGTCAGCGCTTGAACTTCCAGGTCAAGATCGTCGACATTCGTGATGCCAGCCAGGAAGAAATCGCCCATGGTCACGTCCATGGCGAAGGTGGCCATCACCACTGATTTGTGCGCTACGCTCAAGTGAACTGGAAAGGCGCCTTACGGCGCCTTTTTAGTCTGTTGCTGTTAGCATCGTCCATGGCTGTTCGAAAAGATCCGCAAACCTGGAGTTCGTCATGAGTGCTTTCCACGACCTTAAACTTAAAGCCCTGGATGGTCAGGAACTTGATCTGGCGCCGTTCAAGGGGCAAGTCGTGCTGGTGGTCAATGTCGCCTCCAAATGTGGCCTGACACCTCAGTACGCTGCGTTGGAAAACCTCTATCAGCAATACAAGGCCAAGGGGTTCTGTGTGCTGGGCCTGCCTTGCAACCAGTTCGCCGGACAAGAGCCGGGGACGGAACAGGAAATCCAGGATTTCTGCAGCCTCAATTATGGTGTGACGTTCCCGTTGTCCAGCAAACTGGAAGTGAACGGGCACGACCGTCATCAGTTGTACCGTCTGCTGGCAGGCGAGGGGGCCGAGTTTCCGGGGGACATCACCTGGAACTTCGAGAAGTTCCTGCTGGGCAAGGACGGTCGGGTGCTGGCGCGTTTCTCACCGCGCACGGCGCCGGATGATCCGGCCGTGATCCAGGCTATCGAAAAAGCCTTGAGCTGAACCTCTGGAGCAACCATCACCCTGTTGTGTGCGGGCACACTCCTCTCGGCTTCCTTTTGATCCACAATCATTCAAATCAATAGTGCTACCCATTGCTTTCCACGGTCCATATTATCGCTGTCATATTCGACCTGCGACCCTGTTTCCGTGGAGTGTCCCATGCCTGTAAAAGCCTTGTTCAAACCCTTCCATCTCGGTGCGCTGGAGCTGCCGACCCGGGTCGTGATGGCGCCGATGACTCGCTCCTTTTCCCCAGGCGGCGTGCCGAACGCCAAGGTCGTGGAATATTACCGCCGTCGCGCGGCGGCCGGCGTCGGTCTGATCATTACCGAAGGCACGACCGTCGGGCACAAGGCCTCCAACGGTTATCCGAACGTACCGCATTTTTACGGCGAGGCCGCGCTGGCCGGCTGGAAACAAGTGGTTGATGCCGTGCATGCCGAAGGCGGCAAGATCGTTCCGCAGCTCTGGCACGTAGGTAACGTGCGGCGCTTGGGGACCGAGCCGGACGCGAGCGTGCCGGGCTATGGTCCTTCGGAAAAACTCAAGGACGGCCAGGTCGTGGTTCACGGCATGACCCAGGCGGATATCGACGAAGTCATCGCAGCGTTCGCCCAGGCGGCGAAAGACGCCCAGAGCATCGGCATGGACGGCGTGGAGATCCACGGCGCCCATGGTTACCTGGTGGACCAGTTCTTCTGGGAGGGCAGCAACCAGCGCACCGACGGTTATGGTGGAAGTCTGGCCAACCGATCGCGCTTCGCCATCGAACTGATCCGCGCCGTGCGTGCTGCGGTAGGTGAAGGGTTCCCGATCATCTTCCGTTTCTCCCAATGGAAGCAGCAGGACTACACCGCGCGTCTGGTGCAAACGCCAGAGGCCTTGGGCGAGTTCCTCAAGCCTTTGGCAGAGGCCGGTGTGGATATTTTCCATTGCTCGACACGTCGCTTCTGGGAGCCTGAATTCGAAGGCTCCGAGCTGAATCTGGCGGGCTGGACCCGCAAGCTGACCGGCAAGCCAACCATCACCGTCGGCAGCGTTGGCCTGGATGGCGAGTTCCTGCAGTTTATGGTCAACACCGACAAAGTCGCGCAGCCGGCCAGCCTGGAGAAACTGCTGGAGCGCCTGAACAATGATGAGTTCGACCTGGTGGCGGTGGGGCGAGCCCTGCTGGTAGACCCGGATTGGGCGCAAAAAGTGCGTGAAGGCCGGGAGCAGGAGATCTTGCCGTTCAGCCGTGAGGCGTTGATGACACTGGTTTAAGCGGCGCCTGCCATCGCGAGCAGGCTCGCTCCTACACCGGATTTGGGTTGTTCACCGAACGTGTGATCAACACAACACCCTGTGGGAGCGAGCCTGCTCGCGATGGCGGCCCCAGCATCACTGAAAAAATCAGCGCACCGTCGGCGCAGCCGGCATCACCTGTTCACCGACACAAACCCCGCGCAACTGCGTCTCGAACTGCTCGATCACCGATGGCCAGCCCTGGCGACTGGCATGCTGGCGCGCATTGAGCCGCACACAACGCAAGGTTTCACGCTCTTCCAGCAGCCACCGAGCCGCGTCGCAGAATGCCTCTTCATCCCCCGGCATGGCCAGCACGCCGTTGTGACCGTGACGGATGTGTTGCGCCGCCGCGGCCTGATCATAGGCCACCACACCCAACCCGGACGCCAGCGCCTCCAGCACGACATTGCCGAAGGTTTCGGTCAGGCTCGGAAAGACGAATACATCCCCGGACGCATAGTGGCAGGCCAGCGATTCGCCACGCTGGGCCCCACAAAAGATCGCGTCGGGCAGTTCCTGTTGCAGCGCGGCCCGTTGTGGACCGTCGCCTACCACCACCAGTTTCAGCCGCCGCTCCGGGAAAGCGCTGCACAGTGTGTTGAAACTGCGTTTGAGCAGACCCAGGTTCTTCTCCGACGCCAGACGCCCGACGTGGATCAGCGCAATATCGTCATCGCCCAAGCCCCAGGCCTCACGCAGGGTTGTCGAGCGTTTGATCGGATGGAACAGTTGGCTGTCCACACCGCGGGACAACAGCGCCACGCGCTCGAAATGCCGGCGTTCCAGCTCCATGCGCTGGCTGAGGCTCGGCACCAGGGTCAGGCTGGAGCTGTTGTGGAACCAGCGCAGGTAATGGGTGAGGGCCCGACTCAACAACCCGAGGCCATACTGCTGGGTGTATTGCTGGAAATTGGTGTGGAAGCCACTGACTACCGAGATGCCCAGGCGCCGGGCCGCCCGCAATGCCGATAAACCCAGCGGCCCTTCCGTGGCGATATACAGCACGTCCGGGCGATGACGTTTCCAGCGCCGCAGCAGCTTGTGCATCGAAGCCTGGCCCCACTGCAAGCCCGGATACCCCGGTAGCGGCCAGCCTCGGCACAGCAACAACTGCTCGTCGCTGGCCTGGCGTTGGTCGCCAGCCTGACGGGGCCGTATCAATTCCACCTGATGCCCGCGAGCGCGCAAGCCGTCGCACAGGCGGCCCAGGGTATTGGCCACGCCATTGATTTCCGGCGGGAAGGTTTCGGTGATGAGGGTGATATGCAGGTGTGTGCTCATGACCCCAGTGTCGACCGGGGCCATTTCGCCATTGTGACGCTTGAATGATGGATTTGTGACAGGTCAGCCTTGGCGGGCCTACGCGGTCTCGGCGCCTTGCTCGCGCACCCAGAACAAGGTCGCGCCGGCTACCGCTGCCGGCATCATCAGGATGTTGACCACCGGGATCAGCAGCACCAGGTACACGCTGCCGCCAAAACCCAGGCTCTGCCAGCGTTTTTCCCGCAGCCAGGCGAGCATTTCGTTCCAGCCCAGCTTGTGGTTGTCCGCCGGGTAGTCGATGTACTGGATCGCCATCATCCACACCCCGAACAGCAGCCATAACGGCGCGGCGACGATATTGATCACCGGAATGAAGGACAGCACCAGCAGGCCCAGGGCGCGGGGCAGGAAGTAGCCGAGCTTGCGTGCCTCCCGGGCCAAGGTGCGAGGGATCATGGCGATCAACTCGCCCCAACTGAAGGCCGGGAAGTCGTCGGTGCCACGGATCACCACTTCGACTTTCTCCGCGAGAAAACCGTTGAACGGCGCGGCGATGACATTGGCGAGCATGGTGAAGGTGAAAAACACCATCAGCACCACAAGCACCACAAACAGCGGCCACAGGACATAGTTGAGAAAGCTCAGCCAATCCGGTAACGACGGCATCAGCGTGTCGACCCAAAGGCTGAACTGATGGCCGGCCAGGTAGATCAATCCGACGAACAGCACCAGGTTGATCACCAATGGCAACAGCACAAACAAGCGCAGACCCGGGCTTAAGACCAGTTTGAGTCCTTCTCGCAAATATTGCGGGCCGGACAGGACGGGGGCGGGCATAAGAGGCTCCGAGCGAAGATGAACGCGCCGACCATACCGGCTTTGCCGGGCTCGGGAAAGCATCGACATGGCGTGTAACAACGTTTGCCGAGTTTATTGAACTGACTGATCTGGATAGAGCTCACCTATGAGCTGGATTGTTAAACCGTATTTCCTTAATCTTCGCTCCCTCGATACGCTGCACCCATTCTTTTCAGGACTGTCGAACCCAAGCCTTCCCCAAGTGCGTCAACAGTCCCTTTTATTCGCGCCGCTCACCCGGCGTTCCGGCCCGCAAGGGCCGGTCAACAGGAGCAGGTCATGTCTGAAGTGCGTCATTCGCGAGTGATTATTCTCGGTTCCGGCCCTGCCGGTTACAGCGCTGCGGTGTATGCCGCCCGTGCCAACCTCAAGCCGTTGCTGATTACCGGCATGCAAGCCGGCGGTCAATTGACTACCACCACCGAAGTCGACAACTGGCCGGGCGACGTCCACGGTCTGACCGGCCCGGTGTTGATGGAGCGTATGAAAGAGCACGCCGAGCGCTTCGAGACCGAGATTGTTTTTGACCATATCAATGCCGTGGACTTCGCCGCCAAGCCGTACACCCTGACCGGTGACAGCGCGACCTACACCTGTGATGCCCTGATCATTGCAACCGGTGCCAGCGCTCGTTACCTGGGCCTGCCATCGGAAGAAGCCTTCATGGGCAAAGGCGTTTCCGCCTGTGCCACTTGCGACGGCTTCTTCTACCGCAACAAGCCCGTGGCTGTGGTGGGTGGCGGTAACACCGCCGTCGAGGAAGCCCTGTACCTGGCCAACATCGCCAGCACGGTCACCCTGATCCACCGTCGCGAAACCTTCCGCGCCGAGAAGATCCTGATCGACAAGCTCAATGCCCGTGTGGCTGAAGGCAAGATCATCCTCAAGCTCAACGCCACCCTGGATGAAGTGCTGGGCGACAACATGGGCGTGACCGGTGCCCGGCTGAAGAACAACGACGGCAGCTTTGACGAGATCAAAGTCGACGGTGTGTTCATCGCCATCGGCCACACCCCGAACACCTCGTTGTTCGAAGGCCAGCTGGAACTCAAGGACGGCTACCTGGTGGTCAAGGGCGGCCGCGACGGCAACGCCACCGCCACCAGCGTCGAAGGTATCTTCGCGGCCGGCGACGTGGCGGACCACGTCTACCGTCAGGCGATTACCTCGGCGGGTGCCGGTTGCATGGCAGCCCTGGACACCGAGCGTTACCTGGATGGTCTGCAGAACGCTTCGTTCTGATTCAACAGGTACAAAAAAACCGGCTTCGGCCGGTTTTTTTATGCGCGGGATTTTTCTGTTCAGTGGACAAGATGTTTTGTTCACCACAACCCCCCTGTGGGAGCGAGCCTGCTCGCGATGGCACCGGGTCAGCTTGCATCAGTGTTGGATGTGCCACCGAATCGCGAGCAGGCTCGCTCCCACAGTTTTTTGTGTGGTCAGGGGAATCTGTATTTCAAGACAGCTTCGCCAAGCACGTCTCCAGAATATCCAACCCTTCCTCCAACACCGCCGCCTCGGTCGTCAACGGCGCCAGCAGCCGAATGATGTGCCGTGATTTGCCACTGGGCATCAGCAACAAACCAGACTCCCGCGCCAAGGCCAGCAATTGTGTCAATTGTGCCGAGGCCGGGCTGCCGTCGGCATGGGCCAGTTCGATGCCGCGCATTGCCCCGACGCCAGTCAGGCGGCCCAGGTAAGGGGACAGCCCGCGACTGCGCCATGACGCGTAGCGGCTGACTATCGCCTCTTCCTGTTGCGTGCCCCAGGCTTGCAGGTTTGCGTCGGTCATTTCCTCCAGGGTCGCCAATGCGGCGGCGCAGGCGATGGGATTGCCTGAGTAAGTGCCGCCCAAGCCACCTTTGGGCAGATTGTCCAGCAGCGCCTTGCGCCCCACCACGGCACCCAGGGGGACGCCGCCGGCAATGCTTTTACCCAGCAGGATCAGGTCCGGCTCGATACCCAGTCGCGAGAACGCAAAGCGCTGGCCGGTGCGACCGAAGCCGGACTGGATTTCATCGATGATCAGCACGATGCCTTTCTCGTCGCAGAACTGCCGCAGGGCCTGGGCGAAGGCAATATCCATCGGCAGGAAACCGGCTTCGCCCTGCACAGGTTCGACGATGAAACACGCCACGTCATTCACGTCGATCTCGACGCTGAACAACCGCTCCATGGCCTTCAACGCCTCTTCGCAGGTGACGCCGTTGTCCTTGCTGGGGTAGGGCAGGTGATAGACCGGTCCGGGCAGTACGCCGACTTTCTGTTTGTAGGGCGCGACCTTGCCGTTGAGATTGAGAGTGGCCAGGGTTCTGCCGTGGAAGCCGCCATCAAAGGCGATGACGGCCGTGCGCCCCGTGGCGCCGCGCACGATCTTCAAGGCGTTTTCCGCGGCTTCGGCGCCGCTGTTGGTGAGCATGCCGCTGACCGGGTAATCCACCGGGATAAATGCTGCCAGACGCTCCATCAATTCGATGTAGGGTGCGTGCGGGGCGGCGTTGAAGGCGTAGTGCGTCAGCCGGGTTGCCTGTTCGCGGATGGCTTCGACGACACGGGGATGGCAGTGGCCAAGGTTCAACACGCCGATGCCGCCCACGAAATCGATGTAGCGTTTGCCGTCGGTGTCCCAGACCTCGGCATTTTTGCCGTGGCTGAGGCTGACAGGGTGCACGGTGGAAATCGATTGGCTGATGGTTTCACTGCTCATGGATGACGGCTCGGGGGAAGGAGAGATTCCCTTTATCTAAGCCGCGAGCAGAGGTGGCCGGCAAACGAAATAAAGTTGCCGGGTCAATCTTAAAAGTCGGGATGTGAGATCAGTGAGTCTGGCGAGAACTGTTTCTGTGGCGAGGGAGCTTGCTCCCGCTGGACTGCGCAGCAGTCCCAAATCAGCACGCCTGGAGCATCAGTTCACATGCCGGGGCCGTCTGGGGGCTACTTCGTAGCCCAGCGGGAGCAAGCTCCCTCGCCACAGAAAAGCGGACCTCGGCACAGAGGGGAGGCGCGTTGGGTCAGCGCCGCCGCAACGGCTGTGTTTCGAACTTCACACCCGCCAAGCCATGGGCCATCAGCGCCCGGATATTGCCGTGGTCGCTGCCCTCAGGCGTGGCCAGTACCGACCGGTAATGTTCGCCGAACGCCAGCAGCGCTTCTTCATCGCTCAAGCCTTCGAGCAGCGCCAGGCCCAGGGTCTTGCAGGAACCTTCGTTCTGCCCGGCGGCGTTGTCGACGTCACCGTTTTTAAAAGGCTGAGGCTGGTAGTCGTAGCCATTGGCGATAAACGCCAGGGTGTCGGCAAAAATGTGTTCGCCGCTCTTGAGGCTGGCGCGCAGGGTGTTCAGGTCAGGCATCGGATTTTCCTTTGGCGAACGCCGCTTGCTGTTCGGCGCTGGCTTCTTGCTGGTATTGGGCTTTCCACTCGGCGTAGGGCATGCCGTAAACCACTTCGCGGGCGTCATCGAGGCTGACCTCGATCTGGCGTTCATCGGCAGCTGCCTTGTACCACTTGGACAGGCAGTTACGGCAGAAGCCGGCGAGGTTCATCAGGTCGATATTCTGCACATCCTTGCGGCTGTCCAGGTGGGCAACCAGCCGACGGAAAGCGGCGGCTTCAAGTTCGAGGCGTTGTTGGTCGTTCATGGTGGTCTCTGCGAGACAGCTTCAAGTGGCAAGCTTCAAGCTGCAAGTGGGTTTGCGGTCATCAGGCTTGAAGCTTACAGCTTGTAGCTTTTAGCGGCTACGAAGTAGCCCGGCTGGCGGCGAGCGTAATCGATACCGACTCGGCAAATCGCAAGGCGTGGGGCTTGTCGACTTCGACTTCGGCATACAGCACCGATTCGTTGGCCATGACCAGATCGAGCAGTTCCTGGGTCAGGCGTTCGAGCAGGGCGAAACGGTTGCCTTCCACGTGGGCGATGATCGCCTTGGTGATGGTGCGGTAGTTCAGAGCGTGGTCGATGTCGTTGTCGCGCACCGCATCCTGGGCCGCGTAGAGGATGGTCAGGTTGATCAACACATCCTGTTTGTTGAGGATTTCGTCCTCGTTGATGCCAATGAACGTGCGCAAGCGCAAGTCCTTGACCTTGATGCGCGCCATGGCGGGTTGAAGTTGTGGCATTTACTTGCTCCGTCGAATCAATTGCAGGAACTCCTGGCGGGTGGTGCTGGATTCGCGAAAGACGCCGAGCATCACCGAGGTGTTCATGGTCGAGTTCTGTTTTTCGACACCGCGCATCATCATGCACATGTGCTGGGCTTCGATCACCACCGCAACGCCGGCGGCCTGGGTGACCTGCTGCACCGCGTCGGCAATTTGCCGGGTGAGGTTTTCCTGGATTTGCAGGCGGCGGGCGAACATGTCCACCAGCCGGGCGATCTTCGACAGCCCCAGGACCTTGCCCGTAGGAATATAAGCCACATGAGCCTTGCCAATGAAGGGCAGCAGATGATGTTCGCACAGGGAATAGAGTTCGATGTCGGCGACGATCACCATTTCATCGCTGTCGGAGGCGAACAGGGCGCCGTTGACGATCTGTTCGACGCTTTGTTCATAGCCGTGACAAAGGTACTGCATGGCCTTGGCCGCGCGCACCGGAGTATCCAACAGGCCTTCGCGTTCCGGGTCTTCACCCAGGCCGATGAGGATCTCGCGATAGTTCTGGGGCGATAGCGCCATGGTGCATCCTCGAAGCAAGGCTATTTGACGTGCCGGCCGCCGTTGACGGTCAGGGTCGTGCCGGTGACGTAGGGGTTGTCCAGCAGATAACGCAGGCTCTGATAGATCACTTCGCTGCCGGGCTCGATGCCCAGCGCGGACTTGGCCAGGGCCTTGGCACGGTAGGCCGCGTCGTCTTCGGGATTGAACAGTAGCAGGGCCGGGGCAATTGCGTTGACCTTGATGTGTGGCGCGTATTTCGCCGCGAACGACAGGGTCAGGCTTTCGAGCCCGGCCTTGGTGGCGCAATAGGCGATATGCCGGCTGCTGCCCTTGCGCGTGACGTCATCGCTGATGTGCACGATATCCGCCGGGGTTGAGCGTTGCAGCAGCTCGGCACACTGCAGGTTGATCAGGTAGGGGGCGAGCATGTGCACGGCGAACATGGCGTTGAACGCAGCGGCTTCGTGGCCGGGCGTCTCGGTCATCCATGCCGAGGCGTTGTGGACAATGGCGCGCAATCGGTCGGTGTGCTGCTTGAGCTGATCAATGAAGGCCGAAATCCCGGTTTCATTGGAAAAGTCAGCGAACAGCACGATCGCCCCCAGATCCCGCAACGCCTGCACGCCCGGGCGCTCGGTGCGGAAAGTGGCGATTACCGGATGACCGTCTTCGAGCAATCGACGGGCGCAGTGCAAACCGACGCGCTGGGCTGCGCCAGTGATCAGGATCGGAGCGGTGGCGCTGGGCATAGGAAGGCTCGGTTCACGGCAATCGCAAAACTATAACAGCGACGCAAGGTGGCGACGACTCTGTGGGAGCAAGCCCTCTCCCACAGTGACCCTTGTTGAACGCGAACGCTGCGGCCGACGAGAGCGGCCCGGCATCACTGATTCTGCGTAGCCGGCTTGGCTGGCAGTGCTTTGGGCGCTGCACCGTTCAACCAACCCGCCAGCAGGTGAGTCGACATCGGAATAAACAGATAGACCATCAATGGCGTCAGAATGAGTGTGCTGATCAGCACGCGGCTCATCATTCCCAGCTCACTGAGCAATGGCCCCAGCAGAAAGTTGAACAGCAGCGACACCGGAAAGAACGCGAGCCAGATGGCCACGGCCTGTTTCCAGCGCGGTGGCCGTTGATCGCCGGCGCCAAACCAACCGTCGATACCGCGCACCCTGTGTTCCGAAGGGTGGGCAAACAGCTCGCTGCCTCGCGCCAGCCACGCCGTGCGCGAGGCTGAGTGTTCCCAGGCGTGCAGAGTCTGCTCGTCGGCAAAGCGGAAAATAATCTGGAATTCATCGCTCTGAGGCGGTGGCGCGAGTACACCGGAACCCAGGTAGCCGGGAAAGTCGGTGGCCAATTGTTCGCCTTCGCGCAACCAGACGATCAGGTCCTGATAGCGCCCATTGGCGACACGACGGGCCACCATCAAGGTGACGGGTGAGGTAGACATTATGTATCTCCGTAAAACAGGTGCGGTACTCCGGGTAGGAGATTCGCGGGAACGCCCCAGGGTGGTGGGGCGCGTCCGTTCGCCAAAAAGCACGCAAGGTTTATTCCTTCTTGAGTGAAAAGCAACAAAATCGCGCACCAGTGGCGTTTGTTCTTGTCATCCTATGACTCAGAGGGAGTACACTGGGATCCAATTTGCCAGCCGGAATTGTCTGCCAAAATGAGCGTAATCACTGAGGATAACTTCGTTTTCCAGGCAACCACTGCCTTGAGGCAGGAGGAACTGTTCCCCATCCGCGAAGTAGCGCGACTGACCGGCGTGAATCCCGTGACCTTGCGCGCATGGGAGCGTCGCTACGGTCTGATCCAGCCCACGCGCACCGAAAGCGGGCATCGCTTGTACTCCGTGGGCGATATCGAAAAGGTGCGCAGCATCCTCGCCTGGATTGAGCGCGGGGTGGCCGTGAGCAAAGTGGGAAAGATCCTGACCAAGACCGAATCGGTGCAACCGGTTTCCGCGCTTATTTCCTCGGATCTGGTGAGAGCCGATTATGCCCAGTGGCAACAACAGGTGGCTGGCGCGGTTGGCAACTTTGACGACATAGAGCTGGACCGTCTCTACGGGCAGATATTTTCCACCTACGCCGTGCCGATCGTATTTCAGGACATCCTGATGCCGGTCTGGCGGCAGTTGCAGCAACGCCAGCAGGAGTTCGGACAAACCAGCGAATGGGTGTTTTTCGATGGGTTCCTGCGCTCACGCATTATCCAGCGACTCCTGCTCAAGCGCGAAGCCCAGTCGCGACGGGTGTTGGTCGTGGGCATTGTCGGTCAATGTCGAGAGCTGGAGTTGCTGGTCACGGCGCTGTTCGTCTCCAAGGCTGAAGTCGGCGTCAGGGTGTTGACCATTGGGCTGCCATTCGACGAACTGACCCTGGTGTGCCAGAAGATCCAGCCGTTGGCGTTGGTGCTGGTTTCCAACCATGCACCCCCTGCCGAGTTACCCAAGCGCCTGAACAAGTTGGCGATGGGCCTGGACTGCCCGCTGATGCTGGCCGGTGATGCGTCCGATCTGCTTCAGGACAGCCTCGCGGGGTCGTCGATAGGTTGCCTGGGCAGTGAAGGGACCTTGATGCACCAGCGGTTGCGACAACTATTGGCAGGTACTTTGGATACCTGATAACCGGCAGGTCAAGCCGTGCATCAGATGTGCATGGCCGGATGGGTCAGGCGGTGTTGCTGAAGGATGTATTGACGCAGGCGTTCGGTCTCATCCTCGTCATTCTGGCTCAGGTGGTAGGCGTATAAGCCCTGATCGGTTTCCCGTTCCAGTGTGCCGCGCAAGGAAATCCTTTCATAACCTGACGGGCTGAACCACAAGGCAAATTGCTTTGGCGGCTTGGTCCGACTGCGGTTTTGCAACAGGATTCCTTTGCAGGACACCTCATGGGCCCAGAGCGGCCCGGGCAGGCCTTTGGCATTTTCCAGCGCCACCGGCTCGTCAAGCGTGAGGCGCCATGGCCGAATTTTCGGCCCATCTTCGTAGATGCTGGGCACACCCAGACGCAGGTGCATTGCGTGGAATTCGTCTTCCACCAGGTGCAACGGAAAAGTCATTTGCTGGTTTTCGAAGTTGGCTTGCAGCGTCACCTGTTCGTTGGCCGCCAGACGCGTCAGCAAGTCACGAATCTGCGACCCGCCGTTTACCAGCAAGCTCGACGTTACATCCCGCTCGTTGAGTTGCGGGTTGTGCTGCATGGTCCGGATGAAATCCAATTCATCCTGCGTCAGTAGGGCGTCGCGCTGCATGATGTGCTCGAAAAGAGGATTTACACTTTCACTGGTGATTGTAGTGACTGACCGCTAATTCGCCGGTTTGTTTGCGCCGTTCGTCGCTTCGAGTCGGGCAATGGTTGCTCGTGCTTCGGCCAGCTCCTTTTCCAGCTGGGCGACGCGTTGCTGAGCCTTGACCTGAGCGGTCACGTCTTTTTGCACGCCCACGAAATAAGTGCGTCCGTCAGCCTCGTTTTTCACCGTCGACAGAGACAACTCATTCCAGAAAGGGCTGCCGTCCTTGCGGTAGTTGCGCAGAATTTCCCGGCAGGCACCGTTCTGCTTGAGGGCCGTGCGAATCTGCTCCAGGGCCGGCTGGTCGCGATCACCTGACTGCAGGAATCGGCAATCCTGATAAAGAATCTCTTCACTGCTGTAGCCGGTCAGCCGTTCGAAAGCCGGGTTTACATAGATCAGGATATTGTCTTCATCGCCTTCTTTTTCAGCGATGACAATGCCGTCGTTCGAGGCGTTGATGACCAGTTGCATCAGTTGAGCATTAATCATGGGCGACATCCCTTGAACATCCCTGTGTGCGCTGCATTTTAGAAGAACCTACCGCGATGTCTACTGGCCATTATTGGATGTTGAGAGTCAATCGCAGCGTTGCGTCTGAGCCTGCTACTATCGCCGCTCTTTTTATTCAGGTTCAGGATCAGATTGATGAAAGTCGCCATCCTTTCGGGTTCCGTCTACGGGACCGCCGAAGAAGTCGCTCGGCACGCCGCCAAACTGCTCGGTGAAGCGGGTTTTGAAACGCTGCACAACCCGCGCGCAAGCCTTGCGGACATTCAGGCGTTTGGCCCGGCGGCCTTGCTGGCCGTGACTTCCACGACGGGCATGGGAGAGTTGCCGGACAACTTGATGCCCTTATATTCGACGATTCGCGACCAATTGCCAGCCTTTTTTCGTGACCTGCCGGGTGCCGTGATAGGCCTGGGCGACGCCAGTTATGGCGATACCTTCTGCGGCGGTGGCGAGCAGATGCGCGAGTTGTTCGCCGAGCTGGGCGTGCGCGAGGTATTGCCCATGTTGCGTCTGGATGCCAGCGAAAGCGTCACCCCGGAAACCGATGCCGAACCTTGGCTGGAGGCGTTGATCGACGCGCTGCGTCGCTAACGTAATGTGAGGTGAACGGCCACCCCCGGATGACTCGCTCGGCCAGTAAGCTGGCTGCCAATGCAACTACCGACCTCGCGGGAGCTGACTAGACTGGTTAGCTTGTTCATGACTGTTTCAGAACAAGCACCTATAACTAGAAAGCAGAGGTCAGAGCCGTGAGCGTAGCGCCCGTCCCATCGACACTCAGCATCAAGGATCAGGTCAGTGCCGCCGAATGGCAAACTCGCGTCGATCTGGCCGCCTGTTACCGGCTAGTCGCCCTGTATGGCTGGGATGACCTGATTTTCACGCATATATCCGCCAAGGTGCCCGGGACCGATGATTTTTTGATCAACCCGTTCGGGTTGATGTTTCATGAGGTCACCGCCTCGAGCCTGGTCAAGGTCGATCAGGCCGGCAACAAGCTGATGGACAGCCCCTACGAGATCAATCCGGCCGGTTATACCATCCACAGTGCGGTGCATGAGGTGCGGCACGATGTGGTGTGTGTGCTGCATACCCACACGGCGGCCGGCGTTGCTGTGTCGGCACAGAAGCAGGGTGTGTTGCCTATCAGCCAGCAATCGTTGTTCGTATTGTCGAGTCTGGCGTATCACGCCTATGAAGGCGTGGCCCTCAATCACGAAGAGAAGGCCCGCCTGCAGGCGGATCTGGGCGCCAATAATTTCCTGATGCTGCACAATCACGGTCTGCTGACCTGCGGCGGCACCATTGCCGACACCTTCCTGATGATGTTCACCTTCCAGCGAGCCTGTGACATCCAGGTCCTGGCGCTCAACGGTGGGGCTGAACTGATCGCCATCGAGCCGCAGATACTGGCCGGCGCCCGGGCGATGATTGCCGGGGTGACCAAAAGCGCCCAAGGCATGGGAGGCGCGCTGGCATGGCCGGCGTTGCTGCGCAAGCTGGATCAACAAGATTCGGGTTATAGATGCTGATGCCTCTGGTCCAGATTCCCCTGCGTATTTGGCGCCAGCGCGGCCAGACATTGATGTTCCGTGGCCACGCTATCCGGTATTGGGTGGCGGGGCACGGCGAGCCGTTGTTGCTGATCCATGGTTTCCCCACCGCCAGTTGGGACTGGCATTACCTGTGGCAGCCGCTGGCACAGCGTTATCGGGTGATCGCCTGTGACATGCTCGGTTTTGGCGACTCGGCCAAGCCGACGGATCATGTCTACAGCCTGTTGGAGCAGGCTGACCTGCAGCAGGCTTTGCTGGCGCATTTGAATGTGAAGCAAGCCGTGCATGTACTGGCCCATGATTATGGTGACAGCGTGGCCCAGGAACTGATCGCCCGTCACTACGAGGCGCGCATCGAACTCGCCAGTTGTGTCTTTCTCAACGGCGGTCTGTTTCCCGAAACCCATCGTCCGGTGCTGATGCAAAAACTGTTGCTCAGCCCCTTGGGCTGGCTACTGGGCCGAGCTTTTTCCCGAGAAGGCCTGGTCAAGAGTTTTCGCCAGATATTCGGTCCCAGGACTGGCCCGACCGAAAGCGAGCTGGACGATTACTGGAGCCTGGTCGAAACCCATCACGGACCGCGGATCATGCACAAACTCATTGCCTACATTCCCGAACGGCGTGTGCAGCGTGACCGCTGGGTGCAGGCCATGCAGCGCGGCGAGGTGGCGCTACGGGTGATCGACGGCGCGGTCGATCCGATTTCCGGTGAACACATGGTGGCGCGCTACGAGGCGCTGATCCCCAACCCCGACACCGTACTGCTGCCCGACATCGGCCACTACCCGCACACCGAAGCCCCGGTGCAGGTACTCAAGCATTACCTGGAGTTTCGCGAAAACATGGCCGCACCGGTCAGGCAGGTGGTCTGCTCATAACTGCTGAAGGTTGGAGCACTATCGCGAGCAGGCTCGCTCCCACAGAGAGGCGAGTCTGCGCAGGCCTGTGTGGGAGCGAGCCTGCTCGCGATGGCAGCGACTCGGTCCCGCCTCTGGTGAGGGTCACGGAGCCCACAGCAGATCCGGCTCGTATCATCCCCTCACCTTATTGGCCACCATTCACTTGCAACCCTGTTGATTGTGACCAACCGCCCTGTGCCCGACACTCGGGGCATTGTCCTATTGCCTGCTGGAGTTCTGCCCATGAGTGAATCTGTGCGCTTCGAAGATAAAGTCGTGATCGTCACGGGAGCTGGCGGTGGCCTGGGGCGAGCCCATGCCCTGTTGTTCGCCAGGCAGGGGGCCAAAGTGCTGGTCAACGACCTCGGCGGCTCTGCCCAGGGAGAAGGGGCCAACGCCTCGGCGGCGGATCGGGTGGTCGCTGAAATTCGCCAAGCCGGCGGCATTGCCGAAGCGAACCACGACTCCGTCACCGATGGCGACAAGCTTGTTCAAAACGCGCTCGACGTGTTTGGCCGGGTCGATGTAGTGGTCAACAACGCCGGGATCCTGCGGGACAAGACCTTCCACAAAATGGAGGACGCCGACTGGGACCTGGTCTACCGCGTCCATGTCGAGGGCGCCTACAAAGTCACCCGCGCCGCCTGGCCACACCTGCGTGAGCAGAATTACGGGCGGGTGATCTTTACGGCCTCCACGTCCGGCATCTACGGCAACTTCGGTCAATCCAACTACGGCATGGCCAAGCTCGGCCTTTATGGCCTGACGCGCACTCTGGCCATCGAAGGTCGCAAGAACAATATTCTGGTCAATGCCATCGCGCCCACCGGTGGCACCCGCATGACCGAAGGCCTGATCCCGCCGCAGGTGTTCGAACAGCTCAAGCCTGAACTCGTCAGCCCGTTGGTGGTGTACCTGGCCAGCGAGACCTGCCAGGAAACCTCCGGGTTGTTCGAAGTGGGCGGCGGCTGGATGGGCAAGGTGCGTTGGGAGCGCAGCCTGGGTGCCGGCTTCGATCCAAACAAAGGTTTCTCGCCCGAAGACGTCGCGGCCCACTGGCAGCAAATCTGTGATTTCGAGGGTGCGGTACACCCCAATGACAACCTTGAAGCGTTGAAGGAAATGATGGCGAACTTGCAGCGCTACACCGTTTGACCTTGCGGCCTCGACCCGTTGCCGTCACGCGCGGCAACGGTGGTCAGGGAACGTATTTCTTCACCAGCGCCGCCAGATTCGCGGCAGTCTCGATGTCCATCACACCGTCATATTTCGCTGGACGAAAGTGCAGCTGAAAGGCTCGCACCAAACGCTGAAAACCCGCACTTGTGGCGGCTGCCGACGTGTCATACCCATATTTGCGGAACAAGCCGAGCAGTTGCTCGCGAGTCGGCAGGCCGTTGCATTGGTAGGCACGGGTGTAAGCTTTCTGCGTGGGTTCATCGAACCATGCGCCGATGCCCTTCAGATACAGCGTATGCCAGGGGAACATCGGGCCGGGATCGCTTTTCCTGCCAGCGGCAATATCCGAGTGCCCCACCACATTGACCGGGCTGATGTCCGGATAGCGCTTGAGGATGTTCAACGCCAGGTATTCGATCGCCTCGACTTGCTGAGGTTGATAAGGCGGGAAAGTGAATTGCCCGTGGTTATCGGTGGCCAGGTTGACGATTTCAACACCGATCGAAGTGTCGTTCAGATTCGTGCGACCACCCCAACTGCTCACCCCCGCGTGCCAGGCTCGTTGGTTCTCGTCGACCAGATTGAAAATCTGCGGTTCCTGGAAACCTGCTTTCAAGTAACTCGGGTCGCTGAAGTCCGGGATGAGGTAGTGGGCGCTGACAGAGGAACCGGTCAGTGCGTTGATGGAGGATGAAAAGTTCGCGGCGGTGTAATGAAAGACTAGAAAACGAATTCTATTGTTGAAGCCTTTTACCGAGCGATAGCTGTTATAGTTGATAAGTGTCATAAAAACTCACTGAGGTTTAAAGTCAAAACAGAATGCTGTGACTGACATTCAGCCTAACAGTGAGTTTTTGATGGGGCCGTAGTGGGATTCTTGCTTTGTTGTAGGAACAGGCGTTTGGATGTCCGGGAATTGATCGTTAATGGGAGTGGGGTTTGTTCGCTATTTCTTATGGCGGGCTCTGGCAGTATTGTAGGAATCGAGAAGCTTTAGTTGAGGATGAGCCTAAATATTAAAAGGTAGCAGTTTAAGTGTGGCGCTGTTTTCGCTGATTAAATGATTCTTCCCGTCTATCTCGCGCAACTCAACATCCAGGCAAAACGCTCGGCGGACCACTCCTTGCGGTCTGACACTTGGCCATCGCCCAGTTCGATCACCCGCATTACACCGTCTGACCTGAGCGCTATGTCGATCGAGAAAAAAGGACTGTCGATCAGCTGTGCGCATTCGGTCACTAATTCGGGCACTTCATCGGTGGCGCCATAAGCCTGGCCGTGGAGCACAAAGTAGCGACGCTCGGTTTCTTCGAGTATTCCTCTCGTCGTCTGACACATATACCGCCTTCAATCTGCCCGCGATACTGACGCATGGCCCCAACCAGCGGCGCTATGTCTTCGGGAGTGTCCACCAGGCTGCCTCCACTGGTGTTAAGTGACTTTACGTAGTCCTTGATGAAGTAGCCCGGCCATTGCAACCCTTGGAGGGCCTGATTGAAGTTTGCATCACTGGCCAGTACCACGGTTTCGCTCGTACAGGCAGCCAGCAACGGATACCACTGCGGCAAGTGATGACAATTTTGGTATTGCGTGGCGTTGGTCACCTCAATGGCACCTTTGTCGCGCATGTGCATAGCCAACGCAGCATAAGCATCAGGCGTCAGCATCCACCCCCGGTACAAAATGCAGTCGCCGGGCGTGAGGGGTACAGAAGTCTTGAAAGTCCCTGCTTCGAAATCTTCAAAAGAGAACAGCGCGGTCTGTAGTCCGGTGGTCACTACTGCGTCGTACTCTTCCATGTACTGTTCATCGGGGCGTTTTTTATCAAACGGATCGCTAGGGTAGAGAAGATACATATCGCTTTCTCGATTTACTCAGTGTCGCGTTTTCGGTGGTTTTTGATGTGTCGCTTAGACATCATTGCGTTGATGTTATTGATGTTGTAAATCTCACTGCCCAGGTTTATGTATTGTTTGTGGTGTGTTGATTTTCTTTTCGATACGTGCATTTCAAATGTCCCTGCCAGTACTCACTGTATGCAGCCGTGCCTGTTCATTTATTCGTCACCATCAAGGCGGCGAAAAAGACTATAAGTTCGATTGCATAGGCTGGGCAGGTGAGAGATTCCGACCATGTTGTAGGAATCGAGAAGTTTCACGCAGGAAATCAACCCACATAAAAAAAGGCCGCTGCAAAAAGCAGCGGCCTGAAAATGACGTTGCAAAGGAGCAAAAAACCAACGTCAGTGAACACGGGAGGTGATGGACCGATGCGCCAATCCATCCGAATGACGGTGCGCCGGTCGCGAGGGACGCGATGGCGGCTTGTGCCTGCAGGCCCGTTGCCCTGAAAGCCCGGCCAGCATAGGGATTGGCCATCGTCGGAAACAGCCCGGATCCGGACATGCACCGTTGCAGGGCGCGCAACAGTTAACAGGCCCGATGAATATGCGCGGCGCTGATAACCCATCATCCAGTGCGTCCATGCGCGGCGCAAAGCCCCGTATTCCATGACCTGTAATCCTTTCGGGGTACAGCGCGAATACCTCCTTGGTGCGCTTATCGCCCATGTCGTGCGGCAGTAGGGTGAAGGCTCTGTCACTCACCGGGGAAGACGCATGACAACAATAACAATGCGCGCCATCTTCAAACCGCAGGCGCTGGCCGTCGCGGTGGCCTTGGGTTGCTCTGCCCAGGCGCAGGCCGTTTCATTCAACATTGGCGAGATCGAGGGGCAGTTCGACTCCTCGTTGTCCGTGGGCGCGAGCTGGGGCATGCGCGACGCCGACCGGGACTTGGTCGGCAGCGTCAACGGCGGTACGGGGCAGTCGTCCACCGGTGACGATGGGCGGCTGAACTTCAAGAAGGGCGAGA
>NZ_WUUD01000026.1:233407-287309 GCF_009831705.1 Pseudomonas sp. PICF6 | reverse complement strand
GCCGACTTGCCGGGTACGGTGCGTGCGGGCAAGCAGGTGGTCAGTTGGGGTGAAAGTACCTTCATCGGCAACTCCATCAACAGCATCAACCCGGTGGACGTCTCCGCGTTCCGCCGTCCGGGTGCCGAGATCAAGGAAGGCCTGATCCCGGTGAACATGCTGTTCGCCTCCCAGGGCTTGACCGACAAGCTCACCATCGAAGGTTTCTACCAACTGGAATGGGATCAGACGGTCGTCGATAACTGCGGCACTTTCTTTGGCAACGACGTGGTAGCCGATGGCTGCACCAGCGGCTACACCGTGGGCAGCCCGGCGATTGCGCCATTCGTACCATTGACTCAGGCCTTTGGCCAAGGCATCCAGGTGAATGACGAAGGCGTTGTCATTGCTCGCAGCGGTGACCGTGACGCCCGTGATTCCGGCCAGTGGGGCACGGCGTTGCGCTGGCTCGGTGACGACACCGAGTACGGCCTGTACTTCATGAACTACCACAGCCGCACGCCAACCGTGGGCACCACCACCGCCGGCCTGTCTACATTGTCGGCATTGCCGGGAATGGTCGCGATTGCAGAAGGGCTTGCCCCTGGCAGCGGTTCGGGGCTGGCGCAAAGCGTGATGCTGGGGCGCGGTCAGTATTACCTTGAATACCCCGAGGACATCCGTCTGTACGGTGCCAGCTTCGCCACCACGCTGCCTACCGGCACCGCGTGGACCGGGGAAATCAGCTACCGCCCCAACGCACCTGTGCAGCTCAACACCAACGATCTGACCCTGGCCTTGCTCAACCCGATCGCAGGCGGTGCAGCTTCGCCCATCGCGACCTCGCCCGGGGCCGATAACACCGGTTATCGTCGTAAGGAATTGACCCAGATCCAGAGCACCCTGACGCACTTCTTCGACCAGGTGCTGGGCGCTGATCGCCTGACCGTGGTGGGCGAGGCGGCGGTGGTGCACGTCGGTGGCCTGGAATCCAAGGACAAGCTGCGTTATGGCCGTGACTCGGTCTACGGCCAGTACGGGTTTGGCGGTGACACCGACGGCTTCGTCACCTCGACCTCGTGGGGCTATCGCGCCCGGGCAATTCTTGACTACTCCAACGTCGTTGCCGGTATCAACTTCAAGCCCAATGTCTCCTGGTCCCATGACGTGGCCGGCTACGGCCCCAACGGCTTGTTCAACGAAGGTGCCAAGGCCATCAGCCTGGGTGTCGATGCCGACTACCGCAACACCTATACCGCCAGCCTGAGTTACACCGACTTTTTCGGCGGCGACTACAACGTCCTCGAAGACCGCGACTTCCTCGCGTTGAGCTTTGGCGTGAACTTCTGATCTGGCTGACAAGGAAAAACCAATGCGCAAGATGATTCTGCAATGCGGCGCCCTGGCCCTGAGCCTGCTGGCCGCGAACGTGATGGCGGCAGTTTCGCCGGATGAAGCAAACAAATTGGGCACCAGCCTTACGCCGCTGGGCGCGGAAAAGGCAGGCAATGCCGATGGCTCGATTCCGGCCTGGACCGGTGGCATCGCCAAAAACGCCGGGGCGGTGGACAGCAAAGGCTTTCTGGCCGATCCCTTTGCCGGGGAAAAGCCGCTGTTCACCATCACCGCCGAGACCGTGGACAAGTACAAGGACAAGCTTTCCGAAGGCCAGATAGCGATGTTCAAGCGCTATCCGCAAACCTACAAGATTCCGGTCTATCCGACCCATCGTAGTGTCTCGCTACCGCCCGAGATCTACGAGTCGGCCAAGCGCAGCGCCCTCAACGTCACCACCATCAATGATGGCAACGGCCTGGCCAATTTCACCGGTAACCGTTACTACGCATTCCCGATCCCCAAGAACGGCGTGGAAGTGCTGTGGAACCACGTCACCCGCTATCACGGCGGCAACGTGCGGCGCATCATCACCCAGGCCACCCCACAAACCAACGGCAGCTTCACCCCGATCCGCTTCGAAGAAGAGATCGCCGTGCCGTTTCTGATCAAAGACGCCGATCCGGAAAAGGCCAGCAACGTGCTGACCTACTTCAAACAGTCGGTCACCGCGCCGGCACGTCTGGCCGGTAACGTGCTGCTGGTGCATGAAACGCTTGACCAGGTGAAGGAGCCGCGCCTGGCCTGGATCTACAACGCCGGCCAGCGCCGTGTGCGTCGCGCCCCGCAAGTGGCCTACGACGGCCCGGGCACCGCCGCTGACGGGTTGCGTACCTCCGATAACTTCGACCTGTTCTCCGGCGCGCCGGACCGCTACGACTGGAAGTTGGTGGGGAAGAAGGAAATGTACATCCCCTACAACAGCTACAAACTGGATTCCCCCAGCCTCAAGTATGACGACGTGATCAAGGCCGGCCACATCAATCAGGATCTGACCCGCTATGAACTGCATCGGGTCTGGGAAGTGGTCGGTACGGTCAAGCCAAACGAACGTCACATCTACGCCAAGCGCCACATGTATTTCGATGAGGACAGCTGGCAGGCGGCACTGGTGGATCACTACGACGGTCGCGGTCAACTGTGGCGGGTGGCCGAAGGTCATGCCCAGTTCTACTACGCCAACCAGAACCCGGGCTACACCCTTGAGGCGCTCTACGACATCATCGCCGGCCGCTACATTGCGCTGGGGATGAAGAACGAAGAGAAGCGCAGCTACGAGTACGGTTTCGAAGCCAGGGCTGCGGACTTCACGCCCGCGGCGCTGCGCTCGACGGGGGTTCGTTAAGACCCGGCGGTTTGAAGCTGACTGTGGCTGACGTTAGCTAATCGTGAGGACCGGCAATCGATTTGCCGGTCTTTTTTTATGGGCGCCAATCAGCGCGCTGAATACTTCTCCAAAGGTGAGCGCCACAGGACTAGGGTGATGAAACAATAATAAACTGGACTTCGCACATGACCGCCATGACCCCGTGTCCGGACCGTCCTGGATTGCTGCCCCGCCTGTCTTCGACCCATGTGCCGCGCAGGTCCTTGAGCGAGCCCTTGCTGGCCTCCGAGGCGCGGGTAAAACTGCTTTGCGCACCAGCGGGCAGTGGCAAGAGTGCGTTGTTCGCTGAGTGTTTCCTGCAAGCCCCCGCCGCTTGCCGGTTGCATTGGTTGCCGCTTGGGGGCGCAATGCTGGACGCGGCGCAAATGTGCGAGCGTCTGGCGCAGACCCTCGGGCTGCCGTTGCTGGATGAAGGGGGGCTGCTGGCTCACCTGGCGGGCTTGCAAGCACCGACCTGGCTGTTCCTGGATGATTACTGTCGGGTACCCAACCCCGAGCTGGATCAGTTTCTCGATCGTCTGTTGAGCATCAGCAGTCCGGCGCTTCACCTTTGGTTGAATGGTCGCCGTCGTCCTCACTGTAACTGGCCGCGCCTGCTACTTGATGACGAACTGCATGAATTCGATGCCCAGGCGCTGGTCTTCACCCATGACGATGTCCAGCAGTTGCTCAAACATTTGCCCGGTCCCCAGGGCGCTCGCACCGCGCGCGAGGTGATACAGCGCAGTGGCGGTTGGTGCGCCGGGGTGCGCATCGCCCTGCTTGAACGTTGTGAATGGGCGCGCAGCCACGCGTCGCCGGGGCGGCCCGGGACCCTGCATGACTACCTTGAATATGAGCTGTTCAGTACGCTGACCCCGGACCTGGCGCAGGCCTGGCGAGTGCTGGCGCATCTGCCGCGCTTCAATGCCCGGCTCTGCGAGCATCTGTTTGGTGACACGGTGGGCGCCGAATGCCTGCCCTTGTTGTTGGACCTGGGCTGTTTTATCGAACCGTGGGAGCAGTCTTCGGACTGGTTGCAGATTTTCCCGGCGCTGGCCCGACTGGTGCGGGACGAGCCCTGGCCGCAGGGACGCTCCTGGCATCGCCGGGCTTGCCAGTGGTTTGCCGCCGAGCAGGATTGGCAAATGGCATTCGAGCAGGCCATGCAAGCGCAAGAGTTCGAGGCTGCCGTCAGTTTCCTGCAGCATCTGAATTTTGAACACGTACTGCAGCGCAGCAACGTGACGCTGTTGCTGAAGCTGCATGATCAACAAGGTGAAGCGCTGACACTCGGTACACCGCAATCGGTGGGGTTGGTCACGGCTGCGTTGCTATTCGCCGGACGCTTCGATCAGGCATCGGTGTGCATCGACCAACTGGCCAGGTTCATGCCGCAACCTTCGGCCTGCCTGCAGCGGCAACTGCTGGCCCGGTGGCAGGTTCTGCTGGGCTGGCTGCTGCACCTTTCGGGGGATGGCGAGCAGTCCCGCGAGCACTTGCTCCAGGCCCAGGCGAGCCTCGACCCAGAGGCCTGGGCCTTGCACCTGTTGTGCCAGTTGGGGCTGACACAGCAGGCACTGCTCAAGGGGGAACTGGCCACTGCGCAATGGATCAATCGCCAAGCCCTGTGCCTGGCGCGCGCCCAAGGCTCACTGGTCTTCGAGGGCTTGCTGGAACTGGATCACGCCCAGGTCCTGGAGCAACGCGGTGCTCCTCACCGGGCCGACCATCTGTTGAGCGCAGTTCAGGGGTTGCTCGATAAGCCTGGCCAGGACTTTTCTGCCTTGCTGGGACGTATTGCCCTGCGCCGTGGCCGTCTGGCTTTGCGCATGGGGTTGGCCGAGCAGGCTGCCGAGCAGTTCCAGGCGGGCCTGGAAACGGGCCTGCATTGCCAGGACAAACAAGTGCTTTATGGTTTTCTCGGCAAGGCCACCCTGGCGGCCAATGGCGGCGACTATGGCGAGGCTTTCCTGCAACTGCGCGATGCCGAGCGGATCATGCAACAGCGGCACATCCCCGACACGGTGTACCGTGGCGTGCTGTTGCAAACCAGTTGCCAGTTCTGGCTGCAACAGGGACGCCCGGAACTGGCTCACGAGGCCCTGACCCGGGTCTTGCGTCACTTTCACGGGCCGCAGGCCAAGCATGCCCCACCTGCGACCCTGGAGTTGATTCCTCGGCTTGAGTACCTGCTGGTGCTGACCGAGGTTTATCTGCATCGGGCGCAAGACCCGCAAGCGCAACTCAAGGCAATGATCGCCCGGGCACAGCACTGTGAAATGCATGGCCTGGAGACCGAACTGTATCTGGCGCTGGCTGAAGTCGTCTGGCTGTCTGCTGATCGTTCCCAGGCACGATCGCTTGTGCAAGAGGGCCTCAAGCGAGTTGCCTGTTGGCGCGCCCAGCAAGCCTTGTGCGAGTTACGCGCACGTCAGCCCGATCTGTTGGGCTGGGCGCAATCGGCTGAGCACATCGAGCAGCCGGCGGTGGCAGTCGAAGACACGTTGTTGAGTCATCGGGAATTGGAAGTGCTGGAGCTCATTGCGCAGGGCTATTCAAATCAGCAGATTGCCGAACGTTTGTTCATATCCTTGCACACGGTAAAAACCCATTCGCGGCGGATACACAGCAAGTTAGGCGTTCAGCGGCGCACGCAGGCGGTCGCCAAGGCCAAAGTCATGGGCGTGATGAGATAAAGAATTCCCAAGGGCAAGACGATTAGCTGCCGCCGCTACGTATCACCGCTCACATCAATGGTGTGATCAGGATTGGCCCGTTGGCTGATCCGATCCTGCGCCTGCCTCATACCCCATCCGCCAGCTCACGGCCCGGGTCGCGGCCAGCAGTCGTTGCGCCGCCGGGCCGTTTTCGTCGGCATGGAACAGGGAAGTCGGGCCGACAATGGTCATCACCGCCGTCACTTGGCCGACAGCATTGAATACCGGGGCTGACAGGGCATCCACGCCGGGCATCAGCAAGCCATGCACATGGTGCAGGCCGCGACTGCGTATTTGCTGGCACAGGGTGGCATAGGCCTGGTCGTCGGCCAGGGCGTGGGCGGTGGAAGCGCTCACTTCCTGTTCGCGCAAGCCGATCGTTTCGCGCGCCGGTAGGTAGGCGCTGAACACCAGCCCCGTGGACGAGCTGAGCAGCGGCAATACCGACCCCAGTTGCGTCACCACGGTCACTGCCCGTATGGCGGGTTCGATCCGAACGACGGTGGCGCCGTGATTGCCCCACACCGCCAGGAAACAGGTTTCGTTCAAGTCATCGCGCAGTTCGGCCAAGGGCAGGGCGGCCACTTGCAACACGTCCATGCCGTTCAACGCCGCCAGGCCCACGCGCAAGGCTTCGCGCCCGAGGCCGTAGTGGTTGGTGGACGTGTTCTGTTCAGCGAAACCGCTGGCGATCAAGGCCTGCAGGTATCGATGAACCTTGCTCGCCGGCATTTGCACGTGTTCGGCCAGGCGCGACAGCGACGTGGAGGGCGACAGTTCGGCCAGGGCCTTGAGGATGTCGGTGCCGACTTCGGCCGAGCGGACTTTCTGTTTACCGTTGCTGAGCGGGGTTTCCATGGAGGCGCTGAGTCCAGAGGCGAATGGGCGTCTTTATAGCTTGACGGTCGCTGTCGAGCAAATTACGTTATGCGTAATTGAATTACGATAAAAATAACCTGTGCGCCTGACGTTTCTTCGTGGAACGACGAGGTCGTACCCAGTCCTGTGTTCAGGAGGCTCCATGACCCTCGATTCCACAGTGTCGGACCTGGCCTATCAGTCAGGCTTTGGCAATGAATTTGCCAGCGAGGCGCTGCCCGGCGCCTTGCCCGTTGGCCAGAACTCCCCGCAAAAAGCCCCTTACGGTCTCTATGCCGAATTATTCTCCGGCACTGCCTTCACCATGGTTCGCAGCGAAGCGCGGCGGACCTGGATGTATCGCATCCGGCCGTCGGCCAATCATCCGGCCTTCGTCAAGCTTGAACATCAGATAGCGGGCGGTCCTCTGGGTGAGGTCACGCCCAATCGCCTGCGCTGGAACCCGTTGGATATTCCTGCCGAGCCAACCGATTTCATCGATGGACTGGTGCGCATGGCGGCCAATGCCGGCTCGGACAAACCGGCCGGTATCAGCGTCTACCATTACCGCGCCAACCGTTCCATGGAACGGGTGTTCTTCAACGCTGACGGGGAATGGCTGATCGTGCCGCAGCTGGGACGGCTGCGGATCGCCACCGAGCTGGGCGTGCTGGAACTGGCGCCGCTGGAAATTGCCGTGATCCCCCGGGGCCTGAAATTTCGCGTCGAGCTGCTTGATCCACAAGCCCGCGGCTATATCGCCGAAAACCATGGCGCGCCGTTGCGCCTGCCGGACCTTGGGCCGATCGGCAGCAACGGCCTGGCCAACCCGCGGGATTTCCTGGCGCCGGTCGCTCATTACGAAAACCTCGCCCGACCGACTGCGCTGGTGCAGAAATTCCTCGGTGAGTTGTGGGGTTGCGAGCTGGATCATTCGCCCTTCGATGTGGTGGCCTGGCATGGCAACAACGTGCCTTACAAATATGACCTGCGCCGTTTCAACACCATCGGTACGGTCAGCTTCGACCACCCGGACCCGTCGATCTTCACCGTATTGACCTCACCCACCAGCGTCCACGGCCTGGCCAATCTCGATTTCGTGATCTTCCCGCCGCGCTGGATGGTCGCGGAAAACACCTTCCGTCCGCCGTGGTTCCATCGCAACCTGATGAATGAATTCATGGGCCTGATCCAGGGCGCCTACGATGCCAAGGCCGAAGGTTTCCTGCCCGGCGGCGCCTCCTTGCACAGTTGCATGAGTGCCCATGGCCCGGACGGCGAGACCTGCACCAAGGCGATCAACGCCGAGCTGACGCCTGCGAAAATCGACAACACCATGGCCTTCATGTTCGAAACCAGCCAGGTCCTGCGCCCGAGCCGTTTCGCCCTGGACTGCCCACAATTGCAAACTGACTACGACGCCTGCTGGGCCTCGCTGCCGGTCACGTTCGACCCGACCCGGAGATAACCCATGACTCAACTTTCCCCTGCCCGTAGCTGGGTCGCCTCCGCCAACGGCCATGCCGACTTCCCGCTGCAGAACCTGCCGCTGGGCATCTTCAGTATCGATGACGGTGCTCCCCGTAGCGGCGTGGCGATTGGTGAGCAGATTTTCGATTTGCAGGCCGCGTTGCAGGCGGGCTTGTTTGACGGCGCGGCGCGCGAAGCCGTCGAAGCCATGAAGGACGGCCAGTTGAATGCATTCTTCGACCTCGGCCGCAGCGCTCGGGTGGCCCTGCGTGAACGCTTGCTGGAGCTGCTGCGCGAAGACAGCTCGCTGCGGGGCAAGATCGAAGCCCAGGGCGCGAAACTGCTGGTCCGCGCAGCCGACTGCCAGATGCATTTGCCGGCCAGGATCAATGACTACACCGACTTCTACGTCGGTATCGAACACGCGCAAAACGTCGGCAAGTTGTTCCGCCCCGACAATCCGCTGTTGCCCAACTACAAGTACGTCCCCATCGGTTATCACGGTCGCGCCTCGACCATTCGCCCGTCCGGTACCGACGTGCGTCGCCCCAAGGGTCAGACGCTGCCCGCCGGCCAGACCGAGCCGACCTTCGGCCCGTGCGCGCGACTGGACTATGAGCTGGAACTGGGCATCTGGATCGGCAAGGGCAACGCCTTGGGCGAACCCATCGCCATCGGTGATGCTGCCGAGCACATTGGCGGTTTCTGCCTGCTCAACGACTGGTCGGCCCGGGATATCCAGGCCTGGGAATACCAGCCGCTGGGGCCCTTTCTGTCCAAAAGCTTCCTGACCAGTATCTCGCCATGGGTGGTGACGGCCGAAGCCCTTGAACCGTTCCGTCGCCCACAACCGGCGCGTCCGGCAGGCGATCCGCAGCCGTTGCCATATCTGCTGGACAAGCGTGACCAGGCCGGTGGGGCCTTCGACATTGAACTGGAAGTCCTGCTGCTGACCGAAGCCATGCGCGAGCAGAACCTGCCGGCCCATCGCCTGACGTTGAGCAACACCCAGTACATGTACTGGACCGTAGCGCAGATGGTCGCCCACCACAGCGTCAATGGTTGCCAGTTGCAGGCCGGTGACCTGTTCGGTTCGGGCACCTTGTCGGGGCCTGAGAGCGGTCAGTTCGGCAGCCTGCTGGAGATTACCGAGGGCGGTAAAAAGCCAATCGAGCTGGCCTCTGGCGAAGTGCGCAAATTCCTTGAGGACGGTGACGAGATCATCCTGCGGGCCCGTTGCCACCGCGAAGGTGTTGCGTCCATCGGCTTTGGCGAATGCCGGGGCAAGATCCTGCCGGCGCGGTGAGGGACAGGGCATGGAACTCTACACCTACTACCGCTCCACTTCGTCCTACCGGGTGCGCATTGCCCTGGCGCTCAAGGGCCTGGATTACCAGGCCCTGCCGGTCAACCTGATCGCTGCGCCTGGGGGCGAACATCGTCAGCCGGCCTATCTGGCGATCAACCCTCAGGGCCGGGTTCCGGCGCTGCGTACCGACGAAGGCGCGTTGCTGGTGCAGTCACCCGCCATCATCGAGTACCTGGAGGAGCGTTATCCACAGGTGCCGTTGCTCAGCGCCGACCTGACGGTTCGGGCTCATGAGCGAGGCGTCGCGGCATTGATCGGTTGCGATATTCATCCGCTGCACAACGTCAGCGTACTCAACCAGCTGCGGCAGTGGGGCCACGATGAAACGCAGGTGGCGCAGTGGATCGGGCATTGGATCAGCCAGGGACTGGCGGCGGTGGAACAGTTGATTGGGGATGACGGCTACTGCTTCGGTGCAGCACCCGGGGTCGCGGACGTGTATCTGATCCCGCAGGTATACGCGGCAGAACGGTTCAATGTCTCCCTGGAGGCGTATCCACGGATCCGTCGCGTTGCGGCGTTGGCGGCTGCGCATCCAGCGTTTCAACAGGCGCGTCCGGCAAATCAGCCTGATACACCTTGAGCCCCCTGTGGGAGCGAACCTGTTCGCGATGGCGGTGGTTGAGCTTACAAACATGTTGTCTGACACACCGCTATCGCGAGCAGGCTCGCTCCCACCGAAGGAGAGGGGGCGAGCCGTTGGGTTACCACCTCGTCATCCGCGATCTACACCTGCTCAATGCACAATTGAATTGGGCGGCAGATGCCCCAGCCGTTCCGTCAGCCGGATTCGCTGGATCGGGTCTTCGCTGAGCATCAGCGCGTGCTCCAAGTCGAATCGTTCGGCGTTGGGACAGTCGAGCCGTTGGTACAGGCTGGCGCGGGCCAGGTAATCGGCGGCGCTGGCGTTGCCCAGTTCAAGCACCCGCTCGGCGTCGATCAGTGCAGCAATGTAGTCGTCGTTGGTCAGATGCAATTGGCGAAGATTGCGCGACAGCCGCTGGAGCATCTGCATGGGCTCGGCACTGACCAGGTGCTCGGCTTTGAGGGGCATGTTGGCGCCGTATTGGCGTTGCAGCAGTTCCCGACAGTCGTTGGGGTACAACCGGCGTCCGCCACACGGGTCGAGCAGATGATCGGCACCGGGGACCCGCAACAGGAAGTGACCGGGGAAATTGACACCGACCATCGGAATCTCCAGGCCACGAGCCAGCTCCAGGGCGATCAGGCCGAGGGCCAGGGGCTGTCCACGTTTGCGCGTCAGCACCTTGTCGAGCAACGCGGCCCGTGGGCGCAGGGGCGTGAAATCGTCCTGGGCGAATCCAAGGTCATTGAGGCGGCGCAGCAAGGGTTGGCCCAGTTCGCTGACGGGCAGCATCGGCAGGTCATGGCTGACACGCTGTTGCAGATCCTTGAAATCGTTCAGCAACGCCGGTACGTCCACTTCGCGATCATGTTCGGCAGCAATCCACAACGCTGCTTCGAACAGCGCCGGTGGGGAGCGGTGCAGGCAATCAAAAAAGGCTTGGCGCGGTGTCATCACAGTCTCCGGGCTATGCCTCGTTTTTAGCTCTGCTGCGGGCTTTCGTCCAGTCTCGTCCGGGGAAGGAATCAAGTTATGCCCAAAAGACTGGCCGTCCGGTCGACTTATTCCGGCGCGCTCCAGCAAATTTTGAGCGCACGCCTATACTGGCGGAACAAACAAAAGTGATTCGGGAGCCTGTCGATGTTTGCTCTCATGCAAAGCTCCCGCCTTGAATCGCTGCACCTGAGCGTAGACCCGGCCACCGGGTTGAAGGCGGTGATTGCCATTCATTGCAGCCGTCCTGGGCCTGCTCTGGGTGGATGTCGTTATCTGTCCTACCCCGACGATGAAAGTGCCGTGGTCGACGCCGTGCGCCTGGCCCAAGGCATGAGCTACAAGGCCGCACTGGCCGGCTTGCCGGTGGGCGGCGGCGTGGCCGTGATCATGCGTCCGGCCCATGTCGAAAGTCGGGCTGCGTTGTTTGAGGCATTTGGGCGCTGCATCGAGCAATTGGATGGCCGCTATATCACCGCCATCGACAGCGGCACCTCGGTGGCGGACATGGACTGCATCGCCCAACAGACCCGTCATGTGACCAGCACCACGGCTTCGGGAGACCCAGCGCCTCACGCGGCGATGGGGGTATTCGCCGGCATCCGTGCCACGGCCATGGCCCGCCTGGGCAGCGATAACCTGGAAAGCCTGCGGGTAGCGATCCAGGGCCTGGGCAATGTCGGTTTCGCCCTGGCCGAACAGTTGCACGCCGCAGGCGCCGAACTGTTGGTCAGCGACATTGACCCTGGCAAGGTTCAACTGGCGATGGAGCAACTGGGCGCGCATCCGATCGCCAACGATGCACTGCTCAGTACCCCGTGCGACATCCTCGCCCCCTGTGGCCTGGGCGGGGTGCTCAATAGCCAGAGCGTGGCGCAACTACGCTGCTCGGCGGTTGCCGGGTCGGCCCATAACCAGTTGAGCAACCTGCAGGTGGCCGATCAATTGGAACGGCGTGGGATCCTCTATGCGCCGGATTATGTGATCAACTCCGGAGGCCTGATCTATGTCGCCTTGAAGCATCGCGGCGAAGAGCTGTCGACGATCACCGCGCATTTGTCGAAGATCGGCGCCCGGCTTACGGAAGTCTTTGCCCACGCCCAGGCAGAAAAACGCTCACCGGCCAGGGTGGCCGATGAATTGGCAGAGCGTTTGTTGTACCGATAAAAAAGATCGCAGCTTTCGGCAGCTCCTTGGTGGATTCCATGGAGCTGCCGAAGGCTGCGATCTTTTCAAGGCTTATTCAGCAGGGGCATTGAGCAGTTCGGACAAGGCGTCCGGTTGACTCTTGAACGCCTTGGCGAACACATCGCGATTTTTCGCCATGTAGATGCCGGCTTCCTCAACCTGTTTCTCGCTCAGCGAGGGAACGGCTTTTTGCAACACTTCTGCCAGCAATTCGGCGAGTTCCAGCATTTTGTCATGACGGTCAGCTTCGGCTTTATCCATGAACAAGCGCTCCAGATCTCGGCTGCTGCGGTATACCACTTCGACGGCCATTCACCACCTCACATGCCTTCACATTGGTTATCTTTGTGACTACTGTATTTATATACAGCCAAAAGGATAAGCGAATCCCTTCCCTTTGGATAGTGGCTTTTTAATGTAGACGTATTTGCACATTTGTCGCGAGCGCTGGTGTGTGAGCCAGCCTGCTCACGACAGGGCGGCATCAACATCGCAAAAGTGTCGGGTTGCGGCCCATCGCCATCTCACCCTCAGCCGCTGGCCTTTTTTCTGCATGCAGAACAACCGTCACGTCCAACCCGCATCATCCGGTCGAGTCGACCTAAGGAAACTACATCGTGAAAATCAACTGGGCCGAGAACCTGCGCCAGAACGTACATCAGTTGGCCGAATCCCTAGGCAATCTGTTCGTCGAGACGTTCCATTACCTGGCACTGTTTGCCATCGGAGCGGTGACCGCCTGGGCGGCGGTGATGGAGTTTTTGCAGATGCTCGAGCAGGGGCACATCAAGATCGATGACATCCTGCTGCTGTTCATCTATCTGGAATTGGGAGCGATGGTCGGGATCTACTTCAAGACCAACCACATGCCGGTGCGGTTCCTGATCTACGTGGCGATCACGGCGCTGACGCGCTTGTTGATTTCCAACGTCTCCCACCACAGTCCGCCTGACCTGGGCATCATCTACTTGTGCGGCGGCATCTTGCTGCTGGCGTTCGCGATCCTGGTGGTGCGTTACGCTTCCTCACAGTTCCCTTCGGTGAAAATCGAGCACCCGCACCGCAAGGTTGGCGCGGGTTCCAGCGAGCACGCCGAAGTGGAGAAGGGCGAGATCTAGAAACCGGCGGGGGCGGATGTCGCGCCCTGCGTCTGCGGTGGTGGCAGCTTGACGTTGTCACCGCCGGTCATGGCTTCGAGGATCGCCACAGCGCTGTGGCCCTGCTCGATGGCGATGCCGAACTGGATGCTCTGGACCAGGCGCCGCAGGCGTTCCGGGTCATTGCGTTGCTGGGCGCTGATCATGCGCTTGGCGACGATGCGCCCGGCCTTGGAGAGGGTCAGCATGATGCTGCCGTCCAGGCCCTGGATGCTCAGATTGATTTGATACTGCGGCGCAAAAGCGTCGGTAATGAGCTGAAAAGGGTTGTCCATGATGCGTCACCGCCTGATTGAACGTGCAGTTGTTGACCGGCCGTGATCGGGATTAGTTCGCGATACCGGACCACCGGCCATTCCATGATCGTGCTTCATCCAGAGCCAGGCAGAGGCTGGATCGGAAGATCCCAACCTGCGACCGCTCCAGCAGAGAGGTAGCAAGGGGCATGCCGGAAAAACTGTCGGACAATGATCACGGCGCATAGGCGCTGAAGGCCTTGGCATGCGGCCCGGGAGGCTGCCCGTTTCTGTGCAGGAATGGGCGAATGGTCGTTGACGGTGCAGGGTGAGCGCAGAATTTTCGTGGGGTAAGCAAGGCGAGGCAACTCCCGACATTAACAGCGCTTTTGTCCGTTGTCCGGCTTTATTTGCGTATGAATATTTATCTTTTCGAAGGGGTTGAATTGTTCTGCCGCCAGCCCGACTCTGTATTCAAGGGGTCGTCGCGCTACCGTCGATTGGCCCCTGGCGAGCTAGCCGAAATAAGGGATGAACTATGCAAATCCAAGTCAACAGCGATAACCATATTCAAAGCAGCATCCGACTGGAGGAGTGGGTACGTACTACCATCGAAAGCACGCTCGAACGTTATGAAGAAGACCTGACACGGGTCGAGGTCCATTTGCGGGACGAGAACGGCGACAAGCCCGGTCCCCATGACTTGCGTTGTCAGCTGGAAGCACGGCCAAAGGGTCTGCAACCGGTCTCGGTGACACACAAGGCCGATACGCTGGAATTGGCCATCGAAGGGGCGGCCACCAAGCTTGAACATGCCCTGGAGCATCTGTTCGGCAAACTGCGCGTCAAACGCGCCACCGCTGAGAAGCCGACCGAGTCGGTGGCCTTGGCCGATGCGATGCTGGAAGAAGAATTCCTGGAGAACGAACGGGCTGCACTCAACGGCTGAGCCCGATCATTTAAAATTACCCACCGAACAGACGGGCCTGCAATCGCAGGCCCGTCTTGTTTCAGCGATCCATCGCAGCCCCTGATCAGAACGCCCCGGACGTCTGCACATACAGCGTGCGCGGTTCCCCTACGTATTTGCCCCGGTTGTTATCGTCGAACGAGCGGGTGAAATACTGGGTATTGAAGATGTTCTTCACACCCACCGCCACGTTCAGGTCCGACAGTTGCGGGCCGAAATCATAGGCGGCGCGGCTGCTGAACAGCATATAGCCAGGGATATTGCCGGTACTGCCGTCGGCGCTTTCGGCGCGGGTATTGGCGTTGTCGGCAAACTGCGCGCTCTGATAGGTGCTGTCCAGGTTCAATTTCCACGGCCCGTCCGTGTAACCCACGCCCAGTGTGCCTTTGTGCTTGGAAGAAAATGGCACGCGGTTGCCTTTGTTCGGTCCGTCTTCCCGAATGGTGGCATCGACGAAGGCATACGTGGCATATACGTCAAAACCGGCCAGCGCCGGACTCAGGCCGTCGAGGGCGTAGTTGATGCTGGTTTCGATGCCCTGGTGGCGGGTTTCGCCACGGGCAATCACCGAATCGTTGGTTTGGTTGCTTTCGTATTGGTTGTCGAAGTTGATCAGGAACGCACCGATCTCCGCCCGCAGGTTGCCATTGTCATAGCGGGTTCCAAGTTCCCAGGTGCGGGCTTTCTCCGGTTTCACTTCACCGCTGCTCACACGGTTGGGCATCTGGCTGTACTGCACACTGCCGAATGAACCTTCGGTATTGGCATACAGATTCCATTCATCGGTCAGGTGGTACAGCACATTCAGCGCTGGCAGGGCGGTGTTGTAGTCGCCCTTGTATTTCACGTTGGTCAGATTGTTTGTCTGCTGCGATTCGATCATTTCGTAACGAATACCGGGCGTGATCGTCCATTTGCCAATATCGATCCGATCATCGATGAAAATTGCATTGGCTTCGGTTCCACCCCGTGTATCGCGGTCGTTTCGGCTGGAGGTTGTCGGCAAATCGTTGCTGGCGATCGGCGTGCGATAGCGCAGTTCATGGCCGGCCTCGTTGATGTAGCGATAGCCGACGCCGACTTCGTGGCTGGTCGGCCCGAGGTCGAAACCTTGGGCAAAACGGGTTTCCAGGCCGCGTACCCAATATTCGCGAGGCGACAGGGACAGGAAGGTGCCCTGGTCCAGGTAGCCGCTGCGCAAAGTCTTGGTGAAAAACGTGCTGGCGGTAAATTCGCGTCGATCCTGCTGGTAGCGGTAGCCGAAGTTGACCAGGGTGCGACGGCCCCAGAAGCGGTCATTCTGACGGGTGGACTGATACGGGTTGGCGTCGTAGTCGGCCACATTCAGGCCGCCGGGCATGTCGGCCTCGCCTTCGTAGTATTGGGCCATGGCATTAAAACTGTTGGCCTCGTCCAGTTGGTAGTTGCCCTTGAGGATCAAGTCGTCGATTTGTGTGTCGCTGTGTTCGCGCCAGTCGCCGCCGCGAGTGCCGGAGTACAACAGGGCACCGCCAAGGCCGTTGTCGGCGGTGCCGCCGGCCAGCAGGTTGGCGGATGTCTTGAAGCCGTCGTGGCTGGAAGACGGGCTGGTCTCGGTCTGGAAGCCGCCCTTTACCGTCGGCGCCTCGGGAATCGCCCGCGTCACGAAGTTGACCACGCCACCGACGTTTTGCGGACCGTAGCGCACCGCGCCGCCTCCGCGCACGACATCCACCGCGTCCATGTTGCCCATGCTGACCGGCGCGAACGATAGCTGCGGTTGGCCGTAGGGTGCGAAAGGCACCGGGATGCCGTCCATCAGCACCGTGGAACGTGAGGCCAGGCGAGGATTGAGCCCGCGGATACCAAAGTTCAGCGCCATGTCATGGCTGCCGGTGCCGTTGTTTTCCGGTGCGTTGACGCCAGGAATGCGATTGAGCACATCCCGGGCCTGGGTCGCGCCCTGGCGTTCGAACGCCTCACGACGGATGACGTCTCGGGCACCGGCGTGTTCGAAGACATTGGTCGGCGCGGCATCGCCGAGCCAGTCACCGACCACGGTGGTGGTGCCGATGTCCAGCGCGGTGCTGGCGGCCGGTTGCAGGCTGAAGGCGTTGTCTGCCTCAGGGCGGGCTTGCAGGCCTGTGCCTTCGAGCAGCGCGCTCAGCCCTTGCTCTGGGCTGTAGCTGCCTTCCAGGCCCCGACTTTGCAGGCCTGCGGTCGTCTGTGAGCTGAAGGAAATCAACACCCCAGCCTCGCGTCCGAATTGATTGAGGGCATTTTCCAGTGACGACGGCGCGATGTGATAGGGCTTGGCATCTGCAGCCTGTACGCAAGGCAGTACGACGAAACTCAAGCTGGCCCCCAGGAGCAATTGACGCACGGTACGGGCGAGCGGGGTGAGACGGGTGGGTTGTTGCGGCATGGATGAGAATCCCGAGAAGGTTGTATCGAAGTGCTTTCCTTCTCTGTCACCCCAGGTGTGGAAAACGGCTCACTGGTGCATCACTTTTTTTCAGCTGGGGTGGCCGTGGTTCAGGCTCGAGCTTCGACCGAGATCCAATAGCGGGTGAAACGACGCACTTTTACCGGCAGGCTGACTTCCAGCAGATCGAGGATTCGCTCGCTGTCGTCCAGCGGATAGGTTCCAGAGATCAGAAGGTTGGCGACCGCCTCGTCGCAGTGCAATTGGCCACGTCGGTAGCGGCCTAGCTCGTCGAGAAAGTCTGCCAGGCGCATGTGCGCCGCTACCAGCATGCCCTCTGTCCAGGCGCCGCTGTTGGCATCCAGGGCCGTGGCGGGCCCGGCGCCGTTGATGCCAAGGCTCAGTTGCCGTGACGTCGCCAGCAACAACGCCGGGCCGTGTCGGCTACGAATGTCCACCTGGCCTTCAAACACCGCCACCTGGGTGTGGTCCGGATACTCGCGTACGTTGAACCGGGCGTTGCGGCTTTCCAGCAGGCCATGGGCGGTCAGCACTTGCAGGGGCCTTGGGTCGCGGGCAGCGGTCAATAACAGTTCCCCCTCCAGCAGGTGGATCAAGCGGCGTTGAGCGTCGAAGCGAACGTCTACCGCACTGCCGCTGTTGAGCTGCAACTGGCTGCCGTCATCCAGCGTCAGACGACGCCGTTCGCCTACCGGGCTGCGAAAATCGGCCATCAATGGGGGTAGCAGTTGGCGTTCACGCAGGCTCCAGGTCAACGCTGAACCGGCCCCAAGCACCAACAACATTTTGAGCGCTCGACGCCGCGCAGCGGACTTCGGTGCATTGAGGGCCGCATGGGCCAACGGAGAGGGCACGCTGCGCAGCCGCTGATTGACCCGCTGGATATGCTCCCAGGCGCGGCGATGTTCGTTGTGAGCATTGAGCCATTGCTCCCAGGCTTTCTGCCGGCGAGTATCGAGTGGGCCTTGCTGCATTTCCAAAAGCCAGTGCACGGCCTGTTCGGCCACTTTCGCACTGACATCTGGTGCGCTGTTCATCGCTGGGGTCATAAGGCGAAGTAGCAGCGCATCGCTGCCTTGTTCAAATGACGCTTGACCGTCGCCAATGAAATTCCCAGTTCACGGGCTATTTCGTTGTAGGTCAGGCCATCGACCTGGGCCAGCAGAAACGCCTGCTTGACCGCTCGCGGCAAACCATCGAGCAGTTGGTCCAGTTCCATCAGGCTTTGCAGGATGATTGCCCGTTCTTCCTCCGACGGCACCACCTGCTCCGGCAGTTGGGCGAGGGTATCGAGGTAGGCGCGCTCAAGGTCCTGGCGTCGGTAGTGGTTGAACAGTACGCGCTTGGCAATGGTCGTAAGAAACGCCCGGGGTTCCAGGACAGGCTGCGGGTCGCGCGCAGTCAGTACGCGCATGAACGTGTCCTGGGCCAGGTCGGCGGCACTGTCGGGGCAGCCGAGTTTTCTTCGCAACCAGCCGTTAAGCCAAATGTGATGGGCGTTGTAGAGCACTTCGACGGTGTGTGCAGGCGGCAACGAGGAGCATCCCGACAGCGATGAGCTGTGCTAGAGAACAAGAATTGTTCGCATTGTAGGGGCGCGGCGGTGGCTACGGCAATCGGGATCAGTACCTGCTTGTTTCATTTGACCGGGGCACGCTGATGCCTAGCGCAAAAACGCCTGTCGATACTCGCCGGGTGTCGCGCCGAGGGCCTGCCGGAAACGATTCGTAAAATGGCTGGCGCTGGCGAACCCGCAGGCCAACGCGACCTCACCCAGCGGTTTTGACGTGCTGCGCAGCCAGTGCCGCGCGTGGGCCAGACGTCGTGCCAGTACGTATTGATGGGGCGGCAGGCCGAAGCTTTCGCGGAACATCCGGGCAAAGTGGTATTCGGACAGCGCACACAGCGCCGCCAGTTGGCCGAGGCTGATGGCGTCGGCCAGATGGCTGTCGATGTAGTCCACCAGCATTCGCCGCTGGTGAGCGGCCAGCCCGCCCTTGAGGCGAAGCCCCTGGCGCTGGCCGACCTGGCTCAATAGCAGATGGTTGAGCAAGTCATGGGCCAGGCTGGTGGTCAGAAGGCGTTCACCGGGCTCATCCCAGTTCAGGGCGATCAACTGGCGAAAGCGCTGTGCCTGTTGCGGGTCGTCGAGAAAGGTGGCTTCGCGCAGTTGCACTTGCCGCGGCTCGCGATCCAGTAGCGTGACGCAACCGATGGCGAATTGCTCAGGGCTGAAGTACAGGTGCGCGAGGCGAATGTCGCCATTGATGACCCAGGCCGATTCATGCCCGGCCGGAAGGACGCAGAGTTTGCCGGGTGCCCCGGTGGTGTCGGGGCGTTCGCGGCGAAACGTGCCGGTACCACCGGCGATGTAGCACGACAGCGTGTGGTGAGTCGGCGCCTCGTAGTCTTGGGCGTCGTGATGGTTGCTCCACAAAGCGGCCGCCATGCCGTCTCCAAGCTCGGCACTGTGCTCAAGGCGAGCATTGGGCGAACTGTTGAGGGCTTGAAAGACTTGCAGGGTTTGCAGTGTGGGCATGATCGGGTCTCTCCAACGCCTTGCATCCTACTCCGTCGGTCGGCTCATGCCAGCCTGCAAAGCGACAAAACCGCAAGTTTACGCAAGCGCCCGGTGGCGGGCGGCGCAACACTGGCGGTCATTGTCAGGAGTTGCCGTTATGAACCTCTCGTTGTATCTACTTACCGTGCTCATCTGGGGCACCACCTGGATTGCGCTGAAATTGCAGTTGGGCGTGGTCGCCATCCCCGTGTCGATTGTCTATCGCTTCGGCCTGGCGGCGCTGATTCTGTTTGTGATGCTCTTGCTCAGCCGACGTCTGCAAGCCATGAACCGGCGCGGTCATTTGATTTGCGTGGCCCAGGGCCTGTGCCTGTTTTGCATCAACTTCATGTGTTTCCTCACTGCCAGCCAATGGATTCCCAGCGGGTTGGTCGCGGTGGTGTTCTCTACCGCCACGCTCTGGAATGCCCTCAATGCCCGCGTGTTCTTCGGCCAAAGGATCGCCCGCAACGTCTTGCTGGGCGGCGCCTTGGGCTTGCTGGGGCTGGCGCTGCTGTTCTGGCCGGAGCTGGCGGGTCATAGCGCAAGCCCGCAAACGCTGCTCGGGTTGGCCTTGGCGCTGCTGGGAACCTTGTGCTTTTCGGCGGGTAACATGCTCTCGAGCTTGCAACAGAAGGCCGGTCTCAAACCGTTGACCACCAACGCCTGGGGTATGGCTTATGGTGCGGCGATGCTGGCGGTGTGGTGCCTCTTCAAAGGCATTCCGTTCGATATGGAATGGAACGCGCGCTATGTCGGCTCGCTGTTGTACCTGGTGATCCCAGGTTCAGTGATCGGCTTCACCGCCTACCTGACGCTGGTGGGGCGCATGGGGCCGGAGCGGGCGGCGTATTGCACGGTGCTGTTTCCGGTGGTGGCGTTGAACGTCTCGGCGTTGGTCGAGGGCTACCAATGGACGGCGCCGGCCCTGCTCGGGCTGGTGCTGGTGATGTTGGGGAATGTGCTGGTGTTTCGCAAACCCCGGCCCGTGGCGACGCAAGCCGCCCTGGGCGCACGCTGAGCCAGGGGATGGCAGGCCCGGACCCGGCGCCTGCCCGATGGTTTACTTCCAGACTTGCGGGTTGACCAGGTTCTTCGGTCGCTCGCCCAGCAAAGCGCTGCGCAAGTTTTCCACGGCAAGATTGGCCATGGCTTCCCGGGTTTCGTGGGTGGCCGAGCCGATATGGGGCAGGGTTACGGCGTTTTTCAGCTGGAACAGCGGCGATTCGGCCAATGGTTCTTTCTCGTAAACGTCCAGCCCGGCGCCGCGGATGCGGTTGTTCTGCAAGGCTTCGATCAGCGCCGGCTCATCCACCACCGGGCCGCGGGAAATATTGACCAGAATGGCACTCGGTTTCATCAGGGCCAGTTCACGCTGGCCAATCAGGTGGCGGGTCTTCTCACTCAATGGCACCACGAGGCAAACAAAGTCCGCTTCGGCGAGCAACTGATCCAGCTCGCGAAATTGTGCGCCCAACTGATCTTCCAGTTCGGTCTTGCGGCTGTTGCCGCTGTAGAGAATCGGCATGTTGAACCCCAGCCGGCCACGCCGGGCAATGGCGGCGCCGATGTTGCCCATGCCGACAATCCCCAGGGTCTTGCCGTGCACGTCAGTGCCGAACAGCTGAGGGCCGACCGTCGCCTGCCATTGGCCGGCCTTGGTCCAGGCGTCCAGTTCAGCGACGCGCCGGGCGCTGCTCATCAGCAGGGCGAAGGCCAGGTCAGCGGTGCTTTCGGTGAGCACGTCAGGGGTGTTGGTGAGCATGATTCCACGCTCATTGAAGTAGGCCAGGTCATAGTTGTCGTAACCCACCGACACGCTGGACACCACTTGCAGATTCGCGGCGCTCTGCAGTTGTTCGCGGCCGAGCTTGCGTCCGACACCGATCAGGCCATGCACGTGGGGCAAGGCTTCGTTGAACTGTGCATTGATGTCGCCGTTCGACGGATTGGGCACGATCACGTCGAAATCCTGTTGCAGTCGTTCGACCATCTTGGGTGTGACACGGCTGAAGGCAAGTACGGTTTTTTTCATCGCAGAAGGCTCATCAGGCAAGGAATACCAAGCACGCTAACATTCTGGATGTGGGTTAGGCGAGAGGGGAGCGTCGATTGAGGCGAGTCAGTGGCAGGAATGGAGTACTTATGGGCAGTACCTATGGGGGAGCATCTATGTTGGATGTGGGAGCGAGCCTGCTCTCGATGACGGCGGCACATCCACCATCACTGCAAACTGATCCACCGCTATCGCGAGCAGGCTCGCTCCCACAAGGGATTTCTATTTCATCCCTGGGGTGTTTACGCCGCCCGCAGCGAAATAAACGCGTAGTTGACCGGTGCCTCAGTGGCAACCCGTGCTCCACTGGCCAGGACCTGGCAGGCCACGTCATCACCGGACAAATGGAACTGCCATTCACTGGCCGCTTGCTCCAGTGGCTGCAAACGGACCTGATCAATGACTGCGGCGAATGCGCTCATGTCCGGCAGGTACGCGGTAAACCCGTCGCCCTTCAGCGCGGTGGTGAGGATGCCCAGCGAAGCGCAGATGCGCTCCTTGATCCGGATTTCCTCGCGATCGGCCTGACGTGAGCGTTCGATCAACTGCGCCAGTTCCCTGTCGACCAGTTCACCGCCGAGTATCAGTTGCGGTCCGGTCTCCCACGACTCTGGCGGGCATTCCTTTACGGCAATGTTGAGCGGGATGTGCGGGTTGATTTCCATCGGATAGATACGGCACACCAAGGGGCGGCGCTCGTAGATGCGGCACAGGTTTTCTTCGTCAAGATTGCGGCAGCGCCCGGCGTTATAGGCGGCGAAGGTGATTGCCACCAAGGCCTCGGTGGTGCCGCTGTGGACCCGCGCCGAACGGCGCTCAGCGTGTTCGCGTTGCGCCGCCGGCAGGCCGAGGCCGTTGGGCAGGAAGGCTTCCACCAGGACAATCACCTGGCCGCCGTCGTCAGCCCACATCCGGGCCTCGTCGAGGGTCAGGGGGACATGGTGATCGGTGCAGCATTTGCCACAGCCTACGCAGGAAAACGTTGTGTTCATTGAGCGCCCGGTCAAAAGCTGGAAGGCGGCGACAGAAAAACGCCGCGATTAACCGATGCGAAGCAAGTTGTGCGCCATCACCGGCTGTTGTCGGCGGGGCGGATGGAGTCCCACTCGGTCACGTAGGCGGTCTTGGATTTCTTGCGGTAAAGGCACAGCTCGGTGCCCGTCGCGCCTTTCATGTGTTTCTGCGGATACTGGCCTTGCAGCAACAGCGCGGTATAACCCACCCGGTCATCGAACTGCGCGGCAGTGCCCACAGGCTCGGCGTTCTTCAAGCCGCTGGCCTTGATGCAACTGGCAAGCACGGTTTTGTCATGGGTGGCCCAGGCTTCTGGGCTGGAGGCGTGGGCCTGGGCGGCGAGGGCCGTGAAGCCCAAAAACATGAGTGCGTGGATTTTCATCAGCAAGATCCTTGTTCTGGGAAGCCAGGACAGGAGTATGCCTGAGGTGCCGGGATGATCATTCCCCTATACGCATGGGAATGATCATCAGGCATGACTCAGTGGCCTTGCTCGGCAACCGCCTTGGCGGCCGTGATCAGGCACTTGGTCAGCTCCGGTGAGGAGAACTTGGTCAGCACGCCATTGGCCCCGGATAGCCGAGCCTTCTCGCTGTTCATGGCGCTGTCCAGCGAGGTGTGCAGCAACACATAGAGGTGGGCGAAGTCCGGCGTTTCCCGCAGGGTCCGGGTAAGGGCGTAGCCGTCCATCTCCGACATTTCGATGTCGGAAACGATCAGGTTGATCTGCTGTGCAGTGCCTTGCAGGTCCAGCAGGCATTCGATGGCTTCCTTGGCGCTGCGAGCGGTGTGGCATTGCAGCCCGAGGTTGCGCAAGGTGTGTACCGATTGTTGCAACGCCACCTGACTGTCATCGACCACCAGGATCCGCGCGTTGCCCAGGACTTCGGCGTCTTCCATGCTCAGCTCGGTGGGCGCCGTTTCAATCTGCGCCGGGGCGATACCGTGGATGACTTTTTCGATGTCCAGCACCTGCACCAGCGTGCCATCCACCGACGTCACGCCAGTGATGAAGGCGCGTACGCCGCCTGAGCCGAAAGGCGGGGGTTTGATGTCGGTGGTCAGGCAATGCACGATCTTGCTCACCGCCTGCACATGCAGACCCTGTTTGGATCGACTCACATCGGTGACGATCAGGCAGCCGCCATCCGGATCTTCCAGAGGGCGTTCGCCGATGGCGCGGCTCAGGTCGATCACCGACAACGAGGCCCCGCGCAGGGTGGCGATGCCTTTGACGTGCGGGTGCGACTCCGGCAGTTTGGTCAACGGCGGGCAGGGAATGATTTCGCTGACTTTGAGCAGGTTGATTGCCATCAGCTTGCCGCTGCGCAAGGTAAACAGCAGAAGCGAAAGTGAGTCTGCGCGGGCTTTGTTGGAAGACATAAAAACCTTCTGTGGAAAAAGGTGGGGCGAGCGTGAAGAACGCCAAAACAGCTTTTGATATTGGGTTATCGACCCGATGGGGGCTGGCTTTAGGGCGAAACCCACAGACAATCGATTTCAGCTCAGTGGCCTGGGAATGCATACGCTATGGTCAGGCGATAAATGCCCTCGCCGCATGGGGCGTCGGTGGTACAGAAGGTTTATTTGAGTCCCAACCGCTTGGCCATCCGCCCCAGGTTTGCCCGATCCAGACCCAGTTCCCGAGCGGCGCTGGCCCAGTTGTGCTGATGCCGTTCCAGGCAGGCGATGATCAGCTTGCGTTGAAAATCGTCCATGGCTTCACGCAAGTCCCCCGTGACCCCCTCCAGGGCAGGTGCGGGGCTGGCGGATGAAGGTGGCGGGTGTTCTTCCGGGCTGCGGGGCAAGTCCAGGTCCTGGGCGCTGAGGCTGAGGATCTTTGGCCGCACCGGACACCGGCCCAAGGCTTTCAAGGCGCTTCGGCCGATCAGGTGCTCCAGTTCACGTACGTTCCCCGGCCAGTCATACGCCAGCAATGCGGCCTGGGCGTCACTGGTCAGGCGCAGGCTGCCCAGGCCCATGCGCGAACGGTTCTGCTCCAGGAAAAACCCGCTGAGCAGCAGCACATCGCGCCCACGATCCCGTAGTGCCGGCACCAGCAACGGGTACACGCTCAGGCGATGATAGAAGTCGGCCCGATATCGCCCGTTGCGCACTTCTTCGGCCAGATCGCGATTGGTGGCCGCAATCAGGCGTACATCGACCCGATGTTCCTTGTCCGAGCCCAGCCGTTGCAACTGGCCGCTCTGCAACACTCGCAGTAGCTTGGCCTGCACGGTCAAGGACAACTCGCCCACTTCATCGAGGAACAACGTGCCGCCATCGGCCAGTTCGAATTTGCCGCGCCGGTCGTTCGTGGCCCCTGTGAAGGCGCCGCGTACGTGGCCGAAGAGTTCGCTTTCCACCAGGGTATCCGGCAGTGCGGCGCAATTTAGGCTGATAAGCGGCTGCTCGGCGCGCTTGGAGGCCGCGTGTATGGCTTGGGCGACCAGCTCCTTGCCAACCCCGGTTTCACCAGTGATCAGCACCGTCAGGTCGCTGCCCCCCACCAGGTTGATTTCTTCCACTAATCGCTTGTGGGCCTTGCTCTGGCCGACCATGTCGCGAGGTAGCTGGCCGCTGGCCTGGCGGTAGACCTCGGCGCGGCGATGTTCGTCTTCGGCTTTCAAGGCCAGCCGATCAATGCGTTCGGCTGCGCTGACGGTGGCGGCGGCCAGGCTGGCAAAGGCCTGCAAGGCGCTCAGGTCGATCGGCTCGAAGCGTTCGGGGTTCAGCGCGTCGAGGGTCAGCAGGCCCCACGGTTGCTCGTCGACGAACAGTGGGCAGCCCATGCAGTCGTGGACCTCCAAGTGCTCCTCCAGACCTTCGACCAATCCGTCGTACGGGTCGGGCAGGTCACTGTCGGCGGCAAAGCGAGTGGGCTGCGGGCTGGCCAGCAGTGCCTGGAAGCGGGGGTGTTCGCTAATCCGGAAGCGTCTGCCCAGGGTATCGGTACTCAAGCCATCCACCGCCAGCGGCACCAGACAGTCTCCGTCCAGGCGCAACAGCGCGGCGGCGTCGCAGGGCAACAGGGCTCGCAGCGCGCCAAGCAGGCGACGATAGCGCTCGCCTTCCGGCAACTCGCGGGAGAGGTCGGCCACCAGCGGAAGCAGCGAGGTCAGCAGGGAGGTTGCGGTCATAATGACTCCATGTGGTCCTAATGACTATAAGATGCCATATGTCTTTATGACTACTTGATTCGTAAGCAATTGAAAATGTTCAATAATTTTTATGGCATGAAACCTGATAGGCATAGGTATCAGTTTTTCGTAATACGCCAGGAGTCACCTTATGCTCAGCCGAGAAGAACGCGCCATCATCCGCTCCACCGTGCCCTTGCTTGAAAGCGGTGGTGAAGCGCTCATTACTCACTTTTATCGCATGATGCTGTCCGAATACCCGCAAGTGCGCCCGTTGTTCAACCAGGCTCACCAGGCCAGCGGTGATCAGCCCCGTGCCCTGGCCAACGGCGTATTGATGTACGCCCGGCACATTGACCAGCTCGATCAGTTGGGCGACCTGGTGGCCAAAATCGTCAACAAGCACGTCGCCCTGCAAATCCTGCCGGAACATTACCCCATTGTGGGGGCCTGCCTGTTGCGGGCGATCGCCGAGGTGCTGGGTGAAGAGATCGCCACGCCGCAAGTGATTGCCGCGTGGGGCGCTGCCTATAACCAGTTGGCCGATATCCTGATCGGTGCCGAAACCGGCATGTACGAGCAGAAAGCCGCAGCGCCGGGCGGCTGGCGGGGCGAGCGTGAGTTCATCCTGGCAGCCAGGGTGCAGGAGAGCTCGGAAATCACTTCGTTCTACTTCGAACCGGCGGACAAGGGCGCGATCCTGGTGGCGGAACCAGGCCAGTACATCGGCATGAAGCTGGTGTTGGATGGCGAGGAGATGCGCCGCAATTATTCTCTGTCGGCCCTGGCGGACAACGGTCAGTATCGCATCAGCGTCAAGCGCGAGCCGGGCGGGCGCGTGTCCAACCACCTGCACCATCATTTCCCGATCGGCAGCAGCATCCAGTTGTTTCCACCGTCAGGGGACTTCTTCCTGACCCAGAGCGACAAACCGCTGGTGCTGATCAGCGGCGGCGTCGGCATCACCCCGACCCTGGCGATGTTGCAGGCCGCACTGCAAACCGAGCGGCCGGTACATTTTATTCACTGTGCACGTAACGGCGGCGCGCACGCGTTTCGTGACTGGATCGATGACCTGGCCCAGCGGCATCCACAACTCAAGCGCTTCTATTGCTACGACGAAGATGACGGCTTGAGCCCGGCAGCTGACAAGGTCGGCTTGTTGAGCCAGGAACAACTGGCGCAATGGTTGCCGCAGCAGCGTGACCTGGATGCCTACTTCCTGGGGCCCAAAGGCTTCATGGCCGCCGTCAAGCGCCACCTCAAGGCACTGGGCGTGCCGGACGGGCAAAGCCGCTACGAATTCTTCGGCCCGGCGGCGGCGCTGGAGTAACGGCGGGGCGAGCCGGGGTGATCCGGGTCGTCTGCATCGCGAGCAGGCTCGCTCCCACAATGGATTTGCGGCGGGCACGATTGGGTGATCAACGCAAAGACAACTGTGGGAGCGAGCCTGCTCGCGATAGCGGCGCCATGTTCACCCCATCCCGCCTGACTTCTCCAAGCAAAATTAATCCGTACTTAACCTCCCTCCTGTTTATTCCCCTCAATGTGGGCGGCAGCCGCTCGTTCTCTGTCATGGTCAGCGTGTAGACTTTGGCCATCCGACAGTGCGCCGGGTTTCTCCAGGCTGCGCGTCGATCCAATGCATACAAAGGGAAACGCAATGAATGAGCAAATGCTGCGCTTAGGCCGTGAACGGCGCTATCTGGTGCTGTTGGGGCTGATCTGTCTGGCGCTGATCGGCGGTGCGCTGTACATGCAGGTGGCGCTCGGCGAGGCGCCGTGCCCGCTATGCATCCTGCAGCGGTATGCATTGTTGCTGATCGCTATTTTCGCCTTCATTGGCGCGGCCATGCGTACCCGTCGCAGCCTGACGGTTTTCGAAGGCCTGGTGGTGCTCAGTGCCCTGGCCGGTGCGGCGGTAGCGGGGCATCACGTGTACACCCAGTTCTTCCCTGCGGTCAGCTGTGGCGTCGACGTGCTGCAACCGATTGTCGATGACCTCCCGCTGGCGAAGATCTTCCCGTTGGGCTTCCAGGTCGACGGCTTTTGCTCCACCCCGTATCCGCCGATCCTGGGCTTGTCCCTGGCACAATGGGCACTGGTGGCGTTCGTCCTCACGGCGATCCTGGTGCCGTTGCTGGTGTCGCGCAATCGCAAACAACTGCCCTAAAGCGCCTCAATCAGACGCCCCGGTTTTCTGTAGGAAGCCGGGGCGTTTTGCGTTTCAGTCTTACTGCGTGCCAGCCTTGATCCGAGACAATAATGAGCCGCGACAGCGTGCGACACGTTGTCACACATTTGCTGTCATCCGGCCACTTACTGCGCGAATAAGCACCTCGTTTTGCAATGAAAAATCAGCCGTTGCAGGCTCCATCCGGCTAACTGCCTCCCCCCGTAGCAGGCATTTCTAACAATCGGGCGTCTTGCCGCTCAGCCCCCGAATGACGGGGGCTCTACGGGCGTAAAAACTCTCTTTAATCAGCGCAAGCTGTCTAAATCGGGCGTAGTAGACCTACGTTTTCTGGGGTTCTTGTTGAGAATGAATTTCGATAAGATGCCGGCTTGTTTCGAATTCTGCGAAAGATTGTTGCTCGATTTGATGAAAATTATTTCAGGATAAGACATGGTCTCCGGCGCCTCAGCTCACTACAATCGCCCGCACCGAATTTCCGACCCGGCTCAAGCTTGAGCCCGTGAGGTGGTCGAAGGGCTCAAGGCCCCATGCGACCCCAGGTGTCGGTGCCTTCCAACTACCCGCACCAAATGGAATTGGGCTGTAACAAGGCCTTTGACCTACGAATTCGAATAAGAACTCACTGCTGGCCCGGGATGTGTCGAACAGCGTCTGACGCTGCGACGGTCAGCCCTTATTCAATCCAAGAAAAATGCCAACCCTTGGCAGGGTGAAGTGTTGGCGATCAAAACCCAACTGCATTGCGCAAGCTGCTTTAGAGGTCGTGAGATGAGTAAAAACAGGTACCCCCGATTACTAGGCTTGTTGCCTTTGCTCGGCACGTTGTTGCTGGGAGGCTGCAACATGACCTTGCTCGATCCCAAGGGTCAGGTCGGCCTGGATGAACGTAATCTGATCATCACCGCTACGCTGTTGATGTTGCTGGTCGTCGTGCCGGTTATCGTCATGACCTTCCTGTTCGCCTGGAAATACCGCGCGTCCAACACCAGTGCCACGTACACGCCCAAGTGGTCGCACTCGACCAAAATCGAAGTGGCGGTGTGGACTATTCCGGTACTGATCATCATTGCCCTGGGTTACATCACCTACAAGTCCACCCATGCCCTTGACCCGTATCGTCCGCTGGACTCCGACGTCAAGCCGATCACCATTGAAGTGGTCTCGATGGACTGGAAGTGGCTGTTCATCTATCCGGAACAAGGCATCGCCACGGTCAACAAGATCGTGTTCCCGGCCCACACGCCGATCAATTTCAAAGTCACCTCCGACACCGTGATGAACTCGTTCTTCATCCCGGGCCTGGGCGGCCAGATCTACGCGATGGCGGGCATGCAGACCAAGTTGCACCTGATCGCCAACCAGAACGCCGAACTCGACGGTATCTCCGCCAACTACAGCGGCGCGGGTTTCACCGGCATGAAGTTCAAAGCAATCGCCACGACCCAGGAAGAATTCGACGCCTGGGTCAACGATGTGAAGAAGGCACCTAAACAGCTTGAAAAAGCTGAATACGAAGCCCTTTCCAAACCGAGCCAGAACAACCCAGTCGAGCTCTACTCTTCGGTCACGCCGAACCTGTTCCAGACCATCATCGACAAGTATGAAGGGATGAACCCGGGCAAGCCGATGCACCACGAGAAGAACGAAAAGGAAGTGGCCCACAACATGGAAGGGATGGACATGAGTTCGCATTCAGCTGCCGGGGCAGAGGAGTAAACGATGTTTGGTAAATTAAGTTGGGAAGCGATCCCGTTCCACGAGCCGATTGTCATGGTGACCCTCGCCATCATCGCGCTCGGTGGTCTGGCGTTGTTCGCGGGGATTACCTACTTCAAGAAGTGGACCTACCTGTGGACCGAGTGGCTGACGTCGGTCGACCACAAGAAAATCGGCGTGATGTACATCATCGTCGCCATGATCATGCTGCTGCGCGGTTTTGCCGACGCCATCATGATGCGTACCCAGTTGGCCATGGCCACCGAGGGTTCGCCTGGCTACCTTCCGCCTGAACACTATGACCAGATCTTCACCGCCCACGGCGTGATCATGATCATCTTCATGGCGATGCCATTCTTCACCGGCCTGATGAACCTTGCAGTGCCGCTGCAGATCGGCGCGCGTGACGTGGCCTATCCGTTCCTGAACTCCTTGAGCTTCTGGCTGCTGGTTTCCGGTGTGGTACTGATCAACCTGTCCCTGGGCGTTGGCGAGTTTGCCAAGACCGGTTGGGTTGCCTATCCACCGTTGTCGGGACTGCAATACAGTCCGGGCGTGGGGATGGATTACTACATCTGGGCGCTACAGCTATCGGGACTTGGGACAACGCTAACGGGGGTCAACTTCCTGGCCACCGTGCTGAAGATGCGTACCCCGGGCATGAAGCTGATGGACATGCCGATCTTCACCTGGACCTGCACCTGGGCCAACGTCCTGATCGTCGCTTCGTTCCCGATCCTGACCGCTACCCTCGCTTTGCTGACGCTTGACCGCTACATGGATTTCCACATTTTCACCAATGAACTGGGTGGAAATCCGATGATGTACGTCAACCTGTTCTGGGCCTGGGGTCACCCCGAGGTGTACATCCTGATTCTGCCGGCGTTCGGGATTTTCTCCGAAGTCATCTCGACGTTCTCCGGCAAGAAGCTGTTCGGCCACCACTCGATGATCTACGCCAGCGGCGCGATCTCGGTGCTGGGTTTCATGGTCTGGCTGCACCACTTCTTCACCATGGGTTCGGGTGCCAGCGTCAACGCCTTCTTCGGTCTGGCGACGATGCTGATTTCGATCCCGACGGGTGTGAAGCTGTTCAACTGGCTGTTCACCATCTACCAGGGCCGTCTGCGTTTCACCAGCCACGTGCTGTGGACCCTGGGCTTCATGGTGACCTTCGCCATCGGCGGCATGACCGGCGTACTGCTGGCCATCCCGGGTGCGGACTTCGTGCTGCACAACAGCCTGTTCGTGATCGCGCATTTCCATAACGTGATCATCGGCGGCGCTGTATTCGGCTACATCGCCGGCTTCGCCTTCTACTTCCCAAAAGCGTTCGGCTTCAAGCTGCACGAGGGCTGGGGCAAGGCTGCATTCTGGTTCTGGATCTCGGGCTTCTTCGTCGCGTTCATGCCGCTCTATGCACTGGGCTTCATGGGCATGACCCGTCGTCTGAACGCCACCACCAACCCTGAGTGGGTGCCGTACCTGTACGTCGCCATGTTCGGCGCGGTGATGATCGCCGTGGGTATCGCCTGCCAGCTGATCCAGTTGTACGTCAGCGTGCGTGACCGCAAGAAGCCAGAGAACATGTGCGAGCACGGTGACCCGTGGAATGCCCATACCCTCGAATGGTCGACCTCGTCGCCTCCACCGTTTTACAACTTTGCCGTGCTGCCAAAAGCCGACGTCATCGACCCGTTCACCGAAGCCAAGGAAAACGGTACCGCGTACCAGACTCCGGCCAAGTACGCGCCGATCCACATGCCCAACAACACCGCGACCGGTGTGGTCATGGGTGCGCTGTTGACCGTGTTCGGTTTCGCGATGATCTGGCACATCTGGTGGCTGGCCATCGCCAGTCTGGTCGGCACCGTGGTGTATTTCACCATTCATGCCGCCCGTGACGATCAGGGCTACATGGTGCCGGTGGATGTCATCGAGCGCATCGAAGCCGAGCAGCACAAACGTCTGGTCGCGGCAGGGAAAGTCCCAGCCACCGCCACCCGTGTTGAAACCTCGTTGGAACAGGCTTAAACCATGTCGAACTTAGTGACCAATGTTGGACACGCCCATGGTCATGACCATGGGCACGATGACCATCACCACGACTCGGGCGAGATGACCGTATTCGGTTTCTGGCTCTACCTGATGACCGACTGCATTTTGTTTGCGTCGATCTTCGCGGTGTACGCGGTGCTGGTTAACAACGTCGCCGGTGGCCCGTCGGGCCACGACATCTTCGAGCTGCCGTATGTGCTGGGCGAAACCGCACTGTTGTTGTTCAGCTCGATCACCTACGGCTTCGCCATGCTGGCGTTGTTCAAGGGCAAGAAAACCCAGGTACTGGGCTGGCTGGCGATGACCTTCCTGCTGGGCGCCGGCTTTATCGCCATGGAGATCAACGAGTTCCACATCCTGATCGCCGAAGGCTACGGCCCTAGCCGCAGCGGCTTCCTGTCCGGGTTCTTCACCCTGGTCGGCACCCACGGTCTGCACGTGACCAGCGGCCTGATCTGGATGGCGATCATGATGTACCAGGTCCACAAAAACGGCCTGACCGCCACCAACAAGACGCGCCTGAGCTGCCTGAGCCTGTTCTGGCACTTCCTGGACGTGGTGTGGATCTGCGTATTCACCGTTGTTTATCTGATGGGGACCCTGTAAATGGCTAACGCACATTCCCACGATGGCCACGACGCCGGCCACGGCAGCGTCAAGTCCTACGCCATCGGTTTCATTCTGTCGGTGATCCTGACGGTTATTCCGTTTGGCCTGGTGATGTACCCGACGCTGCCGAAAAGTCTGACCCTGTGGATCATCCTGATCTTCGCCGTGGTCCAGGTACTGGTGCACCTGGTGTACTTCCTGCACCTGGACCGCTCCGCTGCCCAGCGTAACAACGTGGTCGCGTTTGTCTTTGCCGCGATCGTCATTGTCCTGCTGGTCGGCCTGTCGTTGTGGATCATGTTCAGCATCCACACCAACATGATGGCGCACTGAGGAAAGTCCGGATGTCCTTAAAGCACTTTATCCAAATCACCAAGCCGGGGATCATTTTCGGTAACGTGCTTTCTGTGGCAGGCGGGTTTTTCCTGGCCTCGAAAGGGCATGTCGATCTGGCCATCTTTCTGGCGGCGATGATCGGCACTTCCCTGGTGGTGGCGTCCGGTTGTGTATTCAACAACTGCATCGACCGCGACATCGACATCAAGATGGAGCGCACCAAGAACCGCGCCCTGGTCCAGGGCCTGATCCCGGTGCAACTGGCCCTGGCGTTCGCCACGGTGCTGGGTGTCGCCGGTGTGGCGCTGCTGTACTGGGTGGCCAACCCGTTGGCGGCGCTGTTCGCGGTGATCGGGTTTGTCATCTATGTCGGTTTCTACAGCCTGTACCTCAAGCGCAAGTCGGTCCACGGCACGCTGGTGGGCAGTCTGTCGGGGGCGATGCCGCCAGTGATCGGTTACGTGGCGGTGAGCAACAGCTTCGACATGGCGGCGCTGACGCTACTGGTGATGTTCAGCCTGTGGCAGATGCCGCATTCCTATGCCATTGCGATCTTCCGCTTCAACGATTACCTGGCCGCCTCGATTCCGGTGCTGCCGGTCAAGCGCGGCATCCAGGTGGCCAAGAAGCACATCCTGCTCTACATCCTGGCCTTCCTCGTGGCGACCTTGATGCTGACCTTCAGCGGCTACGCCGGCATGAGCTACCTCGCCGTCGCCGCCGCCATGGGCATGTACTGGTTGTACATGGCCTGGACCGGCTACAAGGCGGTGGATGACACGGTCTGGGCACGCAAGCTGTTCGTGTTCTCGATCTTCACCATCACCGCCCTGAGCGTCATGATGTCCCTGGACTTCAAAGTGCCGAGTGAGTTGTTGCTGACTTACGCGCCTTAAGCTTCAGACGCCACACAAAAAGCCCCGCCTTCGAGAGAAGTGCGGGGCTTTTTTGTGGGTGTTGCTTCGAACTGTCGACATTCCTGTGGGAGCGAGCTTGCTCGCGAAAGCGGTGGGTCAGCTGAGGTGATGTTGACTGACAGGGCGCATTCGCGAGCAGGCTCGCTCCCACAGGTGCTACGGCGAGCACATAATCTGCGAACGCCGCTGATCCATTGTGGGAGCGAGCCTGCTCGCGATGACGCCGGCCCATTCAACATCGATGCAAGCTGAATCACCGCTATCGCGAGCAAGCCCGCTCCCACAGGTTCTGGCGGCGGGCTGACAACCACCGAACAAGAAGGCTTATTGCTGGGCGATGCTGTAGCCGTCGAACGCTTTCTGCTGTTGCAGGGCGGTGACGATGCTTTTGCGGGTGACCGGTTGTTCGGTGCCGTCGTTGTCCAGGAAGATGTCATTTTCCAGTTCGGCCTGGTCGCCCTCGCCGACGAAATTGAAGCCCAGGAATTCGAAGGCCTCGCGGTCGACGTTTGGCTTGGAGCGTGGGGTGCGCAAGGGCAGGGTGACGCTGATGCCGTCCTTGCTGATGACAAACACTTCGGCCTCTTTCTTGGGCCGCGAGGCTTTGCCTTTGCTGCCACTCGGATTGCTGATGGCCTGGTGGGTCTGGTTCAGCACTTTCAGGGCCAGGCCATAAACCAGTTCCTGGAAGGTCGGGTCGTCCTTGTAGCTGGACAGGATACGGCTGATGGGGAAGCGGCTGCTCAGGTCTTCCAGTGCCGCGAAATCGGCGGCTTCGGCGTCCTTGAGCTGCTTGAGCTGGCCCATCAGTTCGTAGGCCTTGTCATCGTCGAACGCGTCATGGGCCTGGCGGATGGCGTTGCGCAGCTCACGGATCTGATCGCTTTCGCGGTTCGACTGGAACGCATCGAGAACCATCTCACTGATGCTTTTGGCCTGAGGCAGATGCTGTGAAAGATTGATGGAGTTTTCGTATTCCGCTTTGGACGACAGGGTGACTACGGATTCAGCGGTATTGGAATCGGACATTGAAATTTCACTACTTCTGTTAGCTGGATGAGGCGAGAAAGGCGTTGAGCTTTTTTCCGGTCGCCTAATCTATTGGACCCGGGCGGCGTTGTCACGGTTGAACCGGTGGCAGGTCGGCATTTGTTGTTCAGGTACGCATCATTGGCAGATCACATTCTTGCCGGCCACCTTGGAGCGATACAGCGCCTGGTCCGCCCGGTCCAGCAGCATCGTGTGCTGCTCATCCCCACGCCGCTGCACCACGCCAAAACTCATGGTGACCTGGAAATCGCCCACCGGCAGCAGATCGGACAGACTGCGGCGAATGGTTTCAGCCATCAGGCAGGCGTCGGCCAGGGAGGTATTGGGCAAAATCATGATGAATTCATCACCCCCCCAACGTGCGAGCAAGTCGCCGTCGCGTTCGCAGCGTTTAACGGCTTGCACCACTTGCACCAGCGCTGCGTCGCCGAAAGCATGACCGTAATGATCATTGATGTCCTTGAAGTCATCGACGTCCATGGCGATCAGTGACAACGGCTCGCGAAAACGCTGGGCACGCTCGCAGGCCAGCGGCAGGGCCTGTTCGAGACGATAGCGGTTGGCAACCCGCGTCAGGGCGTCGGTTTCGGCAAGCCTGCGGTTTTCGTCGAGCTGGATCTGTAACTGATGGTTGACCCGGGACAGTTCCAGGGTTCGCTCCTGGATGACGGCTTCCAGCGATTTGTTGCGCCGTTCCAGTTGTTCGAACAGACGCTTCTTGTCGTCAATGCTGCGATGGGCGCCGATCATCCGCGCCACCGTGCCGTCGGGGTTACGGGCGATCACATAACCACGGTCCTCGATCCACATCCAGGAGCCGTCGCGCGTGCGACAGCGGTATTCGGCCTGGTAGTGATGGGAGCGTTGTTGCAGGTGGTCGTCGAACAAAGCCATCACCTGCGGGTAATCATCGGGATGGATCACGCTTTCCCACGTCAGCACGGTGTTATCGAGTGAGTGAGGCGGATACCCCAGCATCGTGTACCAGCCAGGGTTGCGGTAGACGAAACCGGTGTTGGCGTTCCAGTCCCAGATGCCATCGCTGACCAGCTCAAGGATGGTGTGCAGCACACCTTCGTCCAGACCGGACAGGTCGAGGCGCAGCATATCGATGTTCGAGGCGTCGCCCATCGTCGTTTCCTCAATCAGCCTTGATATCAAAATGCTCGTCCAAGGAAGAAGAGTAGCCGATGGGGCGGGGGGGCACTAGCGGGGTTCGCTCTGTTGGGGCGCTGACGAGGGCCGGGGGTGGACGGTCTGTGTGGGACTCAAGCGCTGGGGGGAAGATCGCAGCCTCGTTGCACGCGTCAGCTCCTACTTTGTCATTCGGATTGGGTTTGGGGTTTGCCCCATTGCTGCATAGCAAATTCGACAAAGCTGCGCAGTTTGGGCAGCCGATAGCGATCCTGGGCATACATCAGGCTCATTGGCCGGTGGGGAAGTTGATAGTCCTGCAGCAGCGCGACCAGATGGCCTTCCTCCAGGTCTTGCGCCACCAGTGCATCGGGCAGCATCACCACGCCCATGCCGGCCAGGGCCGCGCGATGCAGTCCTGAGGAGCTGTTGATCAGCATCGGCCCGGTCACCGGTACTTTGATTTCACCTTCCGGCCCGTTGATGGGCCAGTGATCTTGGGCGAAGCGCCACTCGTCGCCGGCGGAATAGGCGAAGGACAGGCAGTCGTGCTGCTCCAGGTCAGCGGGTTTTTGCGGTGTGCCGCGGCGCGCCAGGTAGGCCCTGGATGCGCAGATGGTCAGGGTGTAGTCCATCAACGGTCGGGCGATCAGCTTAGGGTCGGTGGGGCCGAGACGGATGGCGACGTCGAAACCATGATCCAGCAGGTCCAGGCGTTGGTTGGTCAGCACCACGTCGAGTTTAAGCTGGGGATGGAGCCGGCTGAATTCGGCCAGCGCCGGGGCAAGGCGCTCGGTGCCAAAGGTCAGTGGCGCGGTGATGCGCAAGGTGCCGGTGGGCTCGCCTTGCGTCTGCTCGGCCAGTCGTTCGGAGTCGGCCACCAGCCCGAGTACTTCCAGGCAGCGCTGGTAATAGGAAGAGCCGAATTCCGTCAGGCGCTGGCGCCGCGTCGTACGGTTGATCAGGCGCACGCCAAGACGTTCTTCCAGTGCGCGAAGGTGATTACCCACCATGGTGGTGGACATTTCGCACGCCTGGGCCGCCGCTGTCAGGCTCCCGGTTTCCACCACTTTGACGTAAACCGTCATTGCCTGAAAAAGATCCATTATCAAGCCTGGCTTTAAAATGATTGAAGGAATGTAGCGTTTATCCAGCAAGGGTGGCTAACCATACTGGAAAAAACCACCTGATGGAGCTTGAAGCCATGACCGCCGCCTGCCTGATGACCACCTACCAACCCCTGGCGCTGAATTTCACCCATGGGTTGGGTACGCGCCTGTGGGATCAGGACGGTCGCGAGTACCTGGATGCGGTGGCGGGCGTGGCTGTGACCAACGTCGGCCATTCCCACCCTCGACTGGTGGAGGCTATCAGCGAGCAGGCTGGCCTGCTGCTGCACACCTCCAACCTGTACGGCATCGACTGGCAGCAACGGTTGGCGAAAAAACTCACTCAGCTCTCAGCCATGGATCGGGTGTTTTTTAACAACTCTGGTGCCGAGGCCAACGAAACCGCACTGAAACTGGCGCGCCTTTATGGCTGGCACAAAGGTATCGAGCAGCCATTGGTGGTGGTCATGGAGAATGCGTTTCACGGACGCACATTGGGCACCTTGTCCGCCAGTGATGGCCCGGCGGTGCGCTTGGGCTTCAATCGGTTGCCGGGGGATTTCATCAAGGTGCCATTCGGTGATCTGGCGGCGCTGGAAAATATTCAGCAGGTTCATGGCGAGCGCATCGTTGCGGTACTGGTGGAACCGATCCAGGGCGAAAGCGGTGTGCAACTGGCGCCGCCCGGCTATCTCAAGGCCTTGCGTCAACTGTGCACCCGGCGCGCCTGGTTGCTGATGCTCGACGAGATCCAGACCGGTATCGGCCGCACCGGCCAATGGTTTGCCTTCCAGCACGAAGGCATCGTGCCGGACGTCATGACCCTGGCCAAGGGGTTGGGCAATGGCGTGCCCATCGGCGCCTGCGTGGCCCGGGGCAAGGCGGCCGAACTGTTTACCCCTGGCAGCCACGGCAGCACCTTCGGCGGTAATCCGCTGGCCTGCCGGGTGGGCTGCACGGTGCTGGACATCATCCAGGAGCAAGGTTTGCTGGACAACGCCAGGCATCAGGGTGAACAGTTGCTCAACCGGCTGACGGCCGAACTGGCGGACAACCCGAACGTGCTGGCGATTCGCGGCCAGGGCTTGATGATCGGCGTCGAACTCAAGCAACCGGTCCGCGACCTGAGCCTTTGTGCCGCACGTGACCACGCTCTGCTGATCAATGTCACTCGCGGCAAGACCATCCGCCTGCTGCCCCCGTTGACCATTGATGGGCGGGAAGTGGAGATGATCGTCAGGGGGGTGAGCCGGTGCCTGGCGCAGGATTAAGGCAAGTGCGACACGGCTGGACGGAATTTTTGCCAATTGCCGTGTTCCAACGCCAGCCAGAGTCGATACTGGCACTTCAGAATTAAAATACCAGGAGCACCTTCATGTTCACCTCGCGTCGCTTGATTGTTGTCGCAACCGCTGTGGCCCTGCTGTCCGGCTGCGCGTCGCCTAATCCTTATGACAACCAGGGGCAGGCCTCCACAGAGTCCTCCGGCATGAGCAAGACTGCCAAGTACGGCGGCCTCGGTGCCCTGGCCGGTGCGTTGGCCGGTGCGGCCATCGGTCACGATAACCGTGGCAAGGGTGCATTGATCGGCGCTGCGGTCGTGGGGGCTTCCGCGGCCGGCTACGGTTACTACGCCGACCAGCAGGAAAAGAAACTGCGTGCCAGCATGGCCAATACCGGCGTTGAAGTGCAGCGCCAGGGCGACCAGATCAAACTGATCATGCCGGGCAACATCACCTTCGCCACCGACTCGGCGAACATCGCGTCCAGTTTCTACCAGCCGCTGAACAACCTGGCCAACTCCCTCAAGGAGTTCAACCAGAACCAGATCGAAATCGTGGGTTATACCGACAGCACCGGCAGCCGCCAGCACAACATGGATCTGTCGCAACGTCGTGCACAGAGCGTGGCGACCTACCTGACGTCCCAAGGTGTCAGTGGCGCCAACCTGACGGCCCGCGGTGCCGGCCCGGACAATCCGGTGGCCAGCAACGCCGACGTCAATGGCCGCGCGCAAAACCGCCGTGTCGAAGTCAACCTCAAGGCCATTCCGGGCCAGCAATACCAGACAGCGCCGCAGCAGGGGCAGACTTACCAGCAGTACCCATAACTGCTGGGCGGTAAATGAAAGGGGGCCCCTGAAAACAGGGGCCCCCTTTTTTGCGGCTAGCGTTTGGACCTTTGTGGCGAGGGAGCAAGCTCCCTCGCCACAACAGTGTTCACTTTAGTAGATAGGTTCAGTTAGCCTCTTTCACCGCACTCAAGAACGCGCACGTGCGCTCCTGCTGCGGGTTTTCGAAGATCTGCGCCGGAGTGCCCTGTTCGTGGATCTGCCCTTTGTAGAAGAAGCACACCCGATCGGCGAATTCCCGGGCGAAGCCCATCTGGTGGGTCACCATCAGCATGGTCAGGTTGTGCTCGGCCCCCAGTTTGCGGATCACATTCAGCACTTCGCCACACAGTTCCGGATCGAGTGCCGAGGTCACTTCGTCAAACAGCATCACCTTGGGTCGCATCGCCAGCGCCCGGGCAATCGCCACCCGTTGTTGCTGGCCGCCGGACAACTGCGAAGGGTAATGATCGAGCTTGCTGCCCAGCCCCACCAGCTCCAGTAAATCGGCGGCGCGCTCCCGGGCTTCCTTCGGATTCATGCCCAGCACCTGCACCGGCGCCTCGATCACGTTTTGCAGCGCGGTCATGTGGGGAAACAGATTGAAGCTCTGGAACACCATGCCGATCTTGCCGCGCACACGGCGGATGTGCCGGTCGTTGGCCGGCACCAGCACGCCGTTGCGGTTGGGCATGTGGGTCAGGGAGTCATCTTCGATGCGGATCTGGCCCTGGTCGATGCCTTCCAGGGTCATCAACACCCGCAACAATGTGGACTTGCCCGAGCCGCTGGGGCCGATGATCGCGACTTTTTCACCGGGCGCGACATCCAGGTTCAGATGGTCGAGCACCGTAAAGCTGCCATAGCTTTTGGTCACGTCCTGGAAACTCACGATCGGCCGGGACGGTGTCTGATCTTGCATGGCCGGGGCCTCCTGCTGCGACGCCAGCGTGCTGCGCCGGGACAAATCGGTGGGCGAGGACAGGGGTAAAGTCATTAGCGTAGCTCCATGCGCGTTTCAAGGCGCCGTACCAGATAGGCCAAGGCGAGGCTCAGGGCGAGGAAGAACAGGCCGACCATGGTGATCGGCTCCAGGTAACGGAAATGCTCGGAGCCGATGTTCTTGGCCTGCTGCATGATTTCCACCACGGTGATCGCCGACAGCACCGGCGTGTCCTTGAGCATCGCCACCAGGTAATTGCCCAGCGGCGGTATGATCGGCCGCAGCGCCTGGGGCAGGATGATGTTGCGGTAAGCGTTGTACGGAGCGATGTTCAGTGCCGTCACCGCTTCCCACTGCGCCCGCGGCACCGCGTCGAGGCCGCTGCGATAGACCTCGGCGATGTAGCAGGCGTAGTGCAGGCCGATACCCAGGATCCCCACTTGCATGGCCGTCAGGCTCAAGCCGTAATTAGGCAGCACGTAGTAGAGGAAATACACCTGGATCAGCAGCGGCGTACTGCGGATGAACTCGATCACGGCGGTGGCCGGCCATGACAGCCAGACTTTTCGGCTGCGCCGACCAATTGCCAGGAACAGCCCCAGGACAATCGCGATCAGAAAGCCGATCAGGGTGATGCCCACCGTATTGAGCGAGGCGCGCAGCAAGTCCGGCAGGATCTGTGCGGCGTAGGACCAGTCGAACAGGGTCATGACAGACCTCCACGCATCCGGCCCCGGCTCAGTCGTCGCTCGACATGGCGCATGCCCAGGTTGATGGCCTGGGCGAGGATGAAATACATCACCAGCGCCAGGCTGAAGATCTCCAGGGTCTGGAAGGTTGCCTGATCCAGCTGCCGCGCGCGGAAGCTCAGGTCGGACAACGTGATCAGCGACACCAGTGACGTGTTCTTGAGCAATTCGATCAGCAGGTTGGTGCCCGGTGGGATCGCCGCCAGCAGGGCCTGGGGCAGGATGATCCGCTTGAAGCGCTTGAAGCCGCTGAAATTCAGCGCCGTGCACGCTTCGTATTGCCCCTTGGCCACCGAGCTGATGGCGCCGCGCATGACTTCGGCACCATACGCGCCGATGTGCAGGCCCAGGCCGACAATCGCCACAGCATAGGGGCTCAACTCAACGTTGAACGGCGGCAGTGGTAGCACGAAGAACAACCAGAACAACTGCACCAGCAGCGACGTGCCACGAAACACTTCGATGTAGGTGATGGAAAACCAGCGCAGCGCTCGCCACGGTGACAGTCGCCCCAAGGCCGCCAGGACCGCGGCGACGATCGCCAGCAGCGAGCCGAGAAAGGTCACCTGAAGCGTGACCCAGGCCCCTTGAATCAATAACGGAAGTAATTCGCCCATGGTTCAACCCGATATCCGATGAAGCAGGGAACAGGCATCACGCACTGCGCGTCATGCCCGTTTCGGCTATGGCTGAGCGCAGAGCTCGGCCGCGGTTTTGCTGGTCACGTTGGACTTGTCGAAACCGAACGGCGCAACGGCCTTGAGGTGTTCTTCAGAGCCTAGCCATTTCTTCAGCTCGGCATTGACCGCATCGCGCAGGTCTTTGTCTTCGGGGCGGAAGGCGAGGGCGCCGTAGCCGATGTGCGACGGGTCGTCCTTGAACTCGGTCATCGCCTCAACCTTGTCACCGCCCTTGCTGGCCAGGCCCTTCATGGTCAGTTGCGTGCCGACGGCAGCGTCCGCGCGACCGGCGCGCACCGCTTGCAACTGCGCGGTGGTGTCGGGGACCTGAAGGATCTGCTCATCCTTGACCCCGGAATCCCGGGCGTACGCCAGGTTCACCGTACCGGCCATGATTGCCAGCTTCACGTCCGGTTGTTTGGCGATGTCTTCATAGCTGTGCAGTTGCTTGGGATTGCCCTTGGCCACGAGCAGGGCATCGGGCAACTGGTATTGCGGATCGGTGAACAATACCTGCTTGCAGCGCGCCGGCGTGATGTACATCCCGGCGGCAATCACATCGAATCGGCCGGCGCGCAGGCCGGGGATCAGCGAGCCCCATTCGGTGAGCACGCCGTTGACCTGCTTGATGCCCATCTTGGCGAAGATGATCTTGGCGATTTCCGGTGATTCACCGGTAACGGTGCCGTCGGTTTCGGTAAAGGCGAACGGCGTTTCGTTGGCGTAGCCGATCCGGATGCTGCTGTTGCTTTTGACGGTATCGAGGGTGGCAGCGTGAACGCTGCCAGCCAGGCCAAGTACGGCACAAGTCATTAAGAGCCGACGCAGGGGCGCGCATGTGGCGGGAAGGAAATTGCTCATCGGTAAAATCTCCTGTTTCTTGTGGATCCGTCGTTTGACGGCTCTGTGGTAGGAGGCAGTGTTACAAGAGCAAAGCGTACAGCGGCTGATCCGGCCTTGGCCTGGAATCGGGAGCGGCGCCGGTACAGGTCGATCCGGCTTTTTTGTCGGGGTGGTGAACCCGCCTGGATGACAACCTTGGACCGAGCATACAAAAGCCCCGGCACCGATTGTATTGCACTAGGACAATTGCTTTGTCGCCGTTGCCGCGGGATGCTGTGCGCACCAGAACACACGCGGGTTGCAGCGTCATGGAAAAGTGGAAATCAGCCTTGGACGCGGCCCGTAGCGGTGAGTCCAAATACAAGATTCTGGTACAGGCCATTGCTGACGATATCGAGCAGGGCGCCCTGGCCAATGACCAACGCCTGCCGCCGCAACGGCAAGTGGCGGACGCCATGGGGATTAGTGTGCAGACCGTCACCAATGCCTACAAGGAGCTGGAGCGCCAGGGGCTGGTGCGCTGTGAAGTGGGGCGCGGCAGCTTCGTTTCGCGACGTATGAGTGATCGGGTCGCGACCTACATCCTCGACAGCCCCGAGCGCGCGCTGGTGGACTTTTCCATCACGCGAATCATGCACACCCGCGAGCACGACCAGTTCTGGCGCGACACCTGCCTTCAATTGAGTACCGAAGAAGACCAGCCGTGGATTCATGCTTTTCGGCCGATCGCAGGTTTTGAATCCCATCGCGAAGCGGCCGCCCAATGGATCGGCCGCCAGAGGTTGAAGGTTGATCGCAACGACATATTGATCACCAACGGCGCAGCCCATGGGATCTTCCTTGCTCTTGCTTCCCTGGCCGGCCCCGATGATGTGGTGCTCTGCGAAGGGGTGACCGACCACGGGGTGATCGGCAATTCCCAGGTGCTGGGTTTCACCCTCAAGGGCCTGGAGATGGATCGCTATGGCATCGACCCTGAACACTTCGAGGACATGTGCAGCAACGAGCGCATCACCGCGCTGGTGTGCACGCCGAACCTGAACAACCCCACCACCAGCCTGATGCCCGACACCCGCCGGCGGGAAATCGCCGAGATTGCCCGGCGCTTTGGTGTGCACATCATCGAAGATGACGTATACGGTCCGCTGCTGGACGAGCGCCGTGCGCCGCCCATCAGCCACTACCTGCCGGAGCTGTCGTTCTATTGCACCAGCATGACCAAGTCGGTGCTCACGGGGCTGCGCATCGGTTATCTGGTGGTGCCCAAGCGCCTGGCGCTACGCACCGAGAGCATCCTGCGGGTCAACAGCTGGATGGCCACGCCGATGGTCTCGGAGATCGCCGCCCGCTGGATTCGCGATGGCCGCGCCGAGTCGCTGGTGCAGCTGCAACGACGGCTGTTGGCCGGGCGCCAGGCGATGGTGACCGAGTACATGGGCGAGCATCTGCTGGGCCAGCATCCTCACGCCTTGAATGCCTGGATAGGCATCCCACCCCGGTGGGAGGTGGACAGCCTGGTGCGGGCGCTGCGGCACAAACACATCGCCGTAACCTCTCCCGACCCGTTCACCGTGCGCGGCACCCCCAAACCTCGTGCGGTGCGAGTATGCGTAGGCGCCGAATGCAGCGATGAGGAAATGCGCCATGCGCTGATCGGCATGCGCGAGATGTTTGACCAGTATCCGCAGGTGCATGATTTTTAACTGTGGGAGCGAGCCTGCTCGCGATAGCGGCGTAACAGCCAACAGAAACTGTGGCTGTACTGTCCCCATCGCGAGCAGGCTCGCTCCCACAGGGGATTTGTAGTGGTCGAGGATTTGGGGCCGGACAATCATTGATTAAATTGCCCTAGTACATTCATCACCACAATCCAGCCCTCTTAGACTGCGCCCAACACATCAGCTCGGGACGCGGTCATGGCAGTGTTGCAGCTACAGGATGTCTACCTCGCTCGCCAGCGCATCGAATCGCTGGTGCGGCGTACGCCCATGGAGCATTCCCCCAGCCTGTCACGGCTGATGGGGGTGGCGGTGTACCTCAAGCTTGAATCCCTGCAAATCACCGGCAGCTTCAAATTGCGTGGTGCGAGCAATGCCGTGGCCCAGCTCAGCCCCGAGCAAAAGGCCCTCGGCGTGGTCACCGCTTCGACCGGCAATCATGGTCGGGCGCTGGCCCATGCCGCTTCGCAACAAGGCGTCAAGGCGATTGTCTGCCTGTCGAACCTGGTGCCGGCTAACAAGGTCCAGGCGATCCGCGACCTCGGTGCGCAGGTGTGCATCGTCGGTCAGTCCCAGGACGATGCCCAGCGCGAAGCCGAACGCATCGCCAGAGAGCAGGGTGCGACCTTTCTGCCGCCCTTCGACCATTCGGCGATCATCGCCGGCCAGGGCACCCTCGGCCTGGAGATCCTCGAACAACAGCCGGACGTGGCCCAGGTGCTGGTGCCGTTGTCCGGTGGTGGCCTGTTCGCCGGCGTGGCGCTGGCGCTCAAAAGTGCGAATCCGGCGATTCAGGTGCATGGCATCAGCATGGCCCGAGGTGCCGCCATGGGCGCCAGCCTCGCCGCCGGGCATCCGGTGGAAGTCGAGGAGTTGCCCACTCTGGCGGACTCCCTCGGCGGCGGCATCGGCCTGGACAACCGCTACACCTTCGACATGACCCGGCAACTGAGCGATGACCTGCACCTGCTTTCAGAAGCTTCCATCGCCAATGCCTTGCGCCACGCCTATCACGAGGAACGCCTGGTGCTTGAGGGCGCTGCCGTGGTGGGTATTGCCGCTTTGCTCGACGGCCTGATCGAACCGCGTGGCCCCATTGTGCTGGTGATCAGCGGGCGCAACGTCGACACCGAACAACATGCCCGTGTGATCGCCGGGGCCCCTCAATAACCTTCAGCCGCAACGGAGCCAGCCATGAGTGAAGTCACCCTATTGAGCGAAGCGGATCTGCGCAGTTGCGTGGCCCTCGACTTGCCCAGCATCGACGCCATCGAGCAGGCCTTTGTGCTGCTGGCAACGGCAGCCGTGGCGATGCCGCCGATCCTGCGGCTGGACATCCCCGAACATAACGGTGAGGTGGATGTGAAGACCGCTTACCTGCCGGGTCTGGAGCGGTTTGCGATCAAAGTCAGCCCAGGCTTTTTCGATAATCCGAAACTCGGCCTGCCCAGCCTCAACGGCATGATGATGCTGTTGTCGGCGCGCACCGGTTTGCTCGAGGCGCTGTTACTCGACAACGGCTACCTCACTGCCGTGCGCACGGCCGCGGCCGGGGCGGTGGCGGCGCGCTGCCTGTCCCGCCCGCAGAGCCGCAGTGTCGCGTTGATCGGCGCTGGCGAGCAGGCCGCGTTGCAGCTTCAGGCGCTGCGTCTGGTGCGGCCCATCGAGGAGGTGCGGGTCTGGGCTCGCGATGCCCAAAAGGCCCAGGCCTTCAGTGCCGAACTGGCACGTGAGACGGGGCTTTCGGTGACACCGTGCGCAACGCTCGACGCCGCGCTGGAAGGTGTGGACATCGCCATTACCTGCACACCCAGTCGTGAGCCGCTGATCGAGTCCCGGCATCTGCATCCCGGCCTGCATATCACGGCGATGGGCTCGGACGCGGAGCACAAGAACGAGATTTGTCCGCAAGCCCTGGCGGCAGTCGACTGCTACGTCGCTGATCGCCTGAGCCAGACCCGCGTGCTCGGCGAATTGCATCACGCCCTGGCGGCCGGTGTCGTCGGCGATGAGTCGGCGTTGCTGGAGTTGGGCCAGGTACTGGCGGGGCAGCGGGCCGGGCGGACCGATGAGGCGCAAGTCACCTTGTGCGACCTCACCGGCACCGGCGCCCAGGACACCGCCATCGCCAACCTGGCTTTCGAGCGGGCGCGGGCGGCAGGCAAGGGTTTCCCATTCGGTTGTTGACCGATCTTTTATTCGTGCGTCATTGATCAGAGGGCAGGTGGATGTCAGAGATAGTCGTCAATCTTCCGTTCCAGCGGGAGGAATACGCCCAGCGCCTGGCGAAGGTCCGTGTGGCCATGCAGGTCCAGGGCCTGGAGCTGTTGCTGGTCACCGATCCGTCGAACATGGCCTGGCTCACCGGCTACGACGGTTGGTCGTTCTACGTACACCAGTGCGTGCTGCTGGCGCTGGACGGCGAGCCCGTGTGGTTCGGTCGCGGCCAGGATGCCAACGGTGCCAAACGCACGGTGTTCATGCAGGCCGAGAATATCGTCGGCTACCCGGACATCTACGTGCAGTCGCGCGAACGCCATCCCATGGACTACCTGTCCCGGGAAGTGATCAGCGCTCGTGGCTGGGGCGCGCTGACCATCGGCGTGGAGATGGACAACTACTACTTCAGCGCCGCCGCATACCTGTCGCTGCAAAAACATTTGCCGCAGGCCAAACTGGTGGACGCGGTGGGCCTGGTGAACTGGCAGCGGGCGGTCAAGTCCCCCCAGGAAATCGCCTACATGCGCATCGCCGCGCGCATCGTCGAGAACATGCACGGTCGGATTCTGGAGCGGATCGAGCCGGGTATGCGCAAGAACGAACTGGTGGCCGAGATCTACAGCAGCGGCATCCTTGGGGCCGATGGTCATGGCGGCGATTACCCGGCCATCGTGCCCTTGCTGCCCACTGGTGCCGACGCCAGCGCGCCGCACCTGACCTGGGACGACTCGCCGTTCGAGAAGGGCGCCGGGACTTTTTTCGAGATTGCCGGTTGCTACAAGCGTTACCACTGCCCGCTGTCACGCACCATCTACCTGGGCAAGCCGCCGCAGCATTTTCTCGACGGCGAAAAAGCCGTGGTCGAGGGCATCGCCGCCGGCCTGGACGCGGCCAAGCCGGGCAACACCACGGGCGACATCGCCGTGGCGTTTTTCAAAGTGCTGGAGAAGTTCGGCATCCACAAGGACAGCCGTTGCGGCTACCCGATCGGTATCAGTTACCCACCGGATTGGGGCGAGCGCACCATGAGCCTGCGCCCCGGCGACACCAGCGTGTTGCAGCCGGGCATGACGTTCCACTTCATGCCCGGATTGTGGATGGACGATTGGGGCCTGGAAATCACTGAAAGCATCCTGATCACCGAAACCGGCGTCGAGACGCTGTGCAACGTGCCTCGTCAATTGTTCGTGAAGGATTGAGCCATGACTGACTTGCCTGCCAATCCCATCAGCGCCACGGTCGATTTCACCCGCGAGGGCGTACAGCACGGTTTCCTCAAACTGCCGTACTCGCGAGACGATTCGGCCTGGGGCGCGGTGATGATTCCCATCACCGTGATCCAGCGCGGCAGTGGCCCGACGGCGTTGCTCAGTGGTGGCAACCACGGCGATGAGTACGAAGGCCCGGTAGCCCTGAGCAAGCTGGCACAACGGTTGACCGCGCAAGAGGTGAGCGGAAGGGTGATTATCGTGCCGTTCATGAACACCCCGGCGTTCCATGCCGCACGCCGGACTTCGCCCATCGACAAGGGCAATCTCAACCGCAGTTTTCCCGGCAAGCCGGACGGTACCGTCACTGAGAAAATCGCTGACTATTTCAACCGTACGTTGCTGCCTTTGGCCGACATCGTCCTGGACATCCACTCCGGTGGCCGGACCCTGGACTTCCTGCCGTTCGCCGCCTGCCACGTGTTGCCGGACAAGCAGCAACAGGCCCGTTGCGAGGCGGGGATGCTGGCGTTCAATGCGCCGTATTGCATGCGCATGCTGGAACTGGACGCCGGGGCGATGTACGACACTGCCGCCGAATCCCAGGGCAAGGTGTTTGTCACCACCGAACTGGGCGGTGGCGGCTCATCGACGGCCCGCAGCGTGGCGATTGCCGAGCGCGGCGTACGCAATCTGCTGATCCACGCCGGCATCCTGCGCGGCGAAATCGAGCTACAGCCATCGATGATGCTCGACATGCCCGATGCCAGTTGCTTCATCGCCAGCGAACACGACGGCCTGCTGGAAATGTGCCGCGACCTGGGAGAACACGTGACCCTGGGCGAGGTGGTGGCGCGTATTTACGACGCCACCCGCAGCGGCGTCGCCCCCATCGAATACCGCGCCGCCCGCAGCGGACTGCTGGCGGCCCGGCACTTTCCGGGGCTGGTGCGATGTGGCGATACCTTGGCAGTGATTGCGGATGTGTTGGCGTGAGTCGGGTTGGGCACTGAACTTGTGGCGAGGGGATTTATCCCCCGCTGGGTTGCGCAGCGACCCTACAACCTGACACTTCGGTATGGCAGACAGATTGAGTCAGTAACTTGGGGGCTGCTTCGCAACCCAGCGGGGATAAATCCCCTCGCCACAATTGATGTATGCCTTGAGTTTTTAATCACCGGGAGCCCGGCCCATGCACAAGCTCGACCGCTATGACCTCAAGATCCTGCAGATCCTCGCGGAGGATGGACGGATCACCAAGTCGAGTCTGGCCGAGGCGATCAACCTTTCGGTGACGCCGGCCTGGGAGCGGGTGCGCAAGCTGGAAATGGCAGGGCTGATCACCGGCTATCGGGCGCAGATCGACTGGGGCGCGGTGTTCAAGCGTCAACAGGTGCTAGTGGAAATCACCCTGGCCCGACACACCGCCCAGGACATGCGTCGCTTCGAGCAGCGCATGGCCACCGCCCCGCAAGTCGCGTTCTGTTACGCCACCGGCGGCGGGGTGGATTACCTGGCGATGATCCAGTCTCCGGATATCGATTACTACCAGCGCTTTGTCGATCAACTGCTGCTCGAAGACCTCGGCATCGAGCGCTATTTCACCTACATCGTCACCAAAACCATCAAGACCGGCGGCGCCTTGCCGGCGGAGCTGGCACCGTCAACCTGAGCACCGCAGAAATCACTTTTACAGCCCCTTGTTTCAGAAAAAACCAAGCAATGACCTACGGCAAACACCCGATTATCCAAGTGCCGCTGCCCTAGCATGGTTTCACGCACACGGTCTGGAGTGAACGTCATGACTTATCAACATCCGCTGCTGTTCAAAGCGCTTTGCTACATCGACGGCCAGTGGGTCCACAGCGACAGCGGCCAGAGCATTGCCGTGCACAACCCCGCCACCCGCACGGTGATCGGCCATGTGCCGATGCTCGATCAGCCGCAGATTGTCGCGGCGGTGGACGCGGCCCAGCAAGCATTCCCCGCGTGGCGTGAACAGAGCCTGGATGCCCGGGGCGAGATTCTACGACGCTGGGCGGCGTTGATCGTCGAACACAGTGAAGACCTGGCGCGCATCCTCAGCCTGGAGCAGGGCAAATCCCTGGCCGAATCCCGTGGCGAAATCGCCTATGCCGCAAGCTTCATTCCCTGGTTCGCTGAAGAGGCCCGGCGTTTGTACGGGCAGAATATCCCCAGCCACATTCCCAACGCCCACCTGGGCACCCTCAAGGAGCCGGTGGGTGTCTGTGCGCTGCTCACGCCGTGGAATTTTCCGTCGGCGATGATCACCCGCAAGGCCGCCGCTGCCCTGGCTGCCGGTTGCACCGTGGTCATCAAACCGGCCCACGAAACGCCGTACTCGGCTTTGGCCTTGGCGCAATTGGCCGAGGAGGCGGGTTTTCCTGCCGGGGTCTTCAACGTGGTGTTGGGTGAGCCGCAGATGACCATGGAAACCCTGGTCAAGGATCGCCGTGTCCGCTCAGTGAGTTTCACCGGCTCGACTCGGGTCGGCAAACTGGTGCTGCAAGCCGCCGCCCATGATGTGAAGAAAGTCGCCCTGGAGTTGGGCGGCAACGCGCCGTTCATTGTCTGCGCCGATGCTGACCTGGCGCTGGCGGTAAAAGTCGCCGTGGAGGCGAAGTTCCAGACCTCGGGCCAGGATTGCTGCGCGGCGAACCGGATCATGGTCCAGCGCCCGGTTTATCAGGCGTTCCTCAGCCGTTTCGCCGCAGCGGTTCGGGCGTTGCGGGTCGGCCCGGCCATGGTCGATCAGCAGGAGCAGGATGTGGATATTGGCCCGTTGATGCACCAGGCGGCATTCGACGTAACTGCCGACCGGGTCGCCGATGCTCTGGCCCTTGGCGCCCAGCGCCTGGTCGGTGGCGAGGCCCATGCCTTGGGAGGGTTGTTCTACCAGCCAACGGTGCTGGCTGATGTCACGCCGCAGATGCGCATCTACCGCGAAGAAAATTTCGCGCCCATTGCCGGGGTGATGCCATTTGACACTCTGGATGAAGCCATCGAAATGGCCAACGACACCGAGTACGGACTGGCAGCCTATATTTGCTCCAACCGCCTGGACCTCATTTATCCACTGATTCGCCGTCTCGACCACGCCATGGTCGCGATCAACGGTGTCAAGTTCACCGGCCATCCGATTCCCTTCGGTGGCATGAAAGCCTCGGGCCTTGGCCGCGAGGGTGGCAGCGAGGGCTTCGAGCCCTTCGTCGAAACCAAATACTTTTGCCTGCACCATCAAGGCCAGTTCCCAGGAGAATTCGCATGAGCCAGGAATTCAACACGCTGTTCGAACAAGACCGTGCGCATTTCATGCACCCCTCGACCCACGCCCACGACCACGCCAGCGGTGCGCTCAAGGGCCGGATCATCAAGAGCGCAGCGGGCATCCGCATTCGCGACCATGAAGGCCGTGACTTCATCGACGCCTTTGCCGGCCTCTACTGCGTGAACATCGGCTACGGCCGCACCGAAGTGGCCGATGCCATCTACAAGCAGGCCAAGGAACTGGCCTACTACCACACCTACGTCGGCCACTCGAGCGAGGCGATCATCGAACTGTCCAGTCGCATCATGGACTGGGCACCGGAAGGGATGAAAAAGGTCTACTACGGCCTGTCCGGTTCCGATGCCAACGAAACCCAGGTCAAACTGGTGCGTTACTACAACAACGTGCTGGGCCGGCCGCAGAAGAAGAAAATCATCTCTCGCGATCGTGGCTACCATGGTTCGGGCATCATGACCGGCAGCCTGACTGGGCTGGCGACCTTCCACCAGCATTTCGACCTGCCGGTGGAAGGGGTCAAGCACACCGTGTGCCCCCATTGGTATCGCAAGGCCCCGGCGGGCATGGACGAAGGCACGTTCGTACGCTACTGCGCCGATGAGCTGGAAAAAATGATCCTGGCTGAAGGGCCGGACACCGTGGCGGCGTTCATTGGTGAGCCTTTGATGGGCACGGGCGGGATCATTGTTCCGCCGGCCGGTTATTGGGACGCGATCCAGGCGGTGCTGAAAAAGTATGACGTGTTGCTGATTGCCGATGAAGTGGTCTGCGCCTTCGGTCGCCTGGGCTCGAAGATGGGCAGCCAGCGCTACGGTATGAAGCCGGACCTGATCACCACCGCCAAAGGCCTGACCAGCGCGTATGCACCGTTGTCGGCGGTGATCATCGGGGAAAAGGTCTGGAGTGTGATTGAAAAAGCCTCCCAGACCGAAGGCGCCATGGGGCATGGCTGGACCTATTCAGGGCATCCGATCTGCGCGGCGGCGGCACTGGCCAACCTCGACATTCTCGAGCGGGAAAACCTCACCGCCAACGCCGAGGATGTCGGCGGCTACCTGAACCGCCGGCTGCGTGAAAGCCTCGAAGGCCATCCGCTGGTGGGTGAAGTGCGCGGTGATGGCATGCTTGCGGCGGTGGAGTTCATGGCTGATCGCGAGCAGCGCAGCGCTTTTGATCCGGCGCTGAAAGTCGGCCCCAGGGTCTCGGCCGCTTGCCTGGAACGCGGCATGATCGCCCGCGCCATGCCCCACGGCGACATCCTGGGCTTCGCCCCGCCGCTGATCCTGACCCGCGAAGAGGCGGACCTGATCGTCGACATCACCAAAGGGGCTATCGATCAGGTGGCGGGTGAAGTGTTGGGGTGAGGGCAGGGTGGCGCAGAACCTGTGACACCAGCTCCCACAGGAGATGGGTGCGGGCACAGACTTTGTGAACACCCCAATCAAAACTGTGGGAGCGAGCCTGCTCGCGAAAGCGGTGTGTCTGAAACGGTGATGCTGGACGTGCCGCCGACATCGCGAGCAGGCTCGCTCCCACAAGGCGTCGGAGTCAAAAAAAAGCCCGCCCGATCATGCGATCGGGCGGGCTTTTGGGTGTCGCTTGGAGTTTACTTCTTCAAACCGTAATGCTCATCGAGCATGCCGGGTGAATTTGGGGCCTTGGGGGCGTAGTCCCGGGGTGGTTCCTGGACCTCTTTTGGTGGGGTCAGGCGTTCCCGTGGTGTCTGCGCCGCATCAGCATGCAGGGCGGCCAGCAGGCGTTGGCGAGTCTGCTCGTCGAGGGCCAGGCGATTGGCACCCTCGGACAAATGATCCTGGACGTCCTGGTAGCTCTGAGTGAGTTTTTTCACCAGAGAAGCGGTGCTGTTGAAGTGAGTGACCACTTCATTCTGATAACTGTCGAAACGTTCCTGAATGTCGTCCAGCTGACGTTGCGTGCTGTTAGGCACCGCATTGGGCAGCAGTCGGGCAAGCAGGAATCCAATGGCGACACCGGCAACCAGGGCAAGAGTCGGCAACAGCCAAACTAAGAGCGAGTGTTCCACGAGTCCTTCCTCTATAAACGGCTTTGCTTTACGTTAACGGCTCGGACCTGCGCTGTATACCGCGAAGAACATCGCAATCATGCCAGGCACAGACTTTTAGCTAGACGAGTCGACCCTATTCGAGGTCACGGAGTTCTTTCCCTTGCTTATGCGCGAAACCCCTGTAGTCATTGATGGCCCCGTGGGCCAACTGGAAGCCTTGTACCTGGACAGCGAAGCGCCCCGTGGCCTGGCGCTGATCTGCCACCCCAACCCGGTGCAGGGCGGGACCATGCTCAACAAAGTCGTCTCGACCTTGCAACGCACTGCCCGTGATGCTGGCCTGGTTACGTTGCGTTTCAATTATCGCGGGGTCGGCGCCAGTGCCGGCAGCCATGACATGGGCACTGGCGAAGTCGACGACGCCCAGGCTGCAGCCGATTGGTTGCGGGAAAAATACCCGCAACTGCCGCTCACCCTGTTCGGTTTCTCGTTTGGCGGCTTCGTTGCCGCAAGCCTTGGCGGACGTCTGGAAGCCCAGGGCCAGCCACCCAAGCACCTGTTCATGGTGGCCCCGGCGGTGATGCGCCTGGACGCGCAATCGCCCTTGCCGATGAGCGGCGAGTTGACCGTGATCCAGCCGGAAACCGACGAAGTGGTCGACCCCCAGCTGGTTTACCAATGGTCGGACGCGCTCCAGCGCCCCCATGAGCTGCTGAAAGTGGCAGAATGCGGGCACTTTTTCCATGGCAAGCTGACCGATCTCAAGGATCTGCTCCTGCCGCGCCTCTCGAATTGACAGCAGTCTGACAAGCGATAACCCATGACGACTCGTACCCGCATCCTGACCGGCATCACCACCACCGGCACCCCGCACCTGGGCAACTACGCCGGCGCTATCCGTCCGGCGATCCTCGCCAGCCGCGACAGCAACGCCGATTCGTTCTATTTCCTGGCCGACTACCACGCCTTGATCAAATGCGATGACCCGCTGCGCATCCAGCGCTCGCGCCTGGAAATCGCAGCGACCTGGCTTGCCGGTGGCCTGGATGTGGACCGCGTGACCTTCTATCGCCAGTCCGACATTCCCGAAATTCCGGAACTGACCTGGCTGCTGACCTGCGTCGCCGCCAAGGGGCTGCTCAATCGCGCCCACGCCTACAAGGCGTCGGTGGACAAAAACGTCGAGGCCGGCGAAGACCCGGACGCCGGCATCACCATGGGGCTGTACAGCTACCCGGTGCTGATGGCCGCGGACATCCTGATGTTCAACGCCCACAAGGTGCCGGTCGGTCGCGACCAGATCCAGCACGTGGAAATGGCCCGCGACATCGGCCAGCGCTTCAACCATCTGTTCGGCCAGGGCAAGGAGTTTTTCACCATGCCCGAGGCGCTGATCGAGGAGAGCGTCGCCACCCTGCCGGGCCTTGATGGCCGCAAGATGTCCAAGAGCTACGACAACACCATCCCGTTGTTCAGCAGCGCCAAGGACA
>NZ_WUUD01000026.1:222058-233397 GCF_009831705.1 Pseudomonas sp. PICF6 | reverse complement strand
CCGACTCCCGCGCACCGGGCGAAGCCAAGGATCCGGACAACTCCCACCTGTTCACCTTGTTCCAGGCCTTCGCCACGCCAGCGCAGTCCGACGAGTTCCGCAGCGAACTGCTGCAGGGCCTGGGTTGGGGCGAAGCCAAGAACCGCCTGTTCCAATTGCTCGACAGTGAACTGGGCGAGTCCCGCGAACGTTATCACCAGTTGATCGAACGCCCGGCGGACCTTGAAGACATCCTGCAACTGGGTGCGAAAAAAGCCCGGGCCGTGGCCACACCGTTCCTCAACGAACTGCGCGAAGCCGTCGGCCTGCGTTCGTTTGTCAGCCAGGTTCAGGTGGCGACCAGCACGAAAAAGAAAGTGGCCAAAGCCGCACGTTTTGTGAGCTTTCGCGAAGACGACGGCAGTTTCCGCTTCCGTCTGCTGGCCGCCGATGGCGAGCAATTGGTGTTGTCGCGCAATTTTGCCGATGGCAAGACCGCGGGCCAGGTCACCAAGCAACTGCAAGCCGGCCAGCCACTGGACGTGCGCAGCGACGAGCTGAGCTTCAGTGTCTGGCTTGACGGCGCCTGTGTGGCCGACAGTCCGGCCTTTGCGGACAGCGCCGCTCGGGATGCTGCCATCGAGGCTTTGCGCGTGGCCCTGACGCCAGTTCAGGACTGAACCGGGGCTATTCCGACCATCGGCTCGAATAAGGGCCGATTGCCATTCCCGCGGGCCGTCGCTACAGTGACGGCCCGTTTTTGTTGCCTTGCTAACGAATATGACGCCCCTAGAACGATATCAAGCTGATCTGAAACGCCCGGAGTTCTTCCACGACGCAGCCCAGGAAACGGCAGTGCGGCATTTGCAGCGCCTGTACGACGATCTGGTCGCCGCGTCGAACAACAAGCCGGGCTTGTTGGGCAAACTGTTCGGCAAGAAGGATCAGGTCCCGGTCAAGGGCCTGTATTTCTGGGGCGGTGTCGGCCGTGGTAAAACCTACCTGGTCGACACCTTCTTCGAGGCGTTGCCGTTCAAGGAGAAGACACGGACGCACTTCCACCGCTTCATGAAGCGTGTGCATGAAGAAATGAAGACGCTGGGCGGCGAGAAGAACCCGCTGACCATCATCGCCAAGCGGTTCTCCGACGAGACGCGGGTGATCTGCTTCGATGAGTTTTTCGTTTCCGACATCACCGACGCCATGATTCTCGGCACCTTGATGGAGGAGTTGTTCAAGAACGGCGTGACTTTGGTCGCCACCTCGAACATCGTGCCGGACGGCCTTTACAAGGACGGCCTGCAACGCGCGCGCTTCCTGCCGGCCATTGCGCTGATAAAGGAACACACCGACATCGTCAACGTCGACAGCGGGGTGGACTATCGCCTGCGTCACCTGGAGCAGGCGGAGCTGTTTCACTTCCCCCTGGACGCCGCGGCTGAAGAAAGCCTGCGCAAGAGCTTCCGGGCCCTGACGCCGGAATGCACCCAGGCGGTCGAAAATGATGTGTTGGTCATCGAGAATCGCCAGATCCGCGCCGTGCGGACCTGCGATGACGTGGCTTGGTTCGACTTTCGTGAACTGTGCGATGGCCCTCGTAGCCAGAACGACTACATCGAGCTGGGCAAGATCTTCCACGCGGTACTGCTCAGCAACGTGGAGCAAATGAGCGTCACCACCGACGACATTGCCCGCCGGTTCATCAACATGGTCGACGAGTTCTACGACCGTAACGTGAAGCTGATCATTTCGGCCGAAGTCGAACTCAAGGATCTCTACACCGGCGGTCGCCTGACCTTTGAGTTCCAGCGAACCTTGAGTCGGTTGCTGGAAATGCAATCACACGAATTCCTGGCGCGGGCGCATAAGCCGTAATCCGGTTCGGATAAAAAAAGGCCTGCAATTGCAGGCCTTTTTTGCGCGTGCGAGCTCAACGGCGCACCGCATAACCCTGTGGGAGCGAGCCTGCTCGCGATAGCGGTGTATCAGTCAACATCTATGCTGGCTGCCACACCGCTATCGCGAGCAGGCTCGCTCCCACATTGGACTGTATTCAACCCTTGATTCACGCCGCCTGCTGAAATTGCTGTCGATACTGGTTCGGCGATAACTCGGTATGTTGGCGGAACAGCCGTGCGAAGAAGCTCGCATCGTCGTAGCCGACTTCATAGCTGATGGTCTTGATGCTTTTGCGGCTGCCGGACAACAAGCCCTTGGCGGTTTCTATACGCAGCCGTTGCAGGTAATGCAGCGGTTTGTCCCCCGTGGCGGTCTGGAAGCGGCGCATGAAGTTGCGGATGCTCATACCGTGCTCCCGAGCGACGTCCTCAAAGCGGAACTTGTCGGCGAAGTGTTCTTCGAGCCAGTGCTGGATCTGCAGGATGATCACATCCTGATGCAGTTTCTGGCCCCCGAAACCGATTCTTCCCGGTGAGTAGCTGCGCTGCACTTCATAGAGAATGTCTCGTGCCACGGCCTGGGCCACGTTGGCGCCGCAGAACCGTTCGATGAGGTAGATATAGAGGTCGCAGGCCGAGGTCGTGCCGCCGGCGCAGAACAGGTTGTCGGCGTCGGTCAGGTGCTTGTCCTGGTTGAGGTGGACCTGGGGGAAGCGCTCCTTGAAGGCGTTGAAGAACCGCCAGTACGTGGTGGCTTCCTTGCCATCGAGCAGCCCGGCCTCGGCCAGCCAGAACACCCCGGTCGCCTCGCCGCAGAGCACTGCGCCACGGGCATGCTGTTCCCGCAGCCAGGGCAGGACCTGCGGGTAACGTTGGCAGAGGGTGCCGAAATCATCCCAAAAAGCCGGGAGGATGATCACATCGGTATTTTCCAGGCCGCCGTCCACCGGCATGATCACGTCGCTGAAGCTGTTCACCGGTTTGCCGTCGGGACTGACCAGCCGGGTTTCGAACGCCGGTGTCAGGCCGTGGCCCAGTTGTTTGCCGTAGCGCAGGCTGGCCAGGTGGAAAAAATCCTTGGCTTGCATGAGGGTGGAAGCGAAAACCCGGTCGATAGCCAGGATGCTGACGCGCCGCAAAGGCGTGGAGACGTGTTTGGACATAATTGATCTTTATTTTTATAGGGGAAAGTGGTCACCAGACGGCTGGATCGTCTTATTTTTTGTCGGATGTGTCCAGTGTCCTGTCATCCCCCGCAGGCTTAGGCTCTGTTGGATAACCCCATCGAACAATAATGCAAAGGTGCGCCATGATCCCCAGAACCCTGTTCAGTTCCGAGCACGAACTGTTTCGCGACAGCGTACGAACCTTCCTCGAAAAAGAAGCGGTGCCGTACCACAGTCAGTGGGAAAAACAGGGGCATGTGGATCGTCAGTTGTGGAACAAGGCGGGGGAGGCGGGGATGTTGTGCTCGCATCTGCCAGAGGCTTATGGCGGGCTGGATGCCGATTTTCTCTACAGCACCGTGGTGATTGAAGAAATTGGAAGGCTGGGGCTGACGGGCATCGGCTTCTCGCTGCACTCCGACATCGTTGCACCCTACATCCTGCACTACGGCAGCGAAGCGCTGAAACACAAGTACCTGCCCAAACTGGTGTCTGGTGAGATGGTCACGGCCATCGCTATGACCGAGCCGGGCGCCGGTTCCGACCTGCAAGGCGTGAAGACCACGGCGGTGCTGGAGGGTGATGAGTACATCATCAACGGCTCGAAGACCTTTATCACCAACGGCTTTCTGGCCGATCTGGTGATCGTGGTTGCCAAGACCGATCCGAAAGCAGGCGCCAAGGGCACCAGTCTGTTCCTGGTGGAAGCGGGCACACCTGGCTTCGAAAAAGGCAAGCGGCTGGAGAAGGTCGGGATGAAGGCTCAGGACACTTCGGAGCTGTTCTTCCAGGATGTTCGCGTACCCAAGGAAAACCTGCTGGGGCAGGCCGGGATGGGCTTTGCCTACCTGATGCAGGAACTGCCCCAGGAACGCCTGACGGTGGCTATTGGCGGCCTGGCGTCGGCCGAAGCGGCGCTGCAATGGACGCTGGACTACACCCGCGAGCGCAAGGCTTTTGGTAAATCCATCGCGGACTTCCAGAACACCCGGTTCAAACTGGCGGAAATGGCGACCGAGATCCAGATCGGTCGGGTCTTCGTCGACCGCTGCCTGGAACTGCATCTGCAAGGCAAGCTCGACGTGCCGACGGCGGCGATGGCCAAGTACTGGGGCACCGACCTGCAGTGCAAGGTGCTCGACGAATGCGTGCAGTTGCATGGCGGCTACGGGTTCATGTGGGAATACCCGGTCGCCCGGGCGTGGGCCGACGCGCGGGTGCAGCGCATCTATGCCGGGACCAATGAAATCATGAAGGAAATTATTGCGCGGTCGCTTTGATGTCGTAGTGACTGTTAGACCGCTATCGCGAGCAGGCTCGCTCCCACATGGGCTCTGTGTCGATCACAATGTTGTGGTCAGACATAAATCCAATGTGGGAGCGAGCCTGCTCGCGATGGGGGCTATGAACTGATCAAGGCGCCGGGTTCGGCTGATCCTTGTGAATCGCCTCGATCCCCGCCAGCACTTCATCGGACAGCTTCAGGTCGAAGCTGGCGATGTTGCTGTCCAGTTGCTCCAGGGTGGTGGCGCCAATGATGTTGCTGGTCACGAATGGTTGTCGGGTAACGAAGGCCAGGGCCATCTGCGCCGGGTCCAGGCCGTGTTCCCGCGCCAGGGCCACATAACGGCTGCACGCGGCTTCCGATTGTGGATTGAAATAGCGCATGAAGCGGCTGTAGAGCGTCAGGCGGCCCTTGGCTGGCCGTGCGCCGCCTTCATACTTGCCCGACAGGAAACCGAACGCTAATGGCGAGTAAGCCAGCAGGCCGCACTGTTCGCGGATGGCGATTTCCGAAAGCCCGATCTCGAAACTGCGGTTGAGCAGGTTGTAGGGGTTCTGGATCGACACTGCCCGCGGCCAGCCACGGGCTTCGGCCAGGGCGAGGAATTTCATGGTGCCCCACGGCGTTTCGTTGGACAGGCCGATGTGGCGGATCTTGCCGGCCCGGACCTGCTCGTCCAGGGCCTCGAGGGTTTCCTCCAGCGGGGTGAAATCTTCGTCGGCCTTGTGCTGATAGCCCAACTGGCCGAAGAAATTGGTGCTGCGTTCCGGCCAGTGCAGTTGGTAGAGATCGATCCAGTCGGTCTGCAGGCGCTTGAGGCTGGCGTCCACCGCTTCGACGATATGGCGGCGGTTGTGCTTGAGGTTTTTGTCGCGGATGTAGTCGATGGTGTTGCCGGGGCCCGCGATCTTGCTCGCCAGGATCCAGTCGGCACGGTCGCCGCGGCTCTTGAAATAATTGCCGATGTAGCGCTCGGTGGTGGCGTAGGTCTCGGCCTTGGGCGGTACCGGATACATCTCGGCGGTGTCGATGAAATTGATCCCGGCACCCTTGGCGCGTTCGATCTGGGCGAAGGCCTCGGCCTCGCTGTTCTGCTCACCCCAGGTCATGGTTCCGAGGCACAGGGCGCTCACGTTTAGATCGGTACGGCCTAGCTGGCGATAATCCATCGGGAACTCCTTGGGCAAAACAATCATAAAAGCAGGTTGAATTATTTTTCGCAATCTGCATAATTGCGCACCTCTTTCTGCAGTGGAAGTGATGCGCCGCCGCCGAAGAATCTTGCCGTTGAACGGACGCGCCGACCCGAGCCCCCGAAAGCGTCTGTATCCGGCTGCCTTTGACTTGTCAAAGTACGCACTATTCAGTAAGATCCGCCGTCTAATTTACAGGGCGGCCCCTGAGGCTATAAAGAATGAAAACTTTTACTGCTAAACCGGAAACAGTAAAGCGCGACTGGTTTGTCGTCGACGCTGCTGGTCAGACCCTGGGTCGTCTGGCCACCGAAATCGCGAGCCGTCTGCGTGGCAAGCACAAGCCTGAGTACACCCCTCACGTCGACACCGGTGACTACATCGTCGTCATCAACGCTGAGCAAGTACGTGTTACTGGCGCTAAAACCACTGACAAAATGTACTACTCCCACTCCGGTTTTCCTGGCGGCATCAAGTCGATCAACTTCGAAAAGCTGATCGCCAAAGCCCCTGAGCGCGTGATCGAGACCGCGGTTAAAGGCATGCTGCCTAAAAACCCACTGGGTCGCGACATGTATCGTAAGCTGAAGGTTTATGCGGGCGCTGCTCACCCTCATACTGCTCAGCAGCCCCAAGAACTGAAGTTTTAACGGAATAGTTCATTATGTCGGCGACTCAAAATTACGGCACTGGCCGTCGCAAGACTGCAACCGCACGCGTTTTCCTGCGTCCGGGCACTGGTAACATCTCCATCAACAACCGCTCCCTGGATAACTTCTTCGGCCGCGAAACTGCCCGCATGGTAGTTCGTCAGCCGCTGGAACTGACCGAGACCGTCGAAAAATTCGACATCTACGTCACTGTTATCGGTGGTGGTGTAAGTGGTCAGGCTGGCGCAATCCGCCACGGCATCACTCGCGCCCTGATGGATTACGACGAAACTCTGCGCGGTGCACTGCGCAAAGCCGGCTTCGTAACTCGCGATGCTCGTGAAGTTGAACGTAAGAAAGTCGGTCTGCGTAAAGCGCGTAAGCGTCCGCAGTACTCGAAGCGTTAATTTCGCTTTCGCGTTCAAAAGGCGCCCAGTTCCTCACGGAGCTGGGCGTTTTTTTATGCGCGAAAGATTTATGCTGTGACAACTTGCCACATCCGTGAAGCCCCTATACTACAAGGCTTGGCGGTTGGGTCGCTTGGTAATTACCTTGTCAGAACTGGGGCTTTTCATTACCATTCGGCAAAATTTTTATAAGTTCAGATTTTTACTTAGTAGACGCCTGATTTAACAGGCCACAAAGCTGATGGGAGAGGACTGAATGAGCAATGACGGCGTGAATGCAGGCCGGCGTCGCTTCCTGGTAGCAGCCACATCCGTGGTGGGTGCTGCAGGAGCGGTGGGGGCTGCGGTCCCGTTCGTGGGGTCATGGTTTCCCAGTGCCAAGGCGAAAGCCGCAGGTGCACCGGTGAAAGTGGATGTCAGCAAGATCGAGCCAGGCCAGCAGATGATTGCTGAGTGGCGCGGTCAGCCGGTGTTCATCGTCCGCCGTACAGAGGAAATCCTGGGGAATCTGAAAAAGATCGAGGGCCAGTTGTCTGACCCTACCTCCAAGAACTCGACGCAACCGACCTATGTCGATCCGGAGACACGCTCGATCAAGCCGCAAGTCCTGCTGCTGATCGGGATTTGTACGCACCTGGGTTGCTCGCCAACGTTCCGTCCTGAGGTAGCCCCTGCCGACTTGGGCAAGGACTGGGTCGGTGGTTATTTCTGCCCTTGCCACGGCTCCCATTACGACCTGGCGGGTCGCGTCTACAAATCGCAGCCTGCACCTCTGAACCTGCCAGTTCCCCCGCATTCCTATGAGACCGACGACATCATTGTCGTTGGCGTCGATACGGAGACAGCGTGATGAGCAAATTCATGGATTGGGTTGATGCGCGCTTTCCCGCGACCAAAATGTGGGAAGACCATCTCAGCAAGTATTACGCTCCGAAAAACTTCAACTTCTTCTACTTCTTTGGCTCCTTGGCATTGCTCGTTCTGGTCAACCAGATCGTCACCGGTGTCTGGCTGACCATGAGTTACACCCCTTCGGCGGAAGAAGCGTTTGCCTCCGTCGAATACATCATGCGTGACGTCGAGTACGGCTCGATCCTGCGTCTGCTGCACTCCACCGGCGCTTCGGCGTTCTTCATCGTGGTTTACCTGCATATGTTCCGTGGTCTGCTCTACGGTTCGTATCAGAAGCCTCGTGAGCTGGTGTGGGTCTTCGGCATGCTGATCTACCTGGCGCTCATGGCGGAAGCCTTCATGGGCTATCTGCTGCCGTGGGGCCAGATGTCCTACTGGGGCGCCCAGGTGATCATCTCGCTGTTCGGTGCAATCCCGGTCATCGGTGATGACCTGACCCAGTGGATTCGCGGTGACTACCTGATCTCGGGCATTACCCTGAACCGCTTCTTCGCCTTGCATGTGGTGGCCCTGCCGATCGTGATCCTCGGTCTGGTGGTGCTGCACATCCTGGCGCTGCACGAAGTCGGCTCGAACAACCCCGATGGCGTGGACATCAAGAAGTACAAGGACGAAAACGGTGTACCGCTGGACGGCATCGCCTTCCACCCGTACTACACCGTCAAAGATATCGTCGGCGTGGTAGTGTTCCTGTTCATCTTCTGCTCCATCGTGTTCTTCTTCCCAGAGATGGGTGGTTACTTCCTCGAGAAGCCTAACTTCGAGCAGGCGAACGCCTTCAAGACCCCTGAGCACATTGCTCCGGTCTGGTACTTCACGCCGTTCTACGCGATTTTGCGGGCGGTTCCAGACAAGCTGCTGGGCGTCATCGCCATGGGTGCGGCGATCGCCGTGCTGTTCGTCCTGCCGTGGCTGGACCGCAGTCCGGTCAAGTCGATGCGCTACAAAGGCTGGCTGAGCAAAATCTGGCTCTGGGTGTTCTGCATCTCGTTCGTGATCCTGGGTGTGCTGGGCGTACTCGCTCCAACGCCGGGCCGGACACTGCTGTCGCAGGTCTGCACCTTCCTGTACTTCGCCTACTTCATTCTGATGCCGTTCTACACCAGGCTCGAGAAGACCAAACCGGTTCCGGAAAGGGTGACTGGCTGATGAAAAAGCTATTTTCTGTACTGATTCTTGCTGCTATGCCTGTACTGTCCTTTGCGTCCGCATCCGGTGGTCCTGAGCTGGAAAAAGTCGACATCGACGTTTCCGACAAAGCTGCCATGCAGGATGGCGCGCGTACGTTCGCCAACTACTGCATGGGCTGCCACAGCGCCAAGTTCCAGCGTTACGAGCGCGTAGCTGATGACCTGGGCATTCCCCATGAGTTGATGCTCGAGAAGCTGGTGTTCACTGGCGCCAAGCTGGGCGATCACATGAACATCGGCATGCAGCCGGCAGACGCCAAGACCTGGTTCGGGGCTGCACCGCCCGACCTGACCCTGGTGGCACGCGTGCGTGGCACCGACTGGCTCTACGGTTACCTGCGTTCGTTCTATGAAGATCCTGCGCGTCCTTGGGGCGTGAACAACAAGGTCTTCCCGAACGTCGGCATGCCAAACGTTCTGGTCGGCCTGCAGGGTCGCCAGGTGGTAGGCTGCAAACAGGTTCAAATCGTCGAGGACGGCAAGAAGCAATACGATCCGCTGACCGGCACCGCTTTGACTCACGAAGCCTGCGACCAGTTGACCGTGTTGCCTAACACCGGCAGCCTGACTGAAGAGCAGTTCGACGAGAAGGTCAAGAATCTGGTGACCTTCCTGGCCTACTCGGCCAACCCGGTGAAGCTGGAGCATCAGCGCATCGGTACTTATGTGTTGCTGTATTTGGCGTTCTTCTTCGTATTCGCTTACCTGCTCAAGCGCGAATACTGGAAAGACGTGCATTGATAAAGCTGTAAACCGTTGCTGTTAATCGTGCGCGCCCAAGGGCGTCTCTGGATGTAACGAACCTGGTCCGCCAGGTGTTACGGGAGGCGCCCTTTGGGCGCGCTCGTTTTTCCGTTTTTCGATAATTTCAACAAGCGAGGAGGATCGCCATGGGCGTGACCAATCGGTTGGCCTGTTACTCCGACCCCGCCGACCACTACTCCCACCGGGTACGCATCGTACTGGCAGAGAAGGGTGTCAGCGCCGAGATCATTTATGTCGAAGCGGGCCGTCAGCCGCCGAAGCTGATCGAGGTGAACCCTTACGGCAGCCTGCCCACGCTGGTCGATCGTGACCTGGCATTGTGGGAGTCGACAGTGGTGATGGAATACCTGGATGAGCGTTATCCGCATCCGCCTTTACTGCCGGTATATCCTGTTGCGCGGGCCAACAGCCGTTTGCTGATCCATCGCATCCAGCGTGACTGGTGCGGGTTGGTGGACCTGATCCTGGATTCACGAACCAAAGAACCTGCGCGGGTCGTGGCGCGCAAAGAATTGCGTGAAAGCCTGACTGGCGTATCGCCGCTGTTCATCGACAAGCCATTCTTCCTCAGTGAGGAACAAAGCCTGGTGGATTGCTGCCTATTGCCAATACTCTGGCGTTTGCCGATTCTGGGTATTGAACTGCCGCGGCCTGCCAAGCCGTTGCTTGATTATATGGAGCGCCAATTTGCGCGTGAGGCATTCCAGGCGAGTCTGTCTGGTGTCGAACGTGACATGCGCTAAGGCTTAGGGAGCCGCTATGAACTCCAGTCGACCTTATCTGGTCCGCGCGCTCTACGAGTGGATTGTGGACAACGATTGCACCCCGCACATGCTGGTCAACGCCGAGTATCCATCGGTGCAGGTGCCGCAGGGTTTTGCCAACGATGGGCAAATTGTCTTGAACGTATCACCGGCCGCCGTGCGTCACCTGCACATGGACAATGATGCGGTCAGTTTCGAGGGACGCTTCGGGGGTGTGCCACACACCCTGTACGTGCCTATCGCCTCGATCCTGGGGATTTATGCCCGGGAGAATGGTCAGGGTATGGTGTTCGAGCTGGAATCGCCGTTGGATGGCGAAGAAGAGTTCGAGGCTGATGATGACCTGCCGCCACCGGATGACGAGCCGCCGCGTCCTAGCGGGCGACCTAGTTTGAAAGTGGTGAAATAGCTGGCAGATATGTGCCACAAGGCCATGTAGCCACAGGTTGTGTGAAGGCCTGGCAAGTTGGTTTAGAGAATGCCTGTGTCGCGAGATGCGGGCATTTTTTTTGTGTCGTTGGTGGGTGTGTATATCCGTTTCTGCGGTAACGGCTACTTATGGTTCCGCTCTTACAGCGGCTCACTTTTGAGAAGCGCAAAAGTAAGCAAAACGCTTCTGCCCCACCACTCGGTGCCTCGCCTAGGCTCGGCATGCCCGAACGAAGGCATTGCTCCGTGGGCCCGCCGCGAAGGGCCATCCATGGCCCAGCGCGGCTATCCCGGCATCCATGCCGGGATGCCCACTGCGCAATGCCTGCGTTCGGCCAGCGTGGTTTAACGGGGCGTCGAGATCAAGATCAAAAGCAGAGCAAGAGCAAGAGCAAGAGCAAGAGTGGGGTAGATGCCAGTATCTATTTAGCTGAACTACCGCTATCGCGAGCAGGCTCGCTCCCACATTGATTTGTGGGGGCTCACACATCTGCAAGCGACACAAAAACCTGTGGGAGCGAGCCTGCTCGCGATGACGCCGGTACATCCAAGCATCACTGCAAACTGACCCTCCACTTTCGCGAGCAAGCTCGCTCCCACAGGGGAAACCCGTTCGCTCCAGAACAGGCCGGCTGTCAGGCCGCCTCGTTTTTGATTTTGATCTGGGGCGCCCCGTTAACCACGCTGGCCGAACGCAGGTA
>NZ_WUUD01000026.1:212723-222048 GCF_009831705.1 Pseudomonas sp. PICF6 | reverse complement strand
AATGCCGGAGTGAGGGCATGCCGAGCCTAGGCGAGGCACCGAGTGGTGGGGCAAGAGCGTTTTGGTTACTTTTGCGCTCTTCAAAAGTGACCCGCCGTAAGGGCGGAACCATAAGTAGCCGTTACCGCAGAAACGGATATATACCCAGCCAACAAAACCCTGGCCGGCTGTCAGGCCGCCATCGCGAGCAGGCTCGCTCCCACAGTTGGATCCGGGTACAACCATGAGAGACAGGCCGGCTGTCAGGCCGCCTCGTCACCAAGCTCACCCCCAAGCCAAAGCCGAACCCTACAACCGCCCCGCCGGCGCATACGGCGCAGGATCAATCACCGGCTCACGCCCCAACATCACATCAACAAACAACCGACACGACGCCGGAGCCAACACCAACCCATTGCGATAATGCCCACAGTTCAACCACAACCCCGAAAACCCCGGCACCTCACCAATATAGGGAATGCCCTCCGGCGATCCAGGCCGCAACCCGGCCCAATGCCCGACCACCTCGGCGTCCGCCAGCGCAGGAATCAGCTGCTGCGCCGACGCCTTCAAACTATCGAGCGCAACATCGGTCGGGGTCTTGTCGAAGCCTTCGCGCTCCAGCGTACTGCCCACCAGAATATGCCCGTCGCGACGCGGAATCGCATAACGGCCCTTGGCCAGGACCATGCTCGATAGAAAATCCGACGCACATTTGTACAGAATCATCTGGCCCTTGACCGGCTCGACCGGCAACTTCAGCCCCAGAGTCTTGAGCAATTCACCGCTCCAGGCGCCCGCCGCCAGGACCACCTGATCGCCAAGGATCGGCCCCTCGGAGCTGTTAACCCCCACAATACGCCCACCGTCGCGGATGAACCCGCCGACCTCGCATTGCTCATGCAGCGTGACATTGGGTAGCGCCAGCAACGCAGCCTTGAGGGACTTCACCAACCGGGGATTGCGCACATTGGCCACATCGGCCATGTGGATCGCCCGGGAGAAACCCGCGCCCAGTACTGGCACCGCGTCATGGACAGCCGAGATTTCCACAGCCCGCAACGGGCGCCCTTCCCGCTCGGCCCAGGCCAGTGCTTCGGCCTGATCGTCCAGGTCCAGCCAATACAGACCGGTGACATGCACCTGCGGATCAACCCCCGTGGCCGCGAACAGACGCTGGGCCAGCTGTGGATAAAAGTCCTGCGACCAGTGGGCCAGTGCGGTGACCGCCGGGCTGTAGCGCCAGGGGTACAGCGGCGAAACAATACCGCCGCCGGCCCAGGACGATTCCTGGCCGACACTGGAGCGGTCCAGCAGCACCACGCGCTGCCCTTCGGACGCGAGATTGAACGCCGTCAGCAGGCCAATGACTCCGCCGCCGACAATCACCACTTGCTGTTGCCTGGTCATGTTCTATTTCAACTCACAAGACAAAGGGCGCAGGACAGCGCCCGAAAAAATAAACTCAGCGACCCCAGCAATCCTTGGCAGTCAGCCCGGCAGCAGCGTTGATGATGCTTCGCGCGCCCGTGTTGTTGATGGTGAAATCACCGCACTTGTCGGTGGCCATGGACGAGGCGCTGTTGCGCACGGCAGTCAGGGTGAAACTCTGATCCATGAGCGTCTGGGTAATGGTGTAGAAATCATTACCGCTGCTCAGCCCGGTCGCGTTGGTGTAGACATTGTTCTTGGAGTAATGGCGCTCAAGAATCTGCGCCTGCTCCGATAGCAGCCCGGCGATTTCGGCCCTTCGGCCCTTTTTCATGTATTCGGTCAGGCTCGGATAGCCGACGGTGATCACGATACCGATGATGGCGATCACGATCATGATTTCGATCAAGGTGAAACCCCGGTTGGATCTGCGCATACCTTATCTCTCATTGTATTTGCCGCCACATGATGCGGCGGCTGCCGCCGACGGATTTTCCCAGCAGGTCGGTGATGCCGCCACCGGAGTCGTTCACGATCATGTTGGTGGCCCCGTTGGCACTGACGACAGCGCTCAAGGTCGGGATCCCGCCCGTGAAAATCACTCCGCTGGAGACCGTGTCGAGGCTGTTGAGCATGCCGTCACCGTTGGTGTCGAGCACCGCGTAGTTGAGCATCTTACCGTTGAACGCATCCACCTCGATCAGTTTGCCAGTACCAAAGCTGGCGCAGGGATCGGTGGTGTCCACCGCGGCCGTGGTGAAAACCACGCGCCCGAGCACCAGACTGGCCGGGTTGATCACCCGTTCCCCAGTCAATGCGTTGTTGTACACCAAGGGCAGATACCAGCCATTTTTTGCAGGATACGTGACGTCGGTCTGGCTGGTCGTCACGAATTGCCCGGTGCTGCCTGAGAACACCCCGGTGATCGACTGGGCTTGCAGGCTCGAAACCGGGATTTGTCCGGTACCGCCGACGGCGTCCCAGATCGAATAGAACCCCTGCAGATCCTTATTGAGCTTGTCCACCGCTTCGTTGAATTTGCCCGTGCCGAAAAAAACCTGGGTCCCGCCTTGAGGGTTTTCCGCCAGCAACGGCTGGACGGTGATGGGCTGGGTTGCACCACCGGGCGCGGTGAACAACGGCTGCCCGGCAAACGCAACGCCCCAGGCGGTGGGGGAAGTGCCGCTGAGGTCGAATTTCCACATCCGCCCTTTCAAATCGCCACCGTACGCGGCCTGCACCACGTTCTGGGAATTGACCCGAAGCTTGACCGACGACAGGCCGTTACCCGTCTCGCTGTTATTGACCGTGATTTTCCTGATCAGCGAACCATCTCGGATATCCACCACGTACAGCGCCGCTACGCCGGTGTTGCTGCCATAGCCATTGGCGATGAACGCGGCCCAGCGACCATCGGCCAGGCGCGCGACTTCGGGACGCGCATAGGCGTAGCCCAGGTCATTGAAGGCGTTGGCCGTATTGGCGACGGTCGGTGCGCTTATTTCCCACAACGCCCGGAGCGCATTGCCTGCCGCTGCGTCGAACAATTGCACCGCATAGAACGCTTTGCCCCCGGCTCCAGTCCCGCCCAGGGCAACGGTCTTCCAAGCATTGCCCAATTGCGCATCGAATACGCCGATCTGCCCATCCACCAGGAACTTGTGACTCACGCCGTTGATGTAATTGGTGTCAGCGATGTCCCGCAACGAGGGCAGGACGCTCGAGGGCATATAAGCGTAACGCCGCGTGCCGTTTGCGCTGTTGATGACGCTGAAGAAACCATCGTTGGCATTCACCACGAGATTGGCGTTCATGTTCGCCGCCTTGGTTGCCAGGTAAGTGCTGTAGCTGGTGTCGTTCAGCAGGTCCGAGGCGGTCTGGTCGTTCGGCGAGGCCAGGAGCAGTGGCGAGTTGATAATGTCCCCCAGCAACGCGCTGCGCACCTTCAGCCCGGTTTTATTGACACCTTTGCTCCATTCCACCAGATCGCTGCCGGTGATCCCCGTGGGCAGGCCCTGGCTGAGGCTGGTTTGCTGGGCCGGTGAAAAGTTGCCGTAGGCCAGGGTTACCGGCGTGTTGGTCGCGGTGTTCCAGGACTGATAGGTCGGTGCCGTGGCACCCGGCACGATGCTGGTGTTGGTGGTCCATTGCACGGCCGCCGTATCGACCGTCCCCGCCGAGGTAAAACCGAATGCGCGGATGGTGCCTCGCCAGTCCTTGGGGTCATAGGTGGTCTGGTAATAGCTGGAGGTGGTGGACAACGTTGCACCGTTGGTGGTGCCGCCGCCCCCCGATCCGGCCTTGGAGGTGATGTCACTCAAGGCCGATGACAAGGCCGAGTTCAGGCCTTCGCTGTCGGACGCTGGATAATATTTACCCGCGCCGTAGCGAGCGGCGTCGGACAGCATCGTATTGGTGACGGCAAAACCCACGGTGTAGGTATTGAGGTACTGCCGGGGAAAATCCGTGGCATTCCAGCTCTGGCCAGTGACGTCGGTGCCGGTGGAACGCATGTCGATGTCGAAAGCGAACTTGGCGATATCGTCCAGATAAAGCGTATCGCCCTCAGCGTCACCGTTGCGGTCAGCACCATCGTTGGTACTGATGCCATCCCAGTTCGGCAGACGGGATCCGCCTAACGGATCGTTGGTGGGAAAGGTACGGTCGTAGGTGGGCAAGCCGTCGGTGATCACCACACCGAAATTCTTCTGGCACCGGTACTGGATCGGGCTGGTGTAGGTGCTGGGGCTATTGTTGTGGTACGGCGCCATGCCCCTGAAATAACGGGTGACCTCGTAATAGCTCTCGGCCAATGGCGTATTGGCGACCGCGCCCAGACCGTTGATGGCGTTGATCAGGGCACTGTAGTTGGCGTTGGCCTGGGTCTGGGTCACGCTGCCGCTGACGGGTGACAGATCGCTGACGACACGGGCGATGTAGCCCCCCGGGCCGGAGTTGCTGAAGTTGGGAGGATTGAAGGTGGCAAGCCCGATGCGCAAGGCACGGTTGTTGGCGACCAAGTCGTTGGAGACATCCCGTGCCACGTTGATTCGATAATCCCTGGGGATTGAGCCATTGGTGTAGTCCCGGTTCGAGCCGTTGGCCAGGGTTACCAGATACGCCAGGTACTTGGCGGTGTAGCGTGTATCGCCCCCACCCACCGGGTCTGGCAGCCGCAGACAGATCCGACCAAGGCCGGGCCGGTAGAAACCGTACCAGCCAGACGAGCAACCGCCCCGCAACAGGCTCATTAACAGAATGTTCGAGTCATCCAGATCCAGTTCATACCTATCGTTGCAATTGCTACTGGCGCTGCATGCATAAGTGCGCGTTTGCGTCACCGTCGGATCAAACCCCGACGCCCAAATGATGTTGTTCATACTCCCCGAGTCATCGATCAGCAGCATCACGTTGGGCGTGACTGCGGCGGCACTCAGCAACGGCGAATCCGAAGGCGTGAAAGCATAGGCCGGTGCAGCCAGGTACAGGCTGAGCAGCACACCCCACAACGCCTGCTTCCAATCGCGACGCACCTTAATATTTCGCATAGATGCTCTCCACGACGCTGCGCTGGTTATTTCCCACCACGGCCACCGCCGTGATCCGGTACAGCGTCGCCGACGTATTGATCGGCACGTTGACCGCCGTCAGCGTGGTGCCCAGATTCTGCACGCCATAGAACCCGCCAGGGACGGCGATCCAGGTCACCCCCGACGATGAATTGCGCCCGGCCGTCGTGAGGGTTGCCGATTCAGCCGGCGGCGCACACTGGGTCGCGGTGGTACACACCGGCAGGGAGTAGGCCTCGGCCTGTACCGCGCTTTCACCGACCCGCAGCGCTGCCTCGGCCAACTGGAAGGACTGGTTGCGTAGCATGACGCTACTGGTCATTTTTTCCTGAAGGGTGGCGCTCTGCATCGACGACAGGCCGATCAGCGTCAGGAGCAGCAGGAAAACCAGGCTGACCAGCAATGCCATACCGCGCTGGCGATGCTTGATGGGCGTTGAATTCATCAGTCGCCCTCACAGAAGCCGGTTGCGCAAAGCGGCAACCACGTTGAAGGTCTGCTCACGCACGTTGTTCTTCGGATCAAAGAGCGTGAGGGTCAGGCGCACGCTGCGGATCAGGGCCGGATTGCTCGGGTTGCGGCTGTAGCTCGATGCCGCGATGTCTGTCGCGCTGCTGGCCACCCCAAATGTCACATCGAATGCCCGGACGTTATCCACCAGCACCGCCTGGGTCGGGTTGCCAGCCCCGGTGCCCATCAACAACTGGTTATTGCTGAAACTGTAGACCAGCCGCCGTATCGGAAACGCCATTTGCCCGGCCGCCGGTATCCGCGCCCCGGTATAGGCGGTCGCCGTGTTGCGACAATCCGAGATCACGGTCCAGGTCGGCACGCCGCCGCTGTTGCCGACATCCGTCGTCACCAGGGTCAGCTTCAGATTGGCATTGTCCCAGCTGATCGGCGTGACCTTGCTGGCATTGAAATCCCCCGCCGAGGACGCGTCGAGGACGGTCTCCAGGCAACCGAACATGCCCACCATACGAAGCTCCTGGACCATCTTGCTCAGAGCGAACCGCGCATCCTCCTGCATCACCGCCGCCGCACCCTGGCTGACGTAGGTGTTTTTGGCGGCGATGAAAATCTGCACCACACCCAGCACGACAATCAGGCTGAGCACCAAAGCGATCATCAGCTCAATCAGGCCGAATCCCCGGCAATGCCTGTTCATGGCGTCGCCCCGGGTGGGTCGACGGCGACGCGACTGGTCAGCACGAAACTGCGGCGAGCCTCGGCGGCGTTGGTCGTGTTGGCGGCCCGGGCGTCGTCCCAAGAGATGGTAATGGTGTAGACCCGCTGGTGCAGCGCAACAGTGCCGGTGGCCGTGGCGCCGCCGAAGCTGACGATGTTGGTCTTGAAATCGTAGAGATCCTGGTCCCGGGCTACGTTGAGATTGGGTGAACTGGGCGGCGTAACCGTGTAATCGGCGCCGGAGTTGGCACGAATGCGGTCGAGCATGTCGTAGGCGATGAAGCTGGCCTGGCTGGTCATGCGCGAGCTGTCGGTATATTTGAGGGCATTGAGCTGAACCATCGCCGCTCCCAGCAAGCCCACGCCAAGAATCAGCACCGCCACCAGCACCTCGATCAGTGTCATGCCATCCTGTGCCTGTTTACTGCAACCCTTCATCCGCAACTTCCACCCAATACGATTCGTCCATTGAGGCAAACACTCAGTGTCCTGCTCTGCGCCCCCCTTACATAATTGAAAGTCACCGGCGTGGCCGGTGCCGACAACCCGCCGAGGTTGTTGAAATCAATGCTGGTCACGTCTGAGGTTAGCGTCAGAGTCGCGCCGCCGCTCATCGCTGGAACAACCCGCAATACATTGGGCTCAGCGCCAGTACTGTCATACACCGTCAGCTCGCTGCTCCATACGCTGCCCTGGACCGTGGGGCGAATCCGTGTGGTGACACCACGGTCGATCGCCGTCATCCGGGCGAAGTTCAGTGCCCGGCGCAGGTCGTCAATATCGGTATCGGCCTTGGTGCCCTGCACCGAACCGGTAAGGGCCGGTACCGCCAGGGTGATCAGGAGCAGCAGCACGCCAAGGGCGACCAGCACCTCAATCAGCGTGAAACCTTTTGTACGAAGATCCATCGATGCCCTCCGTCGCCATTGGCTATACCTGCTTCTACACGCTAGAACAAACGACTGCCTGTGGCGAGGGAGCTTGCTCCCTCTCTACAACAAGCTCTCCAGGGAGGAGACGTCATGTATCAACAGGGCTTTAGCCTGATCGAACTGCTCATGGGACTGGCGATTGCCGCGATTGTTCTGCCGTGGGCCGGTTCCGGATACAAAGCCCTGGTGGAATCCACTAACCGCGACGACGCCGCACGGCTGCTGGCCAGCGGTCTGCGCAGCGCCCGCAGCGAAGCAATCACGCGCAATCGGACAGTGACGATTCAAGGAATAGACAACGATTGGAGCCTGGGCTGGCAAATCATGCTGGACGGCGATGACCAGCCACTGCTGACGCAGCACAGCCGCCATGCTCGAATCATTGGCAACGGGCCGGTAAAACACTCGGTGAGATTCGCAAGCCAGGGGGAGCCGCTCCTGCCCAGCGGCGCATTTCAGGCGGGAACGTTACACGTTTGTGCACACCATAAGCCGGTCAGTCACCACCAGGTGGTCCTGTCGCGCAGCGGCCGCGTCAGCCTGCGCAGCGAGAAAACCGAGCAGGCCTTGTGCGAAATGGACTCAAAGCAAGGAGCGCACGCGTAGTTCCTTGGGCATGGAGAAGGTGACGTTCTCCTCGCGACCGGACAATTCATCGGCACCGGTTGCCCCCCAGGCCTGCAGTTGCTGGATCACGCCGCGCACCAACACTTCCGGCGCTGAAGCACCGGCGGTAATGCCGATACGCTCGACGCCGTCAAACCAGCTGCGCTGCATGTCTTCAGCGCCGTCGATCAGGTACGCCGGAGTGGACATGCGCTCGGCCAGCTCACGCAGGCGATTGGAGTTGGAGCTGTTCGGGCTACCGACTACCAGCACGACATCACACTCGTCGGCCAGTTGCTTGACCGCATCCTGACGATTCTGGGTGGCGTAGCAGATGTCATCCTTGCGTGGCCCACCGATGGCCGGGAAGCGCGCACGCAGGGCGTCGATCACTCGACTGGTATCGTCCATGGACAGGGTGGTCTGGGTGACAAACGCCAGCTTTTCCGGGTTACGCACCTGAAGGGCGGCGACGTCCTCTTCATCCTCGACCAGGTAGATCGCGCCACCATTGCTGGCGTCGTACTGGCCCATGGTGCCTTCGACTTCCGGATGGCCCTCGTGGCCGATCAGAATGCACTCACGACCGTCACGGCTGTAACGGGCCACTTCGATATGGACCTTGGTCACCAAGGGGCAGGTCGCGTCGAATACCTTCAGGCCACGGCCGGCGGCTTCGGTACGCACTGCCTGGGAAACCCCGTGGGCACTGAAGATCACGATGACGTCGTCTGGCACCTGGTCCAGTTCCTCGACGAAGATCGCCCCGCGGCTACGCAGGTCTTCGACGACAAATTTGTTGTGGACCACTTCATGGCGCACATAGATGGGCGGCCCGAAGACTTCCAGGGCGCGGTTGACGATTTCGATCGCCCGGTCCACGCCGGCGCAGAAGCCACGGGGGTTGGCGAGTTTGATTTGCATGCTGTGCCTCGTGTCTGTGGGAGCGAGCCTGCTCGCGATGCGGCAGAACAGTCAACTCGATGGTGGCTGTGATTCAGCCATCGCGAGCAGGCTCGCTCCCACAGGTATGGTGGGGGCGGTAACTGCCGTTAAATCTCAACTGCCTTGACGTCGATGATTTCCACTTCGAAGTTCAAGGTCTTGCCCGCCAACGGATGGTTGAAGTCCACGGTCACCTGGGCGTCGTCGAACGCCTTCACCACGCCCGGCAGTTCGGTATTGGCCGCATCGTTGAAGATCACCAGCAACCCTTCGGACAGTTCCATGTCCTGGAACTGGGAGCGTGGCATGGTCTGCACGTTTTGCGGGTTGGGCTGACCAAAGGCGTTTTCCGGTGGAACCACCACGGTGCGCTTGTCACCGGCCTTGAAACCGAAGATCGCCGCCTCGAAGCCCGGCAGCAGGTTGCCGTCGCCAACCTTGAACACGGCCGGAGCCTTGTCAAAGGTGCTGTCGACGGTGTCGCCGTTTTCCAGGTGCAGGGCGAAGTGAAGCTTCACTTCAGTGTTTTGAGCGATACGCTGCTCAGTCATGGACGGCTTCTCCGGGTTTCTTGCTCTTGAACATGTCCAGGGCGAGCATTACGGCGCCCACGGTGATGGCGCTGTCGGCAAAGTTGAACGCCGGGAAGTACCAGCGGTTCTGCCAATGCACCAG
>NZ_WUUD01000026.1:176410-212713 GCF_009831705.1 Pseudomonas sp. PICF6 | reverse complement strand
GGTTACTTTTGGCGCTCTTCCAAAAGTGACCCGCTGTAAGAGCGGAACCATAAGCAGCCGTTACCGCAGCAACGGATATACACACCAATCACCCCCCCAAAAAAAATGAAGCCAAAAAAACGGCGCTTTCCGTCTCGGAAGAAGCGCCGTTTTTCTTGAGCACCTGAAGTTCAGTATCAGTCAATGTACTCAAACAACTTGACGATCTTCTGCACCCCGGAAACCCCTTGCACCAGATTGGTCGCCTGCGCAGCCTCCTGCTTGGTCAGCAGCCCCAGCAGATAGACGATGCCATTCTCAGTCACGACCTTGATGCGCGAGCCGGGAATGCTGGCGTCGGTGAGCATCTGCGTCTTGATCTTGGTAGTCAGCCAGGCATCGTTCTGACGCGCCAGCAACGAGGAAGGTGGCAGGACCTGCAGTTCGTTGTGCACGGTCTTGACCCGCTGCACGGCGCTTGCAGCCTGTTCGGCCTTGGCCTTGAGGTCCGCGCGTGGGGTCTGGCCGGCCAGCAGCACGACACCGTTGAAGCTGGTGACGACGATGTGCGAGTTGTTGTCCAGGTCCGGGTCGGCCTTGGCGATGTTCACGCCTGCCTTGGTTTCGATCAACGAATCGTCGATCTTGCTGCCGAAGGTGCGGGTGCCGCGGTCGTCTTCAATCGGCTTTTCCCGGCTGGCGTTAACCACCGATGTGCAGCCGCTGATGCCGAGGCACAGGGTCAGGGCCAGAAGGCCTAGGCGATTAGGGGTCATTCTTCACTCCCGAACAGTTGGCTGTCGATCAAGTCGCAAAGACAATGAATCGCCAGCAGATGGACTTCCTGAATGCGTGCAGTGACATTGGCCGGTACGCGAATCTCGACGTCCTCAGGCAACAGCAGTGACGCCATGCCGCCGCCATCGCGACCGGTCAATGCTACGACAATCATTTCGCGATCATGTGCGGCCTGGATCGCCTGAATAATATTGGCCGAGTTGCCGCTGGTGGAGATCGCCAGCAACACATCGCCGGGCTGGCCCAGGGCGCGGATCTGTTTGGAGAACACTTCGTTGTAGCTGTAGTCGTTGGCGATCGAGGTGATCGTCGAGCTGTCGGTGGTCAATGCAATGGCCGGCAGGCTGGGGCGCTCGCGCTCGAAGCGGTTGAGCAGCTCCGATGAGAAATGCTGGGCGTCGCCGGCAGAACCGCCATTGCCGCACGAAAGCATTTTGCCTTCGTTGAGCAGGGCGTTGACCATCACTTGGCTGGCTTGCTCGATGTGCGGTGCAAGTACGTCCATCGCCTGTTGCTTGGTGTCGATACTGGCCTGAAAAAGCTGGCGAATTCGCGATTGCATGTCCATCTGTGTGACCTTAAGTAGCGCGGCTTATCGGCACAAGCATGTGCGGCGCGCAAAGCAAAGAGCAAAAATTGGGTGAAGGTGTCCGGCTCGGCTCGTCATGGGTGTTGACGTTCAACTGTCGAAGGCATTCTGCAACCAGTTCAACTGATCGGCGTTGCTGTCGATGGCAACCACGTCGAAGCGGCAGGGATGATCGGCCCAGCGAGACTCGATTTGCAGGAAATACTGCGCGGCGAAAACCAGCTTCTGGCGCTTGCGTGCATCGATGCTGTCGAGCGCGCCACCCCATTGAGTATTTTTTCTGTAGCGGACTTCGACGAATACTACTGTATCGCCGTCAAGCATGACCAGATCAAGCTCGCCACGTTTACACAGCCAGTTCTTCGCCAGCAGCCGCAGACCTTGTTGCTGAAGATGCGCGAGAGCCTGGCTCTCGGCATCCCGTCCGTTTTGCTGGCGAGATCGGTCAGGCATCAGCGCTGAGTGTCTGGCAGGCGCTGCACCTGACCGTTGACGAATTCGGCCCACGGCAGTTGACGTTGCACGCGCTGGGACTGCGACACTGCCAGGCTGCCCGACAACCCCTCGATGCGGGTGTCCGGTAATGTCTTTAGCTGACCCAGGCGCGGAGCCAGACGATAGGCATCTGCTCCCATCGCGTACAACCGACCCAGGCTACCGCCGGCCTGGGGCCACTGGGCGGTGACCTGCTTGCGCAGCGGGTCGTTGGCATCGAGCAGCCACGGGGTTTCGCAGAAGCGCACGCCGCTCATGTCGTTGTACTGATTCTGGTCGCCACTGGCGCTGAACACATGCGAGGTGGCGTACACAGGTACGTCGCCGGCGTACTGGAAGTTCAGGGTCGGCTTGATCTGCTGGGCCTGTTGCGGGGTCGAGGCCAGGAACAGGAATTCGATGTCCTGGCGACGGGACGGCTGGGCCGCGACGGCGGTGTCGACTGTGCTTTGCAGGCGCTTGGCGCGACCTTCGCTCTGGCGCAGATGGAACATGTCGGCAATCTGCTGGGCCAGTTGTACGGGTTGATCGATACGTTCGACAGCGATGATGGTGCCGCCATTGGCCTGCCAGTCCTCGCTGAAGGCTTTGAGGACGCGATCGCCCCATTCACCTTTTGGCACCATGACGGCGGCACGATGCAGGCCGTCAGTACGGGCGCGACGCGATACTTCGCGGGCTTCGTCTTCCGCGGCCAGGCCAAACTGGAACAGCTGGGCCGGGCCTTGCTCGCCTTCGCTGTAATTGAGCGCGAGGGTCGTGATCGGCAGTTGCGGGCGGGTGCTGAGCTGCTTGACCAAAGGTTTTTCCAGCGGGCCGACCACCAGTTGCACGCCGTCGGCCTGCGCCTTGCGATAGAAGTCATCCAGGGAGGTCAGGCGCGAGCTGTCATAAAACTGAATGCTCGGCGGGTTCTGCCCGGCTTGTTGGGCCTGATAGTGGGCAGCCATGAAACCTTCGCGCAGAGCTCTGGCGACCGAGGACAGCGGGCCATCCTGGGGCAGCAGCAAGGCGATCTTGCTCAGGGGCTGGCTCGCCAGTTCCTTGAGCTTGACCAGCGGCGTCGGCAGCTGGAGCGCGGCCGGGTGCTTGGGGTTCTGCTCGCGCCAGCTGTCGATAGCCGCCTGTTGCTGTTCCAGCGTACCGGCAGTTTTTACAGCCTGGGCCAAACTCAGCCAGCCACCCAGGTCGTCGGTGGTGGTCGGTTGCAGTTGATCGGTGGGCAGCGAGGCGATCAACGACCAGATCGCCTCGTGGTTTTTGGCCGCCGCTTCGTTTTCAAGCAGGGGCGCAATGAAGATCCGTTCCTTGGCGGCGGCCAGGGTCTGGCCATCGGCCTCGAGGGCGCGGGCGTGGACGGTGCCGGTGCGGACCTGCTGTTCCACCGGTAGCTCGCCCAGGTGCTGCAGGCTCGGGTGGCTCAGGGCGCTCAGCGCTGCTTTGGGTTGATTGCGCGTCATTGCCAGTTCGGCCGCCAGAGTGCTGGCGAAAATCTGCTGGCCGGGCTTGAGTTGCTCCATCGGCACCTGTTGCAGGATCTGCGCGGACTGGCCGGCATTGCCCTGGCGGTAGGCCAGGTCTGCTGCACTCAGGCGCAACAGGGCGGCTTTTTCCGGGGTTTTGCTTTGAGTGGCCTGTTCGAGCAACTGCTCGATACTGGCATCCGGGGTCCGTGGAAGTTCGCCAAGGCTGGAGGAGGGCGAGCTGGCGCAGGCCGCCAGAAGGGCAGCGAGGCAGAGGGCGGAGAGCAGCCGCAGGCAAGCGATCATGTAAATGTTCCTGATACGAGATCAAATTAGCGTCGAATTGTACCCAAGCACTGGCCGGGGCGCGATGTTAGTGGCGTGAATCGATCAATTTAGGTATTTCAAATGTTGCGACGCAACACGGCAGGTCGCCGGACAGCGAGGCGCTGCGGGCAGTCGTGACGCACACTACGCGCTACAATGGCGGTTTTACCGATCATGAGGTGTGCGCTTTGACTGCTCCAGGTGCTTTGAATTCCGCTGCCGGCTCGCTTTATGTGGTGGCGACGCCCATCGGCAACCTGGACGATATCAGTGCCCGGGCGCTGAAAATCCTGCAGGAGGTGGCCCTCATTGCGGCCGAAGATACGCGCCACTCTCAACGCTTGTTGCAACATTTCGGCATTTCAACGCCGTTGGCGGCCTGTCATGAGCACAACGAGCGGGAAGAAGGCAGTCGTTTTATCACTCGTTTGTTGGCGGGCGATAACGTCGCGCTGATTTCCGACGCGGGTACACCGCTGATTTCCGACCCTGGCTATCACCTGGTGCGCCAGGCTCGGGCGGCCGGTATCAACGTAGTGCCGGTGCCGGGGGCGTGCGCCTTGATCGCAGCCCTTTCGGCGGCGGGCCTGCCGTCGGACCGTTTCATTTTCGAAGGTTTTCTGCCAGCCAAGGCGGTGGGGCGACGGGCGCGCCTGGAGTCTATAAAGGAGGAGCCGCGTACGTTGATCTTTTATGAGGCGCCGCACCGCATCCTTGAATGCCTGCAAGACATGGAGCTGGTGTTTGGTCCGGAGCGCCCGGCGCTGCTCGCCAGGGAGCTGACCAAAACCTTCGAAACCCTCAAGGGGTTGCCGCTGGCGCAGTTGCGCGCCTTCGTCGAAGGCGATAGCAACCAGCAGCGCGGTGAATGCGTCGTGCTGGTGGCGGGCTGGACGGCGCCGCACAATGAAGAGACCGTCAGCAGTGAAGCGATGCGCATCCTGGACCTGCTGCTTGAGGAAATGCCCCTCAAGCGCGCCGCCGCCCTCGCGGCGCAGATTACCGGCGAGCGTAAGAACGTCCTGTATCAGGTTGCGCTGGAAAAACAGAAGGGCCAGTGAAACCGGGGCGCGGGGCTGGCCAAGGGCTTTTAGCGCTTGTTCTTCGGCCGCTCTGCCGTTAACCTTCGCGGCGGAGAGTCGATCGGACAGTCGCTGCCCTCTATGAAAATTAGGGGGGGGAGGAAAGTCCGGGCTCCATAGGGCGAAGTGCCAGGTAATGCCTGGGAGGCGTGAGCCTACGGAAAGTGCCACAGAAAATAACCGCCTAAGCGTTTCGGCGCCGGTAAGGGTGAAAAGGTGCGGTAAGAGCGCACCGCACGGCTGGCAACAGTTCGTGGCTAGGTAAACCCCACTTGGAGCAAGACCAAATAGGGTCCCAAGGCGTGGCCCGCGCTGGGACCGGGTAGGTTGCTAAAGATGTCCAGTGATGGCCATCGTAGACGAATGACTGTTCAAGACAGAACCCGGCTTACAGATCGACTCTCCACCTTTTCCCCTCCTGCCAGAATCGCTGGCAGACGCAATTGCTAAGACCAAAAAAATCTTACTCTTAACAAATCACTTTAACTTCTGAGCGCAGCTTCCTGTGTTCGCTGAAGTTGTGGCGAAAAATCCTACGTCAGATTCCCATCGCCCCTCCAGATACGCTCCTAAATCTCCGATCTATAAGGCTTTTCCTTCACTCCGCGCCTTGACGGTGCGGTGGGCGCATTCCTATAGTGTGCGCAAGTGGCGGAAAGTGGCATGAAGTGGGTTTTTTGAGCGTAAAACGCAAAATTTTTGGAGAAACGCTGACGTGTTTCGCGGAGCTAACGCTATCAGTCTCGATGCAAAGGGCCGTCTCGCCATGCCGAGCCGGTACCGTGACGAGCTCGTTTCGCGTAGTTCCGGGCAGTTAATCGTCACGATCGACGCCGTTGACCCATGTTTGTGTGTTTACCCTCTTGATGAGTGGGAAATCATCGAAACCAAACTGCGCGCACTGCCTTCACTGCGTGAAGAAAACCGCCGCCTGCAACGCTTGCTGATCGGTAACGCCGTCGACCTCGAACTCGACGGCAGCGGTCGTTTCCTGGTTCCGCCGCGCCTGCGCGAATACGCCAAGCTGGACAAGCGCGCGATGCTGGTGGGCCAACTGAACAAGTTCCAACTGTGGGACGAAGATGCCTGGAATGCGGTCTCTGCCGCTGACCTTGCTGCTATTCAACAACCGGGCGCCATGCCTGATGAACTGCGTGATTTGATCCTGTGACTATTGATAGCGGCTTTAACCACATCACCGTACTGCTTGACGAAGCCGTCGAGGCTCTCGCCGTACGTCCTGATGGCTGCTATCTGGATGGCACGTTCGGGCGCGGCGGGCATAGCCGGCTGATCCTCAGCAAGCTCGGTCCGGACGGTCGGCTGCTGGGGTTCGACAAGGATCCTCAAGCGATTGCCACCGGGCAAGCGCTAGCGGCCGAAGACGGCCGCTTTGTCGTTGTGCAGCGCAGCTTTGCGGAGCTGGGATCGGAAGTCGCCCAGCGTGGCCTGGCTGGCAAAGTCAGTGGCGTCTTGCTTGACCTGGGCGTGTCTTCGCCGCAGTTGGACGACCCTGAGCGCGGCTTCAGTTTTCTCAATGATGGCCCGCTGGACATGCGCATGGATCCGTCCCGCGGAATCAGCGCCGCCGAATTCGTCAATACCGCTACGGTGGAAGAAATCGCCCGTGTTTTCAAGGAATACGGCGAAGAACGTTTTTCCGGTCGCATGGCCCGTGCCGTGGTTGAGCGTCGCGATGTCAAACCGTTCGAGCGCACCGGCGACCTGGCCGAAGTGCTCAAAGTCGCCAACCCGGCATGGGAGAAGGGCAAGAACCCGGCTACCCGGGCTTTCCAGGGTTTGCGCATCCACGTCAATAATGAACTGGGTGATCTGGAGGCCGGCCTTGAGGCGGCACTTGAAGCACTTGAGGTCGGCGGGCGACTGGTGGTGATCAGCTTCCATTCCCTGGAAGACCGTATCGTCAAACTGTTCATGCGCAAGCTCACCAAGGGTGAGGCCGATAACCTGCCGCGCAACCTGCCGGTGCGTTTCGAAGCCTTCGTGCCGAAAATCAAGATTCATGGCAAGGCGCAGTTCGCCTCCGAGGCTGAACTCAAGGCCAACCCGCGTGCCCGTAGCGCCGTCATGCGTGTTGCGGAGAAGTTGCGGTGAGCAAGCTCTTCGCCAAGCCCCTGCCTGGCGGCAGCTTTTTCATGCTGCTGTTGTTTATCGGCGTGCTCGTGTCGGCCATCGCCGTGTCCTACAGCGCGCACTGGAACCGGCAGTTGCTCAACACCCTTTACAGCGAACTGAGCGTGCGCGACAAGGCCCAGGCCGAGTGGGGCCGGTTGATCCTGGAGCAGAGCACCTGGACCGCCCATAGCCGCATCGAAGTACTGGCGACCGAACAGCTGAAAATGCGCATTCCCGGGGCTGCCGAAGTGCAGATGGTGGCGCCATGATGAAGCTCGAAGGGGCACTCTTTCCGTGGCGCTTCCGCCTGGTCCTGGGCCTGCTCGGGATCATGGTGGCGGCCATCGTCTGGCGGATCATCGATCTGCAAGTGGTCGACCGTGACTTCCTCAAAGAGCAGGGTGATGCCCGTAGCATGCGGCACATCCCGATCCCGGCTCACCGTGGCCTGATCACCGACCGCAATGGCGAACCGTTGGCTGTGAGCACCCCGGTGACTACCCTGTGGGCAAACGCCAAGGAAATGCAGCAGGCCAAGGAAAAGTGGCCGGCCCTGGCCGTCGCCCTTGGCCAGGACCCCAAGGCCCTGGCCGAACGCCTTGAAGCCCAGGCCAGCAAAGAATTCATCTATCTGGTGCGCGGGTTGACGCCCGAGCAAGGCCAGAGGGTGCTCGACCTGAAAGTGCCGGGCGTCTACGGCATCGAAGAGTTCCGGCGTTTCTACCCGGCCGGTGAAGTGACCGCCCACATGGTCGGCTTTACGGACATCGACGACCGGGGGCGAGAAGGGGTCGAGTTGGCCTACGACGAATGGCTCGCCGGGGTTCCCGGCAAGCGTCAGGTCATCAAGGATCGGCGTGGCAGGCTGATCAAGGATGTCCAGGTCACCAAAAACGCCAAGGCCGGCAAGCCCTTGGCGTTGTCCATTGATCTGCGCCTGCAATATCTGGCCAACCGTGAGCTGCGCAATGCCATCGTCGAGAACGGTGCCAAGGCCGGCAGCCTGGTGATTCTCGACGTGAAGACCGGCGAGATCCTGGCCATGGTCAACCAGCCCACCTATAACCCGAACAATCGCCGCAACCTGCAACCGGCGATGATGCGCAACCGCGCGATGATCGACGTGTTCGAACCGGGCTCGACCATGAAAGCCGTTTCCATGGCGGCGGCTCTGGAAACCGGGCGCTGGAAGCCGGGGGATACGGTCGAGGTGTATCCGGGCACTTTGCAGATCGGCAAGTACACCATTCGGGACGTCTCCAAGACCGAAGGTCCGGTGCTTGACCTGACCGGCATCCTGATCAACTCCAGTAACGTGGGCATGAGCAAGATCGCCTTCGATATCGGTGGGGAAACGATTTACCGTCTTGCCCAGAAAATCGGTCTTGGCCAGGGCACTGGCCTGGGCTTTCCTGGCGAGCGGGTCGGCAATCTGCCGAACTACCGTGAGTGGCGCAAGGCCGAAACGGCCACGTTGTCATACGGCTACGGTGTTTCCGTGACCGCGATCCAGTTGGCCCACGCGTTTTCGGTGCTGGCCAACAACGGCCGCATGACACCGCTGTCATTGATCAAAACCGACAAGGCCCCGGAGGCTACTCAGGTCATTCCGGAGGACGTCGCCAAGACCATGCAAGGTATGCTGCAACAGGTGATCGAAGCGCCGCGTGGGGTGTACCGCGCCCAGGTGCCGGCCTATCACGTGGGCGGCAAGTCGGGTACGGCCCGCAAAACCTCCGCGGGCGTCAAGGGCTATGCCGAGAATTCCTACCGTTCGCTGTTCGCCGGTTTCGGCCCGATGAGCGACCCGCGCTACGCCGTCGTGGTGGTCATCGACGAACCGAGCAAGGCCGGCTACTTCGGGGGGCTGGTTTCGGCACCGGTGTTCAGCAAAGTGATGTCCGGCACCCTGCGCCTGATGAATATCACCCCGGATAACCTGCCGCCGACCCAGCAAGCCAATACCGCGCCGGTCGTACCCTTGAAAGCCGAAGGAGGGCGTGGCTGATGTCCCTGAGCCTGAACAAGATTTTTGCCCATGCGGGCCACGATCTGCTGATTCGCGAATTGGCCCTGGACAGCCGCCACGTGCGTGCCGGGGATCTGTTCCTGGCCGTACCGGGTGCCCGGTTCGACGGTCGCGCCCACATCGCCGACGCCTTGAAGCGCGGCGCGGCTGCCGTGGCTTATGAAGTCGACGGCGCGACCGTGCTACCGATCACTGATGTGCCGCTGATTCCGGTCAAGGGCCTGGCGGCCCAGTTGTCGGACATTGCCGGGCGTTTTTACGGCGACCCGAGTCGTCACTTGAACCTGATTGGCGTGACCGGCACCAACGGCAAGACCAGCGTTTCCCAACTGGTGGCCCAGGCCTTGGATCTGCTGGGTCAGCATTGCGGCATCGTCGGGACCTTGGGTAACGGATTCCACGGCGCGCTGGAGAGTGGCCTGCACACCACGCCGAACCCGATCGCCGTGCAAGCAACCCTGGCCGACCTGAAAAAGGCCGGAGCCAAGGCTGTTGCGATGGAAGTCTCTTCCCATGGCCTGGATCAGGGGCGCGTGACGGCCTTGGCGTTCGACGTCGCGGTATTGACCAACCTGTCGCGCGATCACCTGGATTACCACGGCACCATGCAGGCTTACGGCGAAGCAAAAGCCAGGTTGTTTGCCTGGAATGACTTGAAATGCCGGGTCCTCAACCTTGACGACGCGTTCGGCCGGCAATTGGCCGCCGATAAGCGCGAGTCCCGGTTGATCACCTACAGCCTGGAAGATGCCAGCGCCTACCTTTATGTACGCCAGGCGCAATTCGATGACGAAGGCGTGCGCGCGACCTTGGTTACGCCCCAAGGCGAACACCACCTGCGCAGCACCTTGTTGGGGCGTTTCAACCTGAGCAATGTGTTGGCCGCCGTGGGTGCCTTGCTTGGCCTGGACTACGCCCTGGATGAAATCCTCAAGGTCCTGCCCAAACTCGAAGGGCCGGCCGGACGTATGCAACGGCTGGGCGGCGGAACGCAACCGTTGGTGGTGGTCGATTACGCCCATACCCCGGATGCGTTGGAAAAAGTCCTGATGGCCCTGCGGCCACACGCCAAGGGCAAGTTGCTGTGCCTGTTCGGCTGCGGCGGTGATCGTGACCGTGGCAAGCGTGCGCTGATGGCCGAAGTGGTGGAGCGCTTGGCCGACGGCGTAGTGGTCACCGACGACAATCCTCGCACCGAAGACCCGTCGCAGATTTTCGACGACATCCGCGCCGGCTTCTCGGCGGTGGATAACGTCACCTTCGTGGCCGGTCGCGGCCAGGCCATTGCCCAGTTGATCGCCGGTGCGTCGGCGGACGACGTCATTGTCTTGGCCGGTAAAGGCCATGAGGACTATCAGGAAATCAACGGCGAACGTCACGCATTTTCCGATTTGGTGGAAGCCGATCATGCCCTGACCGCGTGGGAGGTGGCCCATGCTTAAGGCTTTGAAGCTCAGCGAGCTGACGAATGTCCTGCAGGCGCGGCTGATCGCGGCTGACGCCAGTTTCGATGGGGTGAGCATCGACAGCCGGGCGATTGCCCCGGGGCAATTGTTCGTTGCCCTGGCCGGGCCGCGTTTTGACGGCCACGATTACCTGAACGACGTGGCCGCCAAAGGTGCGGTCGCGGCGCTGGTCGAGCGGGAAGTGACCAACAGCACGCTGGCGCAATTGCAGGTAAACGACACTCGCCAGGCCCTGGGCCAGCTCGGTGCATTGAACCGCGCCGCATACCGCAACCCGGTCGCGGCCATCACCGGCTCCAGTGGCAAGACCACGGTCAAGGAAATGCTCGCGAGCATTCTGCGTACCCGCGGTCCGGTGTTGGCGACCCGTGGCAACCTCAATAATGACCTGGGTGTACCCCTGACATTGCTGGAGCTGGCACCGCAACACAGTGCCGCGGTCATTGAGCTCGGTGCCTCGCGGCTCGGTGAGATCGCCTACACCGTGGGCATGACCAAACCTCACGTGGCCGTGATCAACAACGCCGGGACCGCCCACGTCGGTGAGTTCGGTGGTCCGGACAAAATCGTTGAGGCCAAGGGCGAGATTCTCGAGGGGCTGGATGCCGATGGCGTCGCCGTGCTGAATCTTGACGACAAGGCCTTCGAAATCTGGAAGACCCGGGCGGCTGGGCGCAAGGTCCTGACATTTGCCTTGAGCAATCTGGCGGCGAATTTTTACGCCAGCGACCTGGACCGCGATGCTCGCGGCTGCCCGGCCTTCAACCTGCACAGCCCCGACGGTGCAGAGCGGGTCCAGTTGAACCTGCTTGGCACCCATAACGTCGCCAACGCCCTGGCCGCTGCGGCCGCGGCCCATGCTTTGGGCGTGTCGTTGCCGGGCATCGTGGCCGGCTTGAACGCGGTGCAACCGGTCAAGGGGCGTTCCGTTGCGCAATTGGCCAGCAACGGCATGCGCGTGATCGACGACACCTACAACGCCAACCCGACGTCCATGTGCGCCGCTGTCGATATCCTCGCCGGTTTCCCCGGCCGTACCGTGCTGGTGCTGGGAGATATCGGCGAGTTGGGCGAATGGGCGCAACAGGGGCATCACGATGTCGGCGCCTACGCGCGTGGCAAGGTCGATGCACTGTATGCCGTCGGCCCGATGATGGCCCATGCGGTGGCCGCGTTTGGCGAGCACGCACAGCATTTCAGCACTCAGGCCGAATTGATTCAGGCCCTGAGCGCCGAGCAGGACCCGAACACCACCTTATTGATCAAGGGCTCACGCAGTGCCGCGATGGAAAACATCGTCGCGGCGCTGTGCGGTTCCCGTATGGAGAAACATTAATGCTGCTGCTGCTAGCGGAGTACCTGCAACAGTTCCACAAAGGCTTCGCGGTCTTCCAGTACCTGACCCTGCGCGGGATCCTGGGTGTGCTGACCGCGTTGTCGTTGTCGCTGTTCCTGGGCCCGTGGATGATCCGCACCTTGCAGAACCTGCAAATCGGTCAGTCGGTCCGCAACGACGGCCCGCAATCGCACCTGTCCAAATCCGGTACTCCAACCATGGGCGGCGCGCTGATCCTGTCGTCCATTGGCATCAGTACCGTGCTCTGGGCCGACCTGGCGAACCGGTATGTGTGGGTGGTATTGCTGGTGACCCTGTTGTTCGGCGCCATCGGCTGGGTCGACGACTACCGCAAGGTCATCGAGAAGAACTCCCGGGGGCTGCCGAGCCGCTGGAAGTATTTCTGGCAGTCGGTATTCGGCCTCGGCGCGGCGATCTTCCTTTATATGACCGCAGCCTCCCCGGTGGAAACCACCCTGATTCTGCCGATGCTCAAGGATTACAGTATCCCGCTGGGGGCAGGCTTCATCGTGCTGACCTACCTGGTGATCGTCGGCTCGAGCAACGCGGTCAACCTGACTGATGGCCTCGATGGCCTGGCGATCATGCCGACCGTGATGGTGGGCGGCGCGCTGGGGATCTTCTGCTACCTGTCGGGTAACGTGAAATTCGCTGAATACCTGCTGATCCCTTATGTGCCGGGGGCGGGCGAGCTGATCGTGTTCTGCGGTGCGCTGATCGGTGCCGGCCTGGGTTTCCTGTGGTTCAACACCTACCCGGCGCAGGTCTTCATGGGCGATGTCGGCGCGCTGGCGCTGGGCGCGGCCCTGGGCACCATCGCCGTCATCGTTCGCCAGGAAATCGTCCTGTTCATCATGGGCGGTGTGTTCGTGATGGAGACGCTGTCAGTCGTCATTCAGGTTGCTTCCTTTAAATTGACCGGCCGCCGGGTATTTCGCATGGCGCCGATCCACCACCACTTTGAACTCAAGGGCTGGCCCGAGCCGCGTGTGATTGTCCGTTTCTGGATCATCACCGTGATTCTGGTCCTGGTCGGCCTTGCCACCCTGAAGCTGAGGTAGAACGAGTGTCCCTGATCGCTTCTGACCACTTCCGCATCGTTGTCGGCCTCGGCAAGAGCGGCATGTCCCTGGTTCGCTTCCTGGCGAACCGGGGCGTGTCGTTTGCCGTGGCCGATACGCGGGAAAATCCACCTGAGCTGGCCACGCTGCGTCGTGACTACCCGCAGATGGACGTGCGTTGTGGCGAGCTGGATGTCGAGTTCCTGTGCCGCGCCGACGAGCTCTACGTGAGCCCCGGCCTTGCGCTGGCAACCCCGGCCTTGCAGGCCGCCGCCGCCCGTGGCGTGAAGTTGTCCGGTGACATCGAGCTGTTCGCCCGTCACGCTAAGGCGCCGATCATCGCCATCAGCGGCTCCAACGCAAAAAGCACCGTCACCACCCTGGTGGGTGAAATGGCTGCGGCGGCCGGTAAGCGGGTTGCCGTGGGTGGCAACCTGGGAACCCCGGCGCTGGATCTGCTCAGTGATGACGTCGAGCTGTACGTGATGGAGTTGTCGAGCTTCCAGCTTGAAACCACCGACCACTTGGGCGCCGAAGTGGCGACCGTGCTCAACATCAGCGAAGACCACATGGACCGCTATAGCGGCCTGCCGGCTTATCACCTGGCCAAGCACCGGATTTTCCGGGGGGCTCGGCAGGTAGTGTTCAACCGTCAGGACGCCCTGACTCGTCCGTTGCTGGGCGAGGGCATGCCATGCTGGTCCTTCGGCCTCGGTGTGCCGGATTTCAAAGGCTTCGGGTTGCGCGAAGAGAATGGCGAGAAATACCTGGCCTTCGAATTCCAGAACCTGATGCCGGTGCGCGAGCTGAAGATCCGCGGTGCCCACAACCAGGCCAATGCCCTGGCGGCGCTGGCCCTGGGACATGCGGTCGGTCTGCCGTTCGACGCCATGCTGTCGGCCCTGCGCACGTTTGCCGGGCTCGAGCACCGCTGCCAGTGGGTTCGCGATCTTGACGGGGTGGCCTGGTACAACGATTCCAAGGCCACCAACGTGGGTGCCGCGCTGGCTGCCATCGAGGGCCTGGGCGCGGACATCGAAGGCAAGCTCGTGCTGATCGCCGGCGGCGACGGCAAGGGTGCCGACTTCAAGGACCTGCGCGATCCGGTGGCGGCCAACTGCCGGGCCGTGGTGCTGATGGGGCGTGATCGCGAATTGATCGCCCAGGCCCTCGGCGACGGCGTGCCGCTGGTTCGCGTCGCTTCGCTGGACGAAGCGGTGCAGCAATGCCGCGCCCTCGCACAGTCGGGCGATGCCGTGCTGTTGTCGCCGGCCTGCGCCAGTTTCGACATGTTCAAGAACTACGAAGAGCGCGGGCAGTTGTTCGCCCGGGCCGTGGAGGGCTTGGCATGAACCTGATGAACATCATCAAGCCATACCCATCCCCGCTGATCACCGGGCGCGGCATCGACCTGGATTTCCCGATGCTTGTCGGTTGCCTGGCGCTGCTGGGCCTGGGCCTGGTGATGATCACTTCCGCATCGTCGGAAGTGGCTGCCGTGCAATCGGGCAACACCCTTTATCACATGATTCGTCACCTGATTTACCTGGTGATCGGTTTGGTCGCGTGCATTGTCACCATGATGGTGCCGATCGCCACCTGGCAACGCCTGGGCTGGATGATGTTGCTCGGTGCCTTTGGTCTGTTGGTGATGGTGCTGTTGCCGGGCATCGGTCGCGAGGTCAACGGCTCGATGCGCTGGATCGGCTTCAGCTTCTTCAACGTACAGCCTTCGGAAATCGCCAAGGTCTTCGTGGTGATCTACCTCGCCGGGTATCTGGTGCGTCGTCAGAAAGAAGTGCGCGAGAGCTGGATGGGTTTTTTCAAGCCGTTCATTGTGTTGCTGCCGATGGCCGGCCTGCTGCTGATGGAGCCGGATTTCGGCGCCACGGTGGTGATGATGGGGGCCGCAGCGGCGATGTTGTTCCTCGGCGGTGTCGGGCTGTTTCGCTTCACCCTGATGGTGGCTCTGGCGGTCGGCGCGGTGACGGTGCTGGTGCAGGCGCAACCTTACCGGATGGCGCGTCTGATCACGTTTACCGACCCGTGGGCCGACCAGTTCGGTTCCGGTTATCAATTGACCCAGGCCCTGATCGCCTTCGGTCGCGGCGAATGGCTGGGCGTAGGCCTGGGCAACAGCGTGCAGAAGCAGTTCTATCTGCCCGAAGCCCATACCGACTTCGTGTTCTCGGTATTGGCCGAAGAACTGGGCGTGGTCGGTTCGCTGCTCACCGTCGGGTTGTTCGTATTTGTCTGTGTGCGCGGCATGTACATCGGTTTGTGGGCCGAGCGGGCCAAGCAGTATTTCGCCGCGTACGTGGCGTATGGCTTGTCGTTCCTGTGGATCGGTCAGTTCCTGATCAACATCGGCGTGAACGTCGGCCTGTTGCCAACCAAAGGCCTGACGCTGCCGTTCCTCAGTTACGGCGGCAGTTCCCTGGTGATTTGCTGTGCCTGTCTGGGCTTGTTGTTGCGCATCGAATGGGAGAGTCGAACCCACCTGGGCAGCGAAGAGATGGAATTCCAGGAGAGCGACTTCGCCGAGGAGCCGACTCATGGGCGCTAACGTGCTGATCATGGCCGGCGGAACCGGTGGGCATGTGTTCCCGGCGCTGGCCTGTGCCCGGGAGTTCCAGGCGCGCGGTTACACCGTGCACTGGCTGGGCACGCCACGGGGCATCGAAAACGAGCTGGTGCCCGCCGCCGGCCTGGAACTGCACCGGATCAGCGCCAGCGGCCTGCGGGGCAAAGGCAAGTTGTCGCTGCTCAAGGCGCCGCTGATGCTGCTCAAGTCGATCTGGCAGGCCCGGGCGATCATTCGTCGGTTGCGGCCGGTATGCGTGGTGGGCTTTGGTGGTTATGTGACCGGTCCTGGCGGTGTCGCGGCAAAACTGGCCGGTGTGCCGGTTATCGTTCACGAGCAGAACGCCGTGGCCGGTACCGCCAATCGGTTACTGGTGCCGTTGGCCGCTCGAGTCTGTGAAGCCTTTCCCGACACCTTTACCCTGTCGGGCAGCCGTCGTACCACCGGTAACCCGGTGCGTACCGAGCTGTTCCTCGATACACCGCGCCCGGCCCTGGCCGGACGCAAGGCGCGTTTGCTGATCCTGGGCGGAAGCCTGGGGGCGGAGCCGTTGAACAAATTGCTGCCCGAAGCCTTGTCGCAGGTCGCTCCCGAACTGCGGCCCGAGGTGTTTCACCAGGCCGGCAAAAACCACGATGAAGTCACCGCCGAGCGCTACCACGCCGCAGGCGTCGAGGCGCAAGTGCAGCCTTTCATCAAAGACATGGCCCAAGCCTATGGCTGGGCCGACCTGGTGGTCTGCCGCGCAGGCGCGTTGACCATCAGCGAACTGGCTGCCGCCGGTCTGCCCTCGATGCTGGTGCCTTTGCCCCACGCCATCGACGACCACCAGACCCGCAACGCCGATTATTTGGCCCGTGAAGGCGCTGCCTTCCTGATGCCGCAAAGAACGACTGGTGCCGCGGATCTTGCCGCGCGCCTGACAGAGGTTTTGATGCAACCGCAAACAATCGAAGACATGGCCCGCGCCGCCCGTCGCCTGGCCAAACCCGACGCCACGGCCCAAGTGGTCGATACCTGCCTGGAGGTGGCCCATGGTTGAGAATCGCAAAGCCATGCCGCAACCGGAAATGCGCCGTATCCGCCGTATCCATTTCGTCGGTATCGGCGGGGTGGGCATGTGCGGGATCGCCGAAGTGTTGCTGAACCTGGGCTATGAGGTTTCCGGTTCCGACCTGAAAGCCTCGCCGGTTACCGAGCGCCTGGAATCCTTTGGCGCGCAGATTTTCATCGGCCACCGTGCCGAGAACGCCGCCAACGCTGATGTGCTGGTGGTCTCCAGCGCCGTGAACACCTCCAACCCGGAAGTCGCCACCGCCCTGGAGCGGCGCATTCCCGTGGTGCCGCGTGCCGAGATGCTGGCCGAACTGATGCGTTATCGCCACGGCATCGCCGTTGCCGGTACCCATGGCAAGACCACCACCACCAGCCTGATCGCCTCGGTGTTCGCTGCCGGTGGCCTGGACCCGACTTTCGTGATCGGCGGTCGTCTGAATGCCGCGGGCACCAATGCCCAGCTGGGCACCAGCCGTTACCTGATCGCCGAAGCCGACGAAAGCGATGCGAGCTTCTTGCACCTGCAGCCGCTGGTGGCCGTGGTCACCAACATCGACGCCGACCACATGGCGACCTACGACGGTGACTTCAACAAACTGAAGAAAACCTTCGTCGAGTTCCTCCACAACCTGCCGTTCTACGGTTTGGCAGTGGTGTGCCTGGACGATCCGGTGGTGCGCGAGATCCTGCCGCTGATCAAGCGCCCGACCGTGACCTACGGTTTTGGCGAAGAAGCCGACGTGCGCGCCATCAACGTGCGCCAGCAGGGCATGCAGACGTTCTTCACGGTGCTGCGCCCTGACCGCGAGCCGCTGGATGTGTCGGTGAACATGCCGGGCAACCACAACGTGCTCAATGCCCTGGCCACCATTTGCATCGCCACCGACGAAGGTGTCAGTGACGAAGCCATTGTCCAGGGCCTGTCCGGGTTCCAGGGCGTGGGACGACGTTTCCAGGTCTACGGCGAACTGCCGGTGGACGGCGGTAACGTGATGCTGGTGGACGACTACGGCCACCACCCGACCGAAGTCGCGGCGGTGATCAAGGCCGTGCGCGGTGGCTGGCCGGAGCGACGCCTGGTGATGGTCTATCAGCCGCACCGCTACAGCCGTACCCGCGACCTGTACGACGATTTCGTCCAGGTTTTGGCCGACGCCAATGTGCTGCTGCTGATGGAAGTCTATCCGGCCGGCGAGGAGCCGATCCCGGGTGCCGACAGCCGTCAGCTGTGCCACAGCATTCGCCAACGCGGTCAGTTGGACCCGATCTACATCGAGCGCGGCGTGGACCTCGCACCGCTGGTCAAACCGCTGCTGCGCGCTGGCGACATCCTGCTGTGCCAAGGCGCTGGTGACATCGGTGGCCTGGCCCCGAAACTGTTGAAAAGTCCGTTATTCGCCGGGGCAATCGTGGCATCCAGCGAGGGGAAACTGAAATGACTGCTGCCTACGCCAACCTGGTTTCGACCCTGGACCCGAAAGCCTTCGGCCGCGTCGCCGTGCTGTTCGGCGGCAAGAGCGCCGAGCGCGAAGTGTCCCTCAAGTCTGGCAACGCCGTGCTGCAAGCCCTGCAAAGTGCCGGTGTCGACGCGTTCGGCATCGACGTAGGCGACGACTTTTTGCAGCGCCTGCTGAACGAAAAAATCGACCGCGCGTTCATCATTCTTCATGGCCGCGGCGGCGAAGACGGCAGCATGCAGGGCCTGCTCGAATGCCTGGGTATTCCCTACACCGGCAGCGGCATCCTGGCGTCTGCCTTGGCCATGGACAAACTGCGCACCAAGCAGGTCTGGCACAGTCTCGGCATTCCCACGCCCCGTCACGCCGTGCTGGCATCCGAGGCCGATTGTATTTCGGCGGCCACGGAACTGGGCTTCCCTTTGATCGTCAAACCGGCCCATGAAGGTTCAAGTATCGGCATGGCGAAAGTGACTTCGCTGCCTGAGTTGACCGCGGCATGGAAAGACGCCAGTTCCTACGATTCGCAAGTGTTGGTCGAGCAGTGGATCACCGGTCCCGAGTTCACCATCGCCACCCTGCGTGACCAGGTGTTGCCCCCGATTGCCCTGGGCACGCCGCACACGTTCTACGACTACGACGCCAAGTACGTGGCCAATGACACCCAGTACCGCATTCCATGCGGGCTGGACAGCGCCAAGGAAAAACAACTGATGGACCTCACGGCCAAGGCCTGTGAGGCGCTGGGTATTGCCGGTTGGGGTCGGGCGGACGTGATGCAGGACGCCGACGGGCAGTTCTGGTTCCTGGAAGTCAACACCGCCCCAGGCATGACCGATCACAGCCTGGTACCGATGGCGGCCCGTGCCGCCGGCCTGGATTTCCAGCAACTGGTGCTGTCGATCCTGGCCGCCAGTGTCGGCTCTCAAGAGCCAAGAGGTTAAGCATGCAAGGCGCATCGCTTCGTCATCAGCCATCCGCTCCCGGTCGCAAGCCGGTGCCGCGGGGTGCCAGCCGAATGGTGGCCAAAGAGCCGATGTCGGCGCGCCTGCCGAAAGCCAACTTCGGTTTTCTCAAGAGTCTGTTCTGGCCGGTGTTGTTGGTGGCGTTGGGGTTCGGTACGTACGAAGGGGCTCAGCGGTTGCTGCCCTATGCGGATCGGCCGATCGCCCGGATCAATGTGCAGGGCGACCTGAGCTACATCAGTCAGCAAGCAGTGCAGCAGCGGATCGCCCCATTCGTGGCGTCGAGCTTCTTCACCATCGACCTGGCGGGCATGCGCAAGGAACTGGAGCAGATGCCCTGGATCGCCCATGCCGAAGTGCGGCGGGTATGGCCTGACCAGGTATCGATCCGCCTGGAAGAACAACTGCCCGTGGCCCGCTGGGGTGACGAGTCGCTGTTGAACAACCAGGGTCAGGCGTTCACGCCGCGGGAACTGGCCAACTACGAACATTTGCCACAACTGTTCGGTCCTCAGCGGGCCCAGCAGAAAGTAATGCAGCAGTACCAGGTGTTGAGTCAGATGTTGCGGCCGCTGGGCTTCTCCATCGCGCGCCTGGAGTTGCGTGAGCGCGGCAGCTGGTTCCTGACCACTGGCGCGGGCAGCTCGGGGCCGGGCATCGAGCTGCTGCTCGGGCGCGGCAATCAGGTGGAAAAGATGCGCCGCTTCATTGCCATCTATGACAAGACGCTCAAAGACCAGATTACGAACATCGCGCGCATCGATCTGCGCTACGCCAACGGCCTGGCTGTTGGCTGGCGGGAACCTGTAGCGCCCACGACGGCTGAACCCGCCGTCGCGAAGAATTAAGAAGAGGCAGGACCCATGGCAAACGTGCAAAGCGGAAAAATGATCGTCGGTCTGGATATCGGCACTTCCAAGGTGGTTGCGCTGGTAGGCGAGGTCGCGGACGACGGCACGCTGGTCATCGTCGGGATCGGTACCCACCCGTCCCGTGGCTTGAAAAAAGGCGTGGTGGTGAACATCGAGTCCACCGTGCAATCGATCCAGCGCGCCATTGAAGAAGCGCAGCTGATGGCCGGTTGCCGGATCCACTCGGCGTTCGTCGGTGTGGCAGGTAATCACATCCGCAGCCTGAACTCCCACGGCATCGTGGCGATTCGTGACCGTGAAGTCAGCTCCGCTGACCTTGAGCGCGTGCTCGACGCGGCGCAGGCCGTGGCGATCCCGGCCGACCAGCGTGTGCTGCACACCCTGCCGCAGGATTACGTGATCGATAACCAGGAAGGCGTGCGTGAGCCCCTGGGCATGTCCGGCGTGCGCCTGGAAGCCAAGGTCCACGTGGTGACCTGTGCCGTGAACGCCGCGCAGAACATCGAGAAATGCGTGCGCCGTTGCGGCCTGGAAATCGACGACATCATCCTCGAGCAACTGGCCTCGGCCTACTCGGTACTGACTGACGACGAGAAGGAACTGGGCGTGTGCCTGGTGGACATCGGCGGCGGCACCACCGACATCGCGATCTTCACCGAAGGCGCGATCCGCCACACGGCAGTGATCCCGATTGCCGGTGATCAGGTCACCAACGACATCGCCATGGCCTTGCGCACTCCGACCCAGTACGCCGAAGAGATCAAGATCCGCTACGCCTGCGCCCTGGCGAAACTGGCCGGTGCCGGTGAAACCATCAAAGTGCCAAGCGTTGGCGAACGTCCTCCGCGCGAGTTGTCCCGCCAGGCGTTGGCCGAAGTGGTCGAGCCGCGTTACGACGAGCTGTTCACGCTGATCCAGGCTGAGCTGCGTCGCAGTGGCTACGAAGACCTGATCCCGGCCGGCATCGTGCTGACCGGCGGTACGTCGAAGATGGAAGGCGCGGTCGAACTGGCCGAAGAGATTTTCCACATGCCGGTGCGCCTGGGCGTGCCCCATGGCGTCAAGGGCCTGGATGACGTGGTCCGCAACCCGATTTACTCCACCGGCGTGGGCCTGTTGATGTACGGCCTGCAGAAGCAGTCCGACGGGGTTTCGTTCTCGGGCATCGGCAGCCGCGACAGCTACAACAGCGACGAGCCGAAGGCGCCGCTTTTCGAGCGGCTCCAGGCTTGGGTGAAGGGCAATTTTTAGCAACAGGTTTAAAGCTTCAAGCGACGAGCCTCTGGCTTGGCACTGGAAGATGCAACAAACGCAGTAGGCGAAAAAACTAGAGAATGAAAGGAGAGGGAAAATGTTCGAACTCGTAGACAACATCCCCGCTAGCCCGGTTATCAAGGTAATCGGTGTCGGCGGTGGCGGCGGCAACGCTGTCAACCACATGGTCAAGAGCAACATCGAAGGCGTCGAATTCATTTGCGCCAACACTGATGCTCAAGCGCTGAAAAACATCGGCGCGCGAACCATCCTTCAACTGGGTACCGGCGTGACCAAGGGCCTGGGTGCCGGCGCCAATCCCGAGGTTGGCCGTCAGGCTGCCCTGGAAGACCGCGAGCGCATCGCTGAAGTCCTAGCTGGCACCAACATGGTGTTCATCACCACTGGCATGGGCGGCGGTACCGGTACCGGTGCGGCGCCGATCATCGCCGAAGTAGCCAAGGAAATGGGCATCCTCACCGTTGCGGTGGTGACCCGTCCGTTCCCGTTCGAAGGCCGCAAGCGCATGCAGATTGCCGATGAGGGCATCCGCGCGCTGAGCGAAAGCGTCGACTCGTTGATCACCATTCCCAACGAGAAGCTGCTGACCATCCTGGGTAAGGACGCAAGCCTGCTGTCGGCTTTCGCCAAGGCCGATGACGTACTGGCCGGTGCCGTTCGCGGTATCTCCGACATCATCAAGCGTCCAGGGATGATCAACGTCGACTTCGCCGACGTACGCACCGTGATGTCCGAAATGGGCATGGCGATGATGGGCACTGGCTGCGCCAGCGGTCCGAACCGTGCTCGCGAAGCTACCGAAGCGGCTATCCGCAACCCGTTGCTCGAAGACGTCAACCTGCAGGGCGCCCGTGGCATCCTGGTGAACATCACCGCCGGTCCGGACCTGTCCCTGGGCGAGTACTCCGACGTGGGTAGCATCATCGAAGCGTTCGCTTCCGACCACGCCATGGTCAAGGTCGGCACCGTGATCGATCCTGACATGCGTGACGAGCTGCACGTGACCGTGGTTGCCACTGGCCTGGGCGCGAAAATCGAGAAACCGATGAAGGTGATCGACAACACCGTTCAGACCTCCCTGGCATCGCAGCCGCAGCAACAAGCAGCCGCTCGTCAGGAACAACCCGCGGTGAACTACCGTGACCTGGACCGTCCGACCGTCATGCGCAACCAGGCTCAGGCCGGTGCTGCGACTGCCGCGAAGATGAATCCGCAAGACGATCTGGATTACCTGGACATCCCGGCATTCCTGCGTCGTCAGGCCGATTGATGAAATGTATCAGGGGGATACGGGTGATTGGTGTTCAGCAAAGGTCTGGTCTGCTATTATCGCCAGCCTTTGTTGATACCAGTTCGCAATTTGCGCTGAAGCGGCCCATGCCATGATTAAACAACGCACCCTGAAGAATATTATCCGTGCCACAGGTGTCGGCTTGCACTCCGGCGAGAAGGTCTACCTGACCCTCAAGCCCGCGCCTGTCGATACTGGCATCGTGTTTTGTCGTGCCGACCTCGACCCTGTGGTGCAGATCCCTGCTCGCGCGGAAAACGTTGGTGAAACCACTATGTCGACCACACTGGTCAACGGTGACACCAAAGTGGATACGGTGGAGCATTTGCTCTCGGCCATGGCTGGCCTGGGCATCGATAACGCCTACGTCGAGCTCTCCGCGTCCGAAGTCCCGATCATGGATGGCAGTGCCGGACCCTTCGTATTCCTGATTCAATCGGCTGGCCTGGAAGAGCAGGACGCAGCCAAGAAGTTCATCCGTATCCTGCGGGAAGTGACAGTGGAAGACGGCGACAAACGCGCCACTTTCGTGCCTTTCGAAGGTTTCAAGGTGAGCTTCGAGATCGATTTCGATCACCCGGTTTTCCGTGACCGCACCCAGAGTGCAAGCGTGGACTTTTCCAGCACTTCGTTCGTAAAAGAAGTCAGCCGCGCCCGTACCTTTGGTTTCATGAGTGACATCGAGTACCTGCGCAAGCACAACCTCGCACTCGGCGGCAGTGTTGAAAACGCGATCGTGGTTGATTCCGATGGTGTGTTGAACGAGGACGGCCTTCGTTATGAAGACGAATTCGTCAAGCACAAGATTCTCGATGCAATCGGCGACCTCTACCTGCTGGGCAATAGCCTGATTGGTGAGTTCAAAGGCTTCAAGTCCGGCCACGCGCTGAACAACCAGCTGCTGCGCAAGTTGATTGAGCAGAAAGATGCTTGGGAAGTCGTGACGTTCGAAGACGCCAGCACCGCACCAATCTCTTACATGCGCCCTGTAGCGGCCGTGTAAGTATAAAAACCTCTCTAGTTTTTAAAGGCTGCCTTCGGGTGGCCTTTTTTTATGGCTGCTTTCTGGGACGTTTGTGGCAATAGGGGGTAATGCTGTTTTTTCGGTTGGGTTGGTTGGGGTACATATCCGTTGCTGTGGTAACGGCTGCTTAGGGTTCCGCCCTTACCCCGCGAAGTCTCTTGCGGGTGTCACCAATCAGACCTGTTGGGCAGGACCTGTAGGAGCTCGCTCCCACATTTTTTTTGTGTCGTACCCAGATGCTGTGAACGCCCGACACCCTGTGGGAGCGAGCCTGCTCGCGAAGGCGGCGTGTCAGTTTGCGGTGATGTTGGACGTACCGGGGTCATCGCGAGCAGGCTCGCTCCCACAATATTTTGTGTCGTACCCAGATACCGTGAACGCCCGAAAACCCTGTGAGAGCGGGCTTGCTCGCGAAGGCGGCGTGTCAGTTTGCGGTGATGTTGGACGTGCCGGGGTCATCGCGAGCAGGCTCGCTCCCACAGTATTTTGTGTCGTACCCAGATACCGTGAACGCCCGAAAACTCTGTGGGAGCGGGCTTGCTCGCGAAGGCGGTGGCTCAGCTATACAGATGCTCCTGCTTGTGCCCCGCTTTTGCTCTGCTTTTGATTTGATCTGGATGCCCCGTTAAAGCACGCAGGCCGGAGTGAGGGCATGCCGAGCCTGGGCGAGGTACCGAGTGGTGGGGGCAATGTACGGGACAACTACAGGGGCGGGGCGGAGGTCCGTTACATCGCACAAACCACACGATTGCGCCCACTGGCCTTGGCCTGGTATAGCGCCTTGTCAGCAGCGAACATGAGCTGCTCGAGTTCGCCATAAGGTCCTTGGGCCCAGGTGGCAATGCCAATGCTGACGGTCATGGGGGCTGCGCCAGGAATGAAGGGGGGCAACTGTTCCACCGCTTCGCGAATGTTCTGGGCCATGCTAAAGGCTCCGGCGGTGGTGGTTTCCGGCAGTACCACCGCGAACTCCTCACCGCCGTAGCGCGCTGCCAGGTCGGCCGGTCGGCGGACATGCCTACCGATCAGATGCGCCAGGGTGCGCAAGGCCTCATCACCGCTTGGGTGGCCGTGGCGATCGTTGAATGCCTTGAAGTGATCGGCATCGATCATCATGACTGACAGCGGTTGGCCCGAACGCTGAGCCCGCAGCCATTCCTGTTGCAGCATTTCGTCCAGAGTCCGGCGGTTGGCCAGGCCCGTCAGCGAGTCGATGGACGCCAGTTGCGCCAGTTCCCGTTCAGCATGGTGGCGCCGCCTAAGTTCATGACGCAGCAGCCAGGTGAGCCAGAGCAAACCGATGCACAATGCCCCCGTAGCACCGCTGACCAGCAGCGCCGTGCGTTTCCAGGAGGCGAAGACTTCATCGGAGGAGAGCGCTACCACCACGATCAAAGGCAGGTCGCCCACTTGGGAGAAGGTGTACAGGCGCGGCTTCTGGTCCTGACCGGATACGCTGGTGAAGCTGCCGTTGCCTTCGCGCAGGATGCGCATGAAGTTCGGGCGGTTGCTGAAATCCTTGCCAATCAGGTCCTCGGCCAGGGGCGGCTCCTGGGCCAACAGAAAGCCGTCGCTGCTGACCAGATTGACTGTGCCGCCATGACCGATGTTCAGGCTCTTGAACAATTGGTTGAAATAGTTCAAGCGCATCGCGGCTTCCGCCACGCCCAGGAACTCCCCTTGTTCGTCGTTTAGTCTGTAGCTGAAACTGATACGCCAGTCCTGCGCGGCACTTCTGGAGCGAAACGGGCGACTGATCATCATGCCCGGGCTCGGGTTCTGGACATGGGACTGGAAATATTCCCGGTCGGCGTAGTTGCCCTTTCGTGGCTCGATCGAGGCGGAGTCGGCGACTACATTGCCGCGCTTGTCGAGCAGCAGGATGTCGCCTTTATAGGGGGCGGCGGTGGCACGGTCGAAGAGGGCCAAGTGGCGAATCGTCGGCGAAACGTCTTTCAGGTCGTTGCGTTGGGCGGCGGCGACCAAACCTTGTAGCGACAGATCGTAGAGCTCCACGTTGCGCAGCACGTCGGCATCAATCAGTTGCACGATATTGGTCGCCGAACGTGTCGCGGCCTGTTGGGCAGCGGCGTATTCGCGGATCAGCAGGAAGGTCACGATGCTCAGGATGGCAATGACAACCAACGAACTGGCCAGTACGAGTACCCGTTCCGAGCGTATCGAAAACGGGGTATTGCCGGGTGTCGCACTGCTCGCGCTCATGGTTCCGATGTCTGCATTTGTCATGTGGCTGGGATCCGTCCCAAAGGGTTGCATAACCGGCAATGCACCAGATGCTGGCCTTTTGCTGATTGTGCTTGGATCGGTGAGAGCGGGCAATCAGTGTTCGCGCAATAACGCGTGAGCGCTGCCGAAGGCGCAGATCTTTTTACTTTGCTTGATATGGCTTTCATCCAGCATTCAATCGCCTGGAATTCATCCCAATACGATCTAAACAGCGTGGGGTGTCAGGCCGGCAAGCGGATCCCGAAGGTATTCACGCCCCGGTCACTGCGCACGAAGACATCCCCGCCGTGCATCAGCGCAATCGCCTTGACGATGGCCAGCCCCAACCCGTGGTTGGCGCCACTGTTGCTGCGGGAGGCATCTACCCGGTAGAACCGTTCGAACAGGCGTGGCAGGTGTTCATCGGCAATCGGTTCGCCGGGGTTGGTGACGGCGAGGGTGATCTGGTCGCCCAGGGCCTCAATGCGCACATTGATCACTTGCCCCGGGGCGGTGTGTCGCACCGCGTTGCTCAGCAGGTTGATCAGTGCGCGGCGCAGGTGGGCGATCTCGATGTTGGCCTGGGCGTCACCGCTGACCCTGACCTGGACCTGGGCGTCTTCGAGGATGAAGTCCAGGTAGTCGAGGGTGGTCGCCACTTCGCCGGCCAGGGAGGTGCTGGTGAGTTTGGTGGCTTTGTTGCCCTGGTCGGCGCTGGCGAGGAACAGCATGTCGTTGATGATCGAGCGTAGCCGCTCCAGCTCTTCGAGATTCGATTGCAGCACCTCGAAGTAATGTTCGGCCGAGCGCCCACGGGTCAGCGCCACCTGGGTCTGGCCGATCAGGTTGGTCAGGGGCGAGCGCAGTTCATGGGCGACGTCGGCGTTGAACGACTCCAGTCGCGAGTACGCCTGTTCGACCCGGTCGAGGGTGGCGTTGAAGGAACTGACGAATTGACTGAGCTCCGGAGCCAAGGGTGACAGCTGCAAGCGCCCGGACAAGCGCGGTGGTGTCAGGCGTCTGGCCTCATCGGACAGCTTGATCAGCGGCTTGAGGCCGATACGCGCTACCCAGTAGCCCAGCAAGGAGGCCAGGATCACCCCGACAATCGCCAGGCTCACCAGTGCCACCAGCAAATAGTGTTGGGTCTGGTAGAACGTCTGGGTGTCGATGCCGATCATGAAGCGCAGCGGCGGACGCTGTTCCTTGGCCGGAAATTGGCTGACGAGCACTTTCATCGGGTATTGCTGCGCCGCCAGCTTCAGGTCGCGCTTGCCCAGCGAACCTTCGGCGAAGGCACGAATCTGTGGATCGGGGTTGCCATATTCAAAGCGCGGGTCGCCACTGACGATCCAGAAGTGGATGCGTTTGTCTTCCTCTCCCAGCAGGCGCAACTTGTTATTGATCTTCACCCAATGCTCGGGTGTGCCGTAGCGGCCGACCATGGATTCGAGCACGCTGTAGCGCGCATCGAGTTCGGCTTCCGGCAACAGGCCCAGACCCTTTTCGACTTGCTGGTACAAGGCCCCGCCGATCAACAGGAACACCAATGCCGCCACCAGCGTGAACATGCCGCTCAGGCGCAGGGCGATACTGTCAGGCAAAGTCACTCTCTGCTCTCCAGCACATAACCCATTCCACGAATCGTGTGCAGCAGTTTCTGTTCGAACGGCCCGTCGAGCTTGGCACGCAAGCGTTTGATGGCCACTTCCACCACATTGGCGTCGCTGTCGAAGTTGATGTCCCAGACCATTTCGGCAATGGCGGTTTTCGACAGTATTTCGCCCTGGCGACGTGCCAGGACGCTGAGCAGCGAGAACTCCTTGGCCGTCAGGTCCAGGCGTTGGCCTGCGCGGGTGGCCTTGCGGCTTATCAGGTCGATCCACAGGTCGGCGATGCTGACCTGCACCGGTTCATGACTGCCGCTGCGGCGGGTCAGGGCTTGCAGGCGGGCCACCAGCTCCAGGAAGGAGAACGGCTTGCCCAGGTAATCATCGGCGCCGTCTCGCAAGCCCTTGATGCGGTCTTCGACCCGTTCACGGGCGGTGAGCATGATCACCGGGGTCTGTTTGCGGGCGCGCAGGGCCCGCAGCACGCCGAAGCCGTCCAGGCCTGGCAGCATGACGTCCAGCACGATCACCGCGTAGTCGCTTTCCAGCGCCAGGTGCAGCCCCTCGACGCCGTCCGGCGCCACATCTACGGTGTAGCCCTGTTCGCTCAGGCCGCGATGCAGATAGTCCGCGGTTTTTTCTTCGTCTTCGATGATCAGAACGCGCATGGCCCCGCCTCAGTCTGTGGTCGCCAGCGTCGTCGGCGCAGGTCCGGGCTGCTGGACGGGCCGATGAAACAGTCGCTCGAGCCATAAGTATATGACCGGTGTAGTGAACAACGTCAGCGCCTGGCTCACCAGCAGGCCGCCGACCACTGCAATGCCCAACGGCTGGCGCAGTTCTGCGCCGGGGCCGGAGCCGAGCATCAGCGGCAGGGCTCCCAGCAGGGCGGCCAGGGTGGTCATGATGATTGGGCGAAACCGGGTCAGGCACGCCTGGAAAATCGCTTCCTGGGGCGTCAAGCCACCCTTGCGCTGGGCGTCGAGGGCGAAGTCGATCATCAGGATGCCGTTTTTCTTGACGATGCCGATCAGCAGCACCAGTCCGATCAGCGCCATGATCGAAAAATCCTGGCCCAGCAACCACAGCATGACCAGCGCGCCGAGGCCGGCCGAGGGCAGGGGGGAGATGATCGTCAACGGGTGTACGAAACTCTCGTAGAGCACGCCGAGGATGATGTACACCGCCAACAGCGCGGCGAGGATCAGCCATGGCTGGCTGGCCAGGGAGCTTTGGAATGCCTGGGCCGCGCCCTGGAAGTTACCGGTAATGGAGGCCGGCATGCCGACCTCGTTCTTGGCCTGGTCGAGCATGCGCACCGCATCCCCCAATGCCACGCCGGGCGCCAGGTTGAACGACAGATTGGCGGCCGGGAACATGCCGTCGTGGGCAATGGACAGCGGGCCGTTGGTCGGCGCATCGAAGCGGGCCAGGGCCGAGAGCGGGACCATCTCACCACTGAGCGGCGAGCGCAGGTAGAAATAGGCCAGGCTCTCGGCCCGGCCGCGTTGCGCGGTGTCGAGCTCCAGGATCACGTTGTACTGGTTGGTTTCAGTCTGGAATTCGTTGATCTGCCGCTGGCCGAAGGCGTCGTACAGGGCCTGGTCGACATCGCTGGCGGTAAGGCCAAAGCGCGCCGCCGCGCTGCGGTCGATGTTGATGTGGGTGATGCTGCCGCCCAGTTGCAGGTCGTTGGAGATGTCCCGGAACGCGGGGTTACCGCGCAGCCTGTCGGTGAGTTTTTGTGTCCAGGTGTTGAGCGTCGGTCCGTCGTTGCTCTTGAGCACGTATTGATACTGGGCGCGGCTCGGACCGGGACTGAGGTTGATGTCCTGCCCGGCCCTCAGGTACAGCACCACGCCGGGGATGCCCAGCAGTTTGGGGCGGATCCGGTCGATGAACGCGCTGGCCGACACGTCACGCTGATCCTGGGGCTTGAGGGCGATCCAGAAGCGACCATTGGCGATGGTCTGGTTGGAACCCGAGACGCCGACAGCGTGAGAAAAGCTCTGCACCGCCGGGTCGGCGGCGACGATCTCGGCCAGGGCCTTGTGTTTGGCCACCATGTCCGGGAATGACACGTCGGCGGCGGCTTCGCTGGTGCCCAGCACCAGGCCGGTGTCTTGTACCGGGAAGAAACCCTTGGGAATGAATACGTAGCCCGCCACTGCCAGCGCCAGGGTCACGCCGAACACGCCGATCATCAGCCTCTGATGGGCCAGGGCCCAGCGCAGTGTCCGTTCATACCCACCCAGCAGGCGTTCGCCGAAACTTCGCTTGCCATGGGCATGAGGCGTCGGTGCGCGCATGAACAGCGCAGCCAGGGTCGGTGCCAGGGTCAGGGACACCACCACCGAAATCAGGATGGTCGAAGTGGCGGTCAGGGCAAACTCCTTGAACAGACGCCCGACCACGCCACCCATGAAGAGCAGGGGAATGAACGCGGCTATCAGCGAAAAACTGATGGAGATCACCGTGAAGCCGATTTCGCCAGCTCCTTTGATCGCCGCTTCGCGCATGCCATCACCCGCCTCCAGGTGCCGGTGAATGTTCTCCACCACTACGATCGCATCGTCCACCACGAACCCGACCGAGATCACGATAGCCACCAGGGTCAGGTTGTTCAGACTGAAGCCCATCACATACATCAGGGCGAAACTGGCGATCAGCGACACGCCCAGGACCGCTGAGACAATCAGAGTCGCCGAGAGCTGGCGCAGGAACAGCGCCATCACCGCCACCACCAGCAGCACCGCGATCAGCAAGGTGATCTCCACCTCATGCAGCGAAGCGCGGATGGTCTGCGTACGGTCGTTCAGTACCTTGACTTGCACGGCCGCGGGCAGCATGGCTTCCAGGGTCGGCAAGGCTGCCTGGATGCGGTCGACGGTGTCGACGATGTTCGCCCCCGGCTGACGGAAAATCACCAGGTTGAGCCCCGGTTGCTCGTCGGACCAGGCCTGAATGTAGGCGTCTTCCGAACCATTGATGACTTTGGCGACGTCCTTGAGATGAACCGGTGCCCCATCCTTGTAGGACACGATCAACTCACCATATTCCTCTGGCTGGAACAGCTGATCGTTGGTGGACAGGGTGGAAACGCTCGACTCGCCGTAAAGCGCCCCCTTGGCCAGGTTGAGGCTGGCCTGCTGGAGCGCCACGCGAATGTCGGCCAGGGTCAGACCGATGGCGGCGAGTCGGTCCGCCGAGGCCTGTACCCGGATCGCCGGACGTTGCTGGCCGGTGATGTAGATTTGTCCCACGCCATCGATCTGGCTGAGTTGCCGGGCGAGCAGGGTTTCGACGTAGTCGCTCAATTCGGTACCGGGCATCAGGCTGGAACTGATGCTGAGGATCAACACCGGGCTGTCGGCCGGATTGACTTTGCGCCAGGTGGGCAGGTTCGGCATGTCCTGGGGCAGTTTGCCGGAGGCGGTATTGATGGCCGCTTGCACTTCCTGGGCGGCGGTGTCGATGCTTTTGTCCAGGCTGAACTGCAAGGTCAGGTTGGTCGAGCCCAGGGCACTGCTGGAGGTCATCTGGGTAATGCCGGAAATGGCGCTGAATTGCACTTCCAGTGGGGTCGCCACCGACGAAGCCATGGTTTCGGGGCTGGCGCCGGGCAACAGAGCCCTGACCTGGATGGTCGGGAATTCCGCTTCAGGTAACGGCGCGACAGGCAGGCGAGGAAAGGCGATCAATCCCAGCAGTATCAGGGCGAAGGTCATCAGGACCGTGGCGATGGGATGGTCGATGCACCACGCCGAAACCGAACCGCGGCCCTTCATGGTTTTGGCTCCGACACATTGGCCTGGGCCACTGGGTCACCGAGCACCTGGATGCGGCTGCCCGGCTTGAGCCGTGACTGACCGTCGCTCACCAGTTGATCGCCCGCGCTCACCCCTTTGATGATGTGCAGGTCACTGTCCTGGTACACCATCACCACCGGTACGCTCTCTACCTGGTCGCCGGTGATCCGGTACACGAAAGGTTGCTCCAGGCCGCGCTGAACCACGGTCGGTGGAACCACCAGGGCGTCCTTGTCGAGGGCGGTCTGGATTTTCAATGTCACCAACTGCCCTGGCCATAGCCGTTGCGCGGCGTTGCTGAATTCAGCCTTGGCCCGCAGGGTGCCGGTGTTGGCGTTGATCTGGTTGTCGATCAGGCTCAGGCGGCCCTCGCCGAGCATTTCACCGGAGGTCCCATCAGCGCCTATGTAGGCCTGGACCAGCGCTTGCTCGGGGGCGGCCATCAACCGTTGCAAGGTGGGCAGCATTTGTTGGGGCAGGGCGAACTCCACTGCGATCGGGTCGATCTGGGTCACGGTGAACAAGCCCTCGGTGTCGCTGGTGCGCAGGAAGTTGCCTTCGTCCACGTTGCGAATGCCGACGCGACCGGTCACCGGGGAGCGGATCCGGGTGTAGGACAACTGCACCTGGGCGGCATCGATGGCCGCCTGATTGCCCTGGGCGGTGGCCTTGAGCTGGTTGACCAGTGCCTGTTGCTGGTCGTAGGTCTGTTTCGATACGCCGTCGTCGACACTGAGCAATTTGTAACGCTTGAGATTGACCTGGGCGACCGCCAGTTGTGCCTGGCTTTCACCGAGTTGGGCCCTGGCCTGGTCAAGGCTGGCGCGGATCGAGCGGTCGTCGATGGTGGCCAGCAGTTCCCCCTTCTTGACCTGTTGCCCTTCCTTGACCAGCAGTTGAGTGAGGATGCCGTCGATCTGCGGGCGGATCACCACGCTGTGCAGTGACAACACCATGCCGATGCCACTGGCAAAGCGCGGCACATCCTTTTGCACCACGCTGATGACTCTTACCGGCACGGCCACGGGCGCGCCGGGTTTGGCGGTGACAGGCTTCATGGCATACCAGAGGGCGACAGCTGCCAGAGCGACCAGGAGCGCGACGAGCAAGACGGTTTTTTTCTGGATGTGCATGGATGTGGGAGGCCGGTTCAGGACAGAGGGATTTTTATCTTTCTTATATAGCGTTGTGAGGTGGTCAGGAAGGTGACGCCTAACTGACGGGCTTGTCAGTTTTGTCCCGACTTGCTGTCAGACGAGTGAAGGGCCGATTGAATCCGCCCTGCGCGCGCTGGTATCGGGCGGGTATACTGCCGACTTTCGCGGCTCGCTCTCCGGGCCCGACTTGCACGCATTACCCGGAGCTTTACATGACTTCCCCAACACCTTCGCCCGCGGACGAACGCCCGAACGGCGAACAGGCCGACCGGCCCGACAGCGATGTTTCCAGCGGCGAGAGCGTCAACGCGATCCCGACCTTCAAGTTTCCGTTCAAGCCCGGTGAGCTGGCCGCGGCCAAAGGGGCCGGGCAGCAGCCTTGGTACAAGAACGGCGCGAAGAACGGTCATACCAAGACCCCTGGCGCCGCGCCTCCCGGCACGCGTCGCTCGATGGGCAAGCGCTGATATCACCCTTGGAGCACGGGCGCGAAATCAGTTCGCGACCCGTGCACCGGCCAGACTGCCACTCAACTCATAGGCCGTCAGTTCGGCCTGGTGCGCCGCGAGGATTTCCGGCAGCGAGCCGCGCAGGTACTCGACCCAGGTCTTGATCTTCGCATCCAGGTACTGGCGCGAAGGATAGATGGCGTAGAGGTTCAGTTCCTGGGAGCGGTAGTTGGGCATGACCCGCACCAGCGTGCCATTGCGCAAGCCCTCGATGGCGGCATACACCGGCAACACGCCCACGCCCATGCCACTGGTGATCGCGGTTTTCATGGCATCGGCGGAGTTCACCAGGAACGGTGAGTTGCTGATGGTGACCATCTCTTGGCCTTCGGGGCCGTCAAATACCCATTTCTCCAGCGGAATGACCGGGCTGACCAGGCGCAGGCAGGCGTGGTTGAGCAGGTCGCCGGGTTTCTGCGGGCAGCCGCTGGCTTTCACGTAGGCAGGTGATGCGCAGACGATGCTGTAGGTGATCCCCAGGCGCTGGGAGACAAAGCCCGAGTCCGGCAATTCGCTGGCCAGTACGATGGAAACGTCGTAACCCTCGTCCAGGATGTCCGGCACACGATTGGCCAGGGTCAGGTCGAAAGTCACGTCGGGATGGGTTTTACGATAGCGGGCGATGGCATCGATCACGAAATGCTGGCCGATGCCGGTCATGGTATGGACCTTCAACTGCCCGGCAGGACGTGCGTGAGCATCGCTGGCCTCGGCTTCAGCCTCCTCGACATACGCCAGGATCTGCTCGCAACGCAGCAGATAACGTTTGCCGGCCTCGGTCAGGGCGATGCGGCGGGTGGTGCGGTTGAGCAGGCGGGTTTGCAGATGGGCTTCCAGGTTGGAAACCGCACGCGAAACGTTGGCTGTGGTGGTATCCAGTTGCACGGCGGCGGCGGTGAAACTGCCCGCTTCAGCAACACAGCTGAACGCACGCATGTTTTGCAAAGTGTCCATGGGAGGCTCTCTTGGGAGATGGCAAATTGTGACACGAAGTTACAGCGCAGCGGACCCCGACTAATGGATTATCGCAGTAACGGTAACAAAGATTCGCAGAAAGGTCGGCTTATCGCCGTTCGATGGGGTGCCTAGAATTGCGGCCAATCCTGGATCGCTGATTGCTGTGGGAGCGAGCCTGCTCGCGATGGCGGCATCACATTCCCCTCAATGTGTCTGCCTGGACGCTATCGCGAGCAGGCTCGCTCCCACAGTTGCGTCACCGGGCATTCAGCCTCTTCACGCCTCCCCATCTCAGGAATTTTGCGCAAGTGCCGCGTTGCATCAGCAGAGAGCTGAAGACTCTCAGTGTTTGGCTTTTAACGTTCACCATCAGCGGTTGCATCGGCACGGGAGGGATTGCGCCGCAAGGCCAGGCATTGTCGGCCAATCAACTGGCCACCGATGAAGCGATCCGCGAGGCTGCCCGTGATGCTCACTGGCCCACCGGCCAGTGGTGGAATGCCTATGGCGACCGGCAACTGGATCGCTGGATCGACCTGGCCGTGCATGACAGCCCGAGCCTGGCCCTGGCCGCTGCCCGCGTGCGGCAGGCCAAGGCCATGGCCGGTGTCGTCGAGGCTGCCGAGTCGCTACAGATCAATGGTCAAGCGACCCTCAAGCGCCACAACTGGCCCACCGATCAGTTCTATGGCCCTGGCGAGTTGGCCGACACCACCACTTGGGACAATAACGCGGGCCTGGGCTTGAGCTATGCGCTGGACCTGTGGGGCCGCGAGCGCAACGCCAGTGAGCGGGCCGTCGACCTGGCTCATGTCAGCGTGGCCGAGGCGCGGCAGGCGCAGTTGGAGTTGCAGAACAACATCGTGCGCACCTATATCCGGTTCGCGTTGCACTATGCCCAGCGCGATATCGTCGTGGCGACCCTCCATCAGCAGGAGCAGATTCTCGAACTGGCGCAAAAGCGTCTGGACGGCGGCATCGGCACCCATTTCGAAGTCAGCCAGGCCCAGGCGCCATTGCCTGAGACCCATCGGCAACTCGACGCCCTCGACGAAGCCATTGCCTTGAGCCGCAATCAACTGGCGGCGCTGGCGGGCAAAGGGCCAGGAGACGGGGCGCGGCTGCAGCGCCCGACCCTGGCCCTCGGTGCGCCCTTGAAGTTGCCGTCGGCCTTGCCCGCCGAATTGCTCGGCCAGCGTCCGGACGTGGTGGCCGGGCGTTGGCAAGTGGCCGCTCAGGCACGGGGTATCGATGTCGCGCGTGCCGGGTTTTATCCCAATGTCGACCTGGTGGGCAGTATCGGCTACATGGCGACCGGTGGCGGGGCGCTGGAGTTCTTGACCGGCAAGAAGCTCAACTACAGCGTCGGACCGGCCATCACACTGCCGATTTTCGACGGTGGGCGCCTGCGCTCACAGTTGGGGGAGGCGGCGGCCGGTTATGACATCGCCGTGGCCCACTACAACCAGACGCTGGTCGATGCACTCAAGAGCATTTCCGATCAGTTGATCCGCCGTGAGTCCATGGACAAACAACACGTCTTCGCTGCTGAGTCGGTGGCCGCCGCGCAACGCACCTACGACATCGCGATGGTTGCGTTCCAGCGCGGGCTCACTGACTACCTCAACGTGCTCAACGCCCAAAGCCTGTTGTTCAAGCAGCAACAGGTGCAGCAGCAAGTGGAGGCGGCGCGTCTGACGGCCCATGCCGACCTGGTGACGGCGTTGGGCGGTGGCCTGGACGCCGGCAAGGACATCCCTGACTTGAGCCATGTTGAGTAGTTCTATTGTGATGTCTTTATGCGCTCCTGCCCGCTGGCTGTACCGCCTCGAATGGCGCCGTGGTTTCTTCGACTGGGCTCGCAGCGACGGTGTGACGTGGGTCTACATTTTCAAAGTGCTGCTCGCCGCCTTCCTGACATTGTGGCTGGCGATGCGTCTGGAGCTGCCGCAACCGCGCACGGCTATGATCACGGTGTTTATCGTCATGCAGCCCCAGAGCGGGCAGGTGTTCGCCAAGAGTTTCTATCGCTTGCTCGGCACGCTGGCCGGCTCGGCGGTGATGGTGGCGCTGATTGCCTTGTTCGCCCAGAACACCGAACTGTTTCTGGGCAGTCTGGCGATCTGGGTCGGCGTCTGTTCAGCGGGCGCGGCGCGTTATCGCAACTTCAGGGCCTATGGTTTTGTGCTGGCCGGCTACACCGCGGCCATGATCGGTCTGCCGGCCCTGGCTCATCCGGAAGGCGCGTTCATGGCGGCGGTCTGGCGTGTGCTGGAAATTTCCCTGGGGATTCTCTGCGCGACCCTGATCAGCGCCGCGATCTTGCCGCAAACCGCCAGCGCCGCCATGCGCAACGCCCTGTACCAACGCTTTGGAGTGTTCGCCCTGTTTGTCACGGATGGCTTGCGTGGACGCAGCAAACGCGAGGCATTCGAGGCGCGTAACGTCGGTTTCATTGCCGAAGCCGTGGGCCTGGAAAGCCTGCGCAGCGTGACGGTGTTCGAAGACCCGCACATGCGTCGGCGCAACGGTCGGCTCAGCCGCTTGAACAGCGAGTTTATGGGCATCACCACCCGATTCAACGCCTTGCACCAGTTGCTCGAACGTCTACGCAGCCGCGGGGTGGATCATGTGGTGAATGCCATTAAACCGGGTCTGCTAACGTTGGCCGAGTTGCTGGACGGTTTTAGCGCCCGCGCCCTGACCGATAAAGACGCCGCGCGCCTGGC
>NZ_WUUD01000026.1:166809-176400 GCF_009831705.1 Pseudomonas sp. PICF6 | reverse complement strand
GCGGAGCTGGCAACCTATAAAGCCGATTTGCCGGCACAGGTCCGCAGGCTGCGTGGGGTGTTCGAAGAAACAGATCCGAGCGAGGCAGAACGGCTGGACTTTCACACCGCTTACGAGCTGCTGTATCGCTTCGTCGATGACTTGCACGGCTACGCCCAGACCCATGCGTCGCTGGCTGATCATCGCCACGAACGCGAGCAATGGGACCAACCTTTCATGCCGCAGACCAACGGTCTGGCGGCTGCGGCGTCGGGGTTTCGGGCAGCGTTCATCCTGCTGGTGCTGGGCAGCTATTGGGTCGCCACGGCCTGGCCGAGCGGTGCGACCATGACGATGATTGCCGCCGCCACGGTGGGCTTGTCGGCCGCCACGCCCAACCCCAAACGCATGGCGTTCCAGATGGCGTGTGGCACGCTGCTCGGGGCCTTGATCGGTTTCGTCGAGATGTTTTTCATCTTCCCGCTGATCGATGGCTTCCCCTTGCTCTGCGTGATGTTGGCGCCGGTGATCATGTTGGGCTCATTCCTCAGCTCGCGACCGCAATACGCCGGGGTCGGGTTGGGGTTGTTGATCTTCTTCTGCACAGGCTCGGTGCCCGACAACCTGACGGTCTACAACCCCTACACCTTCATCAACGATTACCTCGCGATGATCCTTGGCATGCTGGTATGTGCCGCTGCCGGGGCAATCATTCTGCCGCCCAACAGTCGCTGGTTGTGGCGCCGGCTCGAACAAGACCTGCGCGAGCAGGTGGTGTTTGCCATCAGCGGCCGGCTCAAGGGCCTGGCCTCGGGCTTTGAAAGTCGCACCCGGGACTTGCTGCATCAGGCTTATGGACTGGCGGCGGGGCAACCTGGGGTGCAGCGGGATCTGTTGCGCTGGATGTTTGTGGTCCTGGAAGTCGGCCACGCGATTATCGAATTGCGCAAGGAACAGGCGATCTTGCCCGTGCATCCGGCCTATGCCCCAAGCCAGCCCTGGCGCCAGGCGATCCGCGTGATGGGGCGGGCGTTGGTGCGGCTGTTTCGTCAGCCCGGCCAGAGCAATCTGGAGCGCGCCCTGCTGGCGGTCGACCATGCCATCAGCCGCGTACAGGCAAGTGACGAACCCTTCGCCCCGCATTTCGACACCTCAGCCCTGCGCCGGGTGAAAAGCTACCTGCATTTCATCCGCACCTCGCTGTTGGACCCGCAATCGCCATTGGCGGCCTACGCCAGGCCGCTGCCCCAGGAACCCGAACATGCCTCGTGAAATCGCCTTCCATGGCGTGTACATGCCCACCATGACCTTGATGTTTTTCATCGCCGCCGCCCTGGCCTGGGCCCTGGATCGTTTTCTGTCGGGGTTGGACCTGTACCGCTTCTTCTGGCACCCGGCGCTGCTGCGCCTGAGTCTGTTTACCTGCCTGTTTGGCGCGCTGGCGCTGACGGTCTACCGTTGAGATCAATGCGATGAAAAAGTTTTTCAGCCTGCTTGCGACGCTGTTGGTGCTGGCCCTTGCCCTGTGGATCGGCCGGGTGTTGTGGGTGCACTACATGAACACTCCGTGGACCCGTGATGGTCGGGTGCGCGCCGACATCATCAACGTCGCCGCCGACGTCAGTGGTGAGGTGGTCGAGGTACCGGTGCGTGATAACCAGTTGGTAAAAAAGGGCGACCTGCTGATGCGCATCGACCCCGAGCATTACCGCATTGCGGTGAAACAGGCTCGCTCTTTGGTGGCCTCGCGCAAGGCGACCTGGGAAATGCGCAAGGTCAACGCGCATCGGCGTGCCGACCTGGACAGCCTGGTGATCTCCCGGGAAAACCGTGACGACGCCAGTAACATTGCCGACTCGGCCCTGGCCGATTACCAGCACGCCCAGGCGCAACTGGAGGCCGCCGAACTGAATCTGGCCCGTACCCAGGTCCGCGCGGCGGTGGACGGTTATGTCACCAACCTCAACGTGCATCGGGGCGACTATGCGCGCATCGGCGAGGCGAAAATGGCCGTGGTGGACATGAATTCGTTCTGGGTCTACGGCTTCTTCGAAGAAACCAAGCTGCCCAAGGTGCGGGTCGGTGATTCGGCGCAGTTGCAGTTGATGAGCGGCGAGGTGCTCAAGGGGCATGTGGAAAGCATCTCGCGGGGCATCTACGACCGTGACAACCCCGCAAGCCGCGAGTTGATCGCCGATGTGAACCCGACCTTCAACTGGGTTCGCCTGGCGCAGCGGGTGCCGGTGCGGATCCATATCGACGAAGTGCCGGACGGCGTGCTGCTGGCGGCGGGGATGACCTGTACGGTGGTGGTCGATCCCAAACCGAGCGCTGACGCCCACGGATAATTGTGGGCGCGAGCCTGCTCGCGATAGCGGTGTTTCAGTGGGCAGAGAGGTTGGTTGTGCCGCCGCTATCGCGAGCAGGCTCGCTCCCACAGGGTTTCATGCGTGTTTACCCTGTATTTTACAGCGCCCCACCCAACCCGAACCGCTTCATCAAGCCTTTTTCCAGCAACCCTTTGGGCAGCAAACCGGCCATCAACGGCAACGCCCGGCTGCCATTGCCCAAGCGCAGCAGGCGCGGGGGCCTGGGTTGCTGCACGGCCTTGAGCAGTCCTGCGGCAAAATCGCTGGCCGGGGTCGGGTTGTCCTGGGACGCCTTGGCGCGGCTGCGGATGCCGTCGCGCAGAGGCCACCAGGGTGACTGTTCGCTGATCAGTTGCTCGGCTTCATGGCCGGCATTTTTGGCGAAGCTGGAGGCAATGGCGCCGGGCTGGACTTCCATCACGCGGATGCCGAACGGTGCCAGTTCCATGCGCAGCGCATCGCTCAAGGCATGCACCGCCGCCTTCGAGGCGCAATAGGCGCCGGCAAATGGCGTCACCAGCACGCCGGAAACGCTGCCGATGTTCACCACCAATCCCTTGGCCCGGCGCAGCACCGGGAACAGTGCGCGGGTCACTCCGACGACCGCGAACACGTTGGTTTCGAACTGGCGCTGCATGGCCGGCACACCACCGTCCAACAAGGGACCCATGGCGCCGTAGCCGGCATTGTTGATCAGCACATCGAGACCGCCGTGTTGTTGGTTGATGCGTTCGCTCAACTGTTCCAAGGCCGGGCCATCATTGACGTCCAGTTGTATGGCGGTAAACCCGGCAGCACTGAGCAGCGCCACGTCCTCATCCTTGCGTGCACTGGCCCATACTTGATAGCCGGCGGCCTTGAAGGCATCGGCGAGGGCGCGGCCGATGCCGCTGGAACATCCGGTAATCAACGCAACGGGCATAGCCATTCCTTATGCAAACAGTGAGAGGGGATCAGTTGGAGAAGCTGCCTTGCAATCGTTCGGCGCGAAACTCCAGGGTTTGTGGGCGGTAGCCGGGACGCAGTGGCGGCAGGGGCAGGCAATCCTGCCAGTCCGCGCCGGGCTGCAACTCGCCTGGGCCTCTGTAACGAGGTGCGGTGTACTGATTGTCGGCCAGGTTGATGGTGTCGCCGGGTGCATACGCCGCGATTCGCCAGCGCAGTTCGATCAGCGGTACATCGTTGCCATTGGTCATGTTCAGCAACAGCGGACGGTCGGCCGGGCAGCGTTCGGGGGCGTAAGTGACGCGCAGATCCAGGCGCGCCAGTTGCCGGGTTTCGCGGCTGTCCTCCCAGAGTACCCACGCGGCCACCAGTCCCAGCCCGACGAACGCCGCCAGGGACACCGGCAACGCCTTGGCCGGATAGCGCAGCAGCAGGATGAGCCAGGTGATGACCAGCAAGACGCCGATAAGCATGGGTGAAGCCTCCGTTACCGTCACGCCATCCTACCGGAGGGGGCGGGCCGTGGGTATTCATCCGTCTCGGGCCGTCGGTCGCCGCTGTCATATCTGACAGTAGGCAAGGGTTGTCTGCCCTTGTTAGATGCCGTTTACGACGCTGCGGTGCTACGACCAAGAGGTCTGATTAGATGGGCATGGATCAGAGAACCCCGAGGCTGATGGCCTTTGACCCAAGGAATTTACCGGTTCGTTCGGTCGACTATTGGCGCAACATCGAGAACGGGCCCACGCAAGAGCGCGTCACTCGCAGCCTTTTCGATGCCGCCGGTCGTTTGGCAAAACAGTGGGATCCTCGATTGTGGCGCTTGCAACCAGACGATCAGTCGGCGCCGGCCAACCTTACGACGGTTTATTCGCTGTCCGCTGCCGCGCTGCGTACCGATAGCGTCGATGCGGGCAGGCAGATCGATCTGCCTGGGCTCGCCGGCGAGGGTTTGCGGGCGTGGGACGGTCGGGGCACGCATCGCGAGGTGGGCTACGACGACCTGCTCCGTCCCGTGGTGGTGCTCGAACAAGGCGCCGGGCAACTGCGTCGGTGCATGGAGCGGTTGAAGTACGGTTCCCCGGGCCGGGGCGATCGCGACCATAACCAGTACGGGCAGTTGATCCGTCACGATGACCCGGCGGGTAGCGTGCTGCTGGAGTCGTTTTCCCTCACCGCGCAAAACCTTGTCCAGAACCGTCGCTTCATCCTTGATGCCGTCACTCCCGACTGGCCGGAGCCGGAAGCCGAGCGCGAAACACTGCTCGAGCCCGGCGAGGGAGCCCGGTCAACCTGGTGCCTTGGCCCCCAGGGCGACGTGCTGGAGCAAATGGATGCCCTGGGCCATCGACAACGCAAGAGACTGACCCGCGATGGCCGGTTGCATGAAAATCACTTGTTATTAAACGGGCAGGACACATGGCAGCCGCTGGTCAGGGATATCCGTTACAGCGCCGAGGGGCAAATAGAGCAAGAAACGGCCGGTAACGGCGTGCAGACCACACTTAGCTACAGTCCCGATGATGGCCGGCTGATGGAACGCCACGCCAGGTGCGCTGATCAGGTGCTGCAAGACCTGTTCTACACCTATGACCCCATGGGTAACGTGCTGAGTATCGAGGACAAGGCCCTGCCGGTGCGCTACTTCGCCAATCAGCGTATCAACCCGATCAGTCGTTTTATCTACGACAGTCTCTACCAATTGCTTGAAGCCAGCGGCTGGGAGGCGGGCGCTGCCAATCAGGGACCGGAGTCCGTTGGTCGCGTCGACCCGGCGGCGGTGAGCAACTACCGGCAGACCTATCGCTACGACGAAAGCGGCAACCTGCTGGAGCTGACCCATGTCGGCGCTCAGAATCATGGCCGCCAGTTGCAAGCGGCCCGCTACAGCAATCGTTGTTTGCCGTACCGCAACGGCGTGCCCCCAACGGAAGATGAAATCTGCGCCGCGTTCGATGCGCGGGGCAATTGTCTGGAACAGGACGAGGGGCGTTTCCTGGCTTGGGATCTGCGCAACCAGTTGAGTTCGGTCACCCCCATCGAACGCGCCTCAAGGCTTAACGACGGTGAGATTTATGTTTACGACGGCAGCGGTCTGCGCGTTCGCAAATTGCGCACTCTGCAAGCCGGTGCCCGGACGCTGACCGCCGAGGTGCGTTATTTGCCTGGGCTGGAACTGCGTGCCGACAGCGGCACTGGGGAGTCTCTCCAGGTCATCATCGTCCAGGGTGGGCTCAACAGTGTGCGGGTATTGCATTGGGAAAGCCCATCACCTGCGGGGGCCAATGACCTCTATCGATACAGTTTTACCGACCAATTGGGTTCGACCAGTCTGGAGCTTGCCCAGGACGGGAGAATCATCAGCCGCGAGCACTTCTATCCTTTCGGCGAGACCGCGTACCTGGCCGGGGAAGATGTGATCGAGGTCAGTTACAAGACGGTTCGTTACTCGGGCAAGGAGCGGGATGCAACAGGGTTCTATTACTACGGCTATCGGTACTACATGCCCGGTCTGCAGCGCTGGCTGAATCCAGACCCTGCGGGAGATATCGATGGGCTGAATCTGTACGCGATGGTGAGCAATAACCCGCTGACTTTTCGGGACGCCGACGGGCTCAACAAGACTGGCAAGTACGAAATAGAAGTGGGCGTAAAAAACCGACTGAAGCTCACAGCGGCAGCGCTTACGAGCAGGGTTGGCGTGTTCAAGGAAGCCACAGGAAAGTTCAGCGATGTGAATGACTTCAAAGTGGTGGAGGTCGGTGCATTCAATGACTATCTGGTGGGAGGGGATGAGGTCAAACAGAATCTACAACGCTACAAGCAACGCTATAAAGCCCTCTCCAGCGAAACATCGAGTTCGAAGGTCGTTGGGCAACCTTCAAACTTCGGTCTGGGGGCAAGCATTTCCAGTTACATGTTGCGCAGTGCCAATGATGTATTCGTGGACGAGCCGATCGATCCGGACGCGTTGAACAGGCACCCTGATTTCGTCGTTGAGCGGCGCTTTTTCGCGGTCATGAAAAAATCCGACAAGTTGAAACCACCTGAAGAGCGACAGATTTATGGTCTGGCCGAATTGAACGCGTTTACAACGAAGGGAAAAACCGAAGTGGATGTTGTGCAAGTGGTCGTCCACCCTGAAACCCAGGATGGCGGGACCTTGAAGAAAGAGGCGTTGGCGCAGGCCACCTCAGTGGCGCGACTGCCGATCCTGAAGGGGGTGGGTACATTCTTGACGGTGCATGCAATCAAGGCCATTTCGAAGGGCGCGGACATCAGAAAAATCAGAACGGACGCGGTCAATCCGCGCTCGGCCAGGATTGCCGAAAAGTTTGATGCCAAGCGAGTGGTCAATCAATAAAAAAGCCCCCACCCAACCCACTGCGGATAGGGGACGCAGTGGGCTGGACGGGGGCTTCTTGTTCTGCTGATCGTTATTGGGCGATGGTTTTCACCGACACGCCGCGTTCGACCGGGGTGGAGCGACCGTAGATGTCTTCGAAGCGTTCGATATCGTCTTCGCCCAGGTAGCTGCCGGACTGCACTTCGATGATTTCCAGCGGGATCTTGCCCGGGTTGCGCAGGCGATGAACCGAGGCGATCGGGATGTAGGTCGACTGGTTTTCGCAGAGCAGGAACACGTTCTCGTCGCAGGTCACTTCAGCGGTGCCGCTGACCACGATCCAATGTTCGGCGCGGTGGTGGTGCATCTGCAGCGACAGGCATGCGCCCGGCTTGACCGAGATGTGCTTGACCTGGAAACGACCGCCCATGTCCACCGAGTCATAGGAACCCCATGGACGATAGACCTCGCAGTGGTTCTGGGTTTCGGTGCGGCCCTGGGCGTTGAGGGTGTTGACCATTTGCTTGACGCCTTGGACCTTGTCCTTGTGGGCGATCATCATGGCGTCCTTGGTTTCGACCACCACGATGTTGTCCAGGCCGATCACCGACACCAGCTTGCCATTGCCGTGGATCATGCAGTTGCGGCTGTCCTGGACGACGACGTCGCCCTTGGTGACGTTGCCGTTGGCATCCTTGGCGTTGACTTCCCACAGCGACGACCAGCAGCCGACATCGCTCCAGCCGGCCGACAGTGGCACCACGCAGGCGCGCTGGGTCTTTTCCATCACCGCGTAGTCGATGGAGTTGTCCGGGCAGCAGGCGAAAGTGGCTTCGTCAAAGGTGATGGTATCGGCCGTCTGTTCGCTGCGCTCCAGGGTCAGCAGGCAGGTGTCGTAGATGTCCGGATCGTGTTTTTTCAGCTCTTCGAGGAAACGGCTGGCGCGGAACAGGAACATGCCGCTGTTCCAGAAGTAACCACCGGCTTCGACGAACTCGGTAGCGCGCTTGACGTCGGGTTTTTCGACGAAGTGCGAAACGCGGCTCACCCCTTCAGGCAGCAGGGCGTCGTTGGTCGACTTGATGTAGCCATAACCGGTTTCCGGTTTGGTGGCCGGTACGCCGAACAGCACCATTTCGCCACGCTCGGCGGCCACGGTGGCCAGGGCCAACGCACGTTGCAGGGCCTTCTGGTCTTCCAGCACGTGGTCGGCCGGCAGGACCAGCATCAGCTCGTCGCGGCCTTCATTGACCAGCATCATCGCCGTCAGGGCCACGGCCGGCGCGGTGTTGCGCCCGAACGGTTCCATCAGGATGCGCTGGGCTTCCAGCTTGCGGTTGGTCAACTGCTCGTTGACGATGAACCGGTGGTCTTTGTTGCAGACCACGATCGGGGTGTCCATGCCTTCGAACACCAGGCGCTCGAGGGTCTGCTGGAACAGGGTATGTTCGCCGGTCAGGGCCAGGAACTGTTTAGGGAATTGCTTGCGCGAAAGCGGCCAAAGACGTGAGCCGCTACCACCTGACAAGATCACCGGAATCATGTTTGTTACTCCTACAAATCGAAATGGTTTTTAGAGCTACTGCGTTCTGTCGTTTCACTCTCTTGTTGTTGTTCCTGCGGCAGTGGCAAGTCTTGAGCTTCAAGCTGCAAGCAAGCTTGCCGCTTGAAGCTGGAAACTTGCCGCTGCTCTTATCGGGTCGACACCGGGCGTTTTACCCACACTGGCGACAGGCTGCTGCCGGAGCCGGTGACGTACAGCACGGCCGCTTCGCCGCGTTCCAGGGCCACGGGCTTGAGGTCGCCGACTTTCTTGTCGCCGTCGAACAGCGCCAGGCTCACTTTCACCGGGTTGATTTCACGCTCGCCACGGCTCTTGGCCGCTACGGTCTTGACCACTTCGGTCTTGCCGTCGGCGGTCTTGAGGGTCAGCGGCTTGTCGCTAAGGTTCTGCACGCGAACCAGGGATTTCTGCTTGTTCTTGAATGGCGGTTCTTCGATCAACTGAGGCTGGCCGCTGGCGTTGTTGACCAGGGTGTAATAGTGATCGGGAGCCAGTTTTACCGGGACGGTCTGGCTGCCGACCTTGGCACTGTAGTCGCCGCCAGGCATGAAGCTGAAGTCGGTGCTGGCCAGTGGTGCTACGTCGCTCAGGTTGGTGCTGCCGACGGTTGCGCTGACTTCGGCGTTGCTGGCGTTGTAGATCCGCACGAAGCTCGACCCTTTTGGCGCAACCGGGCCATACAGGGCCGAGTCACCTCCGGCAAAGGCGGACAGTGAAAGGGCGCTCATGCTGGCAACCAGGGCAACGGCCTTGAGGGAGCGAGCGGCGAGACGGCGAGGAGTTGTAGTGAAAGTCATGGTGGACCTCTCTTTCAGTTTTGCGCCCGGTCGGGCGTCTCGGATGGGGTGTTGGCGGCTACGTTCTGTTGGCGTGCGCCGGCTTGCTTGAGTTCTGCGACCCACTGCGGGTCGGCGTCACCGATTTCGTTGTTCACAGGCAGATAACGTTCAGGAAACTCCCAGATCAGCACCTGGGGCGGGCTGTTCTTGAAGGCGTCGCTCTTGAGGTAGCTGAGCATCGGCAGAATCGGGCCATGGCCGTCTTCGGCGTAGTTCACGACGTCGCTGTTCAGGGCCTGCTTGAGGGCACCGACGAAGTTCCAGGTGGGGTTGGCGCTGTAGCTGGTGCCGATCAGCGCCACGGGCACCTGGGCATCGGCAAACAGCGCGTCGCCTTCGGCCGGCTGATCGTCGGCTTCACGGGTGGTGCGCTTGACCAGCGGCTCCTGGGCTGGCATCAGGTTTTCGAACAGCGGGTCCAGGGGCAGGAACTGACGCAGGTCGCCCTTGTGGATGATTTTTTCCGCTGGCGTTGTCACGAAACGTTGTGGTTCGCCGTTGAGTGGGGTGCGCTCGGCAATCGTCTTCGCCAGCTTCTCGGCGGCGACC
>NZ_WUUD01000026.1:150329-166799 GCF_009831705.1 Pseudomonas sp. PICF6 | reverse complement strand
AACACTTGTTGGCCGTTTTGCTTGGCCTGTTGCATCGGGCCGAGCAGGTCAGGGGCCAGGATCTTGTCTGCCGCCACACGGGCATGGAAATCCTGATAGAGGTTGGCGTGAATGCTGGACGGCTTCACTTCACCCAAGTGTTCCGGGTAGAGGCGCGCCTTGGCTGGCACGATCGCCATCACCAGGGTAATGCCCTGTTCCTTGAGCTTCTGGCGCACGCCTTCGACCAGCGCGTAGTTGCCTTGCAGGTTTTGCTCTTCGTTGACGATCGGATTGAACTCTTCGTCGCTGTACAGCCACTGATCGCGACCCAGGACCACGCCTTTGCGGCCCTCGTTGAACAGCTTGTAGTCCAGTGCCGCCCAGATGTTGGTGCCCAGGCGCTTGATCGGGAACTCGTCGTCGTAGTGCGTCTCGACGGCTTTGCTCCAACGACCGTTGAGCACGGTCGCATCAGGGTTGGTGCTGAAGCCGAAGAAGCTGCGCACCGACCACAGGCCCAGGACCGTCAAGGTCAGCAGGAACAGTGCGATGTAGAAGATGCGTAATGAGCGGGTCATGTTCAGATCCCTCAGAACTGGAAGTAAAGGAACGGCGAGAAGCTTTGCGCCGAGAGTTTGAGAATCGAGGCGATGAACAGCACCAGCACCAGCGTGCGCATCACGTAGCGCGGCCAGTCAGCGACCCAGTACGCCGGTTGCACCTGGGCTTCGACGCCCACGGTGTAGCCCGGTTGATGAATGCTCGACGGGTTGTCGCCCGGTACAGCCTTGATCAGTCCCGGTTGTGCAGTGGCCGGGCCATCGGCCTCGGTGTTCACTTCAGGCTTGGTCTTGACCGGTGGACGATTGGTGTAGAGATCGCGCAGGCCAAAGAAGGCGAGGGTGGCGTAGGCCACCGCCAGCGTGGCGATTTGCAGGCCGGTGAGGTTGGCACGGGTCAGTTCCGACAGCGACAAGTCACCGAAGCTGAACATGGCGCCATACATGCGGCCGGCCACGTGCAGGTTTTCGGCACGGAAGATCACCCAGCCCATCACCACCAGCAGGAACGTCAGTGCCCAACGGATCGGGTTGATGCTGCGTGGCGTGGTGTTGATACCCACCGCTTTTTCGATGGCCAGCCACATACCGTGCCAGGCACCCCAGATCACGTAGGTGATGTTCGCGCCGTGCCACAGACCACCGAGCAGCATGGTCAGGAACAGGTTGCGATAGGTCATCAGCGTGCCTTTGCGATTGCCGCCCAGGGTGATGTAGAGGTAATCGCGTAGCCAGGTCGATAGGCTGATGTGCCAGCGCCGCCAGAACTCGGTAATCGACTGGCTGATGTAGGGCTGCTTGAAGTTCTCCATGAAACGGAAGCCCATCATCAAGCCCAGGCCGATGGCCATGTCGCTGTAGCCGGAGAAGTCGAAGTACAGTTGCGCGGTGTAGGCCAGGGCGCCGAGCCAGGCATCGCCCGTGGTCGGGTTCTCCAGGGCAAAGCAATGATCGGCCACCACCGCCAGGGTGTCGGCGATGAACACCTTCTTGATGAAGCCCTGCATGAAGCGCGTGCAGCCTTCGGAGAACTTGTCCAGGGTGTGGGTGCGGTTGTTGAACTGATCGGCCAGGTCGCGGAAACGCAACACGGGGCCGGCGATCAGGTGCGGGAAGATCGCCACGAACGCTGCGAAGTCGATCAGGTTGTGGGTCGCCGGGGTATCACCGCGATACACGTCGATGATGTAGCTGATGGACTCGAAGATGTAGAACGAGATCCCGATCGGCAACAACACGTGGGTCAGGATGAACGGATTGAGACCGAAGCCGGTAATGATCGCGTTGAGGCTGTCCACACCGAAGTTGGCGTACTTGAAGTAGCCCAGGATGCACAGATCCACACCCACGCCGAGCAACAGCCAGCGCTGGGCGGGTTTGGTGCGCACGCCGGCGGCGCCGACTTTCAGGCCGATCCAGTAGTTCCACAGGGTGACGCCGGCGAACAGCGCAAGGAAGTCCACGCGCCACCAGGCATAGAACACATAGCTGGCCAGCAATAACAGCAGGTTGCGATAGCGTTGCCCGCTCAAGTAGTACAAGCCGAGAAAGATCGGCAAGAACAGGAACAGGAACACATTGGATGAAAATACCATCCCGATCTCTCCATGTTGAATCAACAGTCAAGGGCCAGAGCCCCCCCAAACCCCCCCATGAAAACCGGGAGGTTTTATTACATTTCAGACGCTTTGCTCCCACAGCTCCCCTGCCAGGCAGGGGATACGGCATCAGCTACCTTTTTCGCCTTTTTCCCATGACGGGTCGTACACCTTGGTCAAGTCCCCGCCGAGGCGGAACGTCTTGAACGGTTGCATTTCATGCTTGCGTTCCAGCACATCCTCGGGGCATGTGTAGAGGCTGCAGAACGGTTCCAGCCAGGCGAACTTGGAATCGATTTTCAGATCCTTCATGTCCTGCTCATCGCCGTTCTTGTCTTCGAATATCTCCGGGTCTTTCACCCCGGCCAGCACCTGGTCACCCAGGCGCTTGAGGGCGCCGTTGTTTTCCTGGCGTAGGTCCACGCCGTTGACCTGGGCGAAACTGGCGATCATCGCCAGGGGCGGCAGGGCATAGTTGTGATAGGACAGCGCCCGTTGCTTGCGCTTGAGTTCGTTGGGCAAGAAGCCCTCGGCGTCGACTTGGTTGACGCCGACCTTGTATTCCTTAACGGCCCAATCGAACAGGTCGCGGCGGTTGGTCGCCACGGCGGTGGCCATCACCGACCAGGCGGCCCAGTAGGAGTGGTTGTTGATTTTTTTCAGCGGCAGGTTGTCCCAGTCGCTCACCACCTGATCGGCCATCTTGCTGAACCAGCCTTCGATCAGTTGCGCCTGCTCCTGGTGATTGGCCAGTGGGCGAGACTCGGAGAACTTCAGGCGTACGTAGGCCGAAGCCATGCTTCCCAGGGCCCATTTGCGCATGGACTTGCCGGTGTGGTTGAAGTCCTTGGACATCAGCGCATCGGCCTTGGCCCAGGCGGTCAGCCAGTTCAGGGTGCATTCCAGCTGCTCGGGGCGGCCGTCACGCATGAATTGCATCACTTGTTTGCTGATGCCGCGTTCGATCCGGGTGATGTCGGAAGTGGCATCACGGAAGGCTTTTTCCGATTTCACGTTCAGCGTTGCGCGGGCCTTGTCGGAACCCTCGTACTTGCTGCGAAATTGCAGGGCGCCCGTGTAGGGCGTTGGTACTGCCTCGCAGCGCTCGTCAGAGCTGCCCGTCTTGAATTTTTCAATCGGTGCGAAGTAACCCTGGGGCGGGCGTAGCGGGGCCGCGGCCTGCGTCGCGCCGGCGAATATCGCCAGGGTCAGCAGGGACGGCGCCAGCAGCGTTTTCAACGTTCGGGTGCGCATGGTTCTAGTCATGAGACGAGACCTCATTGTCCGATTTGAGCCGTTTGTTGCCCGGCTTGCGGAGATGCGTTGCGTTTGCAGACTTTCGCTTCGATTTGCTGTGGCTCGGCACCGGCTTCAGGTCCCTGGACTTCTACAGCCAGCAGGTTCTGGGAAGCCCAGTCCTCGTCGGTGCGCAATTGGAAGGCGAAACGTCCGTCGGTTTCGGAAGTGTCCGGTTTTTCGATCTTGATATCCTCGTGGCGCCCATTCATGTACCAGAGGGTGGCTTGTAAGGTTTTCACCGACGTATCGGCGAAGCGGATATCGATCTGGTGGCTGCCGTTACGCAGGTCCATGTTCTTGCTGTTGACCATCAATTCGTTCTTGCCGGGCTTGAGGGCAGTCTTGCTGCTCATCAGCGCGGGCTTGCCTTCGCAACCGTTGTTGTCCAGCAGCGCCATCATCTGGCGATAGATGGTTTCCTGGTCCAGGCGATACAGCGGCGAGAATTCCCAGATGAGGATTTTCGGCGGGCTCTTCTGGAATTCTTCGCTGCCCAGGTACTGGATCATCGCGCCTTCCAGACCGCCGCCGGGGAAGGCGACGTTGAGGACGTCGGCGCCGATGGCTTCTTGAAGGAAGCCGGCGAAGTTGTAGTTCTTGCCGCTGTGACTGGTGCCCACGAGGGTGATTTGCGGATCACTGGAGTCGCCGAACAGGTCGCCGTCGCCGGCCTCGCCTTTAGGCTCGGTGGTGAACTGGTCCATGTACTGGACCGCGTAGCTGGTGCCGCACAGCTGGCCGGCCATGTTGTGCAGGGTGCCGGTCTTGCCCATGCGGCCGGACTTCTTGGTCTCGAACTCACGCTTGGGAATGTCGGCAAAGGCCGGGATCTGCTTGACCTTCTCGGCCACGATCTTCGCCGTGCGCTGGGCGCCGTACGGGGTCCAGTGCTGGTCGCCACGGAAGTAGAAATCGTGGGCCGGCAGGGTGTCGGGCAGGTTTTCGTTGGTCAGTGGCGACAGGTCCGGCACCACATAACCCATCTGCGCGAAACGTCCGAGCATGCTCTTGTAATTGGTCAGGGCCTTGTCGAAGTCGTAACTGGCCTTTTCCTGAGGGTTGAGTTTGTTGCGGTTCACCAAGCCCCGGGTCGGTTGATACACAAGCACCAGCTCAACGCCTTTTTTCTTGAACGCGTCGTGCAACTGCTGCATGCGCTTGTAGCCGGCCGGGGTGGTATTGAATTCGGTACGCAGGTCTTCCTGGGTACGGAACAGCCAATCGCCCTGGGCCTGTACCAGCGTGGTGAAGTTCTGCTGATAGCGCGTGGTGTAGTTCTTCGCGTCATAAGCAGCCGGGCACAGGTTGCAGCACGGTTCGGCAGTGAACACAGGCGCTGTGGTTTCAGCGGCGCGCGCGCCGCTTGTGGCGGCGAGAATGCCGGCAGTCAGGGCGGACAGGCCCAGAAGTTTGATCATCTGTGGGTTCATAAAGGTCATCCTCAGTCCCGCAATTCAGTCTGGCGTTCGACAGGGTCGATCAGCACGGCTTTCTGCTGGCGCACCAGCAGGTCGAGAATTTCATCCTGGCGCTCGCCCAGGATCCCCGAGAAGCTGATGCCGCTGGATTTGGTCGGCGCGAGCATGGACACGCGGTACAGCTCAACGCTCAACGGTGAGTCGATGGACAATGGGCCGCTGCCGTTGGCAGCCAGTTCACCACCGACCACGATCAGCGAGACCTGGGCGTCGAACGGGTCGAGCTTGATGTCCCGGTCGGTGTCGGACAGGTCCTTGATGTGGCCGTAAAGACCGGTCAGGCCGTTGGCCATGGACACGTTTTCGTAAAGGCGGATGTTCACGCTGTTACGAATCCGGATGCCGTGGCGCCGGTTGCTGATCACTTTGTTGCCCCACAACAGGTTGTCACCACTCTCGTAAAGCGTGATGCCGTCGGTGTGGTTCTTGTAGATCTCGTTGTAGGCGATCAGGTTGTTCACGCTGTTACGGTCGATCACCAGACCCGAGAGTTTGTTGTCGTAGCTGCGGTTGTTGAAAATGAAGCTGTCGTTGACCTCACGGGAAATAATGATCCCGTGCTTCTTCTTGGTCCCGTAGACGGTGTTGTCGGCGATGATCAGCCGATGGGAACGGTCGTGGGGGTCAATGCCGTAGACGATGTTGTCCTTGTAGGTGTTGCCCTTGACCACAAAGTCGTTGGTTTCGTAGCAATAGAAGCCGTACCACATGTCCGAGAACTCGGAATCGATGATCCAGCCGGTCGGTTCCGGGCGCTTGAGGACCTTGGCCATGTTGGGCGTGTACTGGGAAATACTGACCCCGTACGACTTACTGTTGGCGTAGCCGAAGCTGGCCATTTTGGTATTGACGATGTAAGTCTCGGTGCCGCCCCAGGACAGCAGGAACGGACGGAATTCGTTGGCCGAGCGGAACGTGGCGGGGCCATTGTCCTTTTCGCGCCAGCCAGTGACCTTGGTGTCGCGGATGAACATCTTTCCATCGTTGACCAGGAAGGAGCCGCCCTCTTGGGACAGGCGCAGTTCCTGGGTCTGTTGGTCGATTTCCAGAATGCCTTTTTCGCCCACCACAATCGGAATCCTGGCCAGGAAGACACCTGGCGAGGTTTCCCTGAGGTACTGCTTGGGCACTTTCTTGGCCAGGTCCTTGAGGTTCATGTAGCCATCGTCGATGAAGATGGCCTGTGGGATGCCGTGCTGGCGCACCACCCACTCGGCCATCTTGTTGTCGCCGCCGATGAAGTCCTTCAAGGCGTTTTCCTGCATCATCCGGCGCACGCTGACTTTGCCGGGCTTGCTGCGCACGATCTTGGCCGCAGCCGCTTCGGCGGTGAAGCCTGTGAGGTCGGGCAGGGTCGGCGTAGCCAGCTCCAGTGGAGCGGTCGGCGCGCTGCTGACGGTGTAGGTCTTGGCCTGCTGCAGTTCCTTGACCACGTTGCCCGGTTTGACCACCGGTTCAACGTTGGCGAACGCCGACGAGCCGGCCAGCAGCATCGCTGCGGCCAACAGGCTGATCGAACCTTTCATCGCCTGGCTGTTCCTGAGGTAGCGGTTCATATCGGGCACTCCCATGGTCATTCGCATCAGAAGCGCCAGATCACGTCGACAAAGGCGCGATGCATGTATGAATCGACCTCTTTGCCGTAGGCGTCACCAGGCTTGAACACACCGCCACGAAAGCGCACCAGCGCCGATGGCTCGTCGATGGACTGGCTCAGCGCGGCCGGCAGCAGGCCTTGCTTGAAGTACTTGGTGACCACAAGGTCGACTTCCTGGCCCAGGTCCTTGTTACCGTCGCGCAGTGGCAGGGACGAGGTGGACAGGATTGCGCCGGTCACATCGTCGGTGTTGTTTTCCACCGCGTTGATACCGTTACTGCCCACAGGCTTGTTGCCGTCCACGCGCCAGAACTTGTGGTACACCAGGCTTGCGTCGTATTCGTCACGCAACTGCCAGGAACCGAACAGGCTGGCGCTCTGGGTGTTGGCCATTTCGCCACGGAAGGCTTCACCGAAACGGTGGACCCGCGAGCGGGTACCGGTGTAGTTCGAGCGGTTGCTTTGCAGACCGTTCTGTTCGTAGTCCTCGCTGGCGCGGGCATAGGCCGCACCGACTTGCCACTGCGGATCCAGGCGCAGACGGATGCCCAGGTCGGTGGCCCAGCCATCGACGTCGTCACTGCGCTTGAGTTGCGTGGGGCGCGTGCCATCGGCGTTGAGCGGGTTGACGGTGTCGCGATCGCCGGTCATGCCGGTCAGGCTGGCCCAGTAATTGACGGTGTTGGTGTTACGCCAGTTGTAGGCGTCACTGTTGGCTTCCAGGCCCAGCCAGGACAGGTCACCGTTCTGGGTCTTGTCCAGGGAATCGGTGGCTTCGCCCGGGGTCGGGTAATCGAGGCTGCCATTGTCGTGGGTATGGTGGGCACGGATTCCGGCCCACTGGCCTGGCATCCACTGGTAGCCCACGTCACCGTAGACGTGCAGGCGGTCCTTGTCGTCAGGCGACAATTCCTTGAGGTCGGTGCGGTATTCGCTGAAGCGCTCGGCGACACCCAGGTTGGCCCGCAACAAGGTGGTATCGAAGGTCCAGTTCAGGGCTTCGATGTTGGTGTCGCGCCATTGGCCGTCTTCGTTGCGCAGGCGTTGGCGACCGAATTTCAGCTGTTCGCCCGGGTAAGGGGTCAGGCCCCGATAGCCAATCCAGAATTCGCGCATGGCCAGGTAGTTCTTCTTGACTTCGCGATCACCGCTGTCGGTTTGCGCGGTCGCGTCATCGGACTGTTGCAGGGTGTCGGTCTCGATGGTGTCGGTAGACGTCACGGCCTGGGCCATGGCGTAGGCGCTCCAGGCACCGCGCTCACCGTAGATCCACGGACGCAGGTCCAGACCGATACCGTTGACGTCGCCGCCGCGCTGGGTGCCGAGGTCGCGATCGTCTTCGGACTGGGCGGTGATTTTCACGTCCAGGCCGAAGTTCTGGTCTTCAGTCAGGGCCGCCAGGGTCGGACAGGACCACAGCAGGGCAAACGACAGGCCAATACCGGCCTGCACAAAAGGATTGAGCTTCAAAGGCTTCATAGAGGTTCCTCGCCGTCATCTTCTTTTAGGGCTTGCAGTTCCAGCGTATCGGGGCTCATGGAGCCGCGAATGGCCTGCTCTTGTTGTAGCAGGCGCTGGGCTTGTGCAAGCTGGTTCGGCGGTAATTGGGCTTCGAGGGTCTGGGCAAGCTCGATGGCTTGCGGGGTGTTCTGGGCCTTGGCCAATTGACTGAACACATAGGCATTGACCGGGTCGGGCTTGGTGCCCTTGCCTTGGGAGAACAACTGGGCAATGGCGAAATCGGCGCTGTTCTGGCCGTTACGGGCGGCCTTGAGCAGATGGTCCAGGGCCTTTTGCGAGTACACCTGGCCCAGGTAACCACGGCGATAGATCTGGCCCAGGTAGTAATCGGCGGCCACTTCGCGGCCAACGGCTTTCTGGAAATGCGCTTCGGCGACCTTGGCGTCAGCCGGCACCCATTTGCCTTCGTAGTACAGCTTGCCCAGCAACAGATCGGCACGTGGCTGATCGGCGGCGCGGCCGTTTTCCAGGTACTGCATCATCTTGTCGACGTCACCCAACTCGGGGAAGTCGTAGAGAATCTGCGCCAGGCTGACCCAGGCAGCGGGATAGCCAGGGGCGATGCCTTCGAGCAACGACTGTGCGGTTTTTTCGTCGGTCTTGCCCAGGCTCGCATCGGCCAGGACACGGGCGACGCTGTCCACACGCTGGGCGGAGACGGTGCCACTCTGGTGACCGGCCTGCATTTGCTTGAGCAACTCGGCCTGCTGTTCAGGCTGGCCGCGTTTCTGATAGACCGTGGCCAGTTCGACGTAGCAGATGTCGGTGGTGGCCAATGCCGCCTTGCAGACTTTTTCCACTTCATCCAGATGCTGGTCGTAGGTCCCCTGGGTGCGATAGAGCAGAATCTGCGCCAGGCCCGCTTCCGGGTAACCGGCGCTGCGCCATTGGCTGATCTGCTGCTGAGCGTTGACGTTCGGGAAGCTTTGGGGATATTGCAGGTACAGCATCGCCAGCGGGATCAGGGTGCCGCCCTGACCGTTGGCGAAGGCTTTCTTCAACAGGCCTTCGGCTTCGTGCTTTTCCGCTTCGCTGGAGCCTGGCTTGGCCACCAGCAGGCGGCCCAGGCGAGCCTGGGCCCGTGGCGAGATATCGGCCGCGGCGCGGTAAGTCGCCTCGGCCTTTTTCATCTGCTCGGGGTCGCGGCTGTCCACCTGGATGTCGGCCAGGCCGACCTGGGCTTCGCTGTAGCCCAGGTCTGCCAGTTGCTGATAGTTCTGCTGTGCCAGCGTCGTGTCACCGCGCTTGAGGGCTTCGTTGGCCAGGCGCTGGTCGGGCAGGCCGGCGCAGCCGCTGAGGCCGATTGCCAGCGCCAGCGCACACAACGCATACCCTGTGTGGGAGCGAGCCTGCTCGCGATGCGGGCGGCTCGATACACCAGGCACACCGCTTTGATCCCATCGCGAGCAGGCTCGCGCCCACAGGGTATGCGGCGTCTTGTTGTCTTGTGGAGTCGTCACGAGCATGTCCTCCGCTTAAATACCGACAGCCATGGCTTTGTCGATCAGCCAGTTCAGGTTCGGGCCACGGTCGCTGGTAACTTCTACCGGCCGGCCGGCCAGCGAGCTGTCCAGGGGTTCGTCAGGCTGGATCAGTACGCGGATATCGGACGACAGGTCGGCACTTTTCAGGCTGGTGCTGCTGACGATCTTGCCGGTACGGGTGGTGTCTTCGCCGGCAACCTGGAAGCTGACCGGAGTGCCTGGGCGCACGTCGCCGAACTGGCGATAGGAGAAGCGTGCTTCAACGTTGGCTTCGGTGCCCCGTGGGACCAGTTGGAAGATCACGTCACCCTTGCTGGCGTACTGACCGTCGGACACCAGTTGCTGGGACACGATGCAGTCGCACGGCGAGGTCAGGGTGCCGGTCATTTGCTTGCCGAACAGCTCCTCGACCTTGGCCGGTTGCAGCTGGTTGTCGTCCAGATGGCCCTTGAGCACATCGAGCATGCTGGTGCTGAACGTGGCCAGCGGGGCGCCTTTGGCGGCAACGCCGTCAGCCTTGACCAGACTCTGCACGGTGCCGTCGCGCGGCATGGTGATAGCCATGCCCGGTACGTTCACCAGGCCCGCCTGGGCGTGGCTGACGAAGTACATGCCGTACACCGACTTGAAGATGAAGCCGAATGCCGCCAGGCCGACGATAAAAATCGCCAGGCTGAAGGTCACGGCCCGCAGGCGGCCCAGGGCGGTCATGCCACCGTTGTCGTCCTTCTGCTTGCGCGCCTTGGTGAAGTTGTCGCGTTGCAAAGTCGCCAGCACATCGCCGACGCCGACGATGTCGCCGGCCAGGTGCGAGGTGATGATGTGACGCAGCGTCGAGATGTCCCGAGGCTCCAGATTCTGGAACTGGCAACCGGTACGACCGGTCTGGCGGTCGTAGGAGCGAACCTGCAGTTCCACGTCCATGGCCAGGCCAAGGTTGTCGATCACGAATTGCAGGCGGCCTTTGTACGCTTCGCCGACCTTGAGCGGCATCTGGCCGGCGTTGAAGCACAGGCCTCCGGCCGACAGGTCCAGGACCTTGACTTCCATGGGGGTACGGTCGGGACCGAAGAAGCGCAATTTGGCCGGGATTTTCACTCGGGCGTGTTGGCGCTGGGCTTCGGATTCATGCACTACGTTGACATTCACGGCGGTGTTCATAGGGGCGATTTCCTAGTTAATTCAGGCGAGTTCGGTCAGACCATCATCAGCAGCACGGCAACGAAAACGCTGCCGGCGGAGAAGGTCATGGTCCGAGACGACCAAGTGTTGAACCAACGTTGAAAGCTGGCGAGATCACGGGTCAGATGGGTGGGCTGGCGAGTCCAGGACTGTTGGTCGAGGCGGAAGAACACGTAGATCTTCACCAGCGCGCCAACGATCTGGTTGTAATACAGAATCGCCGGGTAGGCCGGACCGATCCGGTGTCCGGAGCACGACAGCAACAGGGTCAAGAGCAACCGGGTGATGCCGATCCACAGCAGGTACACCAGGATGAACGCGGTGCCGTACTTGAAGCTGGCAATCAGCGCCACGGTCAGGCCCAGCAGCGAGGTCCACATCGACACGCGCTGGTCGAACAGCACCACCGAGGTGAACAGGCCCAGACGCTTCATGCCCAGGCCCAGTGCCCGGGAGTTCTGCCGCAGGTTGTTGCCATACCAGCGGAACATCAGCTTGCGACTGGCCTTGATGAAGCTTTTTTCCGGCGGGTGCTCGACGGTGTTGATCGCCGCATCGGGTACGTAGAACGTGTCGTAGCCCAGGCGCATCAGGCTGAACCAGCTCGATTTGTCGTCGCCGGTGAGAAACTTGAAGCGGCCCAGGCGCCAGTGTTGCAGCGAGTCGCTTTCCACGTCGGCGATGAAATCCGGGTTGGTGACCACGGTGGCGCGGAACACCGACATGCGGCCGGTCATGGTCAGCACACGCTTGGACAGGGCCATGGAGCACATGTTGATGTGGCGCTGAGCGAAGCGCAGTTTGTGCCATTCGCTCATGATGTAGCCGCCGCGCACCTCGCAGAACTCGTTGGTGGTCAGGCCGCCGACGTTGCCGAACAGCTGGAACCACGGCACGGTCTTGCGCACCACGCCTTCGCCGAGCACGGTATCGCCATCGATCACGGCGACCACTGCACGGTCGTCCGGCAAGTGGCGGGAGATGGCGCGGAAACCGAAGGCCAGGCCGTCACGCTTGCCGGTGCCAGGAATGCGCACGAAGTCCAGCTTGACGTGCTCTGGCGGGTTCATGCGGGCCCAGAGGCTCTTGACCAGTAGTTCGTCGGACATTTCCACGATGGAGCAGACCACAGTGGTCGGCAGCCCGCAGTCGATGGCTTCGCGAATTACCGAACTGTAGACCTGGGCGGTCGTCAGCGCGTCGATCCGGAAGCTGGTGACCATCAGGTACACGTGGGACGGATCCGCCGCCTTGCCCAGCTTGCGTACCTTGCGGCGCAGATGCGGGTAGACGATGTACAGGAAGATCATGCCGCGCACGAAATGCGTCGCTCCCATGGAGTAACGCCAGATGCCCACGGCGCCGATCAGGAAAATGAAATCCTTGGATTCGGAATCGAACGTGGACGTGGGCAACGCCATGGCGATGCCCATCAATAAACTCAAGTAAAACAGCCAACCGGCGGCCTGAAGCAGGCCGTGCTTTAGCCTGTGCATAATCTGCATCCGTCTCTATCTCGGGCGGGCCTTGTGGGCGGCCCGATGGGTTAAGGCAGGCGAAAGGCCGGCCGGGCCTGGGCCCGGCCGGCAAACAGACTTACCAGCAGATGCCTTCGGTCCGGCCACTCGGGTTGGTGGCCTTGGACATGAAGCCAACCAGGTCGATGACCTGCTTGCCTTCCGGTACGTTCTCGGTCAGCGCGCGGAACTTCTCGTCGCGGTTGCCCAGGATGATGATGTCGGAGCCGTCGATCACCGAGTCGAAGTCGGAGTTGAGCAAGGACGAGACGTGAGGGATCTTCGACTCGATGTAATCCTTGTTCGCACCGTGGACGCGGGCGTATTCGACGTTGCTGTCGTAGATTTTCAGGTCGAAACCCTTGCCGATCAGCATTTCCGCCAGTTCCACCAATGGGCTTTCACGCAGGTCGTCGGTGCCGGCCTTGAAGCTCAGGCCCAGCAGGGCGACTTTGCGCTTGTCGTGGCTGGAAACGATGTCGAAGGCGTTCTGCACCTGGGATTCGTTGCTGCGCATCAGCGAGTTGAGCAGCGGCGCTTCCACGTCCAGGGAACCGGCGCGGTAGGTCAGGGCGCGAACGTCCTTGGGCAGGCACGAGCCGCCGAAGGCGAAGCCTGGGCGCATGTAGTACTGGGACAGGTTCAGGGTCTTGTCTTGGCAGACCACGTCCATCACTTCACGGCCATCGACGCCGACTGCCTTGGCGATGTTGCCGATCTCGTTGGCGAAGGTCACCTTGGTGGCGTGCCAGACGTTGCAGGTGTACTTGATCATCTCGGCGACAGCGATGTCCTTGCGGATGATCGGCGCATCGAGCTCTTCGTACAGCGATTGCAGAACGTCGCCGGAGGCTTTGTCGAACTCGCCGATGACGGTCATCGGTGGCAGGTCGTAGTCCTTGATCGCGGTGCTTTCACGCAGGAACTCAGGGTTGACCGCGACGCCGAAATCGACACCGGCTTTTTTGCCGGAGCAGTCTTCCAGAATCGGGATGACCACATTCGCCACGGTGCCTGGCAGCACGGTGCTGCGAACCACGACGGTGTGGCGGGTGGTCTTGTCGCGCAGGACAAAACCGATCTCGCGGCACACCGCTTCGATGTAGTTGAGTTCCAGATCGCCGTTCTTCTTGCTCGGTGTACCGACGCAAATCATCGACAGGTCAGTATCACGAATCGCTTCGGCGAAGTTGGTGGTTCCGCGCAGACGGCCTGTTTCAATACCTTGTGCCAACAGCTCGCCCAGACCGGGTTCAACGATCGGCGATTTACCGGCGTTGATCATGTCGATTTTGTCTTTGGCGACATCTACGCCAACGACATCATGGCCCCGTGCAGACAGGCAACCGGCACATACTGCACCGACGTAACCCAAACCAAATATGCTAATGCGCATCGCATTTACCTCTGTTTTTCACGCCATTAAATGGCCGGAGTTAATAGTGTTCAGCGGTCATAGTGCACTCGGAAGTGTGGAATGCAGGCGCCACAGTGCCGTGTGCAGGCATACTAAGTTCCGAGTGTCTAAATAAGTGCACTCAAGTTGTGCGCAATGCGGCCTAGTTGTTATGACCTGCCCTGTTATGCAGCCAGTCCTCGTATTCGGGAACGTTCGTGCAAAGGTCCTTCACCTCCGATCCCTGGCAAAAAGCCCACAAAATCAGAAGCTTGTGTGCTCTGGCGAGCACGTTATAGGGGCGCAGCCTTGGCCTTGTAGGGGATAGTAATGGTGCGTTATCTCCTGTCCTTTATAAGATGGATCCAAATAGGCGACCGTTTCGCTAAATTGCCATGACAACTTGGTTACTTGGATCGACGGCCTATGTAAGTCATCTCTTACACGCACGGCGAGAATCGTTACGGGTGGTATGAGCCGTGCAATTTCACATAGTTCCGATCCGCTCATCGCGATTTTCGAAATTTTTCGAAATATTATGAAAGATGGCACTGACCTCATGATGATGGCACTCACCGTTTTGACCTTTGATAACGGGGAGTTAAGGGGGGTAGATATTTTTGTGCCACTACCGAATAAAAAATTTGGTGCCACTACGTAAAAAACTGACAGGTGTCGAGTGAAACAAAAGTTAGCGAGGGAAGGGGGCGATTTATTGGCGTCATGGAACTGACGAAGTGGGCGGGGAAGTTGGATGACGTGTTCGGGTTTGATCAAGGCCCCTGATCAAGGGGCCATATAAAGATGTGCTTTATTCGGGGGCATGGTCACGCAGGAACACCAGTTTGTCCGCGCTCGATTGTTGAGCATTGAAACGGTAGCCCTGGGCATCGAACTGCTTGAGTGCTGCTGGATCGTTGATGCGTTCCTGAATCACGAAGCGGCTCATCAGGCCGCGGGCCTTCTTGGCGTAGAAGCTGATGATTTTGTACTGGCCGTTCTTCAGGTCCTTGAACTCGGTATCAATGACCCGCGCTTTGAGCGCGCTGCGTTTGACCGCCGAGAAGTATTCATTGGAGGCCAGGTTCAACAGTATGTCGTCGCCCTGGTCAGCCAGCGCTTCGTTCAGCCATTCGCTGATGCGTGTGCCCCAGAAGGCATACAAGTCTTTGCCGCGGGCATTGGCCAGCTTCGTGCCCATCTCCAGGCGATAGGGTTGCATCAGGTCCAGTGGGCGCAGCAAGCCATAAAGACCGGAGAGCATGCGCAGATGCTCCTGGGCATAGTCGAAATCGGCTTCGGCAAAGCTTTGTGCATCGAGGCCGGTGTACACATCACCCTTGAAAGCCAGCAGAGCCTGTTTGGCATTGGCCGGGGTGAACGCCGGCGTCCAGCTGCCGAATCGTGCGGCATTGAGACCGCCGATCTTGTCGGAGACGTGCATCAGCTCGCTGATTTGTGCCGGCGAGAGTTCGCGCAACTGTTCGATCAGTTCCTGGGAATGATCCAGGTACTGCGGCTGGGTAAAACGCTCGGTGGCCGGCGGTGTTTCGTAATCGAGGGTCTTGGCGGGGGAAATCACCATCAGCATGCAATCGTCTCCTTCAAAGGTGCGGCGATTCTAGGGGGTTGTCCGGGTGGACTCCAGCTATTGGGGTGATAGGTGATGGATGGGCAAGCCTTGCTCCCACCGAGTCCTCTGACCACAAGGGTATTGCGTCAGGATCGGCTATGATGCGGCGCGGGTTTCGTTATGGAGACATCCCTTTTGCGCATCGTCCTTCTATTGTCGGCCTGGTTCCTGAGTTTCGCGGCCATTGCCGCACCCAGCGACATCGCCACCCTGGACCGCAGCACCTGGCCGGAACAGCTCACCAGCCCGACGCTGTTCGACGTGGCCTCGCGAGCCGAGATCCTGATGTTCGCCCGGGTCCTGCTGGACACCGATGCCATGGACGAAATCGCCCTCAAGCAGCACCTGGGGCTGCGCACAATCAATATGGCGGCGATCGACACCCTGCGCGCGCGGTTGTGGCAGCGACTGCTGAGCAACTACAACTTCGCTCAGCAAAGCTGCGATCAGGACGCTTCGTTCTGTTTTCTGGTGGAAGACCTGGCGACGTTGCGCGAAGAGGCGGGCAGGCTCACGCTCGATGAAAACTCCTACTACATCAAGTGGGCTGAGCCGAGCCGGATCTTCCACGCTCAATATCTGGACGAGTTGCTGCGCAAGGCCGCGTTGTTTCCGCAGACCAGCAGCGAAATTGCGCGTTTCGGCGATTACGAGCGCAACGGTGATGATCTGAATGACCGGCTGTTCCTGCTGACCTTCGACAGCGCGGCCAACATCACGCCGGACAATACCCCGTGGCTGACTGAATACCTGCGCAAGTCGAACATGAACGGCACCTTCTTCGTGCTGGGCAAGGACATCCAGGCGCGGCTTGCAGAGCGCTCGGTCAACCACCTCCAGGCCTTGTATTCGGGGCAATGCGTCGGTGTCCAGGGTTGGGAGTTCCGCTCCCACAGCCATTGGCAGGATTGGCAGGACTCGGTGCGGCGCAGCGTCGATCTGGTCAAGGGCAAGCTGCCGGAAAACTACGTGCCGCTGTTCCGCCCGCCCCAGGGCCAGCGCCGTGGCGATGCCGGCGCATTTTTCCGCAACCAGGGCCTGCAAGTGGCGCTCTGGGATATCGACCCCCAGGACAGCGCCGGCCGGCTCAACCCCGAGCAAAGCGCTCAGCGCACACTGACCCTGATGCTGTTGTGGCGCCGCGGCGTGATCAATTTCAACGTCAAGCAGGATGCGCTGAAAACGGCGCTGCCCTGGCTCATTACGCAAACGGCGCAAAGCGG
>NZ_WUUD01000026.1:123545-150319 GCF_009831705.1 Pseudomonas sp. PICF6 | reverse complement strand
TTTGGCCAAAGGCCCGGAAACACTGGGGGAGGAGGAGAATTCGGCGCACTTTCATGACGACCGGACTTCCGACTTTAACGGCGCAACGGCGCAACGCCAAGCGTTATTCGTCACTCTGAAAAATAAACTTCAAAAAAGCGTCAAAGTGCTTTTTCCTGTCATGTGTTTTGGAGTATCAAGAAGTCAGACCGCCGAAACCTGCAACACAGGTGGCGTCTTCCAAGACCCAGTTGTGTGCAGTTCACCTCAAGCCTTGCGGGTGAATTCGGTGGCTACTTCGAGGCGCAGCACTGTCACGGTATTGCGTCGAATGGCCCCCACAAAGGTGACCGAGTATGGATGACCACGGACGTAGCCCTTCCTCCAACCAGCCAATCCTCTATGTACTCGATACCAACGTATTGATCCACGATCCAAACGCACTCCTGAACTTCGAAGAACACCATGTTGCCATCCCGATGACCGTGCTCGAGGAGCTGGACAAGCTCAAGAGCGGGCATCACAGCGTCGCCGCCGAATGCCGGCAGGCGATCCGCCTGATCGACAAGACCCTGGGAGACGCGTCGCCCGAGGACGTTGAACTGGGTGTGCCGATCCAGCGTGGCAAAAGTGGTCCCAAAGGCCTGCTCTCGATCCTGATGAGCAAGCGCACCGAACCCAACCTGGTGCTGCCCGAACACCTGAACGACAACATCATCATCAACCAGTTGATCGACCTGCACGCGCGCAACCAGGATCAGGCCGTGGTGCTGGTGACCAAAGACATCAACATGCGCCTCAAGGCCCGCGCCTGCGGGATCGCGGCGGAGGACTACAGCACCGACCAATTGGTCGACGACGTATCACTGCTGCCCAACGGCTATCACACCATGACCGGCTCCTTCTGGGACCGGGTGAGCAAGGTCGAGACCCGTCAGGACCATGGTCGCACCTGGCACCAGGTGCAGTTGATCGACAATCTGCCGGCGGTGCACATCAATGAGTTCATCATCGACGAACAGGGTTTCGTCGGCTGGATCAAGGAAATCCAGGTCGACAAGCTGCTGATTCTCGATCTGCACCAGGAACCCCTGCTGCATCAGGAGGCCTGGGGCCTCAAGCCGCGGGATATCTACCAGAGCCTGGCCTTGTTCGCCTTGCTCGACCCGGATATCCACCTGGTCAACCTGTCCGGCGCCGCCGGTTCGGGCAAGACCATCCTGGCCCTGGCCGCCGCCATCGAACAGACCATGGTCAGCAAGCGCTACCGGCGCATCATCGCCACTCGCAGCGTGCAGGGCCTGGATCAGGAAATCGGCTTTTTGCCCGGCACCGAAGCGGAAAAAATGGAGCCTTGGCTGGGCGCCATCACCGATAACCTTGAAGCCTTGCACATGGATGACGAAAGCACTCATGGCAGCGTCGACTACATCCTCAGCAAAGTGCCGTTGCAGTTCAAATCCCTCAACTACATTCGCGGCCGCAGCTTCCAGCAGAGCCTGATCCTGATCGACGAATGCCAGAACCTCACCCCGCACCAGATGAAAACCATCATCACCCGTGCCGGCGCCGGTTCCAAAGTGGTGTGCCTGGGCAACCTGGCACAGATCGACACCCCTTACCTGTCCGCGACCAGTTCCGGGCTGACCTACCTGACCGAACGCTTCAAAGACTTCCCCAACGGGGTCCACATCACCCTGCAGGGCGTACCGCGCTCGATCCTGGCCGAATACGCCGAATCTCACCTGTAACTGACCATCAGAACCGGGCGACCTCAAGGTCGCCCGGTTTTTTATGACTGTACGAAAACCCCTGTGGGAGCGAGCCTGCTCGCGATAGCGGTGCATCAGCCACCTATTTTTATCTGATACACCGCCTTCGCGAGCAAGCCCGCTCCCACAGGGGGATTTGCGGTGATTGGGCAAATTGCGCTCGCCACAGGTGCGACAATCAGGCCTGCCGGAATCTGACTCACAGGTTTACAATCGGTGCTCCCGATCAGGAGTAACCCTGTGCTGACTCATCTCGATTCCCAAGGTCGCGCCAACATGGTCGATGTGACCGACAAGGCCGTGACGTTCCGTGAAGCCACGGCCGAAGCCTTTGTGCGCATGCTGCCCGAAACACTGCAGATGATCGTCAGCGGTGGTCATCCCAAAGGCGATGTGTTCGCCGTCGCGCGCATTGCCGGCATTCAGGCGGCGAAAAAAACCAGTGACCTGATTCCGCTCTGCCATCCGCTGATGCTCACCAGCGTCAAGGTCGAGCTCAATGCCGAAGGCGAGGACCGGGTGCGCATCGTTGCCCGTTGCAAACTGTCGGGGCAGACCGGCGTGGAGATGGAAGCCCTCACCGCCGCCAGTGTTGCTGCGCTGACCATCTACGACATGTGCAAGGCCGTGGATCGGGGCATGACCATTGAAGGCGTGCGGGTGCTGGAGAAACTCGGCGGCAAGAGCGGCCACTTCCAGGCGGATGCGTCATGAAAATTACCGTGAAGTTCTTTGCGCGTTATCGCGAAGCGTTGGGCGTTGATTCGCAGAGGGTCGAGGGCGATTTCTCCACGGTGGACGACGTGCGGATACTGTTGGCCGCGCGTGAAGGTTTCGATGTCTTGAAAGAACAAAACCTGATGTGCGCCCGCAACGAAGACCTGTGCCAGCTCGACGAGCCGCTGGTCGATGGTGACGAAGTGGCATTCTTTCCCACCGTGACCGGAGGCTGAGCCATGGCGATTCGGGTGCAAGCCGATCCGTTCGACCCGGGCGCCGAAGTCAACGCGATGCACGCGGCCAATGTCGGCGTGGGGGCGGTGGTGAGTTTTGTCGGCTACGTGCGTGACTTCAATGACGGCCTTGATGTGTCCGGGATGTTCCTGGAGCACTACCCGGGCATGACTGAAAAAGCCTTGGGCAAGATCGCCGCCGAGGCCGAGCAGCGCTGGCCGTTGCTCAAGCTGGAGGTCCTGCATCGCATCGGTGCCCTGGAGCCGGGCGAACCGATTGTCTTCGTGGCGGCCGCCAGTGCCCATCGTCAGGCGGCATTCGACGCCTGCGCCTTTGTAATGGACTACCTCAAGACCCGTGCGCCGTTCTGGAAAAAAGAAAACACCGCCGATGGCCCGCGCTGGGTCGAAGGGCGTGACAGTGATCATGCGGCGGCGGATCGCTGGAAGCGGTAGATAGCCTGTTGCTGATTCATTGCCTGCCAACCGCTATCGCGAGCAGGCTCGCTCCCACAAGGGATCCAGGTTGTACACAGTATTCGTGTTCGACGCAGGCCTCCTGTGGGAGCGAGCCTGCTCGCGATGAGGCCATAAGCCTCCCATCACTTTTCGCGGTTGCCCCAATTGACGATATGTACATTAAAGTCCAGTATGGATTTATAAGTACATAAAATCCGTCGCTTCACCTTTCTCTGCCAAAACCAACAACAAACCCGCGAGAGATCGATCATGAAAAAGCTCCCCCTCATCACCGGCCTGGCCTTGAGCCTGCTGGCCTCCAGCAGTCTGTTCGCCGCCGAGAAGACTTTGCGTATCGGCATCGAAGCGGCGTATCCGCCGTTTGCTTCCAAGACCTCCGAAGGAAAGATCGAGGGATTTGACTATGACATTGGCAATGCGCTGTGCGCGCAGATGAAGGTCAAGTGCCAGTGGATCGAAAGTGAGTTTGACGGGCTGATTCCGTCGCTCAAGGTGAAGAAAATCGACATGGCGCTGTCGTCCATGACCATCACCGAAGAGCGCAAGAAGTCGGTGGATTTTACTCACAAGTACTACTTCACCTCGTCGCGGCTGGTCATGAAGGAGGGCGCGGTGGTCGATGATCAGTACGCCAGTCTCAAAGGCAAGACCGTGGGTGTGCAACGGGCGACCACCACCGACCGCTTCGCTACGGAGGTCTTCGAACCCAAGGGCGTGACAGTCAAGCGCTACAGCAACAACGAAGAAATCTACATGGACCTGGCGTCCGGTCGACTGGACGCGATATTCGCTGACACCATCCCGCTGGAGGATTTTCTGTCGATGCCCCGGGGCAAGGGCTACGCGTTTGTCGGGCCGGAGCTCAAGGACCCGAAATACGTCGGTGAAGGCGCGGGTATCGCGGTGCGCAAGGGCAATACCCAATTGGTGTCGGACTTGAACAAGGCCATCGACGGGATTCGGGCCAGTGGGGAGTATCAGAAGATTCAGGCCAAGTATTTCAAGTCGGATATCTATGGCGACTGATTGATCGTTATCGCGAGCAGGCTCGCTCCCACATTGGATCTCATTGAACACAAATAGCGTGTTCGACACAGACCCCCTGTGGGAGCGAGCCTGCTCGCGATGAGGCCAGGCCAGGCAACAAAAACCTCAGCCCTTCAACTCCTTCAAATGCTTGTAAACCGTCGCTCGTCCCATGTTCAGCACATTCGCCACATAGTTGGACGCGCTCTTGCCCTTGAACGCGCCTTCGGCATGCAGCGCCAGCACCAGTTCGCGTTTATGGTCGCGGGTCAGCAGGTTCAGGCTCAACTGACGCTCGCGCATCCAGGCGTGGAGGAAGGTGTTGATCCGTTCCTGCCAGTCATCGCGAAACAGTGAGTCCGGTTGGGGGATCAACTTGCCCGGCGACAGGAACAGGTCCAGCGCGGCCTTGGCATTCTCGAACAGCGAAATATTCAGATTGATGCACAGCACCGCCAGCGGGCGCCCCCCTGCATCGCGTAGGACGCTGCTGAGGCTGCGGATTTTCTGCCCGTCCCAATTGAGTTTTTCGTATGGGCCGATGTTCCGTTCGCTGATCTCTTCGCTGAGCATGTCCTCCAGGGACGAGTCATCCCCTATCACGCGCTTGGACAGGTTGTTGGCGATGTAGTCGACTTTCTGCGTACGCAGGTCGTGCAGCACCACTTCGGCGTGAGGGTAGAACAGCGTGGCGATGGCGTCGGCGATGGTGCGGAAATTATCCAGTGTCGGATCAGGTTGCGGGGCATTCATGACAGGGCTCCGGGCAGCGTCAGCGCCCCGTGAAGCAGGGGCGCGCAGGAGTGTGCCGCAATCGTGGCGATGCGTCACCTGGGTGGGTTCAAGCCAGGCGTGCCGGCGACAGCTGGGTGGTGCTCAGGCCGAAACGGGTCAAGGTCTCGGGCAATGGCTCACCGCGCACCAGGGCCGCGCTGGCCTGACCCATGGCCGGGGACGTCTGGATGCCGTAGCCGCCCTGGGCCGCGACCCAGAACAACCCCGGTACCTGGGGATCGAAACCGGACAAGAGGTCGCCGTCGGGGACGAAACTGCGCAACCCGGCCCAGGTGCGGGTCGGACGGCGGATGGTCAGGGTGGTGGCTTCTTCGATCTGGTAGATGCCCATGGCAATGTCCAGTTCTTCAGGCTGTACGTCGTGAGGTTCCACCGGATCGGCATTTGCCGGCGAGCCGAGGAACATGCCGGCGTCGGGCTTCATATAGAACGACTCGTCGAGGCTCACCAGCATCGGCCAGTCATGAATGTCCACGCCCTCGGGGCCGGCAAAAATGAATGCCGCCCGCCGCTTGGGTTGCAGGCCCAGCTTGCGCGCGCCGGCCATTTCGGCAATGTGATCGGCCCAGGCGCCGGCCGCGTTGATCAGCACCGGAGCGCTGAAGGTCTGGCCAGCGGTTTCTACCTGCCACATCCCCTGATCGTCGCGGCTCAGGCCCAGCACTTCGGTGTCGGTGTGCACCTGACCGCCGTTGCGGCGGATACCGCGCAGGTAGCCTTGGTGCAGCGCATCGGTGTCGATGTCACAGGCGGTGGGGTCGTAGATTGCACCATGCACCTTGTCCCGTCGCAGGATCGGCAGTCGCACACAGGCTTCTTCGGCGCTGAGTAGCTGCATCTGCGGCACCGTGGCCTTGGCGCTGAGGTACTGGTTGTTCAGCTCGGCCGGGTCGCCGGTGAAATCCACGGTCATTTCGCCCCGTGGGGTGAGCAGCGGGTGCTCGCAGAAACCGGCCGGTGGGGCGTCGAAAAATTCACGGCTGGCCTGGGTCAGCGCCCGCACCTGAGGCGTGCCATAGGCGGCGCTGTACAGCGCCGCCGAGCGCCCTGTGGAGTGGTAGCCCGGATGGGATTCGCGCTCGAGCACAATGACCCGACCGTGGGGGGCCAGCCAGTAACCGGTGGAAGCACCGGCGATGCCACCGCCGATGATGATGAAGTCTGCTGAGGTCATGAAGCTCTCCTGTGGAGCGCGGTGCCGGGAGTTAGTAAAACCTTGTGGGGAAATTGGCTGTGTCAGTTGTGCAACTGATAAAGCGCATTCGCCAGCGCAACGTCTTCCAACCCCAGGCCGATGGAGCGGAAAAACACATGGCGCTCATAGCCGGGACGCGCTACGTGTTCGCTGAGCAGTTCAGGCAAATCCCCAACCAGGCGTGACGCGTCCCAGCCGTGCTGTTCAGCGGCAATCAACATTTCACCGGCCGAACCGGGGGTGGTCTGACGATAGTCACAGAACACGTCCATGTCGTTGAGGCTCTGGGGGGGCACTTCGTGGGCGCGCGGAGCATTGGTGCTGATGGAGGTAATCAGGGCTGGCTTGCTCAGTGTTTGTGGGTCGAGCACTGCCTTGGCGGACGAGGTGCAGAGCATCACCACATCGGCGTCGTGCAGCGCCGCTTCAAGGCTGGCAGCGATTTGCAGGCGCGGATCCAGCTCGGTGAGCGAAGCACGCTCTTGCGCCGATTTATTCTGCAGGCTGGGCGAATAGAGGCTGATGCTTTGCCAGTCCCGCAGACCCTTGACGTATTGCACGTGGGCCCTTGCCACGGCGCCGCTGCCGATGACTGCCAAGCGCCGGGCCTGGAATGGGGCAAGGGCATCCACGGCGACGGCAGTGGTGGCTGCGGTGCGGGCGGTCGTCAGTTCGGCGGCGTCGCACAGCAGCAGTGGCTGGCCGGTCTGCATCGACATCAGCAGGGTCCAGGCGGTCACCAATGGACCTTGCTCGCGCACGATATACGGTGAGGTCTTGACCCCGTAGACCTGCTCTTCAGCCAGCACGCCCAGGTAGTTGATGAAATCCCCGGCGCCTTGGGGAAACTCCACAAGTTGCTGGGGCGGTTGGACGGCCTGTCCGGCGGCAAGGTCGTGGAACAGCTTGCGTAAAATCTGCGGTACGTCGACTTGGCCGAGCAGCTCTCGGGCCTGGGCTTGGGTCATCACGTAGGGCGTGCTGGACATCGGGACTCCGGGGTGCTTTGTGTAAACTAATTTGTCCATTATGGACTTATAGTTCTGTTGGGCAATATCCCGGACGAAAAAAAAGCGCAGCGTTTGCGGCTGCGCTTTCTGGTTCCTGACGACGGTTAAGGGCGTTTGCGCTCAACCGGCCGAAGCAGATGAGTCGGTGGGGTTTCGCAATTGATCTTCTTCCCCAGCAACGCTTCGATGGACGGCAACTGATAGGAGTCATCCTCACCGGCGAAGCTGATCGATACGCCAGCGGCGCCTGCACGCCCAGTACGCCCGATCCGGTGCACATAGTCATCCGGCACTTCCGGCAGGGTGAAGTTGATCACGTGGCTGATCCCGTCGATATGAATCCCGCGCCCGGCCACATCGGTGGCCACCAGCACACGGATCTTGCCTTCGCGAAAGCCTTCCAGCGTCTTGATACGCTTGTGTTGCGGCACGTCGCCCGACAACTGGGCTGCGTTGACGCCATCGCGTACCAGGCGCTCCTCGATACGGCGTACTTCGTCCTTGCGGTTGGCGAACACCATCACGCGCTCCCAACCGTTGTCGTTGACCAGGTTGTAGAGCAGCTTGTACTTGTCGGCGCCGGCCACAGCGTAGATGTGCTGCTCGACGTTTTCGCTGGCGACGTTCAGCGCCTCGATCTCGACGATGGACGGGTCGGTGGTCCATTGCTTGGCCAGGTTCATCACGTCTTCGGTGAACGTGGCGGAAAACAGCAGGGTCTGGCGTTCGCTTTTCGGTGGGGTCTGGCGAATGATTTGGCGCACTTGCGGGATGAAGCCCATGTCGAGCATGCGGTCGGCTTCGTCCAGCACCATCACTTCGACCATGTCCAGGTGCACATCGCCGCGCTGGTTGAAGTCCAGCAGGCGTCCCGGTGTTGCCACCAGAATGTCGCAGTGACGGGCTTCGAGGTGCTTGAGCTGCTTGTCGAAGTCCATGCCGCCGACGAACGTCATGACGTTCAGTCCGGTGTACTTGGTCAGGTCGGCGGCGTCCTTGGCGATCTGCACCACCAGCTCGCGGGTCGGTGCGATGATCAGCGCCCGTGGCTCGCCCATGTAGCGTTCTTTGGGCGGCGGGGTCTGCAGCAACTGGGTAATGATGGAAATCAGGAACGCGGCGGTCTTGCCGGTGCCGGTCTGGGCGCGGCCGATGGCATCTTTACCGGCGAGGGTGAATCCCAGCACCTGCGCCTGGATTGGCGTGCAGTAGGGGAAGCCCAGGTCCTGGATGGCATGCATCAGTTCAGGGGCGAGTTTGAAATCATGGAAGCGGGTCTTGCCTTCCTGGGGTTCTACGACGAAATCCTCGAGCTTCCAGGCGACGACTGGCGGTTTTGGGGCGCGCTCGCGGCGTGGCTTGGGGGCTTCGTTGTGTGGCTGTTGCTGCGCGGGAGCGACAGGCGCGGTGGCCGCGTCTTTTTCTGTGTTCGCAACAGGCGTTGTCCGCCGCGGCTTTTTTTGCACCTCGGCACGACTCGGGCTGTGGGCAGGTGCGCTGGGGCCAGGCACGAGCTGCTCGGCCTCGCTTTTACCGAACATCTTCTTGAGTGCTTTGAGCACGGTCATCTCATCGATTGGTTAAGGAATGTACGCCGGCCAGTGTAATGCAAGAAACGGGCGCGGCGTAGTGTGATCGTCAAGGGGTTGACATGTCCTCACGCCCGCTTAGCGCAACCGCTCGCTCAGCCAGGTGCCGATGTCGCGAATCTCTTCGGGTAACACTTCATGGCCCATTGGGTATTCTTGCCATGTCACGGTGACACCATGCTGTTTCAAATACTCTTTCGCGGTCCGCCCCATGGGGTTGAGTACCACTTCGTCGTACTGGCCGTGTAGCGCCAATACCGGAATGCGCTGCTGGCTGGCCGACAATTGCAGTTCTTCGCTGAAAGTCGGTGCATAAGTGGACAGCGCGACTACGCCCCCCAATGGACCCTGCCATTTCACGAACGCGGTGTGATAGACCACCGCGCCGCCTTGGGAGAAACCTGCGAGGAAAATCCGCGAGGCGTCTATTCCAAGGGCTCGCTGGGCTTCGATCAGGTCGATGACCCGCTGCGCCGACACTTCCAGCTGTTGCTCGTCGATGGCCCGCGCGGGGCTCAGGGCGCGGATATCGTACCAACTCGGCATGGCGTAGCCGCCGTTGATGGTCACCGGCTGGGTCGGCGCTTGAGGCAGAACGAAACGTGTCGTGAGCAGGCTTTGCTGCAGCATTTCGGCCACCGGCAGGAAGTCGTAACGATCGGCGCCCAGGCCGTGGAGCCAGATGACGCACGCGTCGGCGGTGCCGCTGGGCTCGAGAATCAAGGGGTCGGTCATGGTCTGCTCCAAATCTGTGCGGGCGCGCTCATTCAGTGCGTTATTACAGTGCGGGCCCGGTGCCTCAGTTAATTAGATGTCGCAATCTTAAAAGTTTTTGTCTTGACGTGTCTCATAAGGGTCAAGCGCAGCGGTGTGGTACGGCGTTTGCTTTGAGGTAGCTTGAGTGATGATTCTTACGCTGCGCGGTAACACTATCAGCTTGACGCGCCGCATGGGATATCAGAAATCCGGTGATGGATGTTCGCCAATAGCCGCTACGGGCTTCGCGAACGTGAAGGGCTACAGCCCGTTCGGCCGATTGGTGAGAGATGAGGCAGGCGCCCTGTTTAGGGGCATTCTCATTATTAGACTCATAGCGAAGGTCCAGACGTCGGTTGACCCTAAAAAAAGCCAACAAGGGTCGGCAATGCCCCATAAGGGTGCGACAGGGCTCGAGCTCCGACACAACAAGAGCAAAACTGGAGGTTTGAATGAAGTTACTGAAATCCACCCTGGCCGTCGTGACTGCAGCAGCAGTGCTCGGCGTCAGCGGGTTCGCTCAGGCGGGTGCAACCCTGGATGCCGTACAGAAGAAAGGCTTTGTGCAATGTGGCGTGAGCGATGGCTTGCCGGGTTTCTCGGTACCCGATGCAAGTGGCAAGATTCTCGGCATTGACGCGGACTTCTGTCGTGCCGTGGCGGCTGCTGTGTTTGGCGATGCGACCAAGGTGAAGTTCAGCCAGTTGAACGCCAAGGAGCGCTTCACCGCGCTGCAGTCCGGCGAAATCGACATCCTTTCGCGCAACACCACCATGACCAGTTCCCGTGACGCGGGCATGGGCCTGAAATTTCCAGGCTTCATCACCTACTACGACGGCATCGGCTTCCTGGTAAACAACAAGCTGGGCGTCAAGAGCGCCAAGGAACTGGACGGTGCAACCATCTGCATCCAGGCCGGTACCACTACCGAGCTGAACGTCTCCGACTACTTCCGTGGCAATGGCCTCAAATACACCCCGATCACCTTCGACACCTCCGATGAAAGCGCCAAGTCGCTGGAATCCGGTCGTTGCGACGTGCTGACCTCCGACAAGTCCCAGCTGTTTGCCCAGCGCAGCAAGCTGGCCGCGCCGAAGGACTACGTGGTTCTGCCGGAAACCATTTCCAAGGAACCACTGGGCCCGGTCGTGCGTAACGGCGATGACGAGTGGCTGGCCGTTGTGCGCTGGACTGGCTACGCCATGCTCAACGCCGAAGAAGCCGGCATCACTTCGAAGAACGTTGAAGCTGAAGCCAAATCCACCAAGAACCCGGACGTCGCCCGTATGCTCGGCGCTGACGGTGAATATGGTAAAGACCTGAAGCTGCCCAAAGACTGGGTTGTCCAGATCGTCAAACAAGTCGGTAACTACGGTGAAGTGTTCGAGCGCAACCTCGGCAAAGGCACCCCGCTGGAAATCGATCGCGGCCTGAACGCGCTGTGGACCAACGGCGGCATTCAATACGCACCACCAGTGCGCTGATGGTTCTATCACCCGGTGGGCCAACCACCGGGTGATGTTCTGTTCCATTCTTTGCGGGGCACTTCATGCAAAATTCAATCGGCGCACCTAAGCAGAGGCTTAGCCTCAGCGATCCACGCGTGCGTGCCTGGGTATTTCAGATCGTCACCATTGTGGCGGTGGTTTCACTGGGCTGGTTTCTGTTCGACAACACGCAAACCAACCTAGAGCACCGGGGCATCACCTCCGGCTTCAGCTTTCTGGAGCGCAGTGCCGGGTTCGGCATCGCTCAAACCCTGATCGACTACACCGAAGCGGACAGCTATGCCCGCGTCTTTGTCATCGGGTTGCTCAACACTCTGCTGGTGACGTTCATCGGCGTGATCCTGGCGACGATTCTCGGTTTCATTGTCGGCGTGGCCCGACTGTCGAAAAACTGGATCATCGCCAAAGTGGCAACGGTGTATGTGGAGGTTTTCCGTAATATCCCGCCACTGCTGCAGATCCTGTTCTGGTACTTCGCGGTGTTCCTGACCATGCCGGGGCCGCGCGCCGCCCATAACTTCGGCGACACCTTCTTTGTCAGCAGCCGGGGCCTGAACATGCCGGCCGCGCTGGTGGCGGAGGGGTTTTGGCCATTCGTGATCAGCGTCGTGCTGGCCATCGTCGCCATCGTGCTGATGACCCGCTGGGCCAACAAGCGTTTCGAAGCCACGGGCGAGCCGTTCCATAAATTCTGGGTGGGCCTGGCGTTGTTCCTGGTGATCCCGGCGCTGTGCGCCCTGGTCTTCGGAGCCCCTGTGCACTGGGAAATGCCGGAACTCAAGGGCTTCAACTTCGTCGGTGGCTGGGTGCTGATTCCCGAATTGCTGGCATTGACGTTGGCACTGACGGTGTACACCGCGGCGTTCATCGCCGAGATCGTGCGTTCGGGCATCAAGTCGGTCAGCCACGGCCAGACCGAAGCCGCCCATTCCCTGGGCCTGCGTAACGGTCCGACCCTGCGCAAGGTGATCATCCCGCAAGCCCTGCGCGTGATCATCCCGCCGTTGACCAGCCAATACCTGAACCTGGCGAAGAACTCCTCGCTGGCGGCCGGTATCGGTTATCCGGAAATGGTTTCGCTGTTTGCCGGTACGGTGCTGAACCAGACCGGGCAGGCGATCGAAGTTATTGCGATCACCATGAGCGTGTACCTGGCGATCAGTATCAGCATTTCCCTGCTGATGAACTGGTACAACAAGCGCATTGCGCTGATCGAGCGGTGAGGAAAAACGCGCATGACATCCCATACTTTCAAACCTGACATGCCCCCACCGAGCAGTAGCATCGGCGTGGTGGCGTGGATGCGCGCGAACATGTTCTCCAGCTGGCTCAACACCTTGCTGACGTTGTTTGCGTTCTACCTGATTTACCTGGTCGTTCCACCGATCATCAGTTGGGCGATCCTCGACGCCAACTGGGTCGGCACCACACAGGCTGACTGCACCAAGGAGGGCGCCTGCTGGGTGTTCATCCAGCAGCGCTTCGGCCAGTTCATGTACGGCTACTATCCGGCGGACCTGCGCTGGCGCGTGGACCTGACCGTGTGGCTGGCGGTCATCGGCGTGGCTCCGCTGTTCATCTCGCGCTTCCCGCGCAAGGCGGCCTACGGTCTGAGTTTCCTGGTGCTGTACCCGATCATCGCTTGGTGCCTGTTGCACGGTGGCGTATTCGGCTTGACCACCGTGCCGACCAGCCAATGGGGCGGCCTGATGCTGACCTTGGTGATCGCCACCGTCGGTATCGCCGGGGCTTTGCCGTTGGGCATCGTGCTGGCTTTGGGGCGGCGTTCGAACATGCCGGCGATTCGTGTGGTCTGCGTGACCTTCATCGAATTCTGGCGCGGCGTGCCGTTGATCACGGTGCTGTTCATGTCCTCGGTGATGCTGCCGCTGTTCCTGCCTGAAGGCATGAACTTCGACAAGCTGCTGCGGGCACTGATCGGCGTGATCCTATTCCAGTCGGCCTACGTGGCTGAAGTGGTGCGTGGCGGCTTGCAAGCCATTCCCAAAGGTCAGTACGAAGCGGCCGCGGCGATGGGCCTGGGCTACTGGCGCAGCATGGGCCTGGTGATTCTGCCGCAAGCCCTGAAGATGGTGATCCCGGGTATCGTCAACACCTTCATCGCGTTGTTCAAGGACACCAGCCTGGTGATCATCATCGGCCTGTTCGACCTGCTCAACAGCGTGAAACAAGCTGCCGCCGACCCGAAATGGCTGGGCATGGCCACCGAAGGCTATGTGTTCGCCGCCCTGGTGTTCTGGATTTTCTGTTTTGGTATGTCCCGCTATTCCATGCATTTGGAACGCAAGCTGGACACTGGCCACAAGCGTTAGGAGCGTAGTTTATGAGTGAAGCGATCAAACAGCCTGTGAGCCCTGAAGGCATTATTCAGATGCAGGGCGTGAACAAGTGGTACGGCCAGTTCCACGTGTTGAAAGACATCAACCTGAACGTCCAGCAGGGCGAGCGTATCGTGCTGTGCGGCCCGTCGGGTTCCGGCAAGTCCACCACCATCCGTTGCCTCAACCGCCTGGAAGAACACCAGCAGGGTCGCATCGTGGTCGATGGCGTGGAACTGACCAACGACCTCAAGCAGATCGAAGCGATCCGCCGTGAAGTCGGCATGGTGTTCCAGCACTTCAACCTGTTCCCGCACTTGACCATCCTGCAGAACTGCACCCTGGCGCCGATGTGGGTGCGCAAGATGCCCAAGCGCAAGGCCGAGGAAATCGCCATGCATTACCTGGAGCGCGTACGCATTCCAGAGCAGGCGCACAAATACCCGGGCCAGCTCTCCGGCGGCCAGCAGCAGCGTGTGGCCATCGCCCGTGCCCTGTGCATGAAACCGAAAATCATGCTGTTCGATGAACCGACTTCGGCGCTCGACCCGGAAATGGTGAAAGAGGTTCTGGACACCATGATCGGCCTGGCCGAAGACGGCATGACCATGCTCTGCGTGACCCACGAAATGGGCTTTGCCCGCACCGTGGCCAACCGTGTGATCTTCATGGACAAGGGCGAAATCGTCGAACAGGCCGCGCCGAACGACTTCTTCGATAACCCGCAGAACGACCGTACCAAGCTGTTCCTGAGCCAGATTCTGCATTGATCCGGCCTTAGGCATTGAAATAGACCCGGACTTGTCCGGGTTTATTTTTGCCTGGGATTCAGGGTGTCAGAACGGTTGCCTGTTCCGGATGGCGGGTAGTCAACAACTGCTTCAAATCGGTGCCCTCGCTCAGTGCGAGTACTTCCGCCATCAGGTGGGGATGACGATCGAGCAGGCGCATCAGCATGAACAGTGGTTGCGGTGGGGCGACTTCGCCACGCTCGTAACGGGAAAAGGCGTTGTGTCCGCCGCCAGACAGCAGTTTCACCGCGTCTTTTTGCGTGAGGTGCAGTTTGCGGCGGATGCGTTTCATCTCCGCCGCCATCGCCTGGGCACAATCTTCGAGCAACTGATCGCTCGCCTGGGAATAACGTTGCGCGCTGTCGGTGTCGTGATCAAATTCGATTTCACCACAGACCCGGCACTCCCATCCGGCGATGTCGTGCACCTGCCGTGCTACCTGCTTGTAGTCGATGGTAAAGCTGCGGCCCTCAAAGTGTTGCATGGCGTCTTGAGTACCGCAGTTGACACATTGCTGCGTTTTCATTGGTCTTTCTCCTTGAAGGAGACTACCGGATGCCCACCGCCAGGGCGGTAGGTCACCTTGATGTAAATCTCCCGATCCTGAAATGTGGTGTGATAAACGTCCTGCCAGATTCGATGATCGGCATAGGTCGTCATCGATTTGTGCAACATCCTGTACTCCAGCGAGGCCATGATTTGCAGCATCCGGGCAGTGCTTAACGACATTCTTCGAGCGCCTTGCTGAGCGCTCATTGTGAATGCCTTGTTCCCCAGCCTGAGGACTTCGGCCTTGACGACTGCCAGGTCGTAGTGGGGTGTGCTCTTTTCCATAGAACTGTATGCCTTGTCCTTAAAATTACCCTTAAGGGGTAATTTTGACCAATCGAAAATTTCGCTCCTTTTCCCTCGCATTGACCTTAGGCGGTTGCCGTCCTACAAGAAGCTGACTAATCTGTCAGAAAATTCAACCCATGCTGCCTACCCCTGCGCTCAGCGAAGGCTATCGTGACTTCCCAAGCGTCATCGGCGCGCAGTGGCGCCAGAGCTTCGTCCTCGTCCTCAACCGGTGTTCGATCTGCACATCGAATCCTCGACGCTGTCGAACAACAGGTTCGGCAATGGGCCAAGGCCCTCCGTCGACAGTTGATCAATGAACCCTGAACCAGAGCTTTCCATGTCCCGCGATACGCTTGACCGCATGACCCCGACGACGCCCAAACGCGCCGCAGAGCTTGAACATTTGCTGATCGACGCCGAAACCGACGATGAGCAGACCCAGCAGGCCCCTCCATTGCTGCGCAAACCCTGGCTGTTACTGCTCGGGTTGATCCTGGTGGCGCTGAACCTGCGTCCGGCGCTGTCGAGCATGGCCCCATTGCTTAGTGAAGTTTCAAAAAGCCTTGGTTTGTCGGCTGCCCAGGCCGGCTTGCTGACGACGCTGCCAGTGCTTTGCCTGGGCCTGTTCGCACCGCTGGCGCCGGTGCTGGCGCGGCGCTTTGGAGCTGAGCGGGTAGTGTTGGGAATCTTGCTGGCCCTGGCCGGTGGGATCATTTTGCGCAGTTCTTTCGGCCAGATCGGCCTGTTTGCTGGCAGCATCCTGGCCGGCGCGAGCATTGGTGTGATCGGTGTGCTGTTGCCGGGCATCGTCAAGCGTGACTTCGCCAAACACGCCGGCGCCATGACCGGCGTCTACACCATGGCGCTGTGCCTGGGGGCGGCGATGGCGGCCGGGGCCACCGTGCCGTTGAGCGAGCATCTGAATCACAGCTGGGCGATGGGCCTGGGGTTCTGGGTGGTGCCGGCGCTGCTGGCCGCCGTGTTCTGGCTGCCGCAAGTGGGCCAGAAACACGGTGCTCATCAGGTGGCATATCGGGTTCGCGGTTTGCTGCGTGACCCGTTGGCCTGGCAGGTGACGTTGTACATGGGGTTGCAGTCGTCCCTGGCCTACATCGTGTTCGGGTGGCTGCCGTCGATCCTCATCGGCCGTGGCCTGACGCCGACCCAGGCCGGGCTGGTGTTGTCCGGCTCGGTCATCGTGCAACTGATCAGTTCCCTGGCGGCGCCCTGGCTGGCGACTCGGGGCAAGGATCAACGCCTGGCCATTGTGATCGTCATGGTCATGACCCTGGGCGGGCTGTTTGGATGTCTCTATGCGCCCATTGAAGGCTTGTGGGGTTGGGCGATCCTGCTGGGGCTTGGGCAGGGAGCAACGTTCAGCCTGGCGCTGACGCTGATCGTGCTGCGCTCGCGGGACGCCCATGTGGCGGCGAATCTTTCCAGCATGGCCCAAGGGTTCGGCTACACATTGGCGTCCATGGGGCCGTTCGCGGTCGGGGTGGTCCACGACTGGACCGGCGGCTGGAGTGCTCTGGGTTGGATCTTCGGTGTGATTGGCCTGGGCGCGATCATCGCGGGCATCGGGGCCGGCCGGGCGCTATATGTCGGGGTCAGCAGCGAAAGAGTCAGTGATCTTCGCTGATGTTATTTTCATGGCGAATGACGATAGTGTTCCTCGCCAGAGCAGATTATCGTGCAGCTCTACTGAAGATTTTCGGAGCTTGTCCATGAGTGATGCCCACAACGCCTTGATCACCCGCTTCTACCAGGCCTTCCAGCGTCTGGATGCCGACGCCATGAGCGCCTGCTACACCGACGACGTGGTGTTCAGCGACCCGGCGTTTGGTGAACTGCGCGGGCGCGATGCCGGCGACATGTGGCGCATGCTCACCACTCGGGCCAAGGATTTTTCCCTGACCTTCGATAACGTGCGCAGCGATGAGCGTACCGGCGGTGCCCACTGGGTGGCGACTTACCTGTTCAGTCAGACCGGCAACACGGTGGTCAATGACATTCAGGCACGGTTCGTGTTTCGCGACGGCAAGATTTGCGAGCACCATGACAGTTTTGATCTGTGGCGCTGGTCCCGCCAGGCATTGGGCACCAAGGGCCTGCTGCTGGGCTGGACGCCGCTGGTGCGCAATGCCGTCAGAGCCCAGGCCCTCAAGGGGCTACGGGCGTTTCAGGCCAGTCGCTGATAAGATTGCGGCTTGTTTTCTACACGTCTGCTGAACATCCTGTGACGACCGCCAACCCATCCTCCGACCTGCCAGGGCAAGCTGCAGCCGAACCGGGCAAACCCTGGTTCGTCTACCTGGTGCGGGCCGCCAACGGTTCGCTGTACTGCGGCATCAGTGATGATCCGGTACGGCGTTTCGCCAAGCATCAAAGCGGCAAGGGCGCGCGTTTTTTCCTTTCCAGCCCGGCGGTGGCGTTGGTGTACACCGAAGCCTGTCGCGACAAGGGCGAAGCCCTGCGCCAGGAGCGATTGATCAAGAAACTCAAGAAAAGCGCCAAGGAGTGCCTGGTGGCGAGTGCATCGATGTTCCATCAACCGCGCTGATACGGCTTCATCAGAAGGGTAGGCTGTCGGACCCTGGCACGCTAAGCTGCGGGACTTCCTCCCCGCAGTGGCGAACCTCATGTCAGAGCTGATTCTTCATCATTACCCGACGTCTCCCTTCGCCGAGAAAGCCCGCTTGTTACTGGGTTTCAAGGGCCTGTCCTGGCGTTCGGTGCATATCCCGCCAATGATGCCCAAGCCCGACCTGACGGCACTGACGGGCGGCTACCGCAAGACCCCGGTATTGCAGATCGGCGCGGATATCTATTGCGACACGGCGCTGATCGCCCGTCGGTTGGAGCAGGAAAAAGCTTCGCCGGCGCTGTTTCCCGAAGGCCGGGAGATGATTGCAGCGTCTTTTGCCGCATGGGCCGATTCGGTGGTGTTTCAACATGCGGTAAGCCTGGTGTTTCAGCCGGAGTCGGTGGCGGTGCGTTTCGCCAAGTTGCCGCCTGAAGTCATCAAGACGTTTATCAGCGATCGGGCCGGGCTGTTCAGTGGCGGTACGACCAAGCATCTGTCTGCCGAACAGGCCAAGCACCAATGGCCCACGATCATGGCGCGTCTTGAGCAACAGTTGCAGCGCGAGGAGGGTGACTTTCTGTTGGGCGATCCATCGATTGCCGACTTCGCCATGGCTCACCCTCTGTGGTTTCTCAAAGGCACTGCGGTGACTTCGCCGCTGGTAGACACCTACCCGGCGATCTCGGCATGGTTGGCGCGAGTGCTGGGTTTTGGCCATGGCGCGTCGAACGCGATGAGTTCCGAAGAGGCTTTGGAAGTGGCTCGCAACGCTACGCCGGCAGCGCTGCCGGATGAGTCATTCGAGGAGCCGAATGGGTTCACGAAAGGGCAGCAGGTGACGATTGCCGCAACCGATTATGGCGTCGACCCGGTGGCCGGAGAGTTGTTGTTTGCCGGTCGTGAAGAGCTGATCCTGCGTCGCGAAGACGCGCTTGGCGGTGTGGTGCATGTGCACTTTCCACGGCTGGGTTTTCAATTATCAACCTGATAAGAAAGTCAGGCGCTCGATCAAAGTCGATCTGTCGCCCGGAGCAGGCAATTCCGGGCGTTTATTCCAGAAGCGATCACCCGATATTACAGCTCGCATAGAACCAGGTGTGGCGCATTGGGAGGAATAAGGCCTTGCAGGTCGAAGATCGTTGTGGCGCGGCGGATTGCATCGCTCGTGCTGCTCCCGTTGAAAACGGTGGTGGTCTGTATGACGGTTTGATTCGGTGGCAGGAAGAGTTGGCAGGTGTATTGCGCGGCAGAGGCGGAACCGGCGTAGATCGCAATGAAAGACAACACCAGGGCGCGGTGGGTGTTTTTTATAACGCGGTTTCGGGCTGGGTAGTGCTGTATCGAGTTCATTTTATATGCTCCGTCTGTTCAGGCGTTCTCGCAAGAGGTTCGGCTCAGCGACGGCTTCGGCTGAGGGGGCATATAAAAAATGAACGCTATTTCAGGCATTGATACTGTAGGAGTTGACAGTCCCGACTAATGGGCGCTTACCGTCTACCCAGGGCTTGCGCTCTGACTGGACCACCGCCATCGCGAGCAAGCTCGCTCCCACACTGGATTTGCAGTGGTAACAGGCTTGGCGTCCGCCACGAATCCCTGTGGGAGCGAGCCTGCTCGCGATGAGGCCATCCGATCCAGCATCATCGCTAGCGGACAAACCTATTTCGCGGACAGTGCCTCAAGGATGTTCTGCGGCTCAAAACCACGAATCAGCGTGCCATTTACATCCAGAATCGGGATCCCGCGCCCGCCCAGCGCCTCATAGGCCTTGCGCGCCTGAGCGTCTTTCTCGATATCGAACTCGCGATAGGGCACGCCTTTTTCATCCAGGAACCGCCGGGTCGCCTTGCAGTAACCGCACCAGTCGGTGGCGTACAGCACGACCCGGGCATCGGCCCGGATCTGTTCTGGCAGCATCTGCGAGGGATTGAATACCCGCTCGATCTTGCCCCAGTTCTGGTACGCCACAACCACCAGCAAAATCAGCAGAAACTTCTTCAGGGCCTTTGCGAGCATCAGTTACGGCGCTTGAGCTGATCGGTCAGCGACGTGGGCAGGCCCTTGATGATCAGCGTGCCGGCTTCTTCGTCATATTCGATCTTGGAGCCCAGCAGGTGGGCTTCGAAACTGATGGACAAGCCTTCGGCGCGGCCGGTGAAGCGGCGGAACTGGTTGAGGGTGCGTTTATCCGCCGGGATTTCCGGCGACAACCCGTAGTCCTTGTTGCGAATGTGGTCGTAGAAGGCTTTCGGGCGATCTTCGTCGATCAGTTCGGACAGTTCTTCCAGGCCCATCGGCTCGCCGAGCTTGGCCTGGCTGCTGGCGTAATCCACCAGGGTCTTGGTTTTCTCCCGGGCGTCGTCTTCGGGCAGGTCTTCGCTTTCGACGAAATCACTGAAGGCCTTGAGCAGGGTGCGGGTCTCGCCGGGGCCGTCGACGCCTTCCTGGCAGCCGATGAAGTCGCGGAAATATTCCGAGACCTTCTTGCCGTTCTTGCCCTTGATGAACGAGATGTACTGCTTGGACTGTTTGTTGTTCTGCCATTCCGACACATTGATCCGCGCTGCCAGGTGCAGTTGGCCCAGATCAAGGTGACGGGACGGGGTCACGTCCAGTTCGTCGGTGACCGCCACGCCTTCGCTGTGGTGCAGCAGGGCGATCGCCAGGTAATCGGTCATGCCCTGTTGATAATGGGCAAACAGCACGTGGCCGCCCACCGAGAGGTTGGACTCTTCCATCAGCTTTTGCAGGTGCTCCACCGCTACGCGACTGAATGCGGTGAAGTCCTTGCCGCCGTCGAGATACTCCTTCAGCCAGCCGCTGAACGGGTGCGCCCCGGACTCGGCATGGAAGAAGCCCCAGGCCTTGCCTTGTTTGGCGTTGTAGCTCTCGTTGAGGTCGGCGAGCATGTTCTCGATGGCCGTGGACTCGCTCAACTCGGAGTCACGGGCATGGAGCACGGCGGGCGTGCCGTCGGGTTTTTTGTCGATCAGGTGGACGATGCAATGACGGATCGGCATGGATTTCTCGGCTGATGAAAGAGAGGAGGGCGCGCTCCCCCAAAAAGGCCCAGTGTACCGCAATCACTGGTTTTGGAACCCTGCAAAGCCCCTTTCAGACCCGTCCGACACGCCATATGCATTTTTTTACCGTTTTCGCGCAAGAAAGCTGACCAAATGGGTAGCTAGAGGCGGATATTTCACAGGCGTTGTGCTAGTTTTGCCCGGTCTTACGCGAAGTCACTGCGTTAAGCGTGCATTCAGCATTTGTCAGGTCGAACCAAACCCGGTTTTCGGCATCTATTACCCCGATCCGTCGTGGTGATTACCGAGGGTGTCTGATCCTCTGAGATCGGGCTCGATGGCTGACACTGCACTCTGCAATCCATATGAATTTGATAGGGAAGGAACACTACATGGCTCTTACTAAAGACCAACTGATCGCTGACATCGCTGAAGCTATCGACGCGCCTAAAACCACCGCGCGTAACGCTTTGGACCAACTGGGTCAGATCGTTGCCGATCAGCTGGAAAATGGCGGCGAAATCACCTTGCCAGGCATCGGCAAGCTGAAAGTCACCGAGCGTCCTGCCCGCACCGGCCGCAACCCTTCGACTGGCGCAGCCATCGAAATCGCTGCCAAGAAAGTTGTTAAGTTCGTTCCAGCCAAAGCGCTGACCGACGGCATCAACAAGTAAGATCGCGTTTAAAAGAAAACCGTGCTGCGGAGTGATCCGGGCACGGTTTTTTATTGCCTTGGAAAAAGTGGTCTGTGGTCAGGGCATTTGTGGCAGCAAGGCCTTGCTCCCACTCAGCCCTTGCGAACCCAACGCGACTGGCGCCACGCCTGCTGCTGTGCCTCGGTCTGGAAGGTCCAGGCCACAAAGCGGCTCTGCTTCTGCCCCTGGGACATTTCCACCACCTGGCTGTGCAGCGCCCCGGCCTTTTTCAAGGCGGTTTGAATCGCCGGTAGATTCGACGCCTTTGACACCAGCGTGCTGAACCACAGCACCTGGCTGGCCACCTGTGCGCTCTCGCCGATCAGTTGCGTCACAAACCGGGCCTCTCCGCCCTCGCACCACAACTCCGCCGCCTGACCGCCAAAATTCAGCACCGGCAGCTTGCGCTTCGGGTCGGCCTTGCCCAGCGCACGCCATTTGCGCTGGCTGCCCTTGGTGGCTTCCTCCAGGGAGGCGTGGAAGGGTGGGTTGCACATTGTCAGGTCGAACCGCTCGGCCTCTTCCAGCAAACCCAACAGGATCTGCTTGCGGTTGGCTTGCTGGCGCAGTTGGATGGCTTTGTTCAGCCCGTTGGACTGGACAATGGCTTTGGCCGAGGCAATGGCCGTCGGATCGATTTCCGAACCGAGGAAATGCCAGCGGTAATCGCTGTAGCCGATCAGCGGGTACACGCAGTTGGCCCCCGTGCCGATGTCCAGCACCTTCACCGCCGCCCCGCGTGGAATCGTTCCTTCGTTGTGACTGGCCAGTAAATCAGCGAGGAAATGCACGTAGTCCGCACGTCCTGGCACCGGAGGGCACAGGTAGTCGGCCGGAATGTCCCAATGGGCGATGCCGTAGAAGGACTTGAGCAGCGCCCGGTTGAACACCCTTACGGCTTCCGGGCTGGCGAAGTCGATGCTTTCCTTGCCATAGGGGTTGATGATCACGAACTTCGCCAATTCGGGCGTGGACTTGATCAATGCCGGGAAGTCGTAGTGACCCTGGTGGCGATTGCGTGGGTGCAGGCTGGCTTTCTCCCGCGGCACTTTGGCCTCGATGGCGGGTTTGGGCTTGGAGCGTGTTGGCTTGGGCGTGCGAGGGGCGGTCATGTGCGGGTCGATTCGGGGAGGGTTCAAAAAGTGGCGGGCATTGTCCCACATCCTGCCCCTGCGAACCCAACTGCAACGATCGGCGCGATCTACTGTGGGAGCGAGCCTGCTCGCGATAGCGGTGGGTCAGCTTGCACCAATGTTGAATGTACCTGTCATCGCGAGCAGGCTCGCTCCCACAGGGGGTAAGCGTGTTCACTAGAAAGTACCAGGCATAAAAAAAGGAGGTCCATCAGGACCTCCTTCTTCATTGGCAATCCCCGTTACAGGCTGGAGATCCGCGCATGTTGCTCGGCCAGCTTGCCCAAGGCCTGTTCAGCCTCGGCCAGTTTGGCGCGTTCCTTCTCGATGACTTCAGCCGGCGCCTTGTCAACGAAACCGGCGTTGGACAGTTTGCCGCCGACACGCTGGACTTCGCCCTTCAAACGCAGGATTTCCTTATCCAGGCGCGCCAGTTCGGCAGCCTTGTCGATCAGGCCGGCCATCGGCACCAGCACTTCCATCTCGCCAACCAAGGCGGTGGCGGACAGCGGTGCTTCTTCGCCAGCGGCCAGGACGGTCACCGATTCGAGCTTGGCCAGTTTCTTGAGCAGTGCTTCGTTCTCGTGGAGGCGGCGCAGGTCTTCGGCGCTGGCATTGTTCAGGAACAGGTTCAGCGGTTTGCCCGGGCCGATGTTCATCTCGGCGCGGATGTTACGCAGGCCCAGCATGAAGGTCTTGAGCCATTCGATGTCGTCTTCGGCGGCCGGGTCGATGCGGGTTTCGTTGGCCACCGGCCACGGTTGCAGCATGATCGTCTTGCCTTGGGCGCCCGCCAGCGGAGCGACACGCTGCCAGATTTCCTCGGTGATGAACGGCATGAACGGATGCGCCAGGCGCAGGGCGACTTCCAGCACGCGCACCAGGGTGCGGCGGGTGCCGCGCTGGCGTTCGACCGGGGCGTTTTCGTCCCACAGCACTGGTTTGGACAGCTCCAGGTACCAGTCGCAATACTGGTTCCAGATGAACTCGTACAACGCTTGTGCCGCCAGGTCGAAACGGAACTGATCGAGCTGGCGGGTCACTTCGGCTTCGGTGCGTTGCAGCTGGGAAATAATCCAGCGATCAGCCAGGGTCAGCTCAAAGGCTTCGCCGTTCTGGCCGCAGTCTTCGCCCTTGTCCAGCACGTAGCGCGCGGCGTTCCAGATCTTGTTGCAGAAGTTGCGATAACCCTCGACGCGGCCCATGTCGAACTTGATGTCACGACCGGTGGACGCCAGCGAGCAGAAGGTGAAGCGCAGGGCGTCGGTGCCGTAGCTGGCGATGCCGTCGGCGAATTCTTCGCGGGTGGCCTTCTCGATCTTCTTCGCCAGTTTTGGCTGCATCAGGCCCGAAGTGCGTTTCTGCACCAGGGTTTCCAGATCGATGCCGTCGATGATGTCCAGCGGGTCCAGGACGTTGCCCTTGGACTTGGACATCTTCTGGCCCTGGCCATCGCGCACCAGGCCGTGCACGTAGACGGTCTTGAATGGGACTTGTGGCGTGCCGTCTTCGTTTTTCACCAAGTGCATGGTCAGCATGATCATCCGGGCGACCCAGAAGAAAATGATGTCGAAGCCGGTGACCAGTACGTCGGTGGAGTGGAATTTCTTCAGGAACTCGGTCTGCTGCGGCCAGCCCAGAGTGGAGAAGGTCCACAGGCCGGAGCTGAACCAGGTATCGAGTACGTCGTTGTCCTGTTGCAGAGCTACGTCCGGACCGAGGTTGTGCTTGGCGCGGACTTCGGCTTCATCGCGGCCGACGTAGACCTTGCCTGACTCGTCGTACCAGGCCGGGATGCGGTGGCCCCACCACAGTTGACGGCTGATGCACCAGTCCTGGATGTCACGCATCCACGAGAAGTACATGTTTTCGTATTGCTTGGGCACGAACTGGATGCGGCCATCTTCTACCGCAGCGATCGCAGGCTCGGCCAGCGGTTTGGTGGACACGTACCACTGATCGGTCAGCCACGGCTCGATAATGGTGCCGGAGCGGTCGCCTTTCGGCACTTTCAGGCCGTGATCATCGACGCTGACCAGCAGGCCGGCTGCGTCGAATGCCGCGACGATCTGCTTGCGCGCTTCAAAGCGGTCCAGGCCGGCGTATTCGGCCGGGATCTGGCCGTCGACGCTTTCGTTCAGCGTGCCGTCGAGGTTGAACACCTGGGCCGCCGGCAACACGTTGGCGTTCTTGTCGAAGATGTTCAGCAGCGGCAGGTTGTGGCGCTTGCCGACTTCGTAGTCGTTGAAATCGTGGGCCGGGGTGATTTTCACGCAGCCGGTGCCGAATTCGGGGTCGCAGTAATCGTCGCCGATGATCGGAATGCGCCGGCCAACCAGGGGCAGCTCGACGAACTTGCCAATCAGGGCTTGGTAGCGCTCATCGTTCGGGTTCACCGCAACGGCGGAGTCACCCAGCATGGTTTCCGGGCGCGTGGTGGCGACGATCAGGTAATCCTTGCCTTCGGCGGTCTTGGCGCCGTCGGCCAGCGGGTACTTCAGGTTCCACAGGAAGCCTTTCTCGTCGTGGTTCTCCACTTCGAGGTCGGAAATGGCCGTGTGCAACTTGGTGTCCCAGTTGACCAGGCGCTTGCCGCGATAGATCAGGCCGTCTTCATGCAGGCGCACGAAGGCTTCCTTCACCGCTTCCGAAAGACCGTCGTCCATGGTGAAACGCTCGCGGCTCCAGTCCACGGACGAGCCCAGGCGACGGATCTGGCGGCTGATGTTGCCACCGGACTCGTCTTTCCATTCCCAGACTTTCTCGAGGAATTTCTCGCGTCCCAGGTCATGGCGGTTCTGGCCCTGGGCTTCGAGGCGACGTTCCACCAGCATCTGCGTGGCGATGCCAGCGTGGTCGGTGCCCGGCTGCCAAAGGGTGTTGCGGCCTTGCATGCGGCGGAAACGGATCAGGGCATCCATGATCGCGTTGTTGAAACCGTGGCCCATGTGCAGGCTGCCGGTGACGTTCGGCGGCGGGATCATGATGGTGTAGGAATCGCCCGCGCCTTGCGGAGCGAAATAATTCTCGGACTCCCAGGTGTTGTACCAGGAAGTTTCAATGGCGTGCGGCTGGTAGGTCTTATCCATGCGCGGCGGGACCCTATTGGCATTTATTCAGGAAAAGCCGGGAAGTATAGCGGGCGGGGGAGATGCAAGCCACACGCAGCAAGCGAGAAGCCGGACACGGTTGAACCCTGTGGGAGCGAGCCTGCTCGCGATGAGGCCAGCAGATTCAACATCAATGGGGACTGACAGTCCGTTATCGCGAGCAGGCTCGCTCCCGCAGGATGTTCACAATGAGGCAGAGGGCGTTATTCGTACTGACTCAGCAATCGCTCCATCCGCGCATCCAGCCGGCGCTTGATCTCGGTCTCGATGTGCGGAGCGAAGTCGTCGATGACGTCTTGCATGATCAATTGCGCGGCGGCGCGCAGTTCGCTTTCCAGGTGCAACAGCGCATCGGGGCCTTTGGCCTCGGCCTTGGGCGCCGGCTTGGGTTCGGGCTGGCCGTTGATCGGCTCGAACAGCAGTGGAATCTGCTCGTCATGCTCGGGCTCGTGCTCCACCGTATCGGTCAACAGCGGTGGTTGCAGGTTGTCGTCGCCGAGCAGTTGGCGGATCGACTCGAGGTCGTCCAGCAGGTGCGTGGGCTTTTGTGGCGGTTTTGGAGTGTCCATCGTGGGCTCAGAGTCGCTGTAAACGGTGGTCTTGCAGAGGATAGCCCTGTTCGCGGTAGAAACGGAAACTCTCCCGCGCGGCTTGCCGGATGCCCGGGTCTTCCACCACCACTTCCGCCACACGGGCGAAGCGCTGGGCAAAAGGCGGCACTTTCAGGTCAAGGTTGACCAGCAAGTCCTGGTGCTGACCGCAGTCATCTCCCAGCCCGAGCACGATCAATCCTTCGGGTTCGTTTTCGGCCGGGCCATGGGGTACGAAGCTCTCGCCCTTGAAGGCCCACAGACGTGCATCGAGGTCATCGCGCTGGGCGGCATCGCTGCAATGCAGGTAGATGCGGTGGCCCATGCGCCAGGCCTTTTCGGTGAGCTTGCAGGCGAAATCCAGCCGCGCCGACGGATCGGCGCTGGGCAGGATGTAGAAATCGACTTTGGTCATTGCAGTTCCTGAGCCGCCATTGGCGCCGCCCGAAGGCGACGCCAACGCCGGTCATCGGTGTCAGGCCTTGGCGCGGTCCAGCAGGTATTGGGTCAGCAGGGGAACCGGCCGGCCGGTGGCGCCCTTGTCCTTGCCGCCGCTGGTCCAGGCTGTGCCGGCGATATCCAGGTGCGCCCAGTTCAGGTTCT
>NZ_WUUD01000026.1:123195-123535 GCF_009831705.1 Pseudomonas sp. PICF6 | reverse complement strand
AAGCACGCCGCGGTGATCGTCCCGGCTTTCGGGCCGCCGATGTTGGCGATGTCGGCGAACGGGCTGTCCAGCTGCTCCTGGTATTCGTCGAACAGCGGCAATTGCCAGGCGCGGTCGTCGGCTTGCTGGCCGGCGCTGAGCAGTTGGCCGATCAGCTCGTCGTTGTTGCCCAGCAGGCCCGAGGTGTGGGCGCCGAGGGCGACGACGCAGGCGCCGGTCAGGGTGGCGATGTCGATCACCGCTTGCGGCTTGAAGCGTTCGGAGTAGGTGAGGGCGTCACACAGCACCAGGCGGCCTTCGGCGTCGGTGTTGAGGATTTCCACGGTCTGGCCGCTCATGG
>NZ_WUUD01000026.1:116424-123185 GCF_009831705.1 Pseudomonas sp. PICF6 | reverse complement strand
CTGGACGCGAGGCGTTACCGCTGGGCATGTTCTCGGCGCAGGCCAGGATGCACACCAGGTTGATCGGCAGTTGCAGTTCGAGCACGGCGCGCAGGGTGCCGAACACGCTCGCGGCGCCGCCCATGTCGTACTTCATTTCATCCATGCCGGCGCCCGGCTTGAGGCTGATGCCGCCGGTGTCGAAGGTGATGCCCTTGCCGACCAGTGCGTACGGCTTCTCGGACTTCTTGCCACCGTTGTATTGCATGACGATCAGGCGTGGCGGCTGTGCGCTGCCCTGGCCGACGGAGTAGAACGAGCCCATGCCCAGGTCTTTGATTTTCTTTTCGTCGAAGACTTCGACTTTCAAGCCCTTGAATTCCTTGCCCAACGCCTTGGCCTGTTCACCCATGAACGTCGGGTGGCAGATGTTCGGTGGCAGATTGCCCAGGTCGCGGGTGAAGGCCATGCCGTTGGCGATCGCGGTGGCGTGGGTCACGGCACGCTGAACTTCAGCCTGGGCAGCCTTGATGGTCAGCAGGGTGATTTTTTTCAGGGCGCGGGGTTCGGCTTTCTGGCTCTTGAACTGGTCGAACTGGTATTCGCCGTCCACCAGGGTTTCAGCCAGCAGGCGGTTTTTGCCGTAGCTGTCGCGACCCTTGACCACCAACTCGTCCAGCGCCAGGACGGCATCAGCGCCACCCAGACCCTTGAGGGTGCCCAACACGCCGGCGATGATTTTACGGAACGGACGGTCGCCCAGTTCGGCGTCCTTGCCCACGCCCACCAGCAGCACGCGCTCGGCCTTGAGGTTGGGCAGGTTGTGCAGCAACAGGCTCTGGCCGACTTTGCCAGCCAGGTCGCCGCGCTTGAGCACAGCGCTGATGGCACCGCCGCTCAGGCTGTCGAGTTGGGTGGCGACGACGCCGAGCTGGCGGTTTTCACCGACGGCAACCACCAGCGTGGCGGTTTTCAACGTTTCTGGGCTGACGCTTTTTACAACCAGTTCCATGTCCGGATCCCTGAATGAATGGTCAAGATGCCAGGCGCCGACACAATGGCGCGCTGAGCGAGCTTCTTCTATATAAGAGAAGCGCCGGTGCTTGCCGGCGACAAAGGCCGCAGTTTGAACCCCGGCGCCAGGGCCTGACAACCCCACCGACAGCGCTAAGTTGTGGCTTTAAGCACCGGGTTAAAGCGTGCGAAGTGACAGGCGCCCCCAATCACAGGATAATGCGGCTCTTTTTTCGGCGGCGCGCTGTGGCGGGCCGGCTCGATACATTTGCTTGTTTGGCCGCCTTAGGGTTTGTATGAAAAGTCGCCGAGCGGCGATCAGGCAAGGCGAAAACAGGCGAGGAAGCGGAGTTGACTGGTTGTCAATGAGCATTCCGAGCCTGTTTTCAACGCAGCATGATCGTCGCGCAGGCACTTTTCGTACAAATCCTAGCCTGACAGCCCTGGAGTGTCTGGTGTGATCGTCTTCCGTTATCTATCCCGCGAAGTCCTGCTGACCCTGAGCGCCGTCAGCGCCGTGCTGCTGGTCATCATCATGAGCGGGCGCTTCATCAAATACCTCGCCCAAGCGGCCTCCGGTGCCCTGGATCCAGGCTCGCTGTTCCTGATCATGGGCTTTCGCCTGCCGGGCTTTTTGCAACTGATCCTGCCGCTGGGGTTGTTCCTGGGCATTCTGCTGGCCTACGGCCGGTTGTACCTGGACAGCGAAATGACCGTGCTGTCGGCCACCGGCATGAGCCAGCAACGCCTGTTTCGCATGACCCTCTTCCCGGCCACTCTGGTGGCGCTGGTTGTGGCCTGGCTGAGTCTTAGCCTGGCGCCCCAGGGAGCCAACCAGTTCCAGATGCTGATCAATCAGCAGGACGCCCTGACCGAGTTCGACACCTTGGTGCCCGGGCGCTTCCAGGCCCTGCGCGACGGGACTCGCGTCACCTATACCGAAGAACTCTCGGAAGACCGGGTCGACCTGGGCGGCGTCTTCATTACGCAAAAGAACGTGTCTTCCGACACCAAGAAGGACCGCGGCATTTCGGTGCTGGTGGCTGAGAAGGGGCGTCAGGAAATCAACCCCGACGGCAACCGCTACCTGATCCTGGAAAACGGCTACCGCTACGACGGCAAGCCGGGGCAGGCCGATTACCGGGCCATCAAGTACGACACCTATGGCGTATTGCTGCCCAAGCCCGAGGTCAGCGACGAAGTCACCGACCGCGATGCCATGCCCACCTCCAGCTTGCTGGGCAACAACGACATTCGGGCGCGCACTGAATTGCAATGGCGCCTTTCGCTGCCGCTGCTGGTATTCATCGTGACCCTCATGGCGGTCCCACTGGCGCGAGTCAATCCGCGCCAGGGCCGTTTCCTCAAGCTGCTACCGGCGATTCTTCTGTATATGGCTTACCTGACCATCCTGATTTCCGCCCGTAGCGCGCTGGAGAAAGGCAAGATCCCGCCCGCGCTGGGCCTTTGGTGGGTGCATTCGATCTTCCTGGCGATTGGCCTCGGGTTGCTCTACTGGGAACCACTGCGCCTGAAGCTGGCCAGTCGTCGCAGCGCGCTGGAGGTGGCCCGTGGTTAAACTCGATCGGTACATCGGCAGCAGTGTGTTCATGGCGATTCTCGCGGTGTTGGGGATCATTCTTGGCCTGGCGACCCTGTTCGCCTTCATCGATGAAATGGGTGATGTCAGCGACACCTATACCTTGATGGACGTGTTGAGTTACGTATTGCTGACCGCCCCGCGGCGACTCTACGACATGTTGCCGATGGCGGCGCTGATCGGTTGCCTGATCGGCCTGGGCAGCCTGGCAAGTAACAGCGAGCTGACCATCATGCGCGCCGCCGGTGTTTCCGTTGGTCGGATCGTCTGGGCCGTGATGAAACCGATGCTGGTGCTGATGCTGGTGGGTTTGCTGGTCGGCGAATACGTTGCCCCGGCCACCGAAAACACCGCTCAGGCCAACCGTTCCCTGGCCCAGGGTGGTGGCGACGCACAAAGCGCCAAGCACGGCCTGTGGCACCGCCAGGGTGACGAGTTCATCCACATCAACTCGGTCCAGCCCAACGGTGTCCTGTACGGCGTGACCCGCTACCGCTTCGACGACCAGCGGCACATGCTGTCGTCGAGCTTCGCCAAGCGCGCCAAGTTTGTTGAAGATCACTGGCAGCTCAATGATGTCACCACCACGTTGTTCCATGACAAGCGCACCGAAGTGGTCGCTGCGCCGCAAGAGCGTTGGGACGTGGCGCTGAGCCCGCAGTTGCTCAGCACTGTGGTGATGGCGCCGGACTCCCTGTCGATTACCGGTTTGTGGGGGTATATCCACTATCTGGCGGATCAGGGCTTGAACAACGGTCGCTACTGGCTGGCTTTTTGGGTCAAGGTGTTGCAGCCGCTGGTCACCGCAGCCTTGGTGCTGATGGCGATTTCCTTCATCTTCGGCCCGCTGCGTTCGGTGACCCTCGGTCAGCGTGTGTTTACCGGCGTACTGGTGGGTTTCACCTTCCGTATTGCCCAGGATTTGCTGGGGCCGTCGAGCCTGGTATTCGGTTTCTCGCCGCTGTTTGCGGTGCTGGTACCGGCCGCCGTCTGCGCCTTGGCCGGGCTCTGGCTGTTGCGCCGGGCCGGTTGATCAGCGCACCGATGGCGAGGGGGCTGCGGGGGCAAGGCTGTGTGGGAGCAAAGCTTGCTCCCACTTGCGCGGTGTATCAGGTACAATTCCCGGCTATTTTTCGGCGGGCCATGCCTGCAGCCTTTTTGAGTGTTGATCCGTGAGTGATTTGAGTCATATCCGCAATTTCTCCATCATCGCCCACATTGACCATGGTAAGTCGACGCTGGCTGATCGCTTCATCCAGATGTGCGGCGGCCTGGCCGAGCGTGAAATGGAGGCCCAGGTCCTGGATTCCATGGATCTGGAGCGTGAGCGCGGGATCACCATCAAGGCCCACAGCGTTACGCTCTACTACAAGGCCCGCGACGGCATTACCTATCAGCTGAACTTCATCGATACCCCGGGCCACGTCGACTTCACCTATGAAGTCAGCCGGTCGCTGGCGGCCTGTGAAGGTGCATTGCTGGTGGTCGATGCCGGCCAGGGCGTCGAGGCGCAATCGGTTGCCAACTGCTACACGGCCATCGAGCAGGGCCTGGAAGTCATGCCGGTGCTGAACAAGATCGACCTGCCCCAGGCCGATCCGGACCGCGTGAAGGAAGAAATCGAGAAAATCATCGGCATCGATGCCACCGACGCGGTCACTTGCAGCGCCAAGACCGGCCTGGGCGTGGACGAAGTGCTCGAGCGCCTGGTGACCACCATTCCTGCGCCGACCGGCAATATCGAAGATCCGCTGCAAGCGTTGATCATCGATTCCTGGTTCGACAACTACCTGGGCGTCGTCTCCCTGGTTCGCGTGCGCCACGGCCGCGTCAAGAAGGGTGACAAGATCCTGGTCAAATCCACCGGCAAGATCCACCTGGTGGACAGCGTCGGTGTCTTCAACCCGAAACACACCGCCACCGTTGATCTGAAGGCCGGTGAAGTGGGTTTCATCATCGCCGGCATCAAGGACATTCACGGTGCACCGGTCGGTGACACCCTGACCTTGAGCTCCACCCCCGACGTCGATGTGCTGCCCGGCTTCAAGCGTATCCAGCCTCAGGTCTACGCCGGCCTGTTCCCAGTCAGCTCCGACGACTTCGAGGATTTCCGCGAAGCCCTGCAAAAGCTGACCCTGAACGACTCGTCCCTGCAATACACCCCGGAAAGCTCCGACGCCCTGGGCTTTGGCTTCCGTTGCGGATTCCTGGGCATGCTGCACATGGAGATCATCCAGGAGCGCCTGGAGCGCGAGTACGACCTGGACCTGATCACCACGGCGCCGACGGTAATTTTCGAGCTGCTGCTCAAGAACGGCGAAACCATCTACGTCGACAACCCGTCCAAGTTGCCGGACCTGTCGGCCATCGAGGATATGCGCGAGCCGATCGTGCGGGCCAACATCCTTGTGCCGCAGGAGCATCTGGGCAACGTCATTACCCTGTGCATCGAAAAGCGGGGCGTGCAGCACGACATGCTGTTCCTCGGTACCCAGGTCCAGGTGACCTACGACCTGCCGATGAACGAAGTGGTGCTGGACTTCTTCGATCGCCTGAAATCCACCAGTCGCGGCTATGCTTCGCTGGACTATCATTTCGATCGTTACCAATCGGCTAATCTGGTGAAGCTGGATGTGCTGATCAACGGTGAGAAAGTCGATGCCCTGGCATTGATCGTGCACCGTGACAACGCGCACTACAAAGGTCGTGCATTGACCGAGAAGATGAAGGAACTGATTCCGCGGCAGATGTTCGATGTGGCAATCCAGGCCGCCATTGGTGGGCAGATTGTGGCGCGTACAACCGTCAAGGCGCTCAGAAAGAACGTATTGGCCAAATGCTATGGCGGCGACGTCAGCCGTAAGCGCAAGCTGTTGGAAAAGCAGAAGGCCGGTAAAAAACGCATGAAGCAGGTTGGTAACGTGGAAATTCCACAGGAAGCCTTCCTTGCGGTGCTCAGGTTGGATAGTTAGGTCCTATGTCGCTAAATTTCCCGCTGTTGCTGGTTATCGCCGTGTTCGTCTGCGGCCTGTTGGCGTTGCTTGATCTGTTGTTCCTGGCGCCGCGGCGCCGGGCTGCCATCGCCTCCTATCAGGGCAGCGTCAGCCAGCCTGATGGGGTGGTGGTCGAAAAACTCAACAAGGAACCGCTGCTGGTCGAATACGGCAAGTCGTTCTTTCCGGTGTTGTTCATCGTACTGGTGCTGCGCTCGTTCCTGGTGGAACCGTTCCAGATCCCGTCCGGCTCAATGAAGCCGACCCTGGATGTGGGCGACTTCATCCTGGTGAACAAGTTCTCCTACGGGATCCGCCTGCCGGTGATCGACAAGAAGGTCATCGAAATCGGTGACCCGCAACGCGGCGATGTCATGGTGTTCCGTTTTCCGAGCGATCCGAACGTCAACTACATCAAGCGTGTGGTCGGCTTGCCGGGAGACAAGATTCGCTACAGCGCCGACAAGCGCCTGTTCGTCAACGGCGAACTGGTGGCCGAACGGTTGATCGGCTCCGAGCCGGGCACACTGGGCAGCGCCGAGCTCTACCAGGAAAAACTCGGCGAGGCCGAACACCTTATCCGCAAGGAAATGAGCCGTTACCGCGCCGCACCGGACCATTCGTGGACCGTGCCGGCCGGGCACTATTTCATGATGGGCGACAACCGCGACAACTCCAACGACAGCCGGTACTGGGATGATCCGAACATTCCCAAGGACATGCTGGGCATGGTCCCCGACCGTAATATCGTCGGCAAGGCCTTTGCGGTCTGGATGAGCTGGCCGGAACCCAAACTCAGTCACCTGCCGAATTTCTCGCGGGTTGGCCTGATCAAGTAATCACACACGGCGCTGTTGAACACAGCGCCGAATGCATTTCTGGAGCCTGCACAAGGTTGCCCGAAGGCATGAAGCCAACGATAGTCAGGACGTCATTTTTGAACACAGCGTTAATTGTCCCAAGCCAACGGCGCTTCGCGGCCGTGGTGGTGGAATCCAGCCACGAACTCAGCGTGGGTAAACCGTGAGCGTTTCTCTAAGCCGTCTCGAGCGTCAGCTCGGCTACACTTTCAAGGATCAGGAGCTGATGCTTCTGGCTCTCACTCACCGCAGTTTTGCCGGGCGCAACAACGAACGCCTGGAGTTTCTGGGTGATGCCATCCTCAACTTCGTGGC
>NZ_WUUD01000026.1:101461-116414 GCF_009831705.1 Pseudomonas sp. PICF6 | reverse complement strand
CATTGTTCGAACGCTTCCCGCTGGCTCGGGAAGGCCAGTTGTCGCGTTTGCGCGCGCGCCTGGTCAAAGGTGAGACCCTGGCCGTGCTGGCCCGCGGTTTCGACCTGGGTGAGTACCTGCGCCTGGGCTCCGGTGAATTGAAGAGCGGCGGTTTCCGTCGTGAGTCGATTCTGGCCGATGCCCTGGAAGCGCTGATTGGCGCGATCTACCTGGACGCCGGCATGGAAATGGCGCGCGAGCGCGTGCTGGCCTGGCTGACCTCCGAGATCGACAGCCTGACGCTGGTGGACACCAACAAGGACCCGAAAACCCGTTTGCAGGAATTCCTGCAATCGCGCAGTTGCGAGTTGCCGCGTTACGAAGTGGTGGATATCCAGGGCGAGCCGCATTGCCGAACCTTCTTCGTCGAATGCGAAGTGGTCTTATTGAATGAAAAAAGCCGGGGTCAGGGTGTGAGTCGTCGTATTGCCGAACAGGTAGCGGCCGCCGCAGCACTGATTGCCCTGGGCGTGGAGAATGGCAATGACTGATACAACCGTCACCCGCTGCGGCTATGTCGCCATTGTCGGCCGGCCGAACGTGGGCAAGTCCACGCTGCTCAATCACATCCTGGGCCAGAAGCTGGCGATCACTTCGCGCAAGCCCCAGACCACCCGCCACAACATGCTGGGTATCAAGACCGAAGGCGCCGTACAGGCGATCTACGTTGATACCCCCGGCATGCACAAAGGTGGCGAAAAAGCGCTGAACCGCTACATGAACAAGACTGCTTCGGCGGCGCTGAAAGACGTCGATGTGGTGATCTTCGTGGTTGATCGCACCAAGTGGACCGAAGAAGACCAGATGGTTCTCGAACGCGTCCAGTACGTGACAGGTCCCTTGATCGTGGCGCTGAACAAGACCGACCGCATCGAAGACAAGGCCGAATTGATGCCGCACCTGAGCTGGTTGCAGGAGCAATTGCCCAACGCCCAGATCATGCCCATCTCGGCCCAGCACGGCCACAATCTCGATGCGCTGGAGCGGGTGATCGCCGAGCACCTGCCGGAAAACGATCACTTCTTTCCCGAAGACCAGATCACCGACCGCAGCAGCCGCTTCCTGGCCGCCGAACTGGTGCGCGAGAAAATCATGCGCCAATTGGGCGCAGAGCTGCCGTACCAGATCACCGTGGAAATCGAAGAGTTCAAGCAGCAGGGCAAGACGCTGCACATCCATGCGCTGATCCTCGTCGAACGCGACGGCCAGAAAAAAATCATCATTGGCGACAAGGGCGAGCGTATCAAGCGCATCGGCACCGAAGCGCGCAAGGACATGGAGCTGTTGTTCGACTCCAAGATCATGCTCAACCTGTGGGTCAAGGTGAAGGGCGGTTGGTCCGACGATGAGCGGGCGCTGCGGTCGTTGGGTTACGGCGACCTGTAAAGCTCTTCCTGAGTGCATGAATTTCCATTGTGGGAGCGAGCCTGCTCGCGATAGCGGTCTGTCAGTCAACATTCCTGTTGAATATCAGTCCCTCATCGCGAGCAGGCTCGCTCCCACAGTGGTTTGTGGTTGTCAGTAATACTGCGTTTACTCATTGAGAGCTGCGATCCCATGCCGCCAACCCAACCCACCGCCCAACCCGCCTACGTCCTGCATTCGCGCGCCTACCGCGAAAGCAGCGCCTTGGTGGACTTTCTTACGCCCCAGGGGCGACTGCGGGCGGTGTTGCGGAGCGCGCGTGGCAAGGCCGGAACGCTGGCGCGGCCGTTCGTGCCGCTGGAAGTGGAATTCCGGGGGCGGGGCGAGTTGAAGAACGTCGGGCGCATGGAAAGCAACGGTGTTGCGGCCTGGCTTAACGGCGAGGCGTTGTTCAGCGGCCTTTATCTCAACGAGCTGCTGATCCGCCTGCTGCCCGCCGAAGACCCCCATCCCGCAGTGTTCGATCACTATGCCGCCACACTGTTGGCCCTGGCCGAAGGTCGCCCTCTGGAACCGCTGTTGCGTTCCTTCGAATGGCGGCTACTGGACGATCTGGGCTACGGTTTTGCCCTGAACACCGACCTGCATGGCGAGCCCATCGCAGCGGACGGTCTGTATCGGCTGCAGGTGGATGCCGGCCTGGAACAGGTCTACCTGCTGCAACCCGGGTTGTTCAATGGCACCGAACTTCTGGCCATGGCCGAGGCCGACTGGAGTGCGCCGGGCGCGCTCTCGGCGGCCAAGCGTCTGATGCGCCAGGCCCTGGCGGTTCATTTGGGCGGTCGGCCGCTGGTCAGTCGCGAGCTGTTTCGCAAGCCTTGATCAACCCGTATGCTGTGGGCCGAATCTCTGTCCATCTCAGGAGCGCTTTTCGTGAGCACCAGCAATCGCATTCTTCTCGGCGTGAACATCGACCATGTCGCCACCCTGCGCCAAGCCCGTGGTACCCGCTACCCGGACCCGGTCAAGGCCGCGCTGGATGCTGAAGAGGCAGGCGCCGACGGCATCACCGTGCACCTGCGTGAAGACCGCCGTCACATCCAGGAGCGCGACGTACTGCTGCTCAAGGACGTGTTGCAAACGCGCATGAATTTCGAAATGGGCGTGACCGAAGAAATGATGGTGTTTGCCGAACGCATCCGCCCCGCGCACATTTGCCTGGTGCCCGAGACGCGTCAGGAGCTGACCACCGAAGGCGGCCTGGACGTAGCGGGGCAGGAAGCACGGATCAGGGCGGCGGTGGAGCGTTTGTCGAAGATCGGCGCAGAGGTGTCGCTGTTCATCGACGCCGACGAGCGGCAGATCGAAGCCTCCAGGCGCGTCGGTGCCCCGGCCATCGAACTGCACACTGGCCGTTATGCCGATGCGCAAACGCCCACCGAGGTGGCTGAAGAGCTGCAGCGGGTAGCCGACGGCGTCGCCTTCGGTCTGGCCCAGGGCCTGATTGTGAATGCTGGCCATGGCTTGCATTACCACAACGTCGAGGCCGTCGCGGCCATCAAGGGCATCAATGAACTGAACATTGGCCATGCGCTGGTGGCCCATGCATTGTTTGTCGGGTTCAAGTCGGCGGTGGCTGAAATGAAAGCGCTGATCCTGGCAGCCGCCAAAGTTTGATGCATACGCAGGGCCCATGTGGGAGCGAGCCTGCTCGCGATAGCGGTCTGACATTCACCATTGATGTCGACTGACACACCGCTATCGCGAGCAGGCTCGCTCCCACAAGGGGGCCTCAGTGTATTGGGGATTCAGAGCGGCGGGGTTTCTGGATTTGGCTTGCTCTTGTCGACGCCCGGCACGTGCAGGTTGCCCTCGGCCACCTGGTCGCCTTCGAGCTGCGGCTGTGTGACCCAGGTCAGGATGTCGTAGTAGCGGCGGATGTTTGCCACGAAATGCACCGGTTCACCGCCCCGGGCGTAGCCGTAGCGGGTTTTGCTGTACCACTTCTTCTGGGAAAGGCGCGGCAGGATCTTCTTCACATCCAGCCACTTGTTCGGATTCAACCCTTCCTTGGCCGCCAGTTTGCGAGCGTCATCCAGGTGACCGCCACCCACGTTGTAGGCGGCGAGGGCGAACCAGGTGCGGTCCGGCTCCTCGATGCTCTCGTCCAGTTGTTCTTTTATGTAGGCCAGGTACTTGGCGCCACCCATGATGCTCTGCTTGGGGTCCAGGCGATTGGACACACCCATGGCCTGGGCGGTGTTCTGGGTCAGCATCATCAGGCCGCGCACACCGGTCTTGGACGTGACTGTCGGCTGCCACAGTGATTCCTGGTAGCCGATGGCCGCCAGCAGGCGCCAGTCGACTTTTTCCGCCTTGGCGTAGTTCTTGAAATGCTTCTCGTACTTGGGCAGACGCTGCTGCAAATGCTGGGCGAAGGTGTAGGCGCCGACATAACCCAGGACATCAACGTGCCCGTAGTAGCGATCCTTCAGGCGTTGCAGGGTGCCATTCTTCTGCACTTTGTCCAGGTAGGCGTTGATTTCGTTGAGCAGGCTGTTGTCTTCGCCAGGGGCCACGGCCCAGCTCTGGTTGCTGGCATCGCCCAGGTCGAAAGCGACCCGCACGTTGGGGAAGTACACCTGGTTCATTGCCACTTCGTTGGAGTCCACCAGCGTCAGGTCGATCTGGCCTTCATCCACCATGCGCAGCAGGTCGACGACTTCTACCGCGTCGGACTCTTCGTATTCGATGCCGGGATATTTCTGTTTCAACTGCGCCAATTGTTCGGCGTGGGTGCTGCCCTTGAGCACCATGATCTTCTTGCCCGCCAGGGCGGCCGGGTCGGTGGGGCGTGACTGGCCGTTGCGGTAGATGATTTGTGGGGTGACTTCGAGGTAGGAGTGGGAAAATCGCACCTGACTCTTGCGTTTTTCGCTGCTGACCAGGCCGGCGGCAGCCAGTACCGGGCCGTTGGGCTTGCCCAGCTGGGTGAAAAGGTCATCGAGGTTGTCGGCGGTCTCGATTTTCAGCTCCACCCCCAAATCGTCGGCGAAACGCTTCACCAGCTCGTATTCGAAGCCGGTTTCACCATTGCGATCCTGGAAGTAGGTGGCGGGGCTGTTTCGGGTAACCACCCGCAGCACGCCATCCTCCTTCACGCGCTCCAGTGTGTTGGGTTTCTCAACACAACCACTGAGCACCAGGAAGAGTCCGGTTGCGATCAGCCACTTGGCGTACCGCGGACGCAAAGCCGTTGGGGAAAACATCTGCGCAGTATACGCAAACGGCCCCGACCGCCATATCTCGACAGCAGAAGGCCAGTCTGCTAGCGGTTGCAAAACGTGTCCGCAACACAGGCGGGCCGGGGGGCGCCGTGTTTTGCCCCGATGAAAAATATCTCGGTACGACCGTGCAAACGGGGGCCGGAAGAGCCATTCCTGCAAAGACCGACATTCGGCCAGCATCGTACGTGCCGTTTCGGGTGCCGTCGCCAGCGGTTTAGGCTAGAATGCACGGCCTCAAAGCACACCCCCTTCCCGAGGCTGTCCCGAAGATGTTGATCCTGCGCGGCGCTCCTGCCCTTTCTGCCTTTCGCCACAGCAAACTCCTTGAGCAACTGAGCCAGAAGGTTCCGGCTGTCAGTGGCTTGTATGCTGAATTCGCTCACTTCGCCGAAGTCACCGGCGGTTTGACCGGCGACGAACAGCAGGTGCTCGCGCGCCTTCTGAAGTACGGTCCCAGTGTTCCTGTCCAGGAGCCGACCGGTCGTCTGTTCCTGGTGCTGCCACGTTTCGGCACCATTTCGCCATGGTCGAGCAAGGCCAGCGACATCGCCCGTAACTGCGGCCTGGCGAAAATCCAGCGCCTGGAGCGCGGCATTGCCTTTTATGTCGCCGGTGAGTTCAGCGAGGCCGAGGCCCAACTGATCGCCGAGGGCCTGCATGACCGCATGACCCAGATCGTCCTGGGCAACCTGGAGCAGGCCGCGGGCCTGTTCAGCCATGCCGAGCCAAAACCGCTGACCGCCATCGATGTGCTGGGCGGCGGCCGTGCCGCACTGGAAAAAGCCAACGCCGAACTGGGCCTGGCCCTGGCCGAAGACGAGATCGATTACCTGGTCAACGCCTTCCAGGGCTTGAAGCGCAACCCCCACGACATCGAACTGATGATGTTCGCCCAGGCCAACTCCGAGCACTGCCGGCACAAGATCTTCAACGCCAGTTGGGACATTGATGGCCAGAGCCAGGAAAAAAGCCTGTTCGGCATGATCAAGAACACCTATCAGATGCACAACGAAGGTGTGCTCTCGGCCTACAAGGACAACGCAGCGGTGATCGTCGGCAACGTCGCCGGGCGTTTCTACCCGAACCCTGAGACCCGCCAGTACGGTGCGGTCCAGGAGCCGGTGCACATCCTGATGAAGGTCGAGACCCACAACCACCCGACCGCCATCGCCCCGTTCCCGGGTGCGTCCACCGGTTCCGGTGGCGAGATCCGCGACGAAGGCGCCACCGGTCGCGGTGCCAAGCCCAAGGCTGGCCTGACCGGCTTCACCGTATCGAACCTGCAGATCCCGGGCTTTGAACAGCCGTGGGAAAAGCCGTACGGCAAGCCCGAGCGCATCGTCAACGCCCTGGACATCATGATCGAAGGTCCTCTTGGGGGCGCGGCGTTCAACAACGAATTCGGCCGTCCGGCCCTGACCGGTTACTTCCGTACCTTCGAGCAATCCATCACCACCCCTCGCGGTGAAGAAGTGCGCGGCTACCACAAGCCGATCATGCTCGCCGGCGGCATGGGCAACATCCGCGCCGAACACGTGCAGAAAGGCGAGATCCTGGTCGGTTCCAAGCTGATCGTCCTCGGTGGGCCGGCCATGCTGATCGGCCTGGGCGGTGGCGCCGCTTCCTCCATGGCCACCGGCACCAGCTCGGCGGACCTGGACTTCGCCTCGGTCCAGCGGGAAAACCCGGAAATGGAACGCCGTTGCCAGGAAGTCATCGACCGTTGCTGGCAGTTGGGTGAACACAACCCCATCAGCTTCATCCACGACGTCGGCGCGGGCGGCCTGTCCAACGCCTTCCCGGAATTGGTCAACGACGGTGGCCGTGGTGGCCGCTTCGAACTGCGCAACATTCCGAACGACGAGCCGGGCATGGCCCCGCACGAAATCTGGAGCAACGAATCCCAGGAACGTTATGTCCTGGCGGTCGGCCCGGCCGACTTCGAGCGTTTCCAGGCCATTTGCGAACGCGAGCGCTGCCCGTTCGCCGTGGTCGGCGAAGCCACTGCTGAGCCGCAACTGACCGTGACCGACAGCCACTTCGGCAACAGCCCGGTGGACATGCCGCTGGAAGTGCTGCTGGGCAAGGCTCCGCGCATGCACCGTTCGGCCGTTCGCGAAGCCGAGCTGGGCGATGATTTCGACCCGTCGACGCTCGACGTTGCCGATTCCATCGAACGCGTCCTGCACCACCCGGCCGTGGCGAGCAAAAGTTTCCTGATCACCATCGGCGACCGCACCATCACCGGCCTTGTGGCCCGTGATCAAATGGTCGGCCCGTGGCAGGTGCCGGTGGCCGACGTTGCCGTGACCGCCACCAGCTTCGACGTCTACACCGGCGAAGCCATGGCCATGGGTGAGCGCACGCCGTTGGCGTTGCTAGACGCTCCGGCGTCGGGCCGCATGGCGATTGGCGAGACCCTGACCAACATCGCGGCCTCGCGCATCGGTAAGATCTCCGACATCAAACTGTCGGCCAACTGGATGTCCGCCGCCGGTCACCCGGGTGAAGACGCCCGCCTGTACGACACCGTCAAGGCTGTCGGCATGGAGCTGTGCCCGGAGCTGGGCATCACCATTCCGGTGGGCAAGGACTCCATGTCCATGGCCACGCGCTGGAACGACGAAGGCGTGGACAAGAGCGTCACCTCGCCGCTGTCGCTGATCGTCACCGGTTTCGCCCCGGTCACCGACATCCGCCAGACCCTGACCCCGCAACTGCGCATGGACAAGGGCACCACCGACCTGATCCTGATCGACCTGGGCCGTGGCCAGAACCGCATGGGCGCCTCGATCCTCGCCCAGGTGCACGGCAAGCTCGGCTCGCAAGCGCCGGACGTCGACGATGCCGAAGACCTGAAGGCGTTCTTCGCGGTCATCCAGGGCCTCAACGCCGACGGTCATCTGCTGGCCTACCACGACCGTTCCGACGGTGGTTTGCTGACCACCGTGGTGGAAATGGCTTTCGCCGGCCATTGCGGCCTGAGCCTGACCCTCGACAGCGTTGCCGAGTCTACGGCTGAAATCCCGGCCATCCTGTTCAACGAGGAACTGGGCGCGGTGATCCAGGTTCGCCAGGACGCCACCCCGGACATCCTTGCCCAGTTCAGCGCAGCGGGCCTGGCCGACTGCGTCTCGGTGATCGGCCAGCCGATCAACAACGCCCACATCAACATCACCTTCAACGGCGACACCGTCTTCGAAGGCCAGCGCCGTCTGTTGCAGCGCCAGTGGGCGGAAACCAGCTACCAGATCCAGCGCTTGCGGGACAATGCCGACTGCGCCGAGCAGGAATTCGACGCGCTGCTGGAAGAAGACAACCCGGGTTTGAGCGCCAAGCTCAGCTACGACGTCAATCATGACGTGGCCGCGCCTTACATCAAGAAAGGCATTCGCCCACAAGTGGCGGTGCTGCGTGAGCAGGGTGTCAACGGTCAGGTGGAAATGGCGGCGGCGTTCGACCGCGCCGGTTTCAACGCGATCGACGTGCACATGAGCGATATCCTGGCCGGCCGTGTCGACCTGAACGACTTCAAGGGCATGGTCGCCTGTGGCGGTTTCTCCTACGGCGACGTGCTGGGTGCCGGTGAAGGCTGGGCCAAGTCGGCACTGTTCAACAGCCGCGCCCGCGACGCGTTCCAGGGCTTCTTCGAACGCACCGACAGCTTCACCCTCGGCGTGTGCAACGGTTGCCAGATGATGTCCAACCTGCACGAGTTGATCCCGGGCAGCGAGTTCTGGCCGCACTTCGTGCGTAACCGTTCCGAGCAGTTCGAAGCGCGCGTGGCGATGGTCCAGGTCCAGGAATCCAACTCGATCTTCCTGCAGGGCATGGCCGGTTCGCGCATGCCGATCGCCATCGCCCACGGCGAAGGCCATGCGGAATTCGAAAGCGAAGAAGCCCTGCTCGAAGCCGATTTGTCCGGTTGCGTGTCGCTGCGATTCGTCGACAACCACGGCAAGGTCACCGAAACCTACCCGGCCAACCCGAACGGCTCGCCGCGCGGAATCACCGGCCTGACCAGCCGCGACGGCCGCGTCACGATCATGATGCCACACCCGGAGCGTGTGTTCCGCGCGGTGCAGAACTCGTGGCGTTCGGACGACTGGAACGAAGACGCACCATGGATGCGCATGTTCCGCAACGCCCGCGTCTGGGTGAACTAAGGGCGTGTACAAGCTCTGCTTCTTCGTCCCGGCCAGCCACCTGGACGTGGTCAAAAGCGCCGTATTCGCCGCCGGTGGCGGACGGATCGGCGCCTATGACCACTGCGCCTGGCAAGTGCTGGGCCTGGGCCAGTTCCGCCCCTTGGACGGCAGCCAGCCGTTCATTGGCGAAGCGGGGCAGGTCGAGCAGGTCGAGGAATGGAAAGTGGAGCTTGTCGTGGCCGATGAGTTGATTCGTGCGGCGGTGGCGGCGTTGAAGCAGAGCCATCCCTATGAGACACCGGCTTATGAAGTGTGGCGGTTGGAGGATTTTTAATCGTCCGGCCGTTGAATGAGAAACCCGCTGATTGATTCAGCGGGTTTTTTATTGGTCGCGATATAGGTTGAAACACAACTGTGGGCACGGACCTGTGGCGAGGGGATTTATCCCCGCTGGGCTGCGCAGCAGCCCTCAAGCCAGGCAATTCGGTGTTTCAGGCAGATTGAGTTGTTGGCTTAGGGGACTGCTGCGCAGTCCAACGGGGATAAATCCCCTCGCCACAGGGAACTCATGTGTGGTCGGGCGCTACGGCCGGATCTCGATCATGGTGCCATCCGGCACCAGGTTCCACACCTCGCGCATGTCCACATTGCGCATGGCAATGCAGCCGTCGGTCCAGTCCAGGGTGTGGAACAGCTGTTCAGGGTTTTCTTCGGAATCCGGGGTGCCATGGATCATGATCATGCCTCCCGGTTCCACGCCTTCGCGGCGGGCGCGGGCGGCGTCGCTGATGTTGGGGTAGGAAATGTGCATCGACAGGTAGAAGCGGTCGCTGGTCTTGCGCCAGTCGATCCAGTAGAAACCCTCGGGGGTGCGCTTGTCGCCTTCGATCAGCTTGGGGCCTTTTTTGGCGCCTTTGCCCAATGAAATGCGATAGGTCTTCAGTGGTTTGCCGTCGTTGATCAATTGCAATTGATGGGCGGACTTGAGCACCAGCACTTTTTCGATGGTCTTGCCGTTGTAGGTTCCCACCGCAGAAGCCTGGGACACCGCAGCGAACGACAAGCAGAACAGGACAAGCAACCAGCGCATTGAAACGATATCCCTAGAGGTGTCGCGGCTATTATGGATTTTTAGGTATTGGCAGGCTGGGCCAGCGGCGGGATCGATTCGGATCGCACCGGGTAGTCCTCGGTTCGCCGGTCAGCATAGAAGTATTCTAGGGTACGGCCCACCGTGCGGAAAGCCAGCTCGTCCCAGGGAATGTCCGCTTCGTCGAACAGTTTCACTTCCAGGCTCTCGGGCCCGGCGGCGAAATCTTCGTCCACCAGCTCGGCGCGGAAGAATACATGCACCTGGCTGATATGCGGAACATCGATCAGCGTATAAATGCTCAGGTTGCGCACGCGGGCGCAGGCTTCTTCGGCGGTCTCGCGCACGGCGGCCTGCTCGACGGTTTCGCCGTTCTCCATGAAACCTGCCGGCAATGTCCAGTAACCGCGCCGTGGCTCGATGGCACGTCGGCACAGCAGCACTTTGCTGCCCCAGGTCGGCACGCAACCGGCCACGATATTGGGGTTCTGGTAGTGGATGGTGTGGCAGGTATCGCAGACAAAGCGCAAGCGCGAGTCGCCTTCGGGGATACGCTGGGTTACCGGGTTACCGCACTGGCTGCAGAATTTCATGCTTGGGTTCCTGAATGCTGCGCCTATCTTGGCGTCTGCGGGCGGCTGTCGGCAAGTTGTCGTTTCGCGACACGTCGCAGTGCGGGGGTTGGGCGGCTTGCCTGATTGGTGCATGATGCAAGGTAGCGAATAAATCGAGAAGTCTCATGCTGGACGAGCTACTGCATCGAGTAAGCAACCATACCCCACGTGATCTGGAGACTGACCGACGTTTCCCTGAAGCGGCGGTGCTGGTGCCCATTACCCGCAGTGACGAGCCGGAACTGGTCCTGACCCTGCGCGCCAGCGGGCTTTCGACTCATGGCGGCGAAGTTGCATTTCCCGGTGGGCGCCGCGACCCGGAAGATCCGGACCTGATTTTCACCGCCTTGCGCGAAGCCGAAGAAGAAATTGGCCTGCCCCCCGGCCTGGTGGAAGTGATCGGCCCCCTCAGTCCCTTGATCTCGCTGCACGGCATCAAGGTCACGCCCTACGTGGGGGTGATTCCCGATTACGTCGAATACCAGGCCAACGATGCCGAGATCGCCGCGGTGTTCAGCGTACCGCTGGAGTTCTTTCGCAAGGACCCGCGCGAACACACGCATCGCATCGACTACCAGGGCTGCAGTTGGTATGTGCCCAGCTATCGTTTTGGCGAGTACAAGATCTGGGGCCTGACGGCGATCATGGTGGTCGAACTGGTCAACCTGATGTTCGACGCCGGCATTGACCTGCACACCCCGCCCAAGACTTTCATCAATACCTGAAGCCCCGAGGAACCTCATGAAATACCGCCTGGGTGATGCCCGTGTCGAAACCCACCCACAGAGCTGGGTCGCCCCCAACGCCACACTGGTGGGCAAGGTCCGCCTCGAAGAAGGCGCCAACGTCTGGTTCAACGCGGTGCTGCGTGGCGATAACGAACTGATCCTGATCGGCAAAAACAGCAACGTGCAGGACGGCACGGTGATGCACACCGACATGGGCTTCCCGCTGACCATCGGCACCGGCGTGACCATCGGCCATAACGCCATGCTTCACGGTTGCACGGTGGGGGACTACAGCCTTATCGGCATCAATGCGGTGATCCTCAACGGCGCGAAGATCGGCAAGAACTGCATCATCGGCGCCAACTCGCTGATCGGCGAAGGCAAGGAGATTCCTGACGGTTCGCTGGTGATGGGCTCACCCGGCAAGGTTGTGCGGGAATTGACCGAAGCGCAGAAGAAGATGCTCGAGGCCAGCGCGGCGCACTATGTTCACAACGCGCAGCGCTACGCCCGCGACTTGGCCGAGCAAGAGCAATGAACCCGCCAGAACGCCCGGTTCCGTCGCCCTGCGTGAACATCTGCGCCCTGGACGATGACGACATCTGCACCGGCTGCCAGCGCACCGTGGCGGAAATCACCCGTTGGAGCCGGATGGACAACGATGAGCGACGCAGTGTTCTGGCGTTGTGTCATGAAAGGGCCAAGGCCAGTGGGTTGGTGTGGATGTTGCCGGTGAGGCGCTGACGCCCACACAAGACTCTGTAGGAGCACATACCTGTGGGAGCAAAGCTTGCTCGCGATGCAGGCACCCAGGTCGTCAGGTGGACCGCGTGATCGTTCATCGCGGGCAAGCCTTGCTCCCACAGGTTTGGCTTCCACAGATATTTTTCCTCAAAATCTTTATTTCAGCGACGCCACCGATCCAAACCCACCACTCCCAGCGCAATCGCGACAAACCCCGCCAATATCCCTGCGGCATTGATGAGCACCTGTGGATAACCCAGGTTCGCCACGTCAATGAAAGGGTAGGGGTACGCCGCCAGTAATTCCCCCCGCAGCAGGAGCCACGCGAAGTACACCACCGGGTAAATCATCCACAGCCCGATGTGCTTCATGCGCAAGGTGCCCTTGGGCACGCAGAACCACCAGTAGGTCATGAACAGCAACGGCATTACGTCGTGCAGCAATTCGTCGGCCACGAACTGCCAGCCTTCGGGTTGCCACAGATGTCGCAGCAGCAGGTTGTAGGCCAGGCCGACCAAGGTAATGCTCACGGTAATGCCGCTGCTGACCCCCGGCTGCAAGAACCAGCGCCGGGCCGGCGATTCTCGCTGGATCAGTTCCCAGGTCAGCACCACGGCCACCAGAGTGTTGGTCAGCACGGTGAAGAAACTGAGAAAGTTCACCAGGCCGCCGAGCAAGCTCGCGCCCAGTTCCCAGCGACCGAGCAGGATCAGGTACAACTGGATGCTCAACCCCGCCCAGCCCAACAGGGCCGCCACTGACACGAAACACTGTCGCAGCGCGGGGCGCCGACGGATCTGAATGTCCACGGCTCAGACCGGTCGTTTGGTGCGCATCAGCTTGATGTACAGCCGCTCGACTTTCTCCCGCGCCCACGGCGTCTTGCGCAAAAAGGTCAGGCTGGACTTGATGCTCGGGTCGCTCTTGAAGCAACGAATGTCGATGCGCTCGGCCAGACCCGACCATTCGTAGTGCTGCACCAGGGCGTTGAGGATCTGCTCCAGCGTCACGCCGTGCAGCGGGTTGTTGTTGGATTCGGTCATGGGAGGCCTTCGCGCAAAGAGGTGTAAAGCCGCGCACCTTAGCCGAGGTGCCCGCGTGGTGGAAGTATCACTGAAACGCTGCCTGTTTGTTTCGCGGCTTTGCGCAACGCCTACTGTTACCGAATCCGAAATGATTCATGTCAGTAAAAGGCCTTTCTCTATTTGTAACAGGACATTATCCTTGCGCCGCCTGCTGAAACGCTTCTTCTGCCGTGCCAAAGCCCCCGGCGTTCAGCGAATCCCCTAAAAAGATCAAGAATTCCTTCTTTATGTTCGATGTTCAGACTCTGCAAGACAGCGCTGTCCGGCACTGTATTGCCGCCAGAAACACCCTTCACCTGATGGCCGGTCTCGGCGTCTTGGGCATTGCCATCGGCGCTCAGGCCGCTCCCGCGTTCGACAGCGACTCACCCTGGATGCTGGGTGACTGGAACGGCACGCGAAGCGAACTCGCGAAAAAAGGCTACGACTTCAAGTTCGATTACACCGGTGAAATGGGCAGCAACCTGCACGGCGGCTACGACCATGACCGCACCGCTCGCTACAGCGACCAGTTCGCCTTCGGCACGCACCTGGACCTGCAGAAAATCCTCGGTTGGCACGCCGCCGAGTTTCAACTGACGGTCACCGAGCGCAGCGGCAATAACATCAGCAATGACCGGATCAACGACCCGCGCGTTGGCGGTTTCACTTCCGCCCAGGAAGTCTGGGGCCGTGGCCAGACCTGGCGGTTGACGCAGATGTGGTATCAGCAGGCATTTTTCGATGACCGGCTCGATATCAAGGCCGGTCGTTTCGGTGAGGGCGAGGATTTCAACAGCTTCCCCTGCGACTTCCAGAACCTGGCGTTCTGCGGCTCGCAAGTGGGCAACTGGGTGGGCGGCATCTGGTACAACTGGCCGGTCAGCCAGTGGGCGCTGCGGGTCAAGTATCACCTCACGCCTGAGCTGTATGCGCAGATCGGGGCTTATGAACAAAACCCCTCGAACCTGGAAACCGGTAACGGCTTCAAGCTCAGCGGCAGCGGCACCCAGGGCGCCGTAGTGCCGGTGGAGCTGGTGTGGTCGCCCAAGCTCAATGGTCTGCCGGGCGAATACCGCGCCGGTTATTACTACAGCAGTGCCAACGCCACCGACGCCTACAAGGATCGCAACGGCCAGCCGGCCGCCCTGAGCGGCGAGGCGTATCGCAGCGCGTCGAGCAAGCATGGCGTGTGGTTGGGGGCGCAACAGCAACTGACCAGCCTCGCCAGTGACCATTCCCGTGGCCTGAGTGTGTTCGCCAACGCCACGATGCACGACAAGAAAACCAACGCTATCGACAACTATGTCCAGGCCGGTCTCGTCTACAAGGGCCTGTTCGACGCCCGCGCCAGGGATGACATCGGTTTTGCCCTGGCTCGGGTTCACGTCAACCCGGCTTACCGCAAGAACGCCGAGGCCACCAACCAGGCCCGCGCCGTCCAGGGTTACGACAACCCGGCCTTTTTGCCGCCTCAGGACACCGAGTACAGCGCCGAGTTGTATTACGGCGTACACGTGACGAACTGGCTGACCGTGCGCCCGAACCTGCAGTACATCCGCCATCCAGGTGGCGTGGACAAGGTCGATGACGCGCTGATTGGCGGGATCAAGATTCAGTCGTCGTTCTAGTCAGTGCACAAGACCCTTGTGGGAGCGAGCCTGCTCGCGGTAGCGATTTCACATCCAACATTGAAGTCGACTGTCACGCCGCCATCGCGAGCAAACCCGCTCCCACAGCAACCGCTTCAACCCAATTACCTCTTTCAACTGAACCATGCCCCCTCAAGATCGTCATCTACAGTGACTACTTGCGCGGGACTCCTTAAAACCTCACGGAGAATCACACTATGAGCACTGAGGGTGCTATGAGTC
>NZ_WUUD01000026.1:65815-101451 GCF_009831705.1 Pseudomonas sp. PICF6 | reverse complement strand
GGGGAATCAAGCTGAGCACGCTTGGCGGCTCGCTGTATTACCTGCTGGCCGGTATCGGCCTGGCGCTGACCGGCGTGCTGCTGATCATGGCCCGGCGTGCAGCCCTGGGCCTGTACGCGCTGGTGCTGTTCGCCAGCACCGTGTGGGCGCTGTGGGAAGTGGGCCTGGACTGGTGGCAACTGGTGCCGCGCCTGGCAATGCTGTTTGCCTTGGGCATCGTCATGTTGCTGCCGTGGTTCCGCCGTCCACTGTTGACCCCCGACGCTTCGCCCATGGGCACCCGTGCTTTGGGCGCCGCCGTGGTCATTGCCGGCATCACCGCGCTCGCCAGCCAGTTCACCAATCCGGGTGAAATCGAGGGCCAACTGGACCGCGACAGCGTGCCTGGCATGACCAACACCGCCCCGGCGATGCCGGACGGGGATTGGAACTCCTATGGCCGCAGTGCCCATGGTGACCGTTATTCGCCCCTGGCGCAGATCACCCCCGAGAACGTCAGCAAGCTGGAACCGGCCTGGACCTATCGCACTGGCGACCTGCCAGGGCCGAACGACCCGGGTGAGACCACGGCGGAAAACACACCGCTGAAGGTCAACGGCATGCTCTACGTGTGCACGCCCCACAGCCAGGTGATTGCTCTGGAGCCTGAAACCGGCAAGGAAATCTGGCGGTTCGATCCGAAGCTTTCCACGCAGAAAGCGGAAAACTTCAAGGGCTGGGCCCACATGACCTGCCGCGGCGTGACCTATCATGATGACGCGGTGTACGCCTCGGCCGAGCAGAGCCCGACCGGCGCGGCCAGCACCACGCCGGCGAGCACCGTGTGCCCACGCCGGATCTTCCTGCCGACCGCCGACACGCGCCTGATCGCGCTGAACGCCGACACCGGCAAGATGTGTGAAGACTTCGGTGACAAGGGCCAGGTCGACCTGACCGCCAACATTGGCGGCTTCACGGCCGGCGGTTACTACTCCACGTCGCCACCGGCCGTGACCCAGAACCTGGTGGTGATCGGTGGCCACGTCACCGATAACGTCTCCACCGACGAGCCAAGCGGGGTCATCCGCGCCTATGACGTGCACACCGGCGAGCTGGTGTGGAACTGGGACAGCGGCAACCCGGACGACACTACGCCGATTGCCGAAGGCCAGACCTACACCCGTAACTCGCCGAACATGTGGTCCATGTTCAGCGTCGATGAAAAACTCGGCATGCTCTACCTGCCGATGGGTAACCAGACGCCCGACCAGTTCGGTGGTTTCCGTACACCAGAATCGGAGAAATACGCCGCCGGCCTGACCGCGCTGGATATCGCCACCGGCAAGGTGCGCTGGTACTTCCAGTTCACCCACCACGACCTGTGGGACATGGACGTGGGCGGGCAACCGACGCTGATGGACTTGAAAACCGCCGATGGCGTGAAGCCGGCGGTACTGGCATCGACCAAGCAGGGCAGCATCTACGTGCTGGACCGCAGCAATGGTCAGCCGATCGTGCCGATCAAGGAGATCCCGGTGCCGCAAGGCGCGGTAGAGGGTGACTACACCTCGCCGACCCAGCCGATGTCCGACCTGAACTTCGTGCCGCCGGTCCTCCAGGAACGCGACATGTGGGGCGTGACCCCGTTCGACCAGATGCTGTGCCGGATCGACTTCAAGTCGCTGCGCTACGAAGGCATGTTCACGCCGCCGTCGCTGCAAGGCTCGATCGTCTACCCAGGTAACTTCGGCGTGTTTGACTGGGGCGGTATTTCGGTTGATCCGGTACGCCAGATCGCTTTCGTCAATCCGAGCTACATGGCGTTCAAGTCGAAACTGGTTCCTGCGGCCGAAGTGGCCGGCGGTCCGGGGCGCAAGAGCGAGACCGAAGGCGTGCAGCCGAACAAAGGCGCGCCGTATGGCGTGATCCTCGAAGCGCTGCTTTCGCCAATGGGCCTGCCTTGCCAGGCACCGGCCTGGGGTTATGTGGCGGCCGTCGACCTGACCAACAACAAAACCCTGTGGATGCACAAGAACGGCACCGTGCGTGATAGCTCGCCGGTACCGATCCCGCTGAGCATGGGCGTACCGAGCCTGGGCGGCGCCTTCACCACCGCCAGCGGCCTGGCGTTCCTGAGCGGCACCCTCGACCAGTACCTGCGTGCCTATGACGTGAAAAACGGCAAGCAACTGTGGGAAGGCCGCCTGCCAGCGGGCGCCCAAACCACGCCGATGACCTACACCGGCAAGGACGGCAAGCAATACGTGCTGGTCGTTGCCGGTGGCCATGGTTCCCTGGGTACCAAGCAGGGTGACTATGTGATCGCCTATAAACTGCCGGATTAAGCGGGAGTGATCGTTCCCACGCTCCTGCGTGGGAATGCATCCTCCGACGCTCTGCGTCACCGTTTCAGAAGCGGAACGCGGAGCGTCCTTGGCGGCGTTCCCACGCTGAGCGTGGGAACGATCTGGGGTAAACCGGCGCTCATGAAAAAGGCGACACCTTTGCGGGTGTCGCCTTTTTCTTTAGCCCAATGTCATCCCAAGTTAGCTGTGGGAGCAAAGCTTGCTCGCGATGCTGGCGCCCTGGTCTTCAGTTGGACCGCGTTATCGTTCATCGCGGGCAAGCCTTGCTCCCACAGATCACCATGAGGCAAGCGATACTGCTTACAACTCGATCTTGACGGCCTGGGAAGCCCGGGTCGCCTTGGCGCGGGCGGCGTCGATGGACTCGTCTCGCGCCAGGGCCACGCCCAGGCGGCGCTGGCCGTTGACTTCCGGTTTACCGAACAGGCGCAGGGCGGTGTCCGGTTCGGCCAGGGCAGCGCCGAGGTTGGCGAAAGCGGTCTGGGTCGACTGGCCTTCCACCAGGATCACCGCCGAGGCCGATGGGCCGAACTGGCGGATCAGCGGGATCGGCAGGCCGAGGATGGCGCGGGCGTGCAGGGCGAACTGCGACAGGTCTTGGGAAATCAGCGTCACCAGGCCGGTGTCGTGTGGGCGCGGCGAGACTTCGCTGAACCACACCTGGTCACCCTTGATGAACAGCTCGACGCCAAACAGGCCGCGACCACCCAAGGCTTCGGTCACGGCTTTAGCCACGCGCTCGGATTCAGCCAGGGCCACCGGGCTCATGGCCTGGGGCTGCCAGGATTCCTGATAGTCGCCTTTTTCCTGGCGGTGACCGACCGGTGCGCAGAAGGTGGTGCCGCCAACATGGCGCACGGTAAGCAGGGTGATTTCATAGTCGAAATCGATGAAGCCCTCGATGATCACCCGGCCCTTGCCGGCACGGCCGCCTTCCTGGGCGTAGTCCCAGGCTTTCTGCACGTCATCGGCACTGCGCAGCAGGCTCTGGCCCTTGCCCGAGGAACTCATCACCGGCTTGACCACGCACGGGAAGCCCAGAGTTTCAACGGCCTTGCGGTAGTCTTCCACGGTGTCGGCGAAGAAATACGGCGAGGTCGGCAGACCCAACTCTTCGGCGGCCAGACGCCGGATGCCTTCGCGGTTCATGGTCAGTTGCGCGGCACGAGCGGTGGGGATCACGGTGAAGCCTTCAGCTTCCAGTTCCACCAGCGTGGCGGTGGCGATGGCTTCGATTTCCGGCACGATGAAGTGCGGCTTCTCGGCCTCGATCACCGCGCGCAGGGCCGCGCCATCGAGCATGTTGATCACATGGCTGCGATGGGCCACTTGCATGGCCGGCGCGTTGGCGTAGCGATCCACGGCAATCACTTCAACGCCCAGGCGCTGCAGTTCGATTACCACTTCCTTGCCCAGTTCACCGCTGCCACACAACAAAACGCGGGTCGCGGTGGGCGACAATGGAGTTCCGATACGGGTCATCTGAAGGTCCTCAAACAGGAGCGGAGCATCGAGGGTCGCGCGCCGGGCGAGCTTCCCATGGGGAGAAAGCGCGGCATTTTACATGAACCGCAGGTTTTGGCTTCAGCCGGTGACGGCCTGTTTGCGCAAACGCCAGGCCATGATCAGCCACACTGCCGTGACCCCGGCAAATTTCGAGACCAGCGCGGTGATCACCACGGCCGGTGTCAGGGCATCGATCATGCCGAAGAAAATGAAGGTGTCGAGGGGAATGCTCAGGGCCGAACTGATCCACAACCGGTCATGCAGCGGACGCTTGGTGATGGAGAACACCAGCCAGTCAATGCATTCGGATACCGCGAACGCCGTGGCGCTGGCCAGGGCAATGGTCGGGTCGGAGGTGACGTAGGACAACACCAGCGCCACCAGCATCGCCACGATGGCGCCGTGGCCGAATCGAGTTTGCACCATGTCGCGCAGGACAAACACCAGCCCGCCCCAGGCCGACCAGATGATGTCCAGGTGCGGCGCGGCGGAAAACGCGAAGTTGATCAGCACGACGCTGCTGATATAGGCGATCAGGAAAAGCATGGATCGGGGTACCTGGTGGGGTGTAAATCAAGTATTCAAGAGCGACGATAGCCCTGTGGGAGCAAAGCTTGCTCGCGATGCAGGCGCCTCGCTTTCTGAAAGACCTCATTGCCTTCATCGCGGGCAAGCCTTGCTCCCACACAGGTTGTGTTCGGTCAGTGGGTGCAGGGTACTTTAGCAGGCCAGCACGCCGCACCTCATTCCTCCTCGCTGTCATCCGCCTTCCAATACCCCACCGCCTTCACAAAATCCTGATCCAACCCTTTATCCTCCAACAACACCTTGCGAATCTGTCGCGACACCTTGCTCTCGGTGGCGACCCAGGCGTACAGCTTGCCGCCGGGCATTTCCAGGTGCTGCACGGTGGTCAGCAGGTTGTTCTGGCGGCCTTCGCGCAGCACCCAGATCACGTGTACTTGCGCGGGGCTGTTAAGGATTTGCTGCTCGGCGCCGTTTTCCACTTCCACCACCACCAGCGCACGCCGGTTGGCCGCCAGGTTTTCCAGGCGACGGGCGATGGCGGGCAGGGCGGTTTCGTCGCCGATCAGCAGGTAGTGGTCGAAGATGTCCGGGACAATCATCGAGCCCCTTGGCCCGGCGATGTTGAGGTATTGCCCGGGCGTCGCTTGGGTCGCCCAGGTCGCGGCAGGCCCATCGCCATGCAGCACAAAGTCGATGTCCAGCTCCAGCGTCTGCAGGTCATAACGGCGCGGGGTGTAGTCGCGCATTTGCGGCATCGGGCCCTGATCCTTGCCAGCGCCGGGGGCGAAATTTTCCAGGGCGGCGTGTTCCTCGGCGTTCTGTGGGAACAGCAGTTTTACGTGATCGTCGCTGCCGAGGCTGGTGAACCCGGCCAGTTCCGGCCCGCCCAGGGTGATGCGGCGCATGCGCGGAGTCAGGTCCTGCACTCGCAACACTTGCAGGCGGCGGCGCTTGATCTCGTGGCTGACACGGTGAATGGTGTTTTGATCGACTTCAGTCATTGGCTGGACTCCGAAACAGGTGGACGGTCGGGACCGTCGATAATGGCTTTGGCGGTGTTGTTGAGCAGGTCGCGAATCCGCAGGGTTTCTTCCGGGCTCCACCGGCCATGGTGTTTGTGCAGCGCATTGCGCAGGTTATACACCGCTTCGTGGATTTCCGGGGGGCGGTCTTGGCCGCGCAGGGAGCGCTTGCTCGCTTCAATGCGCATGCGTACCTCATTCAACGCCGGGGCCTGGTCTTCAAGGAATAGACGTCCGGCGTCGGTCACGCTGTAGCGTTTTTTTCCACCTTCGGCGTTGCCGGCGATCAAAACGCCCATTTCCAGGAAGGTCAGCGTCGGATAAATCACGCCGGGGCTGGGGCTATAGGCGCCGTCGAACATGTTTTCGATCCGGCGGATCAAGTCGTAGCCGTGGCAGGGCTGCTCGCCAATCAGCGCGAGCAACAGCAATTTCAGGTCACCGGAGGCGAAGACCCGGGGGCCCCGGCTACCACGCTCACGGCCTGCGGGTCGACGTTCGAAACCATCGTGTTCATCGTGTTCATCGTGTTTTCGGCTGGGATGGGAAGGGGGGACTGTCATATGCCTGCTCTCCGTTCTGCATAAGATAGAACTGAGATATATCTTTATCCGTAGATATATCTTTGACCCTCGATATATCTTGGAACTAAGATATATCGAAGTCGGGTTCCAATTGTTTGAAAAAGATAAGACCTTACCCGAATCCCTTGCCTGTACGGGCGGCAAAGTAGGCAACTGTCTGCATTTGCAGTTTTAAATCCGGGGTGTGACTTGCAGGTGTGGGTTGTTTCTTACATCCAAACTTCGGTTTTATATAAAACAGTGTATTTTTCGTTATTGCGCATGGCGGTTTGGCTACGTGCTTTTGGGAATAGGCCTGCTTATTTTTAATTAAAGAGAGTGGATCATGCTCCGGCGTTGAGGTCAGGCCAGGCTTTAGTGGGTCTGCAACTTCAAGCCTTCTCTTTATGCTATGAACAGGTGTCAAACATGCTCAAACAAATCGTATCCGGTACTGCTCTGGTCGCCGCTGCCCTGAGTTCCTCGCTGGTCTTCGCTCTGGACGATGCTCGCTCCTCTATTCATATCACCGCGACGATCCCCACCAAGCAGTTCCATGTACTGCCACGCAACCCTGACTTCGGTAAGGATGAAGTCATGCACTACAACCCGGTGACCAACTCCTTGAGCCCTTTGCGTCAGACCTTCGACGTGAAGAACACCGACGGTTCGGTGCATGCCTATATCCTGGGCGGCCAGGCTTCGCTGACCAATGGTACGGACGCCATTCCGCTGCTGACCCGGTTCAACAATGTCACCCTGACCGAGTTTCCTCAGGAAGTGGTGACTGACGCGGCATCCACTCCAGGTACCCAGGCCGACATGCTCATCATGGCCTCGACCGTGCCTCTGGAGAGCCAGGTCGGTCAATACACCGCCGACTTCACCGTGATCTTCGACGCGGTGCCTCGCCCGTAAACCCTTCACTGCCCGATGAGGCTTTTCTCGTCCTGCGGGCATGAACGCAGGTCGGCCGCCCGGCCGGCCTGTACCTGGAACGTCCCGATAGTTTGCTGATATGAGAATCCATTGATGTTTGCGATGACACCCATCGTGGGTGCGCTGGCGCTGTTGTTGTGCGCCAGTGCATTGGCTGCGCCGACCGCCCCGGGTACGACGCCCAGAAGTCTGTTGTCCCAGGCCAAGGGGCTACCGGAGGAGTTTGAAGCCCACTTTTTCGATGTGCCTCTGGCGGTTCGTATGGAACTCGATCAACAGTACCTCGGCGAAGCCATGGTGGTGTTGACACGCGATGATCGTATTACCTTGCTCGAATTCACCGACACCCAGGACAGCCCGATCCCGCCCGTCGAGCGCGGGCAATGGGAGCAACTGCTCAAACAGGGGCGCGCCTTGGGTGCCTGCGAAGCCAAATGCACGGCGGGGCTGCTGGCGGTGCATTACAGCCTTGAACATTCACTGGTGTCGATCCTCACTGAAAAAGTGGAGCGCGGCAGCGTGGAGAAACGTTATTACGATCAGCCACAGGGGGGCAGTCTGGGCTTGATCGTCAATAACCAACTCAATCTCAACGGTGGTCAGGAGCAGGATACGGGCGGGCGTTATGGCCTCAATGCCAGTTCCAGCGTGGGTAACTGGACCCAGTCGTTCGATCTGCAGCTTTCGCGCCTGGGCGGGCCGGACGATAAGCTCTACCACGCCGTTCATGAGTTGCACACCCAGCGCGAGATGCAAGACAGTTTTTTGCGCCTGGGTTATTTCATGCCGGGCTCCGATGGTTTGAACCGTCAGATCCGTTCGTTCGGGGCCAACCCGGATACCGCGCTGGGGGTCATGTACGGCAGTTCCGACAGCCTGGTGATCAATAATCCCAAGCCCAGCGTGTACCCCATTTATGTCACCGCCAGTCGTCAGGCGGCGGTAGAGATCTATCGCAACGGCCTGTTGCTCAATACCCAGGCCGTCAGCGCCGGCTTGCAGAGCCTGGATACCCGGCCATTGCCTGGCGGCATCTATGAAGTGGAAGTGCGGCTGATTGAAGACGGGCAGACCACCGCCACGTCCCAGGAGCTGGTCTACAAGCCCAACAACTGGCGCAGCGCCGATGATCGCTGGCGCTACAACCTGTTTGCCGGCCGTGAAACCAAACTGCTGAGCAACTGGGACGATCAACCCTCGGGCTTCACGACTGCCGGGGTCGGTCTCAATTACTTGCTGCACCCGCGAGTGGTGTTGGGGCTTTCCACGCGCCAGGTGCAGGACAAGCTGCAGTACGGCACCTCGGTGGACTGGACGCTGCCCAACAACACCAGCCTCTTTGCCAACGTTTACCAGACCGAGCAATACGGCACCGGCATGGACCTGCAGGCGCTGTACAGCTACGGTCTGGGCAGTGTGGTGGCCAGCCATAATCGCAGTTGGCTGGACACGCGCAACACTTACGAAACCCTGCCTGACGGCACTCGTATCCGCCAGCGCGACGTGTTCGTCGGCCAGACCAGCAATTCGTCGCTGTCGGTCTCCCATCGACTGAGCAACAAGTCGTCGATCAACGGGCGGCTGTTCTACAGCGAAGGCAATGTCGAGGGCGCCGGTGTGGACCTGGGATGGACCCAGCGTGGCAAGCTTGGCGGCAGCGATGCCAACTGGCGGTGGTCGGTGTTCGACCGTCCGGGCACCTCCAGTACCGCCGATCGACGAAATCGCGGCGTGGACCTGAGCGTCAGCGTGGCCTTGGGCGGGCCGGGCGAGTATTGGTCAGGCAGTATCGGCACCCGCACATCCCGTGACGGAACGCGGGACAACAATGGGTCGCTGAGCTATCGCCGGGACCTGCAGGATCACGTGCTGCAAAGCGTGTCCGCCACGGTACTGGCCGATACCTATGGCGTGGGTCTGTCCGGCCTCGCCAGTTTCGACACCGATACGGTGTACGGCGACGGTTTCATCCAGCGCTCTTCCTACAACGACAACCTCACCGGTGGCTTGAACCTGAGCAGCACGGTGGCCGTGGGTGGCCAGAAAGTCGCCTTCACCGGCCTGCCCCAGAGTGGCGGCGCGGGCATGATCGTGGATGTGGAAACCGACCTGGACGACATCGTCCTGCTCGCCGACGACCTGACGGGTGGCACCACCACCTTGCGTCCCGGCCGCAACTTCGTGCCCATCACCGCCTATCAGAACAGCCTGTTGACCTTCGACTTCGACGGCGTGCATCCACCGGCGGCCAACATAGAGCCTTCACGCAGCCGCTATCACTTGAACAAAGGGGGCGTGGACTACCGCAAAGTCAGCGTGATGAGAAGCGTGACCGTGCTCGGTCGTCTGCTGGACGCGCAGGGCCAGCCGCTCAAGGGCCATCACGTGATCAACCACGCCAGCCGTGGAGTCAGCGAGGTGGACGGTTTCTTCTCCATGGAGATGAACGCCAGCTCCCCGACGCTTGAAGTGCGCTATGGCAATGACTTGCTTTGCCAGTTCCGCCTCGACCCGGATAACGCCAACAGCGAGGGCGATGTGTTGATGATCGGTGATTTGCGCTGCACGCCAGACACCCTGGCCGACAGCAACAACCCGATCGAGACGGCGGGTTGAACTTGATCCTGGCGCGCCGGCCAGCGCGGTGCGCCCTTCAACATTGCAAGCAGTGTTCCGTGAAACGGTCGCCATCGGCCGCCTTCCACTCATGAGGTTTTAGTAATGAAGCGCTTATTGGTTCTGTGTGGTTTGTCGCTGTTTTCGCTGATGGCCCAGGCCGGGCCGCAGATTAATGTCGGGGTGGTCTACGACTATCTCGAAGGCGACAAGAGCACCTACATGAAACGGATCTTCAACGGCGGAACGTCCACCGCATTCGTCAAGGTCGACATCCTCGAGATTCTTTACAGCGATGACGGCAGCTACCTGGAGGTGCCGCTGCAGGATCAGGACGGCGTACTCGCCAGGAATGGTCTGATGGCCAGCCCGGCACGCCTGATCGTGCCGGCCAACGGCATGCAAGGCACGCGTCTGCTGTTCATGGGCGACCGCAGCAAGGAGCGGTACTTCCGGGTTCGCTTCGTACCGGTGGTGCCGGAGGCCGAGGACGAGTTCGCCGTCAGCACCGAGGAACGCGAGCAATACAAGAAGGAACGGATCGCCGCCGGGGTGAAGGTGCTGGCCGGCTTCGGCACGGTGTTTTTTGTCAGGCCCAAGGAGACCCGTTTCGAGACCGCCATCGATGACAGCGCCGATCGCTACCTGGTGCGCAACAACGGCAACAGCGTGGTGGTGATCGATGAGTTCAAGGATTGCGCTGCGCAAAAAGACAACGATTGCCGGCCGACCACCAAGCACCACGTCATGGCCGGTCGCACCTTTTCGTTCGACAAGGAGCCTGGGCGTGAGTACCGCTTCAGCCTGATCGAAGGTCGCGAGGAAAAAGCCATTGAGATCAAAGGCTGACGGTATGCCGTCACTGAACCGCCGTTGGCGCCACAGGTAATCATCATGTTCAAGACGCTGTTACGTACTCTCCTGTTCACCGCCTTGACGCTGCCGGGTTTGCCCGCGTGGGCAGCGCTGGAGCGGGAAACGTTCGAACTCTTCGTCACCATCCCGACGATCGACTTCCACGTGCTGCCGGTCGACCCGCAACTGGTCGAGCGTGAACAGCCGATGCTGTTCAGCACCCTGACCTCCGGGCTCCTGCCGCTGCGGGCCAATTACGAAGTGAAGAACATCAACGGGGCCATTGGCGCCCGTCTGGGGCAAGAGGCTTACCTGTCCAATGGCCGTGAGCGCATCGACCTGCAGGTGACGTTCAACAACGTCCAACTGACCCTGGATTCGGCCCAGGTGGTCTCGGCCGCCGAGGCCCGGCCCGGTCGGCGTGTGGGGCTGGAAATCATCGCCGTCAAGACCGAGGAGGAGTATGCGCCTGGGGATTATTTCGGCACCGTGCACATGGTGTTCGATGCCATTGCGCCGTAGGGCAATTGCGGTTTATTGGAGTGGATCGAAATGAGTCGTTCAAACATCTTCGGGCGCGGTGTTTCGCTGTGCCGCGTTGCCACGGCTTTTGTCTTGTTGTGTATAGGCATGCCGACGGCCAATGCATTGACCCAGGAGATCAGTGCGCGTTTCCGGCCTGATCCGGCGAAGCCCATGGACAACAAGTTCACCAATACCACACCGGTGAGTGGGTATTGTTCCCAGCACCCCAGGGAATGTGAAATCACGGGCATGTTCAGTATTCGGATGCCCATTACCTTTGATTCGTCCGCGCCTATTCAGGCCAACCACCCCAGTAATCGGCAAGGCGCCATGTTCAAGGTGCCCGCCAACTGGCGTCCGGCAACCGTCTTCAATTCAAGCACCGGCGAAAGTGAAGAGGTTGAAGTGCGCGTATCCGGTATCGGTTCGCAATATCGCCTCAGCGTGAGTCCTGTCGAGCTGGTGGGAGGGGGTGAGGATCTCAAGACGGCCCATTACAGGCTATGGGGCGGCAGTTGGGTGTATGCGCCTTCGCCGTGCCGCTACAGTGGTGTTGCGACCTACAACACGCTCACGTACGCATTTTTTTGGAAAACGCCGCAAGAAAGCGCCTGCGCCAAACAAGCCAAATACCTGGTGCCCGATATGCGCTACACCTATCTGGATTTTGCCTACGAACTGCGCACCCCCAACCCCTTGAAGATGTCGGCCGGTCATTACACTGGGACGTTGAGCTACAGCGTCGGGCCGGGCCAGGACTTCGACATGGGTGACGTGATGATCCCGAACGATTCGGTGATTGCGCTCAATTTCAATCTCGAAGTCCAACACACGCTCAAGGTCGAAGTACCTCCTGGCGGCAACAAGGTCGTGCTCGAACCCCAAGGCGGCTGGCAGGCCTGGTTGAACCAAGGGCAAAAACCGACCCGGTTGTTCCGTGACCAGACCTTCCATATCTGGGCTTCATCGCGGTTCAAGATGCGTATGCAATGCCAATTCGCCGATACGAGCGATAACACCTGCCTGCTCTGGGCACCCAGCTCCGGCCTTCTGGTGCCGGTGAATGTCAGCGTGACCCTGCCCAACGGCTTGACTGACGCCGCCGGCCAACCGGTCAACCGCCGTCGGCTCTACCTCGACGGCAGCGGCACCGAACTGTTCCAGCCGGGGCACTACATCGACCGCAAGCCGGGCACCCTGCATTTCGAAGTCGGCCGCAATCAGGTTGAGGAAATGCTAGCTGGGGAAGCCAAGAGTTACATAGGCAATGTGACGGTGATCTGGGATTCAGAGGTTTAGGTGATCCCTTGTGGGAGCGGGCTTGCTCGTTGCAGTTTTATTGGAGTGAAAATGAGTCGTTCAAACATCTTCGGGCGCGGTGTTTCGTTGTGCCGCGCAGTCGCGGTTTTTGCCTTGTTGTTGACAGGCGTTCCGACGGCCAATGCGCTGACCCGGGAAATCAGTGCCGTATTCAGGCCAGACCCTGCTAAGCCTCAAGAGAATAAATTTCGCAATACCACTCCGACCACGGGTTACTGCGCGTCATTTCCAAATCAATGCAAGACGATGTTCAGCATTCGCTTGCCTATCACTTTCAGTTCGACCCTTCCTATTGAAGCGAATCATGGGGACGCTCGGCAAGGTGCGATGTTCAAAGTGCCTGCCGGTTGGCGCTCGCTACAAGTAACCCATGCAAGTACGGGTGAAACTGAAGTCGTTGAAATACGTTTGTCCGGCATAGGTTCGGAATACCGACTTCCTGTTAACGCAGCCGACTTGGTCGGTGGAGGTGTTGACGCTTTAAAGGCTCATAACCTGTTATGGGGTTCTAGCTGGGTCAGTGCGCCCTCGCCATGTCGATTCGGCGGTAATGCACCTTATAACGTCAATTGGTACGGTTTTTTCTGGACCACCCCGGTAGAAGGTGTGTGCGCCAAAAGGGCTCGTTACTTGATCCCCAGCATGACTTACCGTTATCTGGATTTTGCCTACGAATTGCGTACCCCCAATCCCTTGACCATGTCGACTGGTCAATACACGGGCTCGCTGACTTATAGCGTTGGTCCGGGGCAGGACTTCGATATGGGCGATGTGATGATCCCGAATGATTCAATAATCGCGTTCAATTTCAAACTGGATGTCGAACACACCCTCAAGGTCGAAGTGCCTCCTGGCGGCAACAAGGTCGTGCTCGAACCTCAGGGCGGTTGGCAGGCCTGGTTGAGCCAGGGGCAAAAACCGACGCGGTTGTTTCGTGACCAGACCTTCCACATCTCAGCCTCATCGCGTTTCAAGATGGGCCTGCAATGCCAATTCGCCGGTTCGAGTGATAACACCTGTCTGCTCTGGGCACCCAACTCCGGCCAGATGGTGCCGGTGAATATCAGTGTGACCCTGCCCAATGGCTTGACCGACGCTGGTGGCCAACCGGTCAACCGCCGTCGGCTCTATCTCGATGGAAGCGGCACCGAGTTGTTCCAGCCGGGGCATTACATCGAGCGCCGGCCGGGAACGATGCATTTCGAAGTCGCCCGCAACCAGGTCGAGGAAATGCTGGCCGGCGATGCCAAGAGTTACATAGGCAATGTGACGGTGATCTGGGATTCGGAGGTCTAGCGGTCCACCATCGCTCCTAAGGGGTTGGATTGAGTCAATGGCGCGCCACCAACGGCTGGCACTGGGTATGGCTACCCGGTTGCAAGTACGGCGAGAGGAACGGCGCCATGCCCTTGAGCACCTGCACCGGCAAGGCCGAGGTGAATTTGAAGTTCTGCGCCGAAACCCCCGGCACATAGGCGGTGAGGGTGCCGAAATGGCTGTCGCCGATGTAGAACACAAAGGTCGCGGTGCGGTTGATCGACTTGGAACTGATGACCCGCCCGCCGGCGCCAACGGCTTCGATGCGATTGTCGCCGGTGCCGGTCTTGCCACCCATCGATAACGGCGTGCCATCGGCCAGGGTGAAACTGCCGGCCACCCGTTTCGCGGTGCCGGCATCGACCACCTGGGACAACGCACCGCGCAACGCCCGGGCCACTTCCACCGGCATCACGCGTTTGCCGTTATCCGGATCGCTGATCAGCCGTGTCTCATAAGGGGTATTGACGGCGAAGTCGAGGCTGTCGACGCGCAGCGCCGGGAGCCGGATGCCGTCGTTGAGGATGGTGCCCACCAGCTCCGCCAGCGCGGCGGGGCGGTCGCCGGAGCTGCCGATGGCGGTGGCCAGCGACGGCACCAGATGGTCGAACGGGTAGCCGACTTTCTGCCAGCGTTGGTGGATATCAAGGAAGGCCTCGACTTCCAGCATGGTGCGGATACGACTGTCGCGGGCGCTCTTGTGCCGGCTTTTGAATAGCCAGCTGTAGACCTCCTGGCGTTCGAACCGGCTGGCTTTGACGATCTGGCTGAACTTGGCATCAGGATTGTTCAGCAGATAACCCACCAGCCACAGGTCCAGCGGATGGACTTTGGCGATAAAACCCTGGTCGGGCAGGTCATAGTTGCCCGGGCCGTAGCTGCTGTAGAGCCGTTCCAGGCGTTCGTCGGTGAGCTTTTCGGCGCTCTTGGCCGACTTGAGGTGCGAACGCACAAAGTGGTTGAAGCTTTCCTGGCTGTCGCCGGGAAAGAAATAGCGGTGCACGGCGGCCAGGCGGATCGCCGTGGGGCGCATGCCGTCGAGGAAGGTTTCGAGACGCTGGCCGGTGTCCTTTTTCTGGTACTTCTTCCAGAACTTGAGCAGGAAGGTGGTGCCTTCGCGGTCGGCAAACTGGGCCAGGTACTCCTGGCGGCGCGGATTCTTGTCGTCCTTGAGCAGCTCCGAACTGTTGTCGGGACCCGCGTACGTGGCGTAGCGCACCAGGTCACGCATCAGGCGAATGAATGGCAGGTTGATCGACTCGCGCAGGGCGTCGCGCAAGGTAGGATTACGGCCGTTATCTTCCTTACGGAAATTATTGAAGGTGTGCAGCCCGCCGCCGGTGAAAAACGCCTCGCCGGGGCTGGCTGAATAGGTACGATCCAGCGCCGCCTCCAGCATCGTCGGCAGGTTGCGATCGCTGTGCTGGATCAGGTAGTCGACGGCCCAGCGGGAGAGGCGGTCCTGGTCGGCGATCTCGGCTTTTTTCAATGTTGCTGGGGTTTCGTGGGCATAACGTTCGTGCAGTTCGGCGATGATCTGCAGGTAGGTGGTGAGCACCCGCAACTTGGCGGTGGAGCCCAGTTCCAGTTTGCTGCCTTCGTTGATATCAAAGGGTTGGTCGGTGCTGTCGGTTTGCACGCGCACGCGCGAGCCGTCCGGGGTCAGTTCCAGCAGGGTGAAGCTGTAGCGCACCTGGGCGGTGCTGGTAGGCGTCAGAAGACGTTCGCCCATCAGGCCGATTTCGGCAGCGAACGCCGGGTCCGCCAAGCGCTTGAGGTAATCGGTGGCCTGGGTCTGCAAGTCGTTTTGCAAGGTGCTGGTGGCGGAGAGGTCCAGGCGATCGAGGTCGTAGAACGAGCGGTTGAGCAGCGTGGCCAGACGACTGCGGGCGGCGCTGATGCCCTTGTTGATTTCGTTGGGCTGAATGGTGGGTTGCTGCACCCAGTCGCGATAACTGACCTTGCTTGCCAGGGTCGCTTCGGCCAAGGAGGCGTCGATCACGCCGTTCTGGGCCAGCAGCCGGACGTGGCTGTCGGTCAGGCGCGCCAGTTCGTCCCGGCCTTTGGACAGGTAATAGGAGGGGCGGCGCTGGGCGATCATCAACGACAGCATTTCCCGCAGGGCCAGGCCTTTTTCCGCGAGGCTGGCGGGATCTGTCGCGGTGCTGGACAAACGTTCGTTGGCACGCTTGAAATCGGCGCCGTACCAGACCCGCAAACCTTCGGCCATGCCGTGGACTTCGCCATGCCCCGGTACGGCGGAGAGCGGCACGCTGTTGAGGTAATCGCGAATGATTTTCTGCCGGGCCTCAAGGGTCTGTGGGCCTGCCTGATAAGCCCGCACACTGGCGGAAATCATCTGGCGGATTTTCTCCGCCCCCGACCCGGTGAGGCCGTCGGCGGAGTGGCGATATTTTTCCAGCTGCGTAGCCAGTGTACTGCCCCCGGCGGACTGCCCCGGCAGACTCAGGAGCTTGGCGACTTGTGACCACGCCGCCATGCCGAAGCGCGGCCAGTCCACCGCCGGGTTGGCCTGGGGGTGCTTGGGGTCGAGCAGAAAGCGGTTCTCGATGAACAACAGGCTTTGCACCACCACGGGGGGGATTGCCTCGAAGCTGGCGTACAGTTGCTGCGGGTACTTGAACTGGTACAGCGGCGCGACGCGGCAATCGGTGATCGTCAGGCCGGCCTGGATCTTTTCCGCATAAGGGGCAAACAGGCCCTTGTCGACGTAGTTCATCAAGGCCGGGGAGAAACGTGCCTGGGCCTGGATCACATAATCGCGCTTGAGCAACCGCGGCAGGAATTCATCCAGCGAGCTGTAACCCAACCGCCGGTCGAACGGACCTGCGCCAGGGTAGACGATGGCGTCGCTGGGCCCCGGTTGCACCGAATAGGTCAAAGACGCGGCGTACCGGCTTAGCTCCTGGGCTTGAAACCTGGACGTGCGCATTTCCTTGGCCACCGCCAGGCCGACCACCACCACGATAATCAACAGCAACAACCAGAACGCTCGCCAGCCATGCCCTGCGCGGCGTTTTTTTTGGGGTAAAGGTGCTTCTTCCATACGTTCAGTCGGGCCCACAGGTTTACTCGAATCGGTTTGCCATAACGCGCCCATAGTCGACTGATCCATTCACGCATTGATCGGGACTTGCTTGAAGCTTAGACGGTGGCGGCGCGGGCGGCGGGGAAATTGTGGACACCGTATGTATAAGACGGTTGTTGTTCTCTATGGCTGAGGGGCTTTTGTGGCGAGGGAGCTTGCTCCCGCTCGGCTGCGCAGCAGACGCAACTGATGCATGGCTGAGCAGTATTCCCAGGTTGAAAAAGCCGGGGGCGGCTGCGCCACCCAGCGGGAGCAAGCTCCCTCGCCACAGGGGCTGTTCAGCCCAAGAACCCTGCGCTAGAGCCATCGGCATGTCCCCGGGCATGACGCTGCACCATCGCTGTGCAATACTCGGCGCCGTTTTACGAATTGACTGTAATCCCAGGCAATACGTCTCCATAGATGGGTATAGGGATGAGGTTTATCCCTGATTTTCCCTGGTTTTACAGTGAAACTCTCTGCCTCTGGCTTTTTATACTGCACGACCCGCTGATCCTGCGGCTTTTGTTCTACAGGACGGTCTGTCCACAAAACAGACCCGGTTTCGGCAAGGTGGCAGGCCTATCGGCTTGCGGCTTTGGAGACTCGGTGGTCAATCCAATAACAAAACGAGGTTGTATCCCTATGCCTGTCGGCAATCATCTGCCCCATGGCGAGACCGCTCAGGGTGGTCCGCTCAAACGTGAACTCGGCGAGCGGCATATCCGCCTGATGGCGCTCGGCGCTTGCATCGGTGTCGGGCTGTTCCTCGGCTCGGCCAAGGCCATCGAAATGGCCGGTCCGGCAATCATGCTGTCCTACATCATTGGTGGCCTGGCGATCCTGGTGATCATGCGTGCGCTCGGCGAGATGGCCGTGCACAACCCGGTGGCCGGCTCGTTCAGTCGTTATGCCCAGGACTACCTCGGGCCGCTGGCGGGCTTCCTGACCGGCTGGAACTACTGGTTCCTGTGGCTGGTTACCTGCGTGGCGGAAATCACCGCGGTGGCGGTGTACATGGGCATCTGGTTCCCCGACGTGCCCCGCTGGATCTGGGCCCTGGCGGCACTGATCAGCATGGGCTCGATCAATCTGATCGCGGTCAAGGCCTTCGGCGAATTCGAGTTCTGGTTCGCCTTGATCAAGATCGTCACCATCATCGCCATGGTCATCGGCGGCGTGGGCATCATCGCTTTCGGGTTCGGCAACGACGGCGTGGCCCTGGGTATTTCCAACCTCTGGACGCACGGCGGTTTCATGCCCAACGGCGTGCAGGGTGTGTTGATGTCCCTGCAAATGGTGATGTTCGCCTACCTGGGTGTGGAAATGATCGGCCTGACCGCCGGTGAGGCGAAGAACCCGCAGAAAACCATCCCTAACGCCATCGGTTCGGTGTTCTGGCGGATCCTGCTGTTCTACGTCGGCGCTCTGTTTGTGATCCTGTCGATCTACCCCTGGAACGAAATCGGCACCCAGGGCAGCCCGTTCGTGATGACCTTCGAGCGCCTGGGTATCAAGACCGCCGCCGGCATCATCAACTTCGTGGTGATCACTGCGGCGCTGTCGTCCTGCAACGGCGGTATCTTCAGCACCGGGCGCATGCTCTACAGCCTGGCGCAGAACGGCCAGGCCCCGGCTGGTTTCGCCACCACCTCGGCCAACGGCGTGCCGCGCCGCGCGTTGCTGCTGTCCATCGCCGCGCTGCTGCTGGGCGTGCTGCTCAACTACCTGGTGCCGGAAAAAGTCTTTGTCTGGGTGACCTCCATCGCCACCTTCGGTGCGATCTGGACCTGGGTGATGATCCTGCTGGCCCAGCTCAAATTCCGTAAAAGCCTGAGCGCTTCGGAACGTGCGGCCCTGAAATACCGCATGTGGCTGTACCCGGTCAGTTCGTATTTGGCGCTGGCGTTCCTGGTGCTGGTGGTGGGCCTGATGGCCTACTTCCCCGACACCCGTGTGGCCCTCTACGTGGGCCCGGCGTTCCTGGTGCTGCTGACGGTGTTGTTTTATACCTTCAAGTTGCAGCCCACGGGTGATGTGCAGGGGTCGATGGATACCGCTTCATAAATTGCCGGCAATAAAACGAAAAGCCCCGGTCGAATGATCGGGGCTTTTTCTCAAGGGGATACCCCTCGTACCGTGGAGGATCCTGTCTCATGCCTGATGGCACTGCCGTCAAGCGGCGGCGACTTCCTGCGGCTCAAAACTGTCCGCCCGCGCCATCTGCCACATCCGCGAATAAAACTCCCCATTGACCTCACCCGTCAGCAATTCCCCCGGTTTCAAGAACACATGCAACTGGGAAAACAGCTTGATTTCAGTGGCGGACATGCGGCGGACCAGATGTTTGGGTTGCAGTTGTGAAGGATGGTCGAGGCCGGCGGCGGCGAGCATTTCGGCCAGGGCCTTGAGGGTGTTGCGGTGGAAGTTGTAGACCCGCTGGGCCTTGTCCGGCACAACCAGGGCGCGCTGGCGCAGGGTGTCCTGGGTGGCGACGCCGGTGGGGCATTTGTTGGTATGACAGCTTTGGGACTGGATGCAGCCGATGGCGAACATGAAGCCCCGCGCGGCGTTGGCCCAGTCGGCACCGATGGCCAGGACGCTGGCGATGTCGAAGGCGCTGACGATCTTGCCGCTGGCGCCGAGCTTGATCTTGTCCCGCAGGTTCAGGCCCACCAAGGTGTTGTGGACAAACAGCAGGCCCTCGCGCAACGGCACGCCAATGTGGTCGGTGAATTCCACTGGCGCTGCACCCGTGCCACCTTCCTTGCCGTCCACCACGATGAAGTCGGGCAGGATGCCGGTTTCCAGCATGGCCTTGGCGATGCCCATGAACTCCCAGGGGTGGCCCAGGCAGAACTTGAAACCCACTGGTTTGCCACCGGACAGTTCGCGCAATTGCTGGACGAACTGCATCAGTTCGATCGGTGTGGAGAAAGCACTGTGGCGTGACGGTGAAACGCAGTCCTCGCCCATGAGGATGCCACGGGTTTCGGCGATTTCCCGGGTGACCTTGTGCTTGGGCAGAATTCCGCCATGGCCGGGCTTGGCGCCCTGGCTCATCTTGATTTCAATCATCCGCACCTGCGGGTTTTGCGCTTGGGCGGCGAAGCGCTCCGGGTCGAAGCGACCTTCACGGGTGCGACAGCCGAAATAGCCGCTGCCCAGTTCCCAGGTCAGGTCGCCGCCGTGTTCGCGGTGATAAGGGCTGATGCTGCCTTCGCCCGTGTCGTGGGCGAAATTGCCGAGCTTGGCGCCCTGGTTCAACGCCCGAATGGCGTTGGCGCTCAGGGAACCGAAGCTCATGGCGGAGATGTTGAACACCGACGCTGAATACGGTTGGGTGCATTGCGGTCCGCCGACCGTCACGCGAAAACCGCTGGGGTCGCTTAACGGAGCCGGGCGCATGGAATGGCCGATGAATTCGAAACCGGTCTGATAAACATCGATCAGGGTGCCGAACGGTTTGTCGGCGCTTTCGTTCTTGGCCCGGGAGTACACCAGGGAACGCTGTGCGCGCGAGAAGGGCAGGGCGTCGCTGTCGGATTCGAGCAGGTACTGACGAATTTCCGGGCGGATGCCTTCGACCAGATAGCGGATATTACCCAGGATCGGGTAGTTGCGACGCACGGCATGGCGGTTCTGCAGCAGGTCGAACAGTCCCAGCAGACTTAACAGCCCTGTCACCAGCGTGATCGGCCAGAGCCAGTCGTGTTGCAGAAACGGCAGGCTGGCGAGGGTGAAAACTACGCAGCCGGCAAAGAAGGCGTAACGGCTCAGTAAAGACAGGCTCATGCGGTTTCCTTCGGGTGAGCGATGGGGTGGGGCGGTGCAGGCATTCTGCGCTGGCAGCGAAAGGGCGGGCAACTGTGGCGAGGGGATTTATGCTCGCTGGGGTGGGGCAACCCCTGCTCGCTAAACAGGCGCCTCGGTTTCTGAAGACCGCATCGCCTCCATCGCGGGCAAGCCTTGCTCCCACACAGCGCGATCTCAGCTCGCCTGTTTCATCTGCCGCACCGGCAACTCCACGCGGAAGGTAGTTCCCACCCCGACCTCGCTGCGCACTGTGATCTCGCCGTTGTGTTTTTTCACGATGCCGTAGGACAGTGAAAGTCCCAGTCCCGTGCCCTGGCCGACAGGTTTGGTGGTGAAGAACGGGTCGAAGATTTTTTGCAGTGTCTCAGGCGGCATGCCCGAGCCATTGTCGGCGACTTCGATCCACACGGTGTCTTCTTCAATGCCGTTGCGCAAGGTGATGGTGCCACGCTCGGGGCCGATGGCCTGGGCGGCGTTGACGATCAGGTTCATGATCACCTGGTTGATCTGCGACGGCAGGCATTCGACTTCCGGCAACGGGCTGTATTGCTTGATCACGTCGGCCTTGTACTTGATTTCATTGGCGACGATGTTCAGCGTCGAATCCAGGCCTTGTTGCAAGTTGGCCATCTGCCATTCCTGGTTGGAGTCGACGCGGGAGAAGTCCTTGAGGTCCTTGACGATCTGCCCGACCCGACTGATGCCGTCCTTGGACTCTTTGATCAGCAGTGGAATGTCCTCGACGAGGAAGTCCAGCTCCACCTGCTCGCGCAGCTTTCTCAGATTCACTACCAGTTCCGGCGAAGAAATGGCTTGCTCGGCACTGTCATAGGCCTGGAGCATCTCCTGGAGTTTGCCAAAGTAGCCATCCAGGGCCCCCAGATTGGAAGAAATGAAACCGATCGGGTTGTTGATTTCGTGAGCGACCCCGGCGGCCAACTGGCCCAGCGAGGCGAGTTTTTCCGACTGGACCAACTGGCTTTCCAGCATCTTGCGTTCGTCGATTTCCATCTGCAGCAAAGAACTGGCCTGTTTGAACGCCTGGGTCCGCTGCTCCACCAGCTCCTCGAGTTTGCTCATCTGCAATTGCGCGCGGGAAGTCATTTCCCACTTGGTGGTCAGGGTGTTGGCCATTTGCTGGACTTCGATGTTGTCGAAGGGTTTCTTCAGAATCAGCAACCGGTCATGGCCATTGAGGCGGTCCAGCAGTTCGTCCCAGGAATAGTCCGAGTAGGCGGTGCAGACCACCACTTGCAACAGTGGGTCGTGCTTCCAGAGTTCCTCGATGGTTTTGGCGCCATCCCAGCCCTCGGGCATGCGCATGTCGACAAAGGCCAATGCATAAGGGTGCTCCGTTGCCAGCGCTTGCAGCAGTTTGTTCAGACCTTCCTGGCCGCCGTAGGCCGAGTCGAGTTCGAATACGGTGCCGGCCGGTTTCGGTGCGTCGCCGAACAAGGCGTTTTCCATGTCCAGTAGATCGACATTGACCTGATCCTCCGGCGTGAGGATTTTGCGGAAATCGTCATGGATGGCCGGTGTATCGTCGATCAACAGGATGCGGCGGTTGCTCAGATTATTCATGCTCACCTTCTGCGAGTTTCAAGGGCAGTTGCAACACGAACGTTGCTCCTGTGCCTGGTCCCTCACTGTGAGCGGTGAGGTGGCCGTTCATCTCAATGGCCGCGAGCGCGCAACTGTGCAAACCGAACCCGTGGCCTTCCTTACGGGTGGTAAAACCATGGGCGAAGATACGCGTCATGTTTTCCGCCGGGATGCCTTCGCCTTCATCCTTGACGCTGATCTGCAAGGTTTCGTCATTGACGACCGTGGCCTTGAGGGTCATGTTCCGTGCGCGGTTGGAAACTCCTGCCATGGCGTATTTAGCGTTGCTGATCAGGTTGATCAGGATCAGCAGCAAACGGTGCTTGTCGCCCAGGATCCGCGGCACGTCGCCGTACTCCTTGAGCACCGTCACGTGGTGACGGGTCAGGGCGCCGGAGTTCATGCGCAGGGCGTCTTCGAGCAGTTCGCTGACCACCAGGGGCTCCACCAGACAGTTGGCACCGGCATAGGATTGCTGGGTGGAGACAATATCCTTGATGTGATCCACGCTCTTGCTCAACTGGGCCAACTCGTCGGTAAGGCCTTGCTGTTCGACCGCGATGGCCTCCACCAACTGGTTCAGATAGCCGGGCAACAGCTTGCCTTTTTCGTCTTCGGTAAGGAAGTGCCCCAGGTCGTGGGGGTGTTCATTGATCAGTTGCATCGCCTTGCCCAGTCCCAGGGCCTTGCTGCTGCGCAGTTTACGGCTGATCAGATCGGCGGAGATGTTCACACTGTTGAGCACGTTGCCAACGTTGTGCAGCACGTTGGTGGCGATTTCCGCCATGCCGGCCTGACGGGCGGTGTCCATCAGTTCGCTCTGGGTGTCCTTGAGTTGGCGGGTGCGCTCTTCGACCCGTACCTCCAGCTCGTCGTTGGCGGTTTGCAGGGCGTTGTTGGCGCGTTTGGTTTCGGCGAAGCTGCGCATCAGCCGGATGGCCAGCCAGATCAGGATCAACACCAGGAACGTGGCGAAAACCAGCAGAAGAATATGGTTGCGCTGATGCCTGGCGGCAGCTTTCTCCTGGTCTTTGTCCAGCAGGCTGGTGATGGTGTCCAGTCGGCCGGCCACGGGAACGGCTTCGATTCCCTGCAAGAGGTCATTGACCCTGGGTTGTTCGCGCAAGATCAGCGCGATGTGCCTGCTCAGGATATCGACGGATTTTTGCAGGCTTTCCGGCAGACGCTCCTTGTTGACGTCCAGCCGATTCAGGCCTAGCAGCACTTCGGCGGCTTGCTCACGGGTGGCCAGATGGGCGAACTCCATGGAACTGAGCAACAGGTCGTAGGTATCGATGGCAACGTTTTGCAGCTGCAGTTTGTCGGCGTCCGAAAGCTGGGCGAACTGGGCCTGGATGTCATCTTCGGCGGTGGGCAGGAAGGCGAGGGAATTGCGCAGTACCGCATTGTGGGATTTGAATCTTTCCACCAGGCGGGTTTTCTCCTTCACCGCCTTGAGGTATTCGTCGCGCTCCTGTTCCCAGCTTGACGGTGCGTGGCGAGCCGGTTCCGATTCGATGGCGTTGAGGCGCTGCCACAGACGTGCCATCTCATTGAGGGGCGAGACTAGGGGGTCATAGTTTTGGCTCAAAGCCATCCGGGATTTAAGGACTTCGTTGTCCCAGATGGCGTCCTGCTGTTTGAGCAGGCGGATCAGGTCCCGAGATTCAATGTACGAGGCGGCCTGCTGTGCACTTGACTGGATGTACATGAACAGCAGGATCGACACCAGCAAGAGGCCGACGAATGCCAGACCGAGGCGACGCAGGGCGGTCATAGCGGCTTGCCCTCCCGTTCGCCGGGGAGGGGCTTGAGGAATTCGACGATCAGTTCCGTGTCGTTCTTCAAGGGTTCACGGCCCAACTGGTACTTGAACATCACTTCCACCGCGTTCTCCAGGGTAGGCGCTGACCCGGCGTGAAAGTACGGGGCGGTGATGGCGACGTTACGCAGACTCGGCACCTTGAAAACCTGGCGGTCAGCCTCGTCGCCAGTGACGTTGAAGCGGCCCTCGTCGGCCCGGGTAGGGTTGCCCCGGTCCTGGATGTAGTCGCCCATCACGCCGAATTTCTGGAACATGTTGCCGCCGATGTTCACGCCCTGGTGGCAGGCGATGCAGCCGTATTCCTTGAAGCGCTGGTAACCGAACTTTTCCCGGGGTGTGAGGATGTCGGTGTTGCCCAGCAGGTACTGGTCGAAACGTGAATTTGGGGTCAGCAGGGTGCGTTCATAGTCGGCCAGGGCACCCTGGATGTTGGCCTGGGTCACGCCGTCGGGGTAGGCATCGTTAAAATCCCGGGCGTAGTCCGGATCCTGGCCGATGCGCTTGAGCACCGTTTCCCAGGTACTGCCCATTTCCGCAGGGCTGGTCACGACGATGTGCACCTGTTCTTCCAGAGTGTCGACGCGGCCGTCCCAGAACTGATGGAAGTTCAGGCTGGCGTTGAACACCGTGGGTGTATTGAACTCCACTGGTTTACCGTCGAAGCCCAGGGAAAACTGTTTGTCGTCGGCGCCACCCTTGTCCAGGCGATGGCAACTGGCACAGGACAGGGTGTTGTTGACCGACAGCCGCGGGTCGTTGAAAAGCCGCAGGCCCAACTGGACGCGCTTGGGGTCCAGAGTCGGCACGGGAGGCAGTGGTTTGAGCGGTTCATCCAACGGCTCGGCGTGAACGGTCACGCTCAATCCCACCAGCAGGCCGAGAGCCAGAATCAGTCCATGTGACGCCATGGGATGCTTTCCTTGAAACTTTTGGTTGATGGAACTCAGGTGTGTTCACGCAAACGGGTTGTGGTGTTGTTCCCACTCGCTCATCCACAGGGCAAAGGCTTGTGGCTCCACGGCCTTGCTGAAGTAGTACCCCTGGGCTTCCTCGCACTGGTGAGCCTTGAGGAACTCCAGTTGCTCAAGGGTTTCCACGCCTTCGGCAATGATGTGCAGGTTCAGGCTCTTGCCCAGGCTGATGATGGTGCTCACCAGCTTTGCGTCATTACTGTCGATGCTCAGGTCGCCGACGAACGACTGATCGATCTTCAACACATCCACCGGAAATTTCTGCAGGTAGCTCAGGCTCGAGTAGCCGGTGCCGAAATCGTCGATGGCCAGCCGTATTCCCAGGCGCTTGACGGCCTTGAGGATGGCGACGGTGGTGTCGACGTTCTGCATCAGTACGCTTTCGGTGATCTCCAGTTCTAACTGTGTCGGGTCGAGACCGGTTTCCTTGAGGGTCCGGGCGATGCCTTCGACGAAACCGCGCTGGCGAAAATCGATGGTGGAGACGTTGACCGACAGGTAGAGCGGGCGCATGCCATCGGCTTGCCAGCGACAGGCCTGCTGGCAGGCTTCCTGGAGCACCCATTGGCTCAGCGGGACGATCAGGCCGCTGTCTTCGGCCACGGGGATGAAGTCCGATGGATAGATCAAGCCGATGTCAGGCCGGTTCCAGCGCACCAGCGCTTCGGCGCCGACCACTTTGCCGCTCCTCAGATCGATCTTGGGCTGGTAGTGCAGCACGAACTCCTTGCGTTGCAAGGCCAGGCGCAGGCCCGATTCGATGGTTTGCTGCTGTCGCGCCCGACGGTTCATGTCTTCAGTGAAAAAACGGTAGTCGTTGGGGCCGGTTTCCTTGACGTTGCGCATCGCCGTTTCGGCTTTTTTGATCAACGCCACGGCATCGAAACCGTCGGCCGGATACATGCTGATGCCCAGGCTTGCGGTAACGGTCAGGTCGTGTCCGTCGATGGGGTGGGGCGTGCTGATGGCCGTCAGCAGTTTGTCGGCCACGCCTTTGGTCTGTTGCGAGTCGGTGATGTCTCCCAGTATCACCACGAACTCATCGGAGCCGTAGCGAAACACCGAGTCGGATTCACGCACCACCGTTGCCAGCGCCCGGGCCACCCGCTTGAGCATTTCGTCGCCCACCGGGTGCCCCAGTGCGTTATTGATACGCTTGAAACGGTCCATGCCGATGAACATCACCGCCAGTTGCCGGTCGTGGCGACGGCACTGGGCCATGGCCTGGGTCAGGCGATCACCGAGCAACATGCTGTTGGGTAGCTCGGTGAGTACGTCGTATTGCAGCAAGTGGGAGACTTTCAGCAACTCCTGGACCCGTTCCTCGATGGTGCGCTCCAGACTGCGCATTTTTCTCGCCGCATCCTGGGCCAGTTGCCATTTCCAGGTCATGGCACTGGCCATCTGGCGGATTTCCAGGGTGTCGAAGGGTTTCTTCAGGATCAGCAACTGATCGTCGAACTCGATGCGTTCGGACATGGTTTCCCAGGAATAATCCGAAAACGCCGTGCACAGCGCGATTTGCAGCCGTGGGTCGGCCTCCCACAAACGCTCGATGGTTTGCAGGCCGTCCCAGCCCGGCGGCATGCGCATGTCGGCGAACACCAGCGCATAGGGCTGGCCTTCGGCCTGGGCGCGCTTGACCAGTTCCAATGCCTCTTCGCCCTGATAGGCCGAGTCGATCTGAAATTGCAGGCGGCTGACCTGGGGCGTGCCAAACAGCAGGCTTTCAGTGTCGTCCAGCGAGTCGTCGCTACCGGCGCCCGGGCTGAGGATCTTGCGGAAGTCCTGGTGGATCGCCGGGGTGTCGTCCACCACCAGGATTCGCCTGTTCGCCGGCACCGACATGGGGTTCATGGGTTGCTCTCCGATAACTGGCTGGCAGGCCGGGTCCAATGGTCCGTCACGGGAACGATGGTGCCGGCCTTGAGCAGTTCGCTGGCTTGCCCACTGTCTACGGCAGTGCTGAAGTAATGCCCCTGGGCCTGCATCGACCCGCCGCTGGACATCAGCGTGGTGCGTTGCTCCTGGGTTTCGACGCCCTCGGCAATGATCCCGATGCCCACATCCCGGGCGAAATTGATGATCGCTCGCAGCGTCATTGCGTTCTCGGGGTCGACGTTGGCGCTGTCGAGAAACCGTTGGGCGAGCTTGAGATGGTTGACCCGGTAGGTCTTGAGGTAATCGAACGAGGAGTACTCGGTGCCGAAATCATCGATGGCAATTTGTACGCCCAGTTCGCACAGACGTGGCAGCACGTCGTTGTGGGTCCACTTGGTTTGCGCCAGGGTGGCCTCGGTGACGTCAAAGCGCAGGTCCCAAGGGGCCAGTTCCCAGCGGGCGGTGGTGCGCAGCACGTCATAGATCAGCTCCGGACCGGTCTTGAGTTGCGTCAGGCAGAGGTCGATGGCGATCACCGGGGGCGCCATGCCCTGGTCACGCCACTGGCGCATCTGTTGACAGGCCTGGTCCAGCACCCAATGCCCCAGGCCAACGATGATCCCGGTCTTCTCGGCGGCCGGCATGAACGACGCCGGCTCCAGCCAGCCGCGCTCAGGGTGGTTCCAGCGCACTTGCACGCCCATGCCCAGGATTTTGCCGGTGCCCAGGTCGACCTCCGGCAGGTAGTGCAAATGCAGCTCGTTGTTTTCGATGGCCTGGCGCAGGTCATTGGCCAGGGCGACGCGGTCGGTGACTTCCTGATTAATCTCCTCGCTATGGAAATGGTACTGGTTGCGGCCCTTTTCCTTGGACCGGTACAAGGCCATGTCGGACTGTGCCATCAGGCTGTCGGCGCTTTGGCTCTGGGAGGAATACAGGCTGATGCCGATGCTCACGGAGATCCGCACTTCGTTGCCGTCCAGGGAATAGGGCGCCACCAGGGCATCCCGGATCTTGGCGGCCAGGGCGGCGCAATGGGTCGCTTCGTGGACATCCAGTTGCAGGATGGCGAACTCGTCGCCACCCAGGCGCGCTACCACGTCGTTTTCCCGGGTACAGCCCTTGATGCGTGCGGCGACCTCCTGCAGCAGCAGGTCGCCGATCGGGTGACCCAGGGTGTCGTTGATCCGCTTGAAATGGTCCAGGTCCAGGTAAAACATCGCAAACGGCGCCGCTCCCCGGCGAGCCGCGGCAAAGGCTTGATGCAGGCGCTCGATCATGGTGGCGCGGTTGGCCAGCCCGGTCAGGCCGTCGGTGCGGGCCAGCAGGGCGATTTTCTCCTCGGCCAGCTTGCGTTCGGTGATGTCAAGAATGATGCCTTCCACTTCCAGCAGCAGGCCCTGTTCGTTGCGCACCGGAATGTAGCGGTTTTCCACCCAGCGGAACGTGCCGTCGCCGGTGCGCATGCGGAACTCGATGGACGCCCCCGCCGTGTCGCGGTTCAAGACGCGGACCATGGCGTCGTCGATCTTGCTTTGGTCGTCGGGATGGATCAGGGTTTGCGCCCAGTCCGGCGAGTTGACCAGTTGCGCCGCCGCGTGGCCGAACTTGGTGATGTTGTGGGAAATGTACATCAGCGCGAACGGCGGCTCGCCACGCAGGCGATACAGGATGGTCGGGCTGTTCTGCACGATGATATTGGCGTCGGCCAGTTCCCGCGTGCGCTCCTGCACCGCGCGTTCGAGCATGTCCATTTTCAGCGCCGCGTCTTCGGTCATCTGCCATTTGACGGTCAGGGTACTGGCCATCTGGCGGATCTCGATGGCATCGAAGGGTTTTTTCAGGATGAGCAGGCGGTCGCCCAGTTCGAGGCGCTCGGCGATGTCTTCCCAGGAATAATCGGAATAGGCGGTGCACAGCGCCACTTGCAGCTTGGGGTCGACGCGCCATAGCCGTTCGATGGTTTCAAGGCCGTCCCAGCCAGGGGGCATACGCATGTCGATGAACGCCATGGCGTAGGGTTTGCCCTCGGCCAAGGCAGATTCGACCTTGTTCAGGGCTTCCATGCCCTGGAAGGCCGAATCGAGCACGAAACTCTGGCTGGCAACCGCCACAGGCGCGCCGAACAGGGCTGCTTCAGCGCTGCTCAGGCTGTCCTCGGGGATAGCATGGGGGCTGAGGATCTTACGAAAATCCTCGTGAATCGTCGGAGTGTCATCGACGATCAGGATCCGCCGGTTGGCCCTTTCCGTCGGCAGGCTCATGGCCGTGCACCGTCGCGATGCTGACTGTTGAACCGTGGATACATCTGATATCCCTTCCGTTGGCATGAGTATTCTGGCCTGTACTTGGCCCTTCATGGTCTACAGCATAGCTGTCTCATTGAGATGCGCTCGGCCGGTCAAGGCAAAATCGTGTCTAAATTCACGCAATCTACTAGCCTCTAATTCGGGGGTAGCGTAGAACAGGTGTCGTTAACAGGAGGGGGGTCCAATGGAAGATCAATCGCAGGATGTACCGGTCAGGAAGCCGACGGTACTGTTGGTCGATGATGAAGAGTCGATTCTCAATAGCCTGCGTCGGTTATTGCGCAGCCAGCCGTACGAAATCCTGCTGGCTGACAGTGGCGCCAAAGCCCTGGAAATCCTCAAGGAGCGGCCGGTCGACCTGGTCATGACCGATGCCCGCATGCCCAACATGGACGGCGCCACTTTGTTGGCGCAGATTCGCAAGCTTTATCCATCGACCTTGCGCATCCTGCTCACCGGTTATGCCGATGTGGACATGATGACCAAGGCCATCAACGAGGGGCAGTTGTATCGCTACCTCAGCAAACCCTGGAACGACGAGGAACTGGTGCAGGCCCTGCGTCAGGCCCTGGCGCACCAGCACTCCGAAAGCGAGCGCCAGCGCCTCGAAGCGCTGAACCGCGAACAGAACGAACAGCTGCGGATACTCAACACCACCCTGGAAAAACGCGTGGCGTCGCGCACCGCCGAGCTGCAGCAGACCGCCGACATGCTCGACCTGGCCTATGACGAGCTCAAGCGCAGCTATGTGACCGGCACCGAAGTGTTTTCGCTGATCGCAAACCTGCGCCTGCCCAAGGCCAAGCAGACCAACCGGCAGATCATCGAGCTGATCCGGGTCTACAGCAGGCTGCACTTTCTGGACGAGTCCACCGACCGCGACCTGACCATGGCCGCGGCGCTCTACAACATCGGCAAACTGAGCTGGACCGACAACATGATGGTCACGCCCGCCGACATGCTGCACCACACCGAGCTTGATCTTTACCGGGCCTATCCGAAGCAGAGCGAGTCGCTGCTGATGACCTTGGACCCGATGAAAGACGCCGCGCGCATCATCCTCCATCACCAGGAACGTTGGGACGGCAGCGGTTTTCCCGACCATCTGCGAGGCGAGGCCATTCCGTTCGGCTCGCGGCTGTTGAAACTGGCGGTGGACTTCATCGAACTGCAGCGCGGGTTGATCCTGGAGCGGCAGATGAACAGCGACGAGGCGCTGGTCTACATCCGCAAATACGCCGGCAAACTGTACGACCCGGGCATGGTGGAGGACTTCATCAAGGCGTGCGGTGAATACCTGGACGACGTGACCTTGTCGGATCCGACGGTGCAGGTCATGACAACCCGCGACCTGACGGCCGGCATGATCCTGGCGCGCAACCTCAACGCCGACAACGGCATGCTGTTGCTCAACGCCGGCAAGGTGCTGAGCGCGCCTCTGGTGGAAAAGCTCATTGCTTTCGAAGCGATGGAAGGGGCGCGCTACAGCGTGTTCGTCAAAATCCCCGAAGAGGCAGACCCTTCTGTGCCGAAGCCGATGTTGGGGTGATGCAGATCTGACTGAGAGTACAGTCATCCTGTGGGAGCGAGCTTGGCTCCCACAAAAACTGCTCCCACAGTGGTTTTGTGTGGCGTCTGAAGGCGGCGCCGGGCTTTGCTCCCGTCGCTGCGCTCTGTACCCTTGCGAGCATTTTCTGCCCAGGGCATTTCATCATGACCACTCCCATCATCCGCATCGCCGCCGCTCTGTTGATCGGACCGGACGGCCGGACCTTACTGGTGCGCAAGCGCGGCACCCAGGCCTTCATGCAGCCGGGCGGCAAGATCGAGGCCCATGAGCAACCGGTCCAGGCCCTGGCCCGTGAGCTGGACGAAGAGCTTGGGCTGACGATTGATCCGGCACAGGCCCGTTACCTGGGGGCGTTCAGTGCCCCGGCCGCCAACGAGCCGGGTTTTGTCGTGCAGGCTGACGTTTTTTTACTGAGCATCGATGCACCGGTTTCTCCCGCCGCCGAGATTGAAGAAGTGCGCTGGATCGACCCGGCCAGTGACAGCGATCTGCTGCTGGCGCCGTTGACAGGCGAGGTGATCCTGCCGTTTTATCGAGCCAGCCTTCTCGAGACGTGCTGACCCCAGACTCAAGGACTGACGCCCATGATTCCATTGCCGGACCTGCTGATTTTCGCCGCCGCCGCGTTGCTGATGGTGCTCACGCCCGGCCCGAACATGATCTACCTGATTTCCCGTTCGATCTGCCAGGGCCGCAAAGCCGGCGTCACCTCCCTGCTGGGGGTGGTGGCGGGCTTCTTCGTGCACATGTTTGCCGCGGCGGCGGGGCTGACGGCGGTGTTCCTGGCGGTGCCCATGGCCTATGAGGTGTTGAAATGGGCCGGCGCGCTGTACCTGTTGTGGCTGGCCTGGCAGGCAGTCAAGCCCGGCGCACGTTCGCCGTTCCAGGCCCAGCAACTGCCGGCGGACTCGACGCGCAAGCTGATCACCATGGGGTTCCTCACCAGTGCCCTGAATCCAAAGATTGCAGTGTTTTACCTGTCGGTGTTCCCGCAGTTCATCAGTCCGGAACACGGCTCGTTGTTCATCCAGAGCATCATCCTCGGGCTGACCCAGATCAGCGTCAGTTTCAGCGTCAACCTGCTGATTGCCTTGTTCGCCGCCGGCATTGCCTCCTGGTTCGTCCATAACCCCACCTGGTTGGCGGCGCAGCGCTACTTCATGGGGTTTGTGCTCGGCGCGCTGGCGTTGCGCCTGATGCTTGAACAACGGCGTTCGGCGTGAGCATTCGACGGCTTGCAGCGGGTGATGCCCAGGCGTATCGCGACCTGATGCTCCAGGCCTACGCGCTTCATCCCCAAGCTTTCACCTCCAGCGTCAGCGAGCGAGCGGCGATGCCCATGAGGTGGTGGGAATCACGTCTGAGCAGTCGGCTGGATGTGTTGTTGGGGGCGTTTGTCGAGCATGAACTGGTGGGCATTGTCGGGCTGTCCCTGGAGCCGCGGGAAAAAGCCCGGCACAAGGCCACGTTGTTCGGCATGTACGTCGCTGACTCTCATCGCCACGCTGGCCTCGGCTACCAACTGGTGCAGGCGACACTCGAAGAAGCCCGACGCCATTCGTTTTTACGGCTGGTGCAACTGACCGTCACCGCCGGCAACGATCCTGCCGTCAGGCTCTACCAGCGCTGCGGTTTCGTGCTGTACGGCCTGGAGCCGATGGCGATACGGGTGGACGAGGACTACCTCGACAAGATCCATATGTGGCTAGAGCTCTAAACCTACCGCCATCCTCTGTCCGGGGGCGGCTTCTATGGCGTGCCAACCAACCCCCCTGTGGGGCGAGCTGAACTTGCGATAGCGGCTGCACATCCACCATCACTGTTGGCTGACATACCGCCATCGCGAGCAGGCTCGCTCCCACAGGGGATTTGTGCCGTAAACACTATCGATGCCACCCAACAAATCCCTGCGGGAGCGAGCCTGCTCGCGATGGGCGCGACTCGGTATTACCGAACGGCACTCACCCCATCCAACGTCGAAAACGAAGTATCCTTGGCCGTCAGCAGAAAGTCGCGCATGTAGGGCGCATCGAGCATGTCGGTGCGCACCGCCGCATACAGCGTGGCGAACAAACCTTTCTCTCCCAGTCGCTTGGCCTTCACGTAGCCCCGCGAGCTGTATTCATGCAGTGCCCAATGGGGCATGCCGCAGACGCCACGACCGCTGGCCACCAGTTGCATCATCATCACCGTCAGTTCAGACGTGCGCACCTGGGCCGGTTCGATGTCGGCCGGTTCCAGGAAACGGGTGAAGATGTCCAGGCGATCGCGCTCCACCGGGTAGGTGATCAGGGTTTCGCTGACCAGGTCTTCGGGCACGATGTAGGGTTTGTTCGCCAGTCGGTGCTGGTTGGCTACGGCGAGCATCGCTTCGTAGGTGAACAGCGGCACGTAGGTGATGCCCGCCAGTTCCAGCGGGTCGGAGGTCACCACCAGGTCCAGGTCGCCCCGGGCCAGGGCCGGCAGTGGGGCGAAGGCGAAGCCCGAGGCCAGGTCCAGTTCGACTTCCGGCCAGGCGTCGCGGAACTGGTCGATGGTGGGCATCAGCCACTGAAAGCAACTGTGGCACTCGATGGCCATGTGCAAGCGCCCGGCGGTGCCTCCGGCCAACCGACCGATGTCCCGCTCGGCGCTGCGCAGCAACGGCAGGGTGGCGTCGGCCAGTTGCAGCAGGCGCAGGCCGGCACTGGTGAAACGCACCGGTTTGGTCTTGCGCACGAATAACTGCATGCCCAAGCGTTCTTCCAGTTCCTTGAACTGGTGGGAAAGGGCGGACTGGGTCAGGTGCAGGCGTTCGGCGGCTTCGACCAGGCTATCGGCTTCGCGCAGGGCGTGCAGGGTCTTGAGGTGGCGGATTTCAAGCACCGTGGGCTCCATGAGTAAAACTCGTGATCAACACGAAAAGGTTGAGTTTGTCTCATGTGGGGCTGGCTGTCGACAATGGCGCCATCTTTTACAGGAGGACACACACCATGGCCCTGGCCCACACCTTAGGTTTTCCCCGCATCGGCGCCGACCGCGAACTGAAAAAAGCCCTCGAAGCCTACTGGAAGGGCGACCTGGCACCGGCCGCGCTGCAAGCGGTGGGCCGTGAACTGCGGGCCCGGCACTGGCAACTGCAGAAAGAGGCCGGCATCGACCTGCTGCCGGTCGGTGATTTCGCCTGGTACGACCAGGTGCTCAGCCACACTTTGACCCTGGGTGCCGTCCCGTCGCGATTCCACAACACCCTCGACGCCCAGGCCAAGCCGACCCTCGACACCCTGTTCGCCATGGCCCGAGGCGCCACCGCTGCCTGCTGCGGAGCTGATCACGGGCAAGCCCAATACGCTCAGGAACTGACCAAGTGGTTCGACACCAACTACCACTATCTGGTCCCGGAGTTTTCCGCCGACCAGCGCTTCGCCCTGAGTTGGGAGCAATTGTTCGAGGAAGTGGACGAGGCCCATGCCCTGGGACATCGGGTCAAACCGGTGATCATCGGCCCTTTGACGTATCTGTGGCTGGGCAAGGCCAAGGGCGAGGACTTCGACAAGCTCGACCTGCTTGAACGTCTGTTGCCGGTCTACGGTGAAATCCTCAATCGCCTCAAGGCCCAGGGCGTGGAATGGGTACAGATCGACGAGCCGATCCTCACTCTCGACCTGCCCCTGGCCTGGAAAAGCGCGTTCGAGCGGGCCTATCACATCCTTCAGTATTCGCCGCTGAAAAAGCTGGTGGCGACCTATTTCAGTGGTCTGGAAGACAACCTCGGCCTGGCGGTGAGCCTGCCGGTGGACGGTTTGCACATCGACGCGGTACGGGCGCCGGAACAACTGGGCCAGGTGCTCGATCGCCTGCCGACCTACAAAATCCTGTCGGTGGGGCTGGTCAATGGTCGCAATGTCTGGCGCTGTGAACTGGAACAGGCGCTGGCGCAATTGCAGCCGGCCCAGGAGCGTTTTGGCGACAACCTCTGGGTCAGCACCTCTTGCTCACTGTTGCACAGCCCCGTGGACCTGGAGCGTGAAGACCGACTGGACCCTGAACTCAAGAGCTGGCTGGCCTTTGCCGTGCAGAAATGCGGTGAAGTGGCGGTACTGCGCGATGCGCTCAACGACCCCCAGGCACCCGGTGTGCAACACGCCTTGGCCGACAGCCGCGACGTGCATGCTCGTCGTGCCGGCTCGACACGCATTCACAAAGCCGAGGTTCAGGCCCGCCTCGCCGCGATAGGGCCACAGGACAGCCAGCGGCGCTCGCCGTTTGCCCAGCGCATGGAGCAGCAGCGCGCCCGGCTGAAACTGCCGGCGTTTCCCACCACCACCATTGGTTCATTCCCGCAGACTCCGGCGATTCGCCTGGCGCGCCAGGCCTACAAGCAAGACAAGCTGTCGGCCAACGATTATCAGGACGCCATGCACACTGAGATCCGCCATGCCGTGCAGATCCAGGAACGCCTGGGCCTGGATGTGCTGGTACATGGCGAAGCCGAACGCAACGACATGGTGGAATATTTCGCCGAACAACTGGACGGCTATGCCTTCACCCGTTTCGGCTGGGTCCAGAGCTACGGTTCGCGTTGTGTGAAGCCGGCAATCATCTACGGCGACATCAGCCGGCCGAAAGCGATGACCGTCGACTGGATCCGCTACGCCCAAAGCCTGACCGACAAGGTGATGAAGGGCATGCTCACCGGCCCCGTGACCATGCTGATGTGGTCGTTCCCTCGCGAGGACGTCTCGCGTCAGGTCCAGGCGCAACAACTGGCCCTGGCCCTGCGTGACGAAGTGCTGGACCTGGAAAAGGCCGGGATCAAAATCGTGCAGATCGACGAAGCTGCATTCCGCGAAGGCCTGCCCCTGCGACGCGGGCAATGGCAGGCGTACCTGGACTGGGCCGTGGAGGCCTTCCGCTTGAGCGCATCGGGTGTAAGCGACGAAACCCAGATCCACACCCACATGTGCTACAGCGAATTCAATGATGTGATCAAGGCCATCGCCGACATGGACGCCGATGTCATCACTATTGAAACCTCGCGTTCGGACATGGAGTTGCT
>NZ_WUUD01000026.1:64971-65805 GCF_009831705.1 Pseudomonas sp. PICF6 | reverse complement strand
CACGGGTGCCGGACACGGCCGAGATGGTGGCGTTGATGAGCAAGGCGGTGAAGCGGATTGCGGCGGACCGGCTGTGGGTCAACCCCGATTGCGGCCTGAAGACCCGGGCGTGGCCGGAGACAGAAGCGGCGCTGGTGAACATGGTGGCGGCGGCGCGGCAGTTGCGCAGTCAGTTGGCCTGAAGCCCGAATACTCTTACAGGCATGCACCTGACCTGTGGCGAGGGGATAAATCCCCTCGCCACAGGGGGAGTGCTCTGCTTTGCTTCATTTGACCGGGTGGAGCGACCACTTGGCAATCTTCATCAAACTGTCACGCAACTGTGGCAGCGCGCTTGAACAAACTTCATCAGACTCGCGCTCTACTGGGGTTCTGCGTTTTGGTGTTTCTTCATGCGTGTATTTATCTTTCTGGCCGCGTTGTTGTTCGGCCTGCCGTCGATTGCGGCTTCTCGATGTGATGTCAACGTTGCGACCCAACGGGTCGATCTGGATCAGGTCAGCCTGGCGTACCAGAGCATCGGCCGTGCCTCCGACCCGGCGTTGTTGCTGGTGATGGGCTTGGGCGGGCAGTTGATACATTGGCCGGACGAGGTGGTGGCGGCCCTGTGCGAGCAGGGCTTTCGGGTGATTCGCTACGACAACCGCGACGTGGGCTTGTCCGCCTGGCGTCAGGCGCCCGGCAGCGCCAACCTGGCCTTTGAAGCCTTGCGCTACAAGCTGGGCCTGCCCGTGGCCGCGCCCTACACCTTGACCGACATGGCCGACGACGGCTTGGGGTTGATGGACGCGTTGCAAGTGCAAAGCTTTCACGTGCTGGGGGTGAGCATGGGCG
>NZ_WUUD01000026.1:62272-64961 GCF_009831705.1 Pseudomonas sp. PICF6 | reverse complement strand
CAGCATATGGCGGCCATGGCGCCGCAGCGGGTTGAGAGCCTGACCCTGATCATGACCAGCTCGGGTGCCGAAGGCCTGCCGGCACCCAGCGAAACCCTGGTGCAGCTGTTGTCCCGGCGCAGTGCACCGAATCGTGAAGTTGCCCTGGAACAACAGGCCGATCTGCTGGCCGCCCTGGGCAGTCCGATGGTGGTGGATGATCGTCAAGCACTGTTGCATCAGGCCGCCCAGGCCTATGACCGGGCCTTCAACCCCGAAGGCGTGCAACGCCAGATCATGGCGATCATGGCCGAGCCGAGCCGGGTGGCGCTGCTCAATCAACTGCGCGTGCCGACCCTGGTGGTTCACGGCACCGCCGACCCGTTGTTGCCGGTGATGCACGGTGTGCACCTGGCGGCGCACATCCGTGGCAGCCGCCTGAAGCTGATACCGGGCCTGGCCCACCGGTTTCAAGAAGCGTTCAAGGAACCGTTGCTGGGGGCGGTGTTGCCCTACTTGCAGCAGCATCGCGAAGACACCTCGCATTGGGCGCAGATCGAGCCGGTGCAGGTGCCGAATCTGCTGTAGCTTTTCCCGTGATAAGGGGACTGATCTGTGGCGAGGGGATTTATCCCCGCTGGGTTGCGAAGCGACCCCAAAACTGGCGCCTCGGTATGTCAGGCTGATCATGTTCGATTGCTTGGGGCCTGCTGCGCAGTCCAGCGGGGATAAATCCCCTCGCCACAGGGGGCTTGCGGTGAAACAGCTAGCGCGTCTGCGCCTGCTCCACCAACCACTCCATCAGCGCCTGCAACTGCTCCGACGCTCCGGGCTTGCGCGGATACACCAGGTGATAGGCCAACCCGGTCCTGACCTTCAGTTCGAAGGGCATCACCAGTCGCCCGGCGTTCAGGTCGTCGCCGATCAGCGACCAGTCGCCAATCGCCACGCCCGTGCTTTGGGAGGCCAGGGACATCGCCAGGTCCAGGGTTTCGAAATGCTGGCCTTTGCTGACGTTGCTCAGTTGCACCTGCGCAGCCTCCAGCCAAGCGTTCCAGTCGCGCTCGTCACTGGTGGGATGAAGCAGCAGATGGTGTTGCAGGTCGGCGGGTGAGCGCAGCGGCACCGGACCTTCAAGCAGTGGACGCGAACACACCGGTGTCAGTTGTTCGTCGAACAAGTGCAGGCTCGTCAATGAAGGCGCGGGCGGCGGCCCATAGACCACCGCGGCGTCGAAGGTTTCGCGCTGGAAATCCACGCCGTGGCGGACGGTGGTGGTCAACTCCACCGGTATGTCCGGTCGTACCTTTTGCCATTGCAGCAAACGCGGCATCAGCCAGCGCAGCACGCAGGTCGGCGCCTTGAGTCGCACGCTCTGGCGTTTCTCGCCGATCTGCTCCACCGCTTCCGCGATCAGGCCGAACACCTGTTGCGCCCGTGGCAACCACGCCTGTCCCTGCGGCGTCAGGCTCAGGCCCCGTGCCTGACGCAGGAACAGCGCGTAACCCAAATGCTCCTCCAGCCCGGCGATCTGCCGGCTCACCGCGCCCTGGGTGATGTGCAACTGTTCCGCCGCCCGGGTGAAGTTGCAGCACTGGGCGGTGATCAGAAACGTGTGCAGCGCCGGGAGCGGAGGAAGTCGTTTCATTTGGAATCGAGCCATGATGTAGGGACATGGCTAGTATGACTTTTTATCCATTGTTGCGGCTATGGCCTGGCCGTTCCAATAACGCCATTCCCCGAAAACAAGAAGGTCAGTGGCAATGGCGACGTGCGGCGAAGTATTGGTCAAGTTACTCGAAGGTTATGGCGTGGAGCAGGTGTTCGGGATTCCCGGCGTGCACACCGTCGAGTTGTATCGTGGGCTGGCCCGTTCCAGCATCCGCCATGTGACGCCGCGTCACGAACAGGGCGCCGGCTTCATGGCCGATGGTTACGCCCGCGTCAGCGGCAAGCCCGGTGTGTGCTTCATCATCACCGGCCCCGGCATGACCAACATCACCACCGCCATGGGCCAGGCCTACGCCGATTCGATCCCGATGCTGGTGATCTCCAGCGTGCAGTCCCGCAGCCAGTTGGGCGGCGGGCGCGGCAAACTCCATGAACTGCCGAACCAGAGCGCGTTGGTGAGTGGCGTGGCGGCGTTTTCCCACACGCTGATGTCCGCCGCCGAGTTGCCGGGAGTGCTGGCCCGGGCTTTCGCCTTGTTCCAGGCCGGTCGCCCGCGGCCGGTGCACATTGAAATTCCGTTGGACGTTCTGGTCGAAGACGCCGATGCCTTGCTCGCCACAAGGCCAGTGAACATCAGCCGTGCCGGGGCCGCGCCGAGTGCCGTGGCGCAGATGTCGGCGATGCTGGCGAAGGCCCGCCGGCCGCTGATCCTGGCCGGTGGCGGCGCCATTGATGCCGCCCGCGAACTGACCGAACTGGCTGAATGCCTCGGCGCCCCCGTGGCATTGACCATCAACGCCAAAGGCTTGTTGCCGTCGCGTCATCCTCTGCTGATCGGTTCCACGCAAAGCCTGGTGGCCACCCGCGCACTGGTGGCCGAGGCCGACGTGGTGCTGGCCATCGGCACGGAGTTGGCCGAGACCGACTACGACATCACCTTCGCCGGCGGCTTCGAAATCCCCGGTGCATTGCTGCGCATCGACATCGACCCGGACCAGACCGTGCGCAACTACCCGCCGCACCTGGCGCTGGTGGCCGA
>NZ_WUUD01000026.1:56937-62262 GCF_009831705.1 Pseudomonas sp. PICF6 | reverse complement strand
GCCTTGCTCGATGGGTTGAAGCAACAATCCCTGACCCAGCGCAACAGCGATTGGGGCCAGGTGCGTGCCGCGCGGTTACGGGCGGATCTGGACCGGGACTGGGACGTCGCGACCCGCGCGCAGACCTTGTTCATCGACACGGCTTTGCAGGCCTTGCCCGACGCGGTATTCGTCGGTGACTCCACACAACCGGTGTACACCGGCAACCTGACCTTCAACCCGGAACATCCACGTCGCTGGTTCAATGCTTCCACCGGCTACGGCACCCTCGGCTATGCCTTGCCGGCGGCCATCGGCGCCTGGCTCGGCGGCATCGATTCGGGTAAGGGGCGCCCGCCCGTGGTGTGCCTGATCGGTGATGGCGGCTTGCAGTTCACCCTGCCGGAGCTGGCCAGCGCCGTGGAAGCAGGCGTGCCAGTGATCGTGCTGCTGTGGAATAACCAGGGTTACGAAGAGATCAAGAAATACATGGTCAACCGCGCCATTGAACCGGTGGGCGTGGACATCTACACCCCGGATTTCATTGGCGTGGCCAAGGCCCTGGGCTGCTTTGCACAGGCGGTCGACGGCGTGGCGCCATTGCGCGCCGCATTGCTGGAGGCCCACGACCGCCAGGGTCCGACCCTGATCGAAATCGATCAGGCGCGCTGGATGGTGGGGGTGGCCCAATGAATTTCCCCACCACCCAGGACGGCCTGTACATCAACGGCCAATGGTCATCGGGCGATCAGCATTTGCGGGTGATCAACCCGGTCACCGAAGCGCTGCTGACCACGGTCAATGGCGGCGATGAGCGCGCCGTCGATCAGGCCTTGAACGCGGCGACCCAGGCTTTGGCGCAATGGTCGAACACCACCGGCGCCGAGCGCGGGGCGCTTCTGCGCCGTATCGCCGCCGGCGTGCGGGCTGCTCGTGAGCGCTTGATGCATCTGCAATCGAGCAATAACGGCAAACCCCTGTTCGAAGCGGCCATCGATGTCGACGACGTGGTCGCCACCTTCGAGTATTACGCCGAACTGGCCGAAGGGCTGGACGCCCGGCAGGACAGCCCACTGGCATTGCCCAGCGATGACTTCAGGGCACGCCTGCGCCGCGAACCCTGCGGTGTGGTGGGCTTGATCGTGCCGTGGAATTTCCCGATGGTCACCACCGCCTGGAAGCTCGCCCCGGCCTTGGCTGCCGGCTGTTGTGTGGTGCTCAAACCTTCGGAGGTGACACCGCTGCCGGAGTTGGAACTGGCGTCGATCATCGCCGAGTGCGGCTTACCCCACGGCGTGTTCAACCTGATCTGCGGCACGGGGCTGGCCGTGGGCGCGCCGCTGGCGACAGATCCGCGCGTGGCGAAGATTTCCTTTACCGGCAGCAATGCGGTGGGGGTGCAGGTGATGCAACGGGCGGCGGAAACGGTGAAGGGCGTCAGCCTGGAGCTGGGTGGCAAGTCGTCGCTGCTGGTGCTGGCCGACGCTGATCTGGAGCTGGCGGTGGAGCTGGCCTGTGGTGGCGGTTTCTTCAACGCCGGACAAATGTGCTCGGCCACCAGTCGCGTGCTGGTCGCCGATGAGCTGGCCGACGAGTTCCTGCAACGGCTCAAGACTCGCGCCGAAGCGATTCGCGTGGCTGATCCGTTTGACCCTGACGTGGAGATGGGCGCGCTGGTCAACCAGGCGCAATACCAGCGGGTGCTTGGGCATATCGACCGGGGCTTGAGCGCCGGGGCGACGCTGGTGTGCGGCGGACAACGCCCCGCGCATTTGCCGCGCGGCTATTTTCTACAGCCGACAGTCTTCACCGACGTGCCTGTGGACAGCGAGCTGTGGTGCGAAGAAATCTTCGGGCCGGTGCTGTGTGTGCGCCGTTTCACCTCCCTGGAGCAAGCGATTGCCCTGGCCAATGACAGCCGTTTCGGCCTGGTGGCCAGTGTCGTCAGTCGCGATACCGAAGTTGCCGAACAGGTGGCCAATGCACTGCAGGCGGGACTGGTGTGGATCAACGCCCCCCAAGTGATCTTTCCCCAGGCGGCGTGGGGCGGTTACAAGCAGAGCAGCATGGGCCGCGAGTTGGGGCCTTGGGGGCTGGCGGCGTTTCAGGAGATCAAACATGTGGTGCGGGCGGTTTGAATGCTAGAAGTGGGCTGTCTTTACTGGCCCCATCGCGAGCAGGCTCGCTCCCACAGTTGATCTGGGTGAACGGAGAATTTGTGTTCAACACAGAGCCCTTGTGGGAGCGAGCCTGCTCGCGATGAGGCCGGCACAGCCAACCCAAAAATCAGCTCAGACGGTCATCCGCAACCGCGCCAGATCCCGCAGCGGCGGCGCGCCGAACAGGCGGCTGTACTCGCGGCTGAACTGCGAAGGGCTTTCATACCCCACCCGATACCCCGCCGCCGAAGCTTCCAGCCCTTCGGCCAGCATCAGTCGCCGGGCTTCCTGAAGGCGCAGTTGTTTCTGGTATTGCAGCGGGCTCATGGCCGTCATGGCCTTGAAGCGGTGATGCAGGGTCGAGACGCTGAGGTTCACTTCCCGGGCCAGGTCATCGATGCGCAACGGTTGCTCGAAATGGCCATTGAGCCATTTGATCGCCTGGCTGATGCGATGGCTCTGACTGTTGGTAATGGCGATTTCGTACAGCCGATAGCCCTGAGGGCTGCGCAGCAGGCGGTACAGAATCTCCCGGCGCACCAGGGGCGCGAGCATGGCGATGTCTTTCGGGCTGTCGAGCAAGCGCGTCAGGCGCAACACGGCGTCGAGCATCGGCGTGTCCAAGCGTTCTACATACAGGCCGCGACCGGTGGGGCGCGTCGGTACGCCGAGGGGGCCTGCGTCGGCAATCAGCGCGGTGATTTCCGCCGGATCGATGTCCAGGCGCAGGGCCAGGATCGGCTGATCGGGCGAGACGCTGGCGATGCAACCACTCAGGGGCATCGAGACCGAGACCACCAGGTAATGGAGCGGATCGTAGTTGAACAACTCATCCGCCAGGCGCACCTGCTTGCTGCCCTGGGCCATGATGCACAGCGCCGGTCGCGCCAGCACCGGTGCGAATTGATGGGCTTGACTGTGGCGCGACAGATTCAGCGAGTCGATGGCCGTGGCGTAGTTGCCGTCTTCACTGGTATTGCGGGCGATGATCGACGCCAGTTCGGCGCGCTGTTGTTCCAGATACGTGTCCAGCGGGACGTGGGCGTGGTCAAGCGGCGACATGCCGGAATCCTCGGGAAAGGGGGAGCGATGAGCAGAGCTTATGTTTGTGCAAGTTGCAGTGGTAGCCACATCCTGTCGAAAGCTTGCCTGATCCTGCACGGTGCATCGATTCACCATGGCTTAATGTGACAAAAACTTGCTTGAAACCTTTTGTTTCAACTTTCCCGGATCCTCGCCGATGGAGGACCGATTGGGTCCCGCTCCCGCGCAGGATTGTGCAATGGGTCGGCAGGAATCGACTAACCAGGCTGGCGTGGTGGCGCTTAACCTTTGATCCTGTCGCAGCCTGTCCCGGGCTGCACAACGGATTACCTGGGAGGTTGAACATGTCTACACAGATCCCCGTCAGTCACATGGCCTTTGTGCGGGCCCGTTCCGGTTGCTCCAAGCCATTGGGTGCACGCCTGAGTACGCTGATCACGCCTTCGCGCCAGGCTCCCGGATGCCTGCATTTTGCCTTGCAGCAATCGCAATGCGACGCCGATCTGTGGCTGGTGTCCGGGCTCTGGGTCAATCAACAGGCGATGGATGCTTATTTCAACTCACCGGCCATGGCGATCTTCGCCGAGCTGGTACAGGACCTGGTGGTGAGCAGCCTGGATTTCCACACCTTCCGGGAAGTGTCCGCCGCCCAGGCGACCGAAGGGTGCCTGGCGAAGGTACACAAACTGGCGGGTTGAAGGTTTAATGAGCGTCATTTTCCATCGCCAGGATGCGCAATATGGCACGTAAAGCCTTTGAAACCTTCGAAGCTGTTTCCGCGGTCGTCCCCAAAGAGGGCGGCTACTACGCGGCGATTGCCACCAAAGCCATTGGTGGTTCCGGTGCGCCGCGTTTTAACAAGGTGCTTGAAGATCAGACGTTCAAGACGGCCACTGATGCCGACTCGGCGGCGGCCATTGAGTTGACCCATCTCAAGGGTGTGGGCGATGAGGGCGAGCTGATCTGGAACCCGCGAGATTAACGTTATGGGAGCAAGGCTTACCCGCGATGCAGTCACCTCGGTTCAAAAGACAGGCTGCGTTGTCTTCATCGCGGGCAAGCCTTGCTCCCACAGATAAAACGCTTTGTCTGTGCACTGCTATTGAGGACGGTGCATCTTGAACAGCGCCTCGGGACCCAGCTGGAAATAATCCGCCGGCCCGCCGCCGCGCAAAATCGGCTCGGCGGCGGCGGTGTCGTATACCCCATCCTTCAACAACCATTTGGCGATATGCACGGCGACCACCTCGCCGAGAATCAGCCAACTGGGCACCAATGCCTTGTCCGCGCGCTGCAACTGGATGATCTGGGTGACCTTGCATTCGAAGGACACCGGGCTTTGCGCCACGCGTGGCACCTGGATCACCCGTGATGGCGCTGGCGTCAAACCGGCCAGTTCGAATTCATTGACCTTTGGCGCGACCATGGCGCAGCTCTGGTTCATCTGCTCGGCCAACGGGCGTGTCGCCAGGTTCCAGGCGAATTCGTCGGTCTGTTCGATGTTGTTCAGGCTGTCTTTGCGCCCGACGCTGCAGAAGCCGATGATCGGCGGAATGTAGTTGAAGGCATTGAAAAAACTGTAGGGCGCCAGGTTCAGGTGCCCTTCGGCGTCCTGGGAGGAAATCCAGCCGATGGGGCGTGGGCCGACGATGGCATTGAACGGGTCGTGGGGCAGGCCGTGGCCGTGGGCGGGTTCGTAGTAGTGGATGTCGTCGGGCATGAGGCGAGGGTCCTGGGGATGGATTTTGAGGATGTTGTGGATAGTGCAGGGGGCGACTGTTTTTGTCAGCACCTGGCAAGCCTGCTCACTCATTTGCTCTTCAGGGTTCACGGAACTTTCGTCTGCCACACAATTCTGTGGGAGCGAGCTTGCTCGCGATGACGGTGTGGCAGGCGAAGTAGGGGTTGAATGTGCTGACCTCTTCGCGAGCAGGCTCGCTCCCACAATTTGTTCTTCAGTGAGACCACTTTTGTGTTGGGCTTGAGGCTGACCGTTTTCCTGTACCCCAAAAACAACTAAGCCCGGCCGAAGCCGGGCTGTGAGAGAGCCTCGTTGGGATTAGCTGAGAGAGGCGGTGTTGGTGCGGTCAAAGCCGTCTTCAGCGATAGCGTTCGAGCCAGTGCGGTCAAAGCCGTCTTCAGC
>NZ_WUUD01000026.1:24671-56927 GCF_009831705.1 Pseudomonas sp. PICF6 | reverse complement strand
GCGGTCAAAGCCGTCTTCGGCGATAGCGTTGGAGCCGGTGCGGTCGAAGCCGTCGGCGGCAACGGTGGCAGCGCCGGTGCGGTCGTAACCGTCAGCGGCAATGGCCGACTGAGTGCGGTCGAAGCCATCGGCGGCGAAGGTGTTGGCGGCCAGTACGGACAGGGTCAGGGCGAGGATCAGTTTGGTTTTCATGGTCGTTCTCCGAAGTGGTTGGCGTTGATCGCCTTGGGTGTGGAATTCATATTACGCTTGTTAAATCGATTAAAAAGCGCAAAAAAACGCTCAAACAAATCGTATTTATCGATTGGTTGCTCGTTGTTACTGATCGGCGATAAATGTCATCACCGGCGTACCCGAACAGCGTTTTGGTGAGGATGAGGATGTAGGGCGGGCATTAACCAGAGATTAATGTCGGATAAATCTTCGGACACGAGGCACAAAAAAAGGGGCGAACCCATTCAGGTTCGCCCCTTTCGTTTTTGTGTGTGCGCAGGTCAGTCGGTCAAGATCCGCGAATGCTTGCGGGTGTCTTTCATGGTGATGTAGACCAGCAGCGACACGGCGATGCACGCCGTCACGTACCAGTAGTAGCCGGTTTCCATGCCGATGCTCTTGAACCACAGGGCGATGTATTCAGCGGTGCCGCCGAAGATCGATACGGTCAAGGCGTACGGCAAACCGACGCCCAGGGCGCGGATCTCTGTGGGGAACAGCTCGGCTTTGACCACGGCGTTGATCGAGGTGTAGCCGCTGACGATGATCAGCGCCGCCATGATCAGGAAGAACGCGCCCCACCAGGTCTGGATGGTGTGCAGGGTGGTCAGGATCGGTACGGTGAACAGCGTCCCCAGGATGCCGAAGGCGATCAGGATCGGCCGCCGACCGACCTTGTCCGACAAACCGCCGATCAAAGGTTGCAGGCACATGAACAGGAACAGGGTGGCGGCGGAAATGGTGGTGGAGTCGGAAATGCTCATGCCGACCGTGTTCACCAGGTATTTCTGCATGTAGGTGGTGTAGGTGTAGAACGCCAGGGTGCCGCCCATGGTCAGGCCGACCACAGTCATCAACTCTTTTGGATGGCGCATCAAGGTGCGCATGGCGCTTTCCTTGGCTTTTTCCTTTTTGGTGAACGACTCGGTTTCTTCCATGCCGCGACGCAGGTACAACGCCACTATCGCGCACAACGCGCCGATGGCGAATGGAATGCGCCAGCCCCAGGCATACAGCTCTTCGGTGGTGAGGAACCGTTGCAACACGATCAGCACGCCGAGGGCGATGAGTTGGCCGGAGATCAGGGTCACGTACTGGAAGCTGGAGAAGAAGCCGCGACGTTCCTTGGTGGCCATCTCGCTCAGATAGGTTGCCGAGGTGCCGTATTCACCGCCCACCGATAGGCCCTGAAGCAAGCGGGCCACTACCAGCAGGATGGGGGCACCGACGCCGATGGTTTCATAGCCGGGGCTCAGGGCGATGATCAGCGAGCCGAAGCACATCAGGTACACCGAGGCCATCAGCGCCGCCTTGCGGCCGGCGCGATCCGCGTACAGGCCCATCAACCAGCCACCGATCGGACGCATCAGGAAGCCCACGGCGAAGATCGCGGCGGTTTTCATCAGTTGCGCGGTGGAGGACCCGGCCGGGAAGAATACTTTGGCGAAGTACAGCGAGAAAGCGGCGTAGACGTACCAGTCATACCACTCGACCATGTTGCCGACCGAACCGCTGAAAATCGACTTGATCCGGCTGGCAGTGGTTCTTTCACGGGCGGGCGCGGCGGCCGACCCGAGGGGAAGGGCGTTGGAGTTATCCATTGAAGGATCCTTCGTTTAATTGTTTTTGTGGAGCGCGTGGGAACGCAGCCTGCCAGGGCTATAGCAGGAGCTGTGCCAGGTGGGAGAAGGCCGGTCTAGAGGGGTTTTGAATGCTGGGTGAGCGGATTGGCGCTCATTTTTGCTGTGGAATGAGCGGGAATCCGCTCATCCTTGAGGTCATCATTCTTGGCTGCTGGCCTCATCGCGAGCAGGCTCGCTCCCACAGGGTTCTGTGTATGCAGGTCCAATGTGGGAGCGAGCCTGCTCGCGATGGCGCCAGTACCGACACCCGAAGGCTCAGGGCGACGAGGTTGAAGGCGTGAACTCCAGGTTCAGCTCTCCCCGATATTGCCCGGTATTCTTGTCGATCTGCCGAAACTGCGGCGTCTCCAGGGTGATCGGCCAGGGCGTGCACACGACCGGGAAGGGGACGTTGGGCAAGCGCACGGCGCGGATATCGGCATTGTTGATACCGGTAAAGGTCACCGGTTGACCTGAGACATGCTGTGTCTCGCCCAGGTTGGCGGTGCGGGTGCGAACTCGGTATTCGATACGGTTACGTTCGTCCGTCCCCCCGGAGGTGTGCTTCACGAAGAAGCGCCCGGCCATGCCGGGTACGGGGTTTTTGTCGGTGACGCGCATTTCGAAACGCTGGCTGTTGGAGTTGTAGCCGTCGTAGAGGCAGGCATCGACGACAGCCTGGCCGGAGACGATACCTCCGGGGCCATTGATCAACGGGCGGGTGCGCAGGTTCAGGTCCACCTGCGGGGTGCTGATGCCGTGGGCGGGCAGGTAGATCTGCACGTTATTGTGATCGGTCACGTCCAGCTTGAAATCGACGGTGTAGATATGGGCGTCTCCGATTGGCTGCGAGTAGAACCTCCTGAGCTTCATGACCAATTGCGCCGTCCAGATGCCACCGGCAGGCAATTTGGCGAGTTCTGACCGAGGAATCCAGAGGGTGGAGGCCGTACCCGTCACATCCACTCCCTCGCAATTGCCATGTGATGTCGAGGTCAGCATCCAGGTGCTGGGCGCCCACACCCCGCAGGGGCTGTGGATCTGGTATCTGCGTGTAATGTTGCCTTTGACGGTCAGGACCACGGAGAGTCCGCTGCGTCTTTCCGTGAATCGCAGCAGTATATCGGTGGTGCCGTGCCTTCCTCCGGTGGTGGTCCGACACTGCCCTGTCGCGGGATCGGTGTTGGACAGACAGACAAAATGCATGGTCGTGTAGCTTGAGTGGGGCACAGGCTGTTCGTGCCAGCCGTGGATCATCCGCCGCCAAACGTAATGATCGGCGGGTGGCGCCGAGCGGTCGAAACTGAGCATCTCGGATTGGTAGTAGTTGCCGGGATGGATGTCCCCGAGCGCCGGTAGCGCAGCGAACGCGCCAATCAGTGCGCCAAGGCGACGGGCCCAACGGTGAAAGATCAGATTCATGGCTGGTTTCTCTTGTCTGACGATAACGCGGCGCTGCGGCGCGCGGTCCAGCGTTCCAGTCGGTCGGGGTCGCGCAGGTCTCTGGGCAGAGCGTCCAGGGTGGTGCTCTGGCAGGTCAGCGTGCCGACCTGGCGCAAGCTGCTGCGAGCGGTGGCCGACTGCACGGCGCAGGCATGCACACCGTTCAGGTCCAGGGCGAACAACGGTTGCGGGGGCTTGTTGAGATCGACGACGAAGCTGCCGTCCTCGGCGGTTTCCATCATCGCTGCGTTGAGGATGGCCGCCTGTGCCAGCGGTTGTCCCCGGGCGTCCACCAGGCGTCCGATGTAGGTGTAGCTGAGGCTGGACTCGATGCGCTGCACCGCCAGCTTGCCGGGTGGCAGGAACCAGTCGCGGCTGCCGTTGCCGACATTCACCGAGCTCAGGTTCTGGCGCGAGGCATCGGCATCGCTGATGCGAGTCTGGGAGACCTCGAAGCCATTGATCGGAATCAGCCGTTTCTCGCCGAAGCCGATGCTGGTCTGGGCGCCGTAGCCGCCACTGACCTTGGCCGCGGCGCCGGTGGCGTTTTCCATTGGCGCAGCGACGATGCCGACGGCGGCGCCAGGGCCTGTGCCGCCCTGGCCGGGGCCCCAGAAGAAACCTTCGCGCCCCAGTGCCAGTGAGGAAGAGTGGTTGCCGCTGAGCCCAGGGCGTGAATCATGCCGGTCACCGCCGCGCTGTGACATCGCCAGGCTCGTTTCGCCCCAGCTACGTTCGAGTCGCCCGGCCAGTTCGGCGTCCCAGCGGCCCAGGTCGTCGTAACCCAGCCCGGTATTCATCTCGTTGCGACCTTGCTCGCTGTCCCAGACACGGGTATGGGCCAGGCTGGTCCGGACGCTGTCGCTGGCGGCCTGCTCGCGGCGCGCGTCCAGGCCGACACTGGTCTGCCGGAAGCCACCGGATGTCGAGCGCTCGTTATGGGACAGACTGAGGCTCAGGTACAGGCCGTGGTCGGTCGGCCGATTGCCGCTCTGATTGCGAAACGCGCCCACGCGGTGGGTGAGGTGGAACTGGCCCAGGCGATGCCCGCGGGAGAACCCCACCTGCAGGGTGCGGGCCCAGGTGGCGGTGGTCAGTTCGTCGGTCAGGTCCGGCTCGCCGGGCAACGTGTTCCAGTAGTAGGACGGATTCACCTGGGCATAACGGTTGTAGCTATAGCCGGCGGTGAGGGCGCCGCCGGCCAACGGCAGCGATGCGCTGGCCGTCAGCGATTCGTTGCAGCCACTCTGCTGGTAGGTGCGGCGGTTGTGCTCGCAGGACGGGCTGCGCAGCGAGTAGCGATAGAGATTCCAGGACAGGCCATGGTTGAACGTGAACTGCTGGCTGTTGCCGCTCGCCCCGTCGTTGCCCTCCAGGAGGGCGGCCGACAGCGACCAACTGCTGGCGCCCAGCGTGCCGGCCCAGTCCAGGCGGCTTTCGTTGTAGAGCGCGGTGTCCAGCCAGGTGATCGCGCTGGTGAGCGCCAGGTTATCGAGCAGCGGTACCCGCAGGCCGGTCTGGGCCACGGCGGCGGGATCTTGTTCGTACAGGGAATGCTCGGCCGTGCGCCCACCCTGTAAAAACCATTGCACGGTGTCATCCCCCAGGCCGTTGCCGTCGGTGCGGCTGAAGGGCACGGTTTCGGTACGGGTTACCTGGCCGTTTTCGATCACCCGCAGGGTCACCGGATAACTGCCGTTGGGGAAGGTTCGGGTGTCGACGTTCTGCACACCGGCATCCAGATAAGAAGTGGAGAGCAGTTCTTCGCCGCGAAAGGCATCGACGCGGGCGCGTTGGGTCAGGATCAGGGAGATGGGCGTGCCCTGTCCGACGACGTCGCGATTGAGGTAGGCCAGGGTGGTGCCGACACGGGCGCCGTCGATCCGGCCCAAGGGCAGCAGGCTGAAGTTGAAGTTGCCGCCTTCGGCGCTGGACAGGTTGCTCATGTCCATGCGTCCCGCCTGTGCGTAGTGTTCACGGTCGAAGTCTCGCCGGTAGTAGGCGTTGTTGAATTCCAGGTTGCTGTCACTGCCGCGCTTGTTCTGGTTGGCCTGATAGGTCCAGGTGAACCCCAGGTGACTGTTTTCTCCCAGGCCGAGTGCGCCGAGGCCGCTGGCACCCAGGGCGCGGTAACTGTCGGACTGGGCGATATTGATGTTTTGCCGGTGGACGAGGGCATTCTCTGCCTCGCTCGGTGTATGCAGCCGCAGGGCCGAGGCCTCGTTGGTCGGCAGCCAGTCCTTGCGCAGCAGGACCTGGAGACGGGCCCCGGCCTCGTCGAGAATCACGGCCACTGCCTCGGTTTCGAGATAGCCGCAACTCGCCTCGCTGGCCAGGCCGTAGGAGCAGGCCAACTGGCTATTGCTGGGCAAGGGCTGTGACAGTAATGGCAGCAGTTCCTGAGGCGAGGCCAGTACGCCGGCTTCCACCAGCAGGGCCGCGATGCGCTCAGGCTGCTTGAATTCGATCCGGCCGGGCTGGACCAGCACCGGGTGCACGCCGAGATTGCGGTTGAACAGTTGTAGTTCGAGCTGTTCCACCTGCCCTTCGACCAAGGCTTCGAAGCCGGCCGGCACCTGAGTCAAGGCGTCGGTCGCGGCCCAGGCGCCTTCGGCCAGCGCCCATGAAAGGGAGATGGAGATAGCTGTGAAGTGGCGTTTCATACGTGGCCTTGATGCAGGAAAGGGGGTACGACGACGCCGTACCCCCTTGGGAGGAACGGTTGTGTTTACGGTTGCTGAGTCAGCACCAGGCTGACGATGCCTTCATAGCGGCCAGCGTTTGCGATAGCGCCAACGGTGGTTTGCTTGATCTCCAGCATCTGCTCGATCGAGCCGCTGGTCGGGTCGCCACCGGGGAACAGGTCGGCCGCCGACAAGGCGACGCCGGTGGTGCTCAGCGTTCTGCCACCAAAGGTGACGGACAGGGGAACCGCGGTGGAAGCCGGGTTGGTCATGTTGGCCAGGACGGGGCTGGTGATCAGCCTGATGGTCATGTCCTTATCGGTGTCATTGCTGAAGACCCGCGTGCCCAGACGGGTGGGTTGCAGACCCGCACCCGGCAGGTAGCTCATCTCCATGGAGGGCGGCAGGGCACTGCCATCGGATTGGAGCAACTCCAGCGTCGGATCGACATCGGCATAGACCAGGATGCTTTTCTCAACCGCCAGGGCGGGCATCGAGACCAGTGCGGCCAGTGCCAACGGGGCGAATTTGAGCAGTTTCATGGGGTGTTTCCTCTTTTCTATGGGTGAACAGGAGCCCAGCCATGTGCAGGCACATGGCTCAGATTGAAAAATGTGAGGGGGGAGTGGGTTACGGCAGCACGGCCAAAGTGCGTGGCCGTTTGTCGTCGCTGGTCACAAAGCGCATGAGCAGGTTGCCGCTTGTGCCGGATGCCTGGACAGGGAGCGTGCTGCCCGGATACAAGCTGCGATTGACATCGTTCCAGAGGCAGTCTTTTTCGCCCTTGACGTCGGTGCAGCGTCCGACCTGCAATACACCGATGCGCACGTTGCCGTCATTGCGTAGCGCGTCACCGCTTTGTTGCAAGCCGACGCTCATTTGACGGTCATCGGGCAGCAGCCGCACCAGCGCGCCCCAGATCAGGTTTACGCCGATTCTGGGTTGCGTGCCTTGCGGGTCGTCGTCTTCTGCCGCCAGATCCTGTGGAGCGGCCACTGGCTCGAAATAAACCCGGTAGACGGTTTCCTCGCTGGGCATCGCCTGCGCGATAATCCGTACCGTGCGGCTGGCGCCGGGAGCGAGTACCGTGCGTTGTGGCGACACGACGATACCCTTCGTATCGGCCGCAGACACTGGGCTTTCGTGTTCATCCGGCGTGCCCGGGCGCTGGATCTGGACCACACTGACCTTGATGTACTGCACCTTGTCCGACTTGGAATGCAGCTGGATCTGTCCAATGCCATCCTGCTCGGCGCCGATCGTGCTGGTCATCGGATAAACCACCAGATTGGCGGTCGCCGGCGACGATAAGCCGAACGCCAGCATCAAAAGCGCCAGCTTGCCCAAGGCAGCCCAACGGTGGGTAAACGTTTGATTCAAATCCATGTCAGACCTCAAGTAAAAAAGCTAAAAACTCAACGTTATTCAATGCGTCTGCTGAAGCGCTCTTGCCTTCGATGAAGGTCGGTGACGAGAGGGAAGAGTCTCACGACTAGAGGCGAGCTATATTTACGACACTTCCTTTTGTGCTACAGATGCTTCTCTGTTCCATGTAGGAAATTTCCAGAGTAGATTCCAGCCCTGACGCTCCGACACGCTTGCTCCCGTGATTTGAGGTGACTTCCCGGGTGTACAGCGTCGGTACGGGCCATGGTGGTGACTCCTGTGAGGCGAAGATGATTGCTGTTTGTCCGAATTATTTTGGTGGGATAGTTACACCATGTCAATAGATTTGGTGGGATATATCCACGTTCGTCTGCGCGAGGAGATTGACCGTTGTGGGTTGTCATTGGCCGCGGCATCCCGTGCCGCTGGTGAATCCAGTCCGCAGCGTTTGAAAGAAGTGGTATCGGGGCGGCAGAAATGCCCGGCCGATCTGGTGGCCAAACTGGTGGTTATCGGCGTGGACGCGCAGTACGTCCTGGTCGGTGAGCGCGCCCAAATCGCCAAACCGCCATTGACGCCTGATGAGGAAATGCTACTGGAGGCCTACCGGGCACTGGACGTGGGCGACCGGAAACGAATGCTCGCCGGCTTGATTTCGGGCTAGCGGGCAGCCTTATCGCGAGCAGGCTCGCTCCCACATTTCGACCTGTGTACACATCACTTCTGTGGGAGCGAGTCTGCTCGCGATGAGGCCAGTACAGCCGCCACAAAAAACGCCAACCCTACAAAAACATCTCCCGACTCAACCCATGCCGCTGCATCTTTTCATTGAAGGTGCGACGCGGCAGCTGCAATTCCTCGAGCACGGCTTTCACATCGCCCTTGTGCCGCGTCAAGGCGGCGCGCAGGCATTGAGCTTCGAAGGCTTCCTGCTGGGCGGCGAGGGATTGGCCTGGCTCCGTGTCGAGGACGCGGGGTTGATCCAGTCCCAGCAGGTGACGCTCGGCGACGTTGGCCAGTTCACGCACATTGCCCGGCCAGTCGTGGCCGAGCAAATGGCTCAACTGCGCACCGCTCAAGGGCACGGCGGGGCGACCCAGGCGTTCGGCGGCGTTGTGGGTGAAATGATCGAACAATAAAGGAATGTCCTCGCGCCGTTCACGCAATGGCGGCAGGCGTAGCTCGGCGACGTTCAGGCGATAGGCCAGGTCTTCGCGAAAACGTCCGGCGCGGGCTTCGTCGAGCAGGTCGGGCTTGGTGGCGGCGATGATGCGCAGGTCCACATGGATGCTCTGGTTCGAGCCCAGTCGTTCGAGCTTCTGTTCCTGCAGCACCCGCAGCAACTTGACCTGTTGAGCCAGGGGCATGCTCTCGATTTCATCGAGAAACAGCGTGCCGCCGTCGGCGTATTCGAGCTTGCCGATGCGCTTGCCCTGGGCGCCAGTGAAGGCACCGCTCTCATGGCCGAACAGTTCAGCCTCGAACAGCGGTTCGGGAATGGCCGCACAGTTCAATGCCACGAAGGGTTTGTCTGCCCTGGGACCGAAGTCGTGCAGGCAACGGGCGACCAGTTCCTTGCCGCTGCCGGTTTCGCCGCGGATCAACACGTTGACCGGCAGTGTCGCCAGGTCCAGCACCTGGCGACGCAGGTTTTGCAGCGCCCGTGAAACCCCAAGCAGTGTCCCATCGAGCTTGTCCTTGACGTCGGCCTGCTCGTGCAGACGACGGTTCTCCAATACCAGCGTGCGCTTGTCCAACGCCCGGCGCAGGCTGCCGAGCAGGGTTTCGGGCGTGAAGGGTTTCTCCAGGAAATCGTAGGCGCCGTCGCGCATGGCTTCCACGGCCATCGGCACGTCGCCGTGGCCGGTCAACAGGATCACCGGCAGGTCCGGGTCGCGTCGGCGCACTTCGGCCAGCAGCTCCAGGCCGCTGAGCCCGGGCATGCGCACATCGCTGACAATCACCCCCGGGAAATGTCCTGGCAATTGCGCCAGGCATTCTTCGGCGCGACTGAACAACTGCACTTCAAAACCCGACAGGCTCAACCATTGCTCCACGGCGCTGCGGATGCTGGCCTCGTCGTCGACGACGATGACCTTTTTCAATGTGCAAGGGTTAAGCATGCAACTGCGCCTCCTGATCGATCGGCAAGGTCACGCAAAACTGTGCGCCGTTTTCATGGTTGTCCGCCGTCAGTCGTCCACCCGATTCATGAATGATTGCAAAGGAAACCGCCAGGCCCAAGCCCAGGCCGTCGCCCACTGCCTTGGTGGTGAAGAACGGGTCGAATACCTGGCTCAGGTGTTCCTCGGCGATCCCGGTGCCGCTGTCACTGACCGTCAGGCGCCACAATTGCTCATCGGCTTCCAGGCGCACTTCCAGGCGTTTGAGCGGCTGGCCGGCCATGGCATCGAGCGCGTTGCGCAGCAGGTTGATCAAAACCTGTTCCAGACGGATTGCATCGCCACGCACCCACGCCGGGCGGGTCAGGTGCAGCACCGTACTGACCTGTTCGTCCCGCAGGCGTGTGTCCAGCAGTTGCAGTGCCTGATCCACCACCACCGCCAGGTCGAGGCGTTCGCGCAGGCCGCTGGGGCTTTTGCGGGCGAAGGTTTTCAGGTGGCCGGTGAGGGCAGCCATGCGGGTCAGCATGTCGTCCAGGGGTTTGATGGCTTTGTAGGCATCATCGACCCGGCCATGGTCCAGCAACAGGCGCAGGGTTGCCAGTTGCATGCGCTGGGCCGTCAGCGGCTGGTTGATTTCATGGGCCAGGGCCGCCGACATCTGTCCCAGGGCTGCGAGTTTGGCCGATTGCACCAGTCCGTCCTGGGCGGTGCGCAAATCCCGGGTACGTTCTTCTACCAGCCGTTCGAGTTCTTCACGACTGCGCTGGCGCAGCTTTGCCAGGCGCCAGCGCTGGTTGAGAAACAGCAGCAGAAACACCAGGGCCAGCCATAACCCGGCGGCGGCGAGCCCGGCGTTGCGACGGTCTTCGAAGGCGATCTGCGGGCGGCGCAGCAAGTGCAGCGTCCAGCCTTCGGTGGTCAATGGCAGGGACTCCCACAGGTAATCCACGGCACCGTCGGGGGCCTCGACCCGGGCCAGATGACTGTTGTCGTCAAAGCGTCGCAGCGGCTCGACGGCCAAGGGTTGCAGCGGTTGCTTGTCGTATTGGCGAGTGGCCTTGAGCTCGGCGTGGTCGCTGTCGGTCAACGGCTGCAAGTGGCGATAACGCCAGCCCTCTCGGTTGGCGATGAAAATGATGCCCCGGGCATCGCTGACCAGCAGGGTGTCGCTGCCCTGCCGCCATTCGCGTTCCAGCTCGGGAAACTCCAGCTTCACGACCATCGCCCCCAGGAACTCACCGTTGTCGTCGGTCACTGCGCTGGACAGGAAGTAGCCCGGAATGCCACTGGTCACACCCACCGCATAAAACCGTCCGGTGCCCTGGGTGCGGGTCTGGAGGAAATACGGCCGAAAGCCATAATTGTGTCCGACATAACTGCTGGGCAGGCGCCAGTTGCTGGCCGCGACGGCCAGGCCGGTGTGGTCGAGCAATTCCAGTGTGGAAGACTTTGCGGCGCCGTTGATCTGTTCCAGTTTGCGATTCAGCGCGTCCTGTTGCGCGGTGCTGACCGGCCCCTTGAGGGCCGAGCGCAACTCGGGGTCCAGCGCCAGCACGGCGGGCAGGGCGCGGTAGCGCTCGATCAGGGTATGCAGGGAGTTGGCGTACAACGCCAGTTGCTGGTTCGCACGGCTGGCATCCTCTTCCAGTGCCTGGCGTTCGGCGTGCCGCACGGCCAGGGTTGCGGCAATGATGGCGCCGCTGAGGATCAGCAGGGTGTACAACGACAGACGCAAGGGACGAGGCATTGCCGGCATGTGACTGTTTCAAGGACTGGGCAGGGACAGGCACGATAGCATGCCGTCTGCCCGCGGTGATGCGCCTCGCTCCGGCGTTATCGGAGCATGCTTTGTGTCTTCCTCAAGCGGCCGATGGTTGCTTCCATCTCCCTTCTCAGGCTTTGAGGCGTGTCGCCACTGGACTGGCCGATTACTTTGCTGAGCGGTCGGTAGGTATTGACTGCGTCAAGTTCCGCCTCGGCAAACAGCGTCTCGATGTGGGCCATTTGTGCGTTCAATATTTCCACCATGCCGTTGATGTGCGCATCTGCCCGAGCGATTTTCTCCTCGGTCAGTTCATGGCTTGCGGCGCCAATTTCATGAATGATCTCAATGGTTCCCAAAACAATGCTGGTCACGGCTCCTATTTCGCTGGAGGCCACGGTTCCTGTCGCTTTCAGCGCGATCTTGGTGCCAGTGCTGGTCACTTCCTTTCCCGCTTTCAGGACGTTTTTCTGGGTGGGCGCGCTGACGGCGTGGGCCAGATCCCGGGCTTTTGCCTTGGCATAGTGAAAGAGGTCAAGATTCTTGTATTCGCCTTTCTTGACGATTTTTTCCGGGTCCAGTTTCCGGCTCTTGAAGTTGACCGCTGCGCTCAGGCTCAATCGTTCCAGCGCATAATCCAGGCCAACGCTCACCGCTTTGCTGGTGACGAACCCCAGCGCGGCGCCCATGACGATGCCGGGTGGTCCCGCCACGCTGCCCAGCGCCGCGGCGCCGAAGCCTACCGCGAGTCCCGTTCCGTAGCTGACAACCTGTGCACCGACGTGACTACCCACACGTACCGCAGAGGCCTGGGCGTGCGCTGTTGCCGAGCGATGGCTGGCCAGTTGAGTTTGCGCTTCGCTGGCTCTGCGTGAAGTCAGCTTCATGATGTCCGTGAACTTTTTGATCTCCCTGTCCAGCCGGTTATAGTTTTTCCAGCGTTGCCAATAGGCTGCGCTCTGCGCTTTTCTAGCGTCTCTCTGCGCCGGGGTCTCTAGTATCAACCCTTGGTAGTCGGTCAACGTCATCGGGTTATTGCCGACAAATCCATACAGATTCAACCCATCCACATCCCCCGCCGGGTCCGCACTGACCCAGCGCTGCAACCACGGGGCGTAGTAACGTGCGCCGTAGTAATACAGCCCGCTGCTGTCCATTTCCTTGCCTGAATAACGAAGGGTCTTGTAGTCGACTTCAATTCTGGAACGAGCGGCGTGCCAGGCGGTGCCGCCAAAGGGGTAGTAGTGCTCGAGGCTGATCAAGGCGCCGTGACGGTCCAGCTCCAAGGTGCTGGAACCCAAATGATCGTCGAGGGTGTAGCGCAATTGGTCGGCTTCGATGTCGCTTGGTTGGCCGGCTTCCCAATGCAGGCAACGAACACTGCCATGGGCCAATGCACAGGTGACCACGTGCAGTTGTTCGCCGCGGCTGCTGGTGCGGATTTCAAGGCCTGGCAAATATCGCGTTTCGTGGCGAGTGCTGGCGGTGGTGTGGGTCTTGCTGACCCGTTCGCCCTGGCTGTAGAGGCAGGTTTCGTCATCGTCCAGCAACCCGTTGTCGCGTTTGAGCAACGTGACTTTAGTGAGCTGGTCGCGGGCGTCCCACACCAGCGACTGCGCGCCGCGTTGCAGGTAAAGCTGGTTGCCATGGGCATCGAACAGCGCGTCGAAATCCGGCTCCGGATCGCCTTCGGTCCACTGCACGCCTCGGTTGCTGTGAGGGTCGATGCGCAGTGTCCGGGTGTGATTGTTGCCGTCGCGAACATGGCGCAGTCGGGTCAGGTTGTGGCTGGTGTCGTAGTCATACAGCTGGGTGTAGTTGAAACGGTGGCCGGGGTCGATGGGGACGATCGGCTCGGGTAAGCCGGGATGCAGCTGAGGTGTCTCGCCCTCGAAACCGCTGGCGCTGATCAAACGGTAGAGCGAGTCGTAGGTGAAGTCGCGATGACCGTCTACGCGCTGGTTGGCAAAGTACAGGGGGGCGACGGTATGGTCTTCGATACGCAGCACATTGCCCATGGGGTCATGGAAGTACGTCAGGTTCTGGAGCAGGGCTTGTCCGGGTTTTCCGGTCTTGAGGGTGCTCAGTTGATCGTTGGCCGGGTCATAGGTCCAGCGGCTGGTCACGCCGTTGGCCGTATCCTGGCGCTCGATCTGGCCCGCGGCGTTGTAGCGGGCGTCCAGCAGAATGGGTTGTGGCGTGTCCTGGTCCCTGAGTTGCAGGTCCACCTGTTTGAGTTGCCCGCCGATGTCCAGCCGCAAGTAATGCCGGTGGCCGGCGGCGTCGGTCCGGCTCACGGGCGTGCCAAGGGCGTCGAGGGTCTGCTCGCAGATGTGGGGGATGGCATCGGCAAAACGGCGGACCTGGCGTAACGGCTCGCCCGTCAACCCGTAACTGTCCAGATGCACCGTGCCGGAGGGATCGCTCTGCTCAAGCAATTGCCCGCGCAGGTTGTAATCGGCATCAGCCATGGCATCGGCGTAGATGAAGGTGTCGACTTCAGCCTGGCCGTTTTCCTCCAGGGCTATCGGGCGCAACTGAGGGTCATAAGTCACGCGCCAATGATGGGCGCGTTGATCCCAGCGCTGGCGGGATTCACCCGCCAGCCCCGGTAATGTCAGGCGCCATCCGGCATCGACGCTGTCGGTATGCAGCGGCTGACCGGTGAGGCTATGCAGCGTTGTCAGATTGGGTTTGGGCGCCTGACCGAAAAGGCGAGGGTCCCACTGCTCGACGAGGTGGCCGATGCTCTTGTGGTGCTGGCGCGATATCAGCGCGACGGCGGGCGTCGAGGCCTGGTTGCGCAAGTAAGTGGTTTGCCGCACAGGCAAGCCACGGCCATCCACGGCAACGACGTCTGGAGTGCGCAAATGCACGGTACTCATGGGGCTCTGGCCTCCAGAGGGGTGTTGTCAGTCTGAACCTTGATGCAACGAGGAACCGAGCTGCCTGGATCACGTGGTCATCCATTTCGGGCGGCCCTTGCCATGGCCGACAGGATGCGCATGCCAACTCGCCCACAAATTGTCCGTCGTGCCCATTTCCTTGTAAGCGGTGATTCCCTGCTGCGCGGCCTTGATGTTGGCCAGGGTGGCTTGGGTTCTTTTGCGCAAGGCGGCGCGACTGATCGGTGCCAGGGCTTCCTTGGACGTCATGAAGTTAACGTTGGGCAGCAGGTCTGCGGGGGAGATGACATCGGAGCCTAACGCATCGAAAGCATTTTCGGCCCAGGCAGCGCGTTGCTCCACAGCCGTTTTCCAGTCGGCGAGCAGCGTTTCGATTTTGCCGATCTTGACGGGGTCGAGGCGGTTTTTGATGTCTTCGCCCTCGATGGCCCGGGCGAACATATTGAGTGTGCCGCCGATGATCGGGATCCACGACCCCATCACCCGGTTCATCACGAAGCTGGGGTTGAGGACTGAGTTGAGCGCCGGGTGGATCACCTCATCTTTCATCTGCCGCCAATTCTTGATGTCTTTAACCGCACCCTCGATACCGAGTCTGCGATCGATCGCCTCAACGGATATTTTTGAGGTCTGCGGTATGAGCGCGCCCACCAACCCTGCGCTATTCACGAACGGATCGGCGATCTCGCCGGCCACATCGCCGCCGACGTTGCCACCGATCAGTCCACCCGTGGTGGTGTAGGGCGTTGTGAAAGGGGCATCAGGCAGCACCAGATCGACCACCTCGCCCCCCAGCACACCTGTCTCATAGCCGAAGACGCCTTTGACCAGCTCTCCCCCCAGATTCCCCATCAGGCTTCTGAACACGCCTTTTTGCTGGATGATGTTGTGAAGCTGCCCGAGCAGTTGGCTGGACTCTCCACTGAGTTCGGAGAGAAAGCCTGAATAAAGCACGATCACGCTCTCGGCTTTTGCCTGCCCGTCCGTATCCACATAACGCAGTGGATTGTTGGCCACGAACGCATACCTGTTCAGCCCGTCCACATCCCCTGCCGGGTCGGCACTGACCCAACGCTGCAGCCACGGCGCGTAGTAACGTGCGCCGTAGTAATACAGCCCGCTGATGTCCATTTCCTTGCCCGAATAGCGCACGGTCTTGTAACTGACCTCTACGCCGGGACGGGCTATCAGCCACGCCGTGGCGCCGAACGGGTAATAGCCTTCGTGACTGATCAGTTGCGCATGCTGATCGAGCTCCATCATGTTTGAGCCTGAGTGGTCCTCCAGGCTGTAGCGCAACTGATCGGTGTCGATATCTGCCGGCTTGCCCGTTACCCAATGCAAGCAGCGGACGTTGATCAAGCCCGTGTCGAGGATGATGATGTGCAGTTCTTCGCCATTGTCCCGGGTGCGGATCTCCAGGCCCGGGAGATAGCGCACGTCCTGAAAATGGTCGCGCTTGGCGGTATGGGTTTCGTGACGTTTGTAGACCCGGGTCCCTTGGCTATAGCGGTAATGTTCTTGGTCATTGGCGGCGGTTTCGCGGTCGATCAGGGTGACCGCTGCCAGTTGGTCCCGAGCGTTCCATTGCAGGTTCTGCCCTGGCTGCAATGCCAGGAGATTGCCATGGCGATCGAACAGTGTGTCGAATGACGGGGCAGGATCTCCAGGCTGGTATCGCACCCCTCGATTGCTGCCCGGGTCGATGAACATCTGCCGGGTGTAGCCGGCACCCTCACGCACATGGGTGAGCTTGGTCAGATTGCCGCCCTCATCGTACTCATAGGTTTGCAGGTAGTTGAGCCGGTTGTTGGGGTCGGTTGGCTGGGGCAGGCCAGGTATATCCGAGGGCGGGCCATCGTCGTAGCCGCTGGCACTGGTCAACCGATAGAGCGAGTCGTAGCTGAAGGCACGATGGCCGTCGACTCGTTGGTTGGCGAAATGGGTAGGCGTATAGGTATGGTCCAGAATGCGGGTAATGTTGCCCATCGGGTCGTGGACATATTCGAAGTCCACCAGTGCGGTGGCCGGGTTTTTTTGTGAACGTTGTCTGAGCAGGCGAGCGCTGGCCGGGTCATAGCTCCAGTGGCTGATGACGCTGTTGCCTGCGTGCTGTTCGATGATTTGCCCGGCGGCATTGTATTGGGCATCGTGCAACACCGTCTGCCAGTCGGTTTGCCCCTTGAGTCGCAACTGCACCTGCTTGAGCTGCCCGGCCAGATCGTAGCGCGACTGTTGCTGGTGTTCACCGGCATCGGTCTGCTCAAGGACAGCCCCCGAAGGCCCGAAGAGACGACGGCTGGTAAACACCTTGCTGTCGTGAAAAATACGCGTCTCACATAACGGCAGGCCGACCAGGCCATAGCTGTCCAGAAGCACAGTACCCGAGGGGTCGACCTGCTCGAGCAACCGACCGCGCAGGTTGTGATCGGCATCGGCCGTGGCGTCGGCGTAGATGAAGGTATCGACTGCGACCTGACTGTTTTCCTCCAGGGCCACCGGACGCAGTTGGGGGTCATAGGCAATACGCCAATGACTGCCGCGTTCATCCCAGCGTTGCAAGGTTTCACCCGCCAGGCCCGGTAATGCCAGGCGCCATCCGCCATCGACGCTGCGGGTACGCAGCGGCTGACCGGTGAGGTTGTAGTCGTTGCGCAGGTTGGCCGTGTCCGTACCGTAGAAACGTGGGTCCCATCGGGCGATAAGACGCCCGGCGACGTCATACGCCTGGGCCGTGACCAGCGTTTGGGTGTCGTCGTTCGGCGATCGGCGCCAGTAGTCCACTCGCCTGACCGAGCCTGCTCGTGCGTCAAGTACCGACAGGACCGGTGTACCGCCATGAGTTAGCCTGCTCACTCGTCAGCTTCCCGGGTCCGTGTCGTTGTAGTCGTGGTCGCACAAGTACCAGGGATGATGCACATGCCAGGCTTCATAGCCCTTGGCATTGATGACCTTGACCAGGCGTCCTGGTGGATCGTAGAACTGCTGGTCGTGGTAGCCGTGCAGACGCAGCGAGGCGTCGTTGATGTAGCGCCAGGCGTCGGCGAAATACGGCCGATAGACCCGCGTGACCAGTCCCTTGTTGTTGTACTCGACCCGTTCGCTGACGCGCCAGCGCGGGTCGGCCAGGTGCTGCAACGGTTGCCCGTTCTGTAGCTCCAGCGAGCCGTCCTCGGCCACGGCATAGGCCTCCCCGGGTTCGACCCGCTGCTTGGTTTGCAAGGTGCGGCCGAATCCGTCGATGGCGCTGAGGGTGATGCGGACCTGTTGCAATGGATCGTCCGGGTAGCGATCGGCGCTCAGCACGACGCTGTGAACCGGCTCTCGGGCCGTGGCCTGGATCAGCGTCCACAACTGTTCTTCGGCGGCGCTGCGTTCGGCCAGCCGCGCCAGGTGAATGCGTGCCCTGGCGCGGACATGGCCGCTGGGCATCAAGTAGCGGGCGCGGATCCACTCGTTGCGCTGCGCAAGGGAGACTTGGGCGAGGTCAAGCGCGCCCATCCAGCTGAACTCGTCGGTGCGCACGGCACTGGCGATTCTGCCCAGGGTGGCTTCGGGGTGTTCGATGGCATAAGCCGGTGTCAGGTCGTCGGGCAGCTCGTAGGTGTCGATGGCATCGAAGCCTGCCGGCAGGCCATTTTCGGTGCCGAAAAACGTAATGCCCAAAGGCACGCCGTCGGGGCCATACAGCGCTTGCTGCACGTTGTCGTTGGCGTCGATGATGCTCTGCGGCAACAGCGAGTGATAGTCGTATTCGATCTGGGTCGTACAGCCGTCCGGCAGGGTAATGGCGGTGGTCATCAGGTGATAGGCATCGTACGTCAGGGTTGTAACACCATGGCTCTGGGTTTCTTGCAGGGCGTGGATCTGGAAGAAACCATCAAGCGATTGGTAGGTGGCAAAACCGCTCTTTTTCGACCAGAGATTTTCGGCGGTGTCTTCGTCCGGATCTTCAGGCAGAAAGAGCTGCATGGGCTCAAAGCCGATTTCTTCCAGTTGCCCGCGGATGTCGAACGGCGGTGGCACGGCGTCGTAGGCGTCCAGTGCCTGCTTGTCGAACTCGGCCGTCTCCAGCGGGCCGAGCAACGCCTGGAAGGCAATATCGCCTTGGTCGTCACGCAGGTAGTTCTGTTCCTCAAGCGCAACCAATTGCCGTGCGGCTTGCCATTGCGGGGAGTCGTGATGTGCGAGGAAGGTTTCATAGCTGATCTGGCGAGGGTTGAGGCCTTGCGGCAGTTCGCCCTTGGGGCATTGCAAAGCGTTGGCCCGACTGCGCCAGGGCAGGCCCAGGCGCTGACGCCACCCGGTTTCGTCGAACAGGTGCAGGTGCTCGGCCCGGCTCTCGGCAAGGTGGAACACCTGCTGCTGCTCATCATGGGCATCGAGCCACCAGGTGTTCTCGTCTTCATCGTCGAAGGGTGGCGGATCGAGCGGCGTAAGGCGTCGGGCGTAATGGACGATGAAGCCGTGAACAAGCTGGCCGTAGAGATTCCATTTCAGATTGATGCCGTGCTGGCTTTGCGGGTCATTGGTAAAACCGTCGTATTGATGGCTGAGCGCCTCCAGTTCCAGTACCAGCAGGCTTTTGTGATGGGGATGGTGCTGGCGCAGCAGATAGCGTTGTTGCGTCACGGTGTAGGGCCGGGCCGTATCGTCCGATTCGGCGGGATGGATTTCTGTGCGTAACACCTGGCCGCCCAAGGCATAAGCCATATCCCGGGCGGTCTCAGGGTCGGGCACGATAATCTCGTCGGCCTCGTCGCCTTCATGAAAACAGCTCAACAGCGCCGGGCCAAGCGGCACGGCGTCATCGTCGCCGTCGAAACAGTCCTTCAGAGGCTGGTTGACGGTTCGGCCGGTGTGGAACCAGGTCTTGACCAGTACCGGCGCGGTAAAGCCGCTTTGCACTTCACCGTCGGGCAACTCGCTGTCCACCTGGTACAACCGAGCGAAGCCCCGGAACTCACGGTGATAGCCGTCGTAGTCGCCCTCGAAATAGGTGAAGCGCTGGGTCAGGCAATTGCCGGTGATTTCATCCAGCTGTTGCTGACGTGCCAACAATGGCAGGGCCATGGGCAGATAACAGGCCAATTGCTCGCCCTGCGCCCGGCGCTGTTGTTTTTCATCCAGCCAGTATTGCGCACTGCTGCGATAGGTCAGGGTGGTGCTGCAGCCCATGTTGTTATGGGTGGCGTTGAGCAGATAGGGCCGCGCCGCGACGAAGTCATAACGCCAATGCCTGGGCTTCATATCGGGGGAGATGTGGGGCACGCTCAGAATCAGACTGGCGCAACCCAGCCCCTGCAGATCGGCCAGGCTGACCTGGCACAGATTGTCGTACCGCACGCCCGCCGGCCATGGCACCTTGACGGGAGTTTGCTCAAGGCCATTGCCGCCGTGGTTGAGGTAAATATCGAAACAGTCGCTGTTAAGGTAGATCAGCGCGGGCGCTCCGGCGCCGTCCAGGTCGGCGATCCGCACCCGGTCAGCGTCGAATTGGCCGTAGCTGAAGGGCAGGGCGCTCATGACAAAACCTTCGCCGAAACGCCCGTGACCCAGGTTCGGCCAGCACTTGATTTCATCGAAGCGAATCCGGCACAGCTCGGTGCTGTCGCTGCCCAGCAAATTGCCGAACAACACCAGCTCGCTGCGCGAGTCGCTGAACAATGGCAGGGGGCTGTCCGGTTCATGGGGCACATTCACCCCTGGGGCGAACCCCTGTTCGCGGAGATTGGGGTACAGCCGAACGCTTTTGGGGCCGACCATGGCCAGTGAGCGTAAACCGTCGCCGGTCAAATCGCCCAGTTGCGCGGCGGGGTGCAGGAACTCCGTCGGAAAACGATCAAACGGGGTGAAGGTCGACCAGCTACGGTCCGGGTTGAGGGTATGGAAGCCGCTCATGCCGGGTTGGGCAATGACCCAATTGAGGCGGCCGCTGCCGGTCAGGTCAGTCAGCACCTGCATCACGGCCGGGTTTTGGCTGGCGACCGGGATACTGTCCAGGCGAGACCACGGGCCATAACCGATGGCATCGTCATCGGGCCCGGCGCGCTCAGGCTCGCGGTAGTACCAGGCATCGGTGTAACGGCACAGAAACCCCGGCAGACCTTCGCCATACAGGTCCACGCATTGGTAATGCCGGTTGCCTTCGAGGGCGGGCATTGTCTCCAGATCGAAGAATTTTTCGGGTGCCAGATTGAGGTCGAAATCGGTGTACTGCAATTCCACCGGAGGGCTGTAATCGACACCGCCTTCAGTGTCCCAATCCTGATAGTGGGCGGCCGTCAGCAGGTTGTAACCCAGCGCAGTGGCGGTGTATTCCAGCACCAGCCGCCGGACCAGGGCAGGTTCAGTATCGGCCACGGCGGGGAAGTGGTGGAACATCAACACCTGATGACACAAGCGCCGGGTGCCGACCTCAAAACCGTATCGATAGGTGTGAAACGGGTCGCTGCGTAGCAGCCAGGGCGCCTCTTCGGGGGCTTGCCAGGAAGGTTGTTGCGCAAGATCGAGGGTGCGTTGCCCGTAGTCGAACAGCAGGTGAAAGTGCCAGTTGTGCTGGGCCGGGTCGGGCTCTTCGAAGCAGTACAGGGTGTCACTGGCGCTGGCGTTGCCATAGCACACCCGCCGCAGGTAGCGCTGGGCGCGATAGTCGTGGGGGCCGTCCAGCGCGCCGGGGTCGGCCTGGTACTCATAATAGATGTGCTCGCCTGCCGGGCTGACTTCTTCGAGCAACAACCATTCGGCGATGCGTGGTGGTTTTGGGGGATCGGGCTCGGGTTCGGCTTCAGGTTCGGCAATGCGCGACGCTTCGGTTTTACCGTAGCAATACACATGGCCGTTGCTGCCCTGGACACGCCAGAAGGGTGCCTGGCCGTCGGTGGGTGTCCACAGCTCATAAATATCGAAGCTGCTTTCAGTCCTGGGGTAATAACGCACCACCGAGCACGTTGCACTGCCGGGGCCCGCCAGGGGGCGAATGAGCGGTTCGGCGTTGAATTCGGGCCAGCGGTCAACCCCATCGGCGTCGACCATGACATCCTCATCAGCGTAGTGCGGCACACCTCTGCTGGTTTTGCGCGTGATGCTGGCGATGGAAAGCTGCATGCCGATGCCGAAGATGCCGTTGCCGCCCTGGCTGCTGTAATTCAAGGTCAGCGCCGGCGTCAGGTGGCGGGCGGCGGACAGGGGTAACGGCAGTTCAAAAGAACTTGCCCCTCGCGTACCGACAGGGCCGAGGCTGTTACCGAGGGTGGCGATAGAAGCACTGCCGGCGATGGTCGGGGTCACGATCTGGAGGGGCGCTTGTTCTGCCATCGGGATCATCTCTGTTAGCCGACGCCAGGGCGAATACCCGGCATGACTTCAGGATGCCAAGAGATGGTCCTTGGGTAACCTGTCAGATCTGACAGGTAGGCGGGCATGCCGATGAACGGCTCTACTCACGCCCGGCGGGGAGCATTGTGTGGGAGGCTTGGCTGAACATAGGTCGGGGTCCACTGAAGATCCAGTGTGGGAGCAAAGCTTGCTCGCGATGACTGAGGCACATCCAACATGGATGCAAGCTGACCCACCGCTATCGCGAGCAGGCTCGCTCCCACAGGTTTTCTGCTGATAAAAAAAGGCCGGTGAGTTTGTCGCCCACCGGCCTTTTTTACGGCGTCAACGTGCGTGTTACTGCACTTCTACCGCCAGGCTGTCGCTGATTTTCTTCTGCCAGATCGCCGGGCCGGTGATGTGTACCGACTCGCCTTTGCTATCGACCGCAACGGTCACGGGCATGTCCTTGACCTCGAACTCGTAGATCGCTTCCATCCCCAGTTCGGCGAACGCCAGAACCTTGGACTTTTTGATCGCCTGAGCCACCAGGTAAGCGGCGCCGCCGACGGCCATCAGGTAGACCGCCTTGTTGTCCCTGATCGCTTCGATAGCGGTCGGGCCGCGTTCGGACTTGCCGATCATGCCCAACAGGCCGGTCTGTTCGAGGATCTGGCGGGTGAACTTGTCCATCCGCGTGGCGGTGGTCGGGCCGGCTGGGCCTACCACTTCGTCGCCTACCGGATCGACCGGGCCGACGTAGTAGATGAAGCGGCCCTTGAGGTCCACCGGCAAGGTTTCACCCTTGTTCAGCATCTCGACCATGCGCTTGTGCGCCGCGTCGCGACCGGTGAGCATCTTGCCGTTGAGCAGGACGGTTTCGCCCGGTTTCCAGCTCTGCACGTCTTCAGGTGTCAGGGTGTCGAGGTTCACGCGGCGCGCCGATGGACCGGCTTCCCAGACGATTTCCGGGTAAGCGTCCAACGGTGGTGCCTCCAGCGACGCCGGGCCGGTGCCGTCCAGCACGAAGTGGGCGTGGCGGGTGGCGGCGCAGTTGGGGATCATGCACACCGGCAGGGACGCGGCGTGGGTCGGGTAGTCCATGATCTTCACGTCGAGCACGGTGGTCAGGCCACCCAGGCCCTGGGCGCCGATGCCCAGTTGGTTGACCTTCTCGAACAGCTCCAGGCGCATCTCTTCGATGCGGTTCTGCGGGCCGCGGGCCTTGAGTTCGTGAATGTCGATGGACTCCATCAACACTTCCTTGGCCATGACGGCGGCTTTTTCCGCAGTGCCGCCGATGCCGATACCCAGCATGCCCGGTGGGCACCAGCCGGCGCCCATGGTCGGTACGGTTTTCAGTACCCAGTCCACGATGGAGTCGGATGGGTTGAGCATGGCCATCTTGGACTTGTTCTCGGAACCGCCGCCCTTGGCCGCCACGTCCACTTCCACGGTGTTACCCGGAACGATGGAGTAGTGGATCACCGCGGGGGTGTTGTCCTTGGTGTTTTTACGCGCACCAGCCGGGTCGGCGAGGATCGACGCGCGCAGGACGTTTTCCGGCAGGTTGTAGGCGCGACGCACGCCCTCGTTGATCATGTCGTCCAGGCTCATGGTCGCGCCATCCCAACGCACGTCCATGCCCACGCGCACGAACACGGTCACGATGCCGGTGTCCTGGCAGATCGGCCGATGGCCGGTGGCGCACATGCGCGAGTTGATCAGGATCTGCGCCATGGAGTCACGGGCCGCTGGCGATTCTTCGCGCAGGTAGGCTTCGTGCATCGCCTGGATGAAATCCACGGGGTGGTAGTAGGAAATGAACTGCAGGGCGTCGGCAACGCTCTGAATCAGGTCATCTTGCTTGATCACGGTCATGAGTCGCGCTCCTCTCTAAAGACGGGAACATTCAATAAGGTGCCGTCCGTTTGGGTGCATCGGTCGACGGACGGCACCTCTTAAGGCACGCCGGGCATGCTGGCGCGACACTAAAAAGGCGCGGCAGTATATCGCAGGCGAGCACCCTGTGGGAGCGAGCTGCCTTTGTGGCGAGGGGATTTATCCCCGCTGGGCTGCGCAGCAGCCCTGAAAGTCAGTCACCTCGGTGTGTCAGGTTGTTTGCCTTCAGTCATTTTGGGGCTGCTTCGCAGCCCAACGGGGATAAATCCCCTCACCACAAGAGGACCAGCCAGTCTCGAACAACTGCGTCAATTTAGGCCATTGCTTTGACGCCATTTTTCTGCTCCAGAATTGAATGGTCATTTGCCCTGCACGCCACTAAAGTGGCGTCTGGCCTGTAGCGTAGGACGCCTCCTGTCAGTTCCTTTCCCATGGTGAGTCAACGATTGACCCATAACGCCATTCAACGTCTTTTGCTGAAACGCTTCGCCTTGGCGGCCGCGACTTACGCGCTGGCACTGGTGTTGTTGTGGTTGGCATATTTCAGTGGTCATTACCTCGATTCGTTGCGCGATGTCATCATCGGCAGCGTGTTGGTGGTGTTGTGCCAGGCAGGGCTGTTCGCGCTGTTTATCACCGACCGCAATCTGCGGTTCGCCGACCCCAGTCTTACTGAAATACAGGTACTGATCGGCCTGGGCTGGCAGACCTGGATGATGGCGCATCTGGACCAGGCTCGGGGCGTGTTCCTGGTGTTCTATGTGCTGATCCTGCTGTTCGGGTTGTTCCACTTGTCCCGTCGGGCTTTCGTGCGCTGCGCGATGCTGGTGTTTTTCAGTTTCACCGCCATTACCCTCTGGGACGGTTACTTCTTCAGGCTTCCTGACCCCACGCTGGCCGCGTTACAGGTGTGCGTGCTGTTTATCGTGCTGGTGTGGCTGGTGCTCTATGCCAGTTACGTACAGAACTCGCGCCAACGCATGCGTCAGCGGCGGTTTGCCTTGCAGGCGCATCAGGACACCCTGCGCGGCATGATGCGTCAGCTCGAAGACCTGGTGGCCACGGATGAACTGACCGGCTTATTCAACCGCCGGCACTTCCTGCGCCTGGCGTCCCGTGAGCTCAACACACTCCGGCCCAATGTTGCCCATGGCCTGGCCCTGATCGACCTCGACCATTTCAAACGCATCAATGACCTGCACGGCCACGCCGCCGGTGATCAGGTGCTTCAGGCGTTCGCCAGCATCGCCACGGCCTGCCTGCGCGAAGGTGATGTGCTGGCCCGTTACGGTGGCGAAGAGTTCGTCATGCTGCTGCCGGCCTGCGACCCCTCGCGGCTGACGGCCTGTTGCGAGCGGCTGCGCCTGGCATTTACTGAAGTCGAGTTGATCGGCTTGCAGATCGGCTCCCTCAGCCTGTCGGTGGGCATGACGATGCTGGAGACCGGCGACGACCTGGACAACGCATTGCAGCGTGCCGATCAGGCCTTGTACCGTGCCAAGCGAGACGGCCGCAATCAGTGCGCCGCTGCCTGGGAGAATGTCGATGCCTGAAGTAAAAGTCGCCGACCGGCAGTGGACGGTGGCGGCGGGCAGCAATCTGTTGGACACGTTGAATCAGGGCGGCGTGGCCGTGCCCTACAGTTGTCGCGCCGGCAGCTGCCATGCGTGTCTGGTGCAGTGCGTGAACGGTGACGTGCGCGACAGTCGGCCCGACGCCTTGAGCCCCGCGCAGCGCGAGCAAGGCTGGCGGCTGGCGTGTCAGTGCCAGGTGATCGAGGATGTGCAGATCCACACCTTTGACCCGCAATGCGACGGCCGTGCCGCCCAGGTGACCGCCGCGGATTGGCTGAGCCCCGACGTGCTGCGCTTGCGCATTATTCCTGAGCGGGCGCTGCGTTATCGGGCGGGCCAGCACCTGGTGTTGTGGGCCGGCGATGTCGCCCGGCCGTATTCCCTGGCGAGCCTGCCCGAAGAAGACCGCTTCCTGGAGTTTCACCTCGATTGCCGCGAGCCCGGCCAGTTCATCAATGCGGCGCGACAGATGAAAGCGGGCGACCCGATTTTTCTCGGTGAATTGCGCGGCGGCGCCCTGCATTACGATCCCGAGTGGCACGATAAGCCGCTGTGGCTACTGGCGGCCGGCACTGGCCTGGCACCGTTGTTCGGTCTTTTGCGCTCAGCCCTGCATCAGCATCACCAAGGCACGATTCGTCTTATTCACGTAGCCCATGATGCCGCCGGGCACTATCTGGCCAAACCCCTGGCAGCGCTGGCGGCCAAGCATCAACACCTCACCGTGGAGCTGCTGACCACGGCCGAGGCGCCGTCTGCGTTGGCGCAACTGCGGCTTGTTTCCCGGCAAACCCAGGCCTTACTCTGCGGCCATCCCGACCGGGTCGAGGCCTTTGCCAAGCGCCTCTACCTGGCTGGCCTGCCGCGTAATCAACTGCTGGCCGATGTCTTCCTGACCCGTGGTTGAGCGCTGATCTTCAGACGCGAGACCGACCATGACCGACACCCTGCTACTTGAGCGCGAACGCGGCCTGTTGACCCTGCGCCTCAATCGCCCGGAAAAGAAAAACGCCCTGACCCGGGCCATGTACAGCCAATTGGCCCAAGCCCTGGCGATGGCTGACGCCGACCCGCAGATCAGTGCGGTGCTGATCTGCGGGTCCCATGACTGCTTCACCGCCGGCAACGATATTGTCGACTTTCTCGAACAGCCGCCGGCCGATCTCGACAACCCGGTATTCGAATTCATGCTCAGCCTGCTCGATTGCCGCAAACCGGTGATCGCCGCCGTGGCCGGGCCGGCGGTGGGCATCGGCACCACGTTGCTGTTGCATTGCGACCTGGTCTACGTCAGCCGGGACGCGCGGCTGCGAACGCCGTTCGTCAACCTGGGGTTGTGCCCGGAATTCGGCTCCAGCTTGATTCTGCCGAGGCTGCTCGGCCAGGCCAGGGCTGCGCAGTTGCTGCTGTTGGGCGAGGGCTTGAGCGGCGAACAGGCGGCAGCCTGGGGCATCGCCACCGAGGCGCTGGACAGTGGCGAGGCGGCGTTGGCCAAGGCGCGGAACGTGGCACTGCGCTTCGAATCGCTGCCGGCTGAAGCGGTGCGCATCAGCAAACAACTGATGAAGGCGCCGGATCGGGAGCAACTGCGCGCCGTGATCGAAGAGGAGGGCAGGCTGTTCACCCAGCGACTGCGCTCGCCGGAGGCGGTGGCGGCGCTGTCAGGGTTTATCAACAGGCATTAATTTTGTAGCGCATGGGCTGGCGCTATCGCGAGCAGGCTCGCTCCCACATGGAGTTTTGTGTTGGACGCATGATTCATTCACACCACCGATCCCCTGTGGGAGCGAGCCTGCTCGCGATAGCGTCAGCCCAGGCAACACCTTTTTCAGACGGCAAAAACCAAAAAGCCCCGCCATTCACATGGCGGGGCTTTTGTTTTCAGCAACCGGTCACTCAGACCATCGGGTCGCCAACGTGCAGAATTTTCATCCCGTTGGTGCCGCCGATGGTGTGGTAGCTGTCGCCCTTGGTCAGGATGACCCAGTCGCCGGTTTGCACCACGCCGCGCTTGACCAGTTCATCCACCGCCGCCTGGCTGACTTCGCCCGGTTGCAGGGCGGCCGGGTCGAATGGCACGGTGTAGACACCACGGAACATGGCCGCGCGAGCCTGGGTTTCGCGGTGCGGGGAGAACGCGTAGATCGGCACCGAGGAGCGGATGCGCGACATGATCAGCGGCGTGTAGCCACTTTCGGTCAGGGCGATGATCGCCTTCACGCCCGGGAAGTGGTTGGCGGTGTACATCGTCGCCAGGGCGATACTCTCGTCGCAGCGCTCGAAGGTCTTGCCGATGCGGTGGCTGGAGGTCTTGCTGGTGGGGTGCTTTTCAGCGCCGATGCAGATGCGTGCCATGGCCTGCACCGCTTCAAGCGGGTAGAGGCCGGCGGCGCTTTCGGCCGAGAGCATCACGGCGTCGGTGTAGTCGAGCACGGCGTTGGCTACGTCGGACACTTCGGCGCGGGTCGGCATCGGGTTCTGGATCATCGACTCCATCATCTGGGTCGCGACGATCACCGCTTTGTTGTGACGGCGTGCATGCAGAATGATCTTCTTCTGGATGCCCACCAGCTCCGCGTCACCGATTTCCACGCCCAGGTCGCCACGGGCCACCATCACGGCATCGGAAGCCTTGATCAGGCCGTCGAGGGTTTCGTCATCGGCCACGGCTTCGGCGCGTTCGATCTTGGCCACCAGCCAGGCGGTGCCGCCGGCTTCGTCGCGCAGTTGACGGGCGTATTCCATGTCAGCAGCGTCACGGGGGAAGGACACGGCCAGGTAGTCGACTTCCATTTCCGCGGCCAGCTTGATGTCGGCCTTGTCTTTTTCGGTCAGGGCCGGCGCCGTCAGGCCACCGCCACGACGGTTGATGCCTTTGTGGTCCGACAGCGGGCCGCCGATGGTCACGGTGCAGTTCAGTTCGGTGGCCGTGGCGGTGTCGACGCGCATCACCACGCGACCGTCGTCGAGCAGCAGCTCGTCGCCCACGCCGCAATCCTTGACCAGGTCCGGGTAGTCGATACCGACCACCTGCTGGTTGCCTTCGGTCAGCGGATGGCTGGTGGAGAAGGTGAAAGTGTCACCAATCTTCAACTCGATGCGCTTGTTGGCGAATTTGGCGATACGGATCTTCGGGCCTTGCAGGTCACCCAGCAGGGCGACAAAACGGCCATGCTTGGCAGCAAGGTCACGCACCAGCTTGGCACGAGCCTTGTGCTCGTCGGGGGTGCCGTGGGAGAAATTCAGACGGGCAACGTCCAGGCCAGCCAGAATCAGCTGTTCGAGAACTTCCGGCGAGTTACTGGCCGGGCCAAGGGTAGCGACGATTTTGGTGCGACGGACGGACATGCAAGACTCCTCAGGTTCAAGCGCCAGCGAAGGCTACTATGCTCTTTGGGTGTAGTCATTGTTCATATGCACTACTTTTTCGTTTCTTTTCGAAATGAACATTCCTGAAAATTTTTGCGCCTCTACGGCTTCACATTCCTCTTGTGGCGAGGGGATAAATCCCCTCGCCACAAGAGCACTGCCAAGCTGCGTTTTCGGGTTGAAGATTTCCCCACCCAGGTCGATACAGAGCTCAAGACAGGAGAACCTCCCATGCGATTCGTGCTTTTTGTTGCCCTGGCCCTGAGCATCACGGGCTGCACCCGTTGGTCGATGAACCACCACATGAACCTGGCCTACAAGGCTTACGAGCGGGGCAATTGCGAGCAGGTGATGCTCGAGTTGTCCAAGGTCGACCGCGCCAGCCGTGCCCGGCGCTACATGCAGCCGGAAGTCTCGATGATGCGCGGCCAATGCCTGGAACGACAGAAGCTGTTTGTCGATGCGGCGCAAACCTACCAGTTCATCATGACCCAATACCCTAACAGCGAATACGCCTTCCGCGCCCGGGCCCGGCTGGAAACCTTGCAGAGCCTGGGCCATTACCCGCTCCGCAGCGCCCCGGTGATCCGCCCCACCGCGCTCTGATACCGTCCGTCAATATCATGGCCAGGGGCAATGCCTGGCCACCCCCACCTTGTACGATTGCACAGGATGAAACTATCGTCCTGGGGCTGGCTGTCGCCAAACCTTGAGCTATATTTTGTACAAGAAGTGATTAGAGCCAGGTCTCTAATTCAAGAGGCACCTGTGACCGGCAGAAGTAGAGCCAAGGCGCTTGCAAGCGTCTGGCACCGGGATCGGGGAGAGCGGGCCTGTTCGTGCCCGTTCCGAAGTATCGATAGCCCCTGGTAGAGGGGCGTTCAAAAAGCGATACAGGACATGTACAAAAAGAGGCGAATCGAGCGGCATCAGCTGCCGTATTTCCTGCGCGTGTTCAACGGTATAAACGACAAGCCCATCGGCTTTCTGGGCAACGTCTCTGAGGATGGCCTGATGCTGATCAGCCATTTGCCGCTGATGGTCGGCGCGGACTTTAATCTGCACCTCAAGATCCCTAGCGATGACGGACCGCAGATGGACATCGAATTGAAGGCCAGTTGCCTGTGGTGCCACGAAGATGTGACGCCGCAGCATTTCGACGCCGGTTTCAGCCTCAAGTGGGCGCCGCCGGAGTACGGGCAATTGGTGAGTGCGTTGCAGCAGTATTTCAGTTTTCATCCGTTGCCGGAGTCGGCTTGAAACCGCCTCTGCAGGAATCGGCCTGACTTTTGCGGGGTTGCCTCAATCCAACTTGTGGGAGCGGGCTTGTTCACGAAAACGGTGGATCAGCTTGCATCAATGCTGAATGTGCCGACTGACCCAGTGTGGGAGCGAGCCTGCTCGCGATGGCGACCTCAAGTACGCCATCGCGAGCAGGCTCGCTCCCACAGGTTCTTCATCGCATCTACGACATTATTCAGTCGGCTTAACCTTCAGCGTTGAACCTTCGTCTCGTTATCCAGCAACTTCTCCAGCAACAACACGCCCATCTCGCCCATCTGGTGAATCGCCAGGGCCAGGTTGCGTGGGGCGCCTTCCAGGTCTTCCGATAAATCCAGAATCAGCGTGCTTACCGAGCAGAAGGTTTCGTAGGTGTGGGCGAGCATGCCTTCGGGGTCGGCGTCGGGGGCGACGATGAAGTAGTCGAGTTGTCGTTCGGGTTTGTCCGGTTTGTCCGCGTTGGGCTTGAGGTAGTGGTCCAGGGCTTTTTGCGCGGCTTCGTCGAGCTTTTTGGTGTCGAGGGTTTTGTGAGCGGGTTGTGAATCGGTTTTCGGGGGATTGGGAGTTGGCTTGATCATATTCACTTCTCTTTGATAGCGCTGCCACCCGGTTCGCGACTAAACGATGGGTGGCGGCTGGACGCAGGTTAGTCGACCGGTGAGAAGTGAAACCGGCGCGCCCGAGAGCGCCCTGCGAACAGCCACCATCAAGTGCGGGGATAGGGGAGCCCGACTGGATGACGCTTGTGCACATCACTTCATTACCGGGCGACTAAACCCGATCGCTGGTTGTCAGCGACGCGAATCAAATTACGGGGCAAGGCCAAGGCGCACAAGCCGGCGGATTCTGGCGGATCTGTAGTCCGTTGCGCAAGGCGCTGTAGTCACCCGAATTTTCCTGCACCGGGGCCCCCGCCACTCGTCGGTACTGTCAGAACTAACAGGTGTTTAGATTCGCGAGATGGATATTCAATGAGCCCATGACCGAACTAGTCATATCGCCAGCCTGTTAACCAGAAACTACGGAGTGCGTCATGGACACTGACGACGATACTGAAAACGACGAGTCTGGCGAAAACACACAGGACATGGAGACTCATGATCCTGCGTTTCAAATCTTGTCTCCGTCGGGTTATATCCCAGAATCAACATTTCTTGTTTCAGGTGTCGGCGCCAGACCCGGCATTGGCGTAATGATTCTGGATGCCAGCACGGCCGAGAGCCTGGGCGCGGGTTACGATGTCAATAGTGACGGTAGCTGGACGGTGCACGCCGCCATGCGAAACGAGTCGGACTTAAGGTACGTCGCCGCTCAAACTGCACATGGAATAACGCGGCCAAAGACCGTTGTCAGGCGTCCAACCACCCTCACCAAGCCCCAATCGGCCGGTTTTTTGAATCCCGCTCAGGTTGTTTTCGGAGGGGTTTGCTTTCCGGGTGAAACTCCGATTGATCCCGGCATGGGCATCAGAGTACTCGACGGCACAACTGAATTGGCTTCGATGACTGCCGTAGGGCCAGAGACAACATGGGAAGTCAGGCCATCGGTGCCATTGTCCAGTAAAACTTATACTGTGCGGGCCGAATACAAAGTGCAGAGCAGCCCGGTTCTCAGTTACACCAATTACTTATCTTTCGAAGTGATGGGGCCACCGGTCATCACCGCGTCCACCGCCATTCAAGAGATGGGTTTCACTGTATACGGAACACACGGGAGGCCGGGCGCCAGCGTCGAAGTACGGCTCGATGTCATCGGTGATCCGGTCGGTCCTCCAGGCAGGGTAGAGGCGAACGGTTCCTGGAATGTCGACGTGCAAGTGCGGCCAGGGACGATTTCGTTGGTGGCGGAGCAAACCTATCAGACCATCCCGTCGGGACTGAGTACTGCCCAGGCGTTTAAGGTGCGCCCCCCCAAGTTGACCGCCGTCACCGTCACCACGCCGACAGACACCTCGGTGAAGTTCGAAGGCAGCGGCTACACCGGTTCAACTGTCCAGATCACGGTCGTCAGCGGGCCTGATGCCCCAGCGCCAGGCCCTGTACCGGTGAACGGAGGCAGCTGGAACACAACCGCAACAAATTGGCCATTTGGTTCTTACAGCGTGAAGGCTGTCCAGCGGTTTCCCGACGGTGACAATGGCTGGATTGACTCGCAGCCGTACACGTTCCCGGTCAACCTGAGACTTCCAGACCCGACCGATATCACCTACACACCGGTCTACCGGCCCGTGTTCTCGGGTAAAGGTTTCAACGGTGCGACGGTGAAGATTCTGAATCCCGACGACTCACCAGCAGCCCCCGAAAGGACGGTGTCCGGCGGCGTGTGGTCGAGCCCCGCCTCAGCGGAGTGGGGGCCGACGTTCGAGCGCCAGGTTAAAATCAGACAATTCAAGGATGGTCAGGAATCGCCAACCTGGCAGGAAATCGAGGTCACCGTCCCACCGCTGGCACCGGTCATGAACGTGCCCGTGGAAAATGGTCTCTCGCCCAACCTCAGTGGCACTTGCTGGCCGGAGGCGGTGCTGACACTCACATTCAGTGACAGCGCCACCGAACACCCCGTCGAGAACAACAATGGCACCTGGAGTTTCCGGCGCACCGAGCCGTTTGCCCCCGAGGTCACCCACACCGCGACCCTGATCCAGACCGCCGCCCAGCAACCCTCACCGCCA
>NZ_WUUD01000026.1:23100-24661 GCF_009831705.1 Pseudomonas sp. PICF6 | reverse complement strand
ATTCTGGCGGATCTGTAGTCCGTTGCGCAAGGCGCTGTAGTCACCCGAATTTTCTTGCACCGGGGCCCCCGCCACTCGTCGGTACTGTCAGAACTAACAGGTGTTTAGGTAACCTGATTTGGCATTTACTGCGCTTAAGAAGGCTCTTGGCGTTTCTAACCAGTGCCTTTTTTTGCTTCAGTTAATAGTTGAGGAGTTAGTCATGGGCGCTGGCGACGACTTAGAAGAAAGCGAGCCAAAAGATGCTTCGCAGGGAGATGATAACGAGGGGGCGGTCAGTCACATTGACGATGCTCCTGATTCCGAGGATGTGTCATTTCCTGGTTCCTTAACGGGAGAAGTGTTTCTAGAGGCGATTGGTGGTTCTCTTTGGGCGAATTTTACTGCCTTGTATGCATGGTCGGCAGACGGCAGGTCTTTTCAATTGACGAGGCCGAAATACAGCGCGAAAGATAACGGTCGTAACAAGGGTAATGTTTACATCAAACTTAAGTCGGCAGCCGATACGGGTTGGCGCGAGCTAACTAGCGATAACGGGATTCAAGACGGGAAATGGCATGAAATAAACGCGACTTTAGAGGTGCAGGGAAATGCCAGTTTTGTAGAGGTATGGTTTGAGTACGTGTATGACATATACCTCGGGGACGATCCTCATATCTATGCTGATAAAACCTATAGGTTTGTGCCCAGCGCTCCTACCATCACAGGCCCGTCGGGTGAGATCGCCACGGCATCAATCACTGTTACAGGGTACGGTGGCATACATGGTGTCGGCTGGATCACTGTTCATAATGCTGACGGCGATGGTCTTTTGCGTGCTGCCGAAATCAAGATCGATGGTAGCTGGACCGCCATATTCGACATGCCGAGCGGGTTGGATACTCTGACCTATTACGCGATACAAAAAGTAGATACCGCGACATCCGCTAAATCGAATCAGAAGACCATTTACCGGGCCTCGACGACACTGACAGAGCCCGCAGCGAACGCCATCGTGCGCGCCGACGAGCTTGTCTTCAAGGGGCGAGGAGCTCCAGGCAATCAAATTTGGGCGGTTTTCCCTAACGCCGGCACTGAGCTGTCTGAAAGAGTCTCCGTCAACACCGAGAAAACGTGGGAGGCCCGGGGCAAGCTCCTGGCCAATGGACCCTGGTTAGCACAGGCTGCCTATCAGTCGGGGAGCGGACCCATTAGATATACCGAGGAACACCGTTCCTTCACTGTTTTGGGTAAACCGAGCATCACCCGGTCCACAGCCAATAAGGAGATGAGTTTCACGGTATATGGAAGAGATGGAATAGAGGGCGCCAGCGTCGAAGTGAGGCTCGATGTTATCGGTAGACCGGTCGGCCAAGGCACAGTAGCGTCGAATGGCTCCTGGAATGCCAGGGTTGAAGTACCGCCAGGGACGATTTCGTTGGTGGCGGAGCAAACCTATCAAACCGTCCCGTCGGGACTGAGTACTGCCAAGGCGTTTAAAGTGCGCCCCCCCAAGTTGACCGACGTCACCGTCACCACGCCGACGGACACCTCGGTGAAGTTCGAAGGCAGCGGCTACACC
>NZ_WUUD01000026.1:21993-22995 GCF_009831705.1 Pseudomonas sp. PICF6 | reverse complement strand
ACCGGTCATGAACGTGCCCGTGGAAAATGGTCTCTCGCCCAACCTCAGTGGCACCTGCTGGCCGGAGGCGGTGCTGACACTCATATTCAGTGACAGCGCCACCGAACACCCCGTCGAGAACAACAACGGCACCTGGAGTTTCCGGCGCACCGAGCCGTTTGCACCTGGGGTCACCCACACCGCGACCCTGATCCAGACCGCCGCCCAGCAACCCTCACCGCCTGCGCAAAGGACCTTCACGGTTGCCACACCCATGCGCAAACCGGTGATCACGTATCCCGCTCCCAGTGCCGAGGTCGGTCGCGTGCTGACCGTCCGTGGGCGTGACGGTATGGCCGAGGCGTCGATGCAAGTGCGTGACGCGCAATTTCAAACGGAGCTGGGCGAACCCAAGGTGCTGACCGCCGACGGCGAATGGTCCGTCGAGCTGCCCGTGCTGGAGTTTCGTCCCTACACCATCGACGCGCAACAGACCCTGCGTGGGGAGCCGTCCGAGCGCAGTGAAACCCTGAGGTTCGAGGTGGTGGTGTTGCCACCGGAGTTTGACGTGCCGCAGCCGGGCGGCAACCTGCCGCGCAGCATGACGTTGTCTGGCACAGGCATGCAGGGCGGGCGGGTTGATATCTGGCTCCAGGGCGCAAGTGAGCCGTTGATCGAAGATGTTTTTGTGGGCGCCGACGGCTGGAGCGCTGACGTGACCCTTCCGGTAGGCGAAACCACGATTGTGGCCCGGCAACGCTTCGAAGGTCGGCCCTCCAAGGACACTGCGCCGCTGACCTTCAACGTCGTGCCTGCTGCCCCGTTCATTGAAACCCCGGCCACCGACGAGCCCATCGGCCGGCGCGTGGTGGTGTCGGGTTTCGGTGTGCCGGGCGATACCGTGACGGTAAAACTGGGAGACGCCACGCATGCGGTGCTGGGCAGTAGCCCGGTGCTGGAGGATCGCACCTGGTCGGTGACGGTGGAGTTCGATCAACCCGGCGGCCTCTACGGCCTGATGGC
>NZ_WUUD01000026.1:21839-21983 GCF_009831705.1 Pseudomonas sp. PICF6 | reverse complement strand
GGCGGCAACCTGCCGCGCAGCATGACGTTGTCTGGCACAGGCATGCAGGGCGGGTGGGTTGATATCTGGCTCCAGGGTGCAAGCGAGCCGTTGATCGAAGATGTTTTTGTGGGCGCCGATGGCTGGAGTGCTGACGTGACCCTA
>NZ_WUUD01000026.1:20007-21829 GCF_009831705.1 Pseudomonas sp. PICF6 | reverse complement strand
CCCGTGGTCGGAGGTTGGGTCGACAACCCGGTTCGCTTCGAAGGCGAGGGAAGACCGGGTGTTGGGCGAGTGGTGAGCTGGTTCAATCCGGATCAAGTCTGGGCTTCGGATCTCAACGTCGAAGCGGGTGGTTGGCAGGGCGGGGCGTCGCAATCGCTGGCCGCTGGCGGCCACTGGTGCCGGTTCAGGCAGACCATCACCGACACGGCAGACGGCGCGACGGCCTCCGATTGGGTTGAGAGCGGGCGCTTTGAGGTTCGGCCTCATTAGTTGCCAGGCGGTCTCGTTATCCAGCAGCAACACATTGAGTCACCGCCACAACTCAACCCATTTGGAAATGCAGGTTCGCAAAGATCAATCCGGCGAAGCGTGCAGGCAGACCCACTTCTACCGTGCGGGATTTGGGGGTACTGCTGACCACTATCCCCGCTTCGATCAAGCGGCCCAGTTCTTCCGTTGCAAGCCGATCCTTCAAACCCGTGAACACCTTGAACTCTGCACGCGGCATCGCACCTTGGGTGAGAAGAGCCAACACCGCAGCTGCACTGGTGGGTCTGATACCGGCACGGCGAAGGTCGGGATCGGTTGAAAACACATGAACAACCTGCTCGCGCAGCCTGGCTGGGTTTAGCGACGTCGTCATGTATTCAATCTGGTCGTGGCAGACATCGAGCATGAACTCGATGAAGTTGAAGTAGTGACGCTGTGAGAGTTGTCCGCGCCCGTCATAGTCACCCTCGCGAGGGCGATCAGCCAAGGCCAGGAAGCGATAGTACTCATCTTGCCGGCGAGCCAGGCCACGAGACAGTGACCAGAGGAAAGGTTTTAGCCCAAGGTGAACAAGTTGCAGATGGGTGAGCATCCGAATCACTCGACCATTACCATCAAGGAAGGGGTGGACAAGCGCCACTCGGTGATGGGCTGCCAGGGCAGCGATCAATTGGCGCCGCGGATCCTTTATTCGTCCGTAATGCTGTTGCAGATGCTCAAGCATGGGCAATACAGCTGCGGCAGCTGGAGCGACATGTGCGCCAACCTGGACTTGCTCATTCTCTTCTGCCCGCAATCTGCCTGCTTCCATCATACGACCATCGCCTAAGGTCAGTTCCTCGATTGAAGCGTCCTTGAACAGCCGACGATGGATGGTCGCGATCAACTTGGGATCGAACATAGCGCAGAAGCTATCTGTTGGGCGCATTCGAAGCACCCGCTCCATCACCTCCTGCTGCGTCATGTGTTGCACGGCAAGCTCTTTGAGCTCCTTTCTTTCTCGTTTCGGTATTGTGCGCGCAGCCTGCAGGTCAGCGATCTCAGTTCGATGCCCTTCGATCAGATTCGAGTAGTAGGTATTGGTGATGCGCAACAGGCCCGCCAATTGCTTCGATGTCTCATCGGCGAGCCGTCCGGCAAGAAATTCTGCCTTACGCGGCAACTGATCGGCGGCCTGAATGATCGAGTCGGGCAGGTTTTCTGGCAGTACTGGGTCAAGGTACGTTTTCGAGATAATCATTTTTTTTGCTTCCAGAGAACACAAACGGCTATTTGTTTGGTGATTTCTGCGGAAATTTCTGCGGAAAATAAAACGGCTGATAGCGCCCGTATTTGCTTGGTTTAGTGATGTCGTACGATAGATGATTTCCGGTGCTTTTGCGGATTTTTGTGCGGAAACCCAAGATTGTTTAATCAGCACGTTCCCCAATTGGGACACTTGGAGCTGCCGAGTGCAACGAGGCTGCGATCTTTTTCCAGACGATTGAGTCCTGAACGAAAGATCGTCCGAACGCGGCCCGAGCCTTCGGCAGCTTCAGAGCTGCCTTAGCGC
>NZ_WUUD01000026.1:19636-19989 GCF_009831705.1 Pseudomonas sp. PICF6 | reverse complement strand
CCGGTTTGTCCGCGTTGGGCTTGAGGTAGTGGTCCAGGGCTTTTTGCGCGGCTTTGTCGAGCTTTTTGGTGTCGAGGGTTTTGTGGGCAGGATCGGTTTTCGGTGGGTTAGGTGTTGCCTTGAACATGCTCGTAATCCTCTGAATGGGCTGCCACCGACTCGCGACTAAACGAAGGGTGGCGGCTGAACGCAGGTTAGTCGACCGGGAGGAAAACGAAAAAAACCGGCGCGCCCGAGGGCGCCCTGCGCACAGCCACCATTAAGTACGGGGATAGGGATACCCGACTGGATGACGCTTGTGCGTTTCGTATTACCTCCGGGCGACTAAACCCGATCGCTGGTTGTCAGCGACA
>NZ_WUUD01000026.1:117-19626 GCF_009831705.1 Pseudomonas sp. PICF6 | reverse complement strand
CCTTCCATCGACGTGCCCGTGGCCGGAGGTTGGGTCGACAACCCGGTTCGCTTCGAAGGCGAGGGAAGACCAGGTGTTGGGCAAGTGGTGAGCTGGTTCAATCCGGATCAAGTCTGGGCTTCGGATCTCAACGTCGAAGCGGGTGGTTGGCAGGGCGGGGCGTCGCAATCGCTGGCCGCTGGCGGCCACTGGTGCCGGTTCAGGCAGACCATCACCGACACGGCGGACGGCGCGACGGCCTCCGATTGGGTTGAGAGCGGGCGCTTTGAAGTCCAGCCGCCCAGCAGCCCTAACCAGGCGCCCAACTCCCGATAGACGGTCATGAAACCTGTCGGTTCTGACAGTAGACGGCTTGGGCTCGCAAGCGCCAAATCACGTTAAGCAAACGCTCGGCCTGACGGCTTCGTCGGGCCGCTTCGGGCCGTTATCGAATTCGAGGACTCGTCCATGGCTGACTCCCGCCCCGCTTTACAGCTGCTGAATCAGGTGTTCAGTGACCAACAACTCACCCACTACGCAACGCTGCACACGTACCTCGAAGAGGGCGGTTCGATCTTTACGCTGGTGGAAAAGGGCGTACAGGGATTGGTGAGAGACTTTGGCGTGAGCGCCGATGACGCTCGTCAGCTGTTACGGCGCCTCAACAGCATGGCCATTTACCTGCGGCGTCAGTTCATCGAGCACACCCTGTACGGTTCGGCAAAAGAGCAGCGGCGGGCAAGCAGTGGTTTGCTGTCGATGGTTCAAGGCCCCAGTTTCGAGCTCTTGTTCAATCCTCAGTTCGACAGCTTGTGCCCACCCCAGGCCCTGGAGTCTTTCGCATCACCCGTGGCGTATTTGATTGAGTTGATGCGGTGGATCGAGCAACGCATCGAAGCGGTTTCAAGCGACGCAAGCAAGTTGCCCTTGCATGACCGGCGCAAAGACCTGAAGCCGCTGAGCATCGATTTCAACGCAGTGCATCAATCGGTGTCGTCGGTGGACATCATCGTCCCGGTGCTGGAAAAGTTTATCGGTCTGCTTCCGGAGGAACTGGAACAGGCCATGATCGAGGCGCGTTATCCCAACGGGCTGCCGTACTTCCAACATTGGGTCACGGTGGACACCGTTGCCCGCCACCATGGCCTGTCGGTGGGCAGTTTTGCCCAAAGCGTGAGCCCGTCCTTTCCGTATTTTTTCCAGACCCAGGCCTGGTACAGCGATGTGGGCCCGGCCCTGGCCCATGCGTCGCGGCTGGGGCCTTATCAGCGGCGGTTGCTCACCGAACCGCCCGTTGCCAGCGCGAACCGCACAGCTTTTTATTTGGAGAACTTCGGGGCTGGGGAGGGGGCGTGGGAAGACCTTGATCAGGTGCCTTTCTTCGGTGAGCGAACCAAGCTCGACACCCTGGGGCTTGAGGCGTTGTTGTCAGTACGGGGCTTTGCGCCTGCGCGTTCGGCCAATGTGACCTACCCGTCGCAAACGGTGCCTGAAGAACCGGAAAGCGGGCGCTCCGGTTCGGTTTATCTCAATGCCAATACCCACCCCGCTGTCCATATTACCGGTAGCGAAGAGGGCGATTCGTTTAGTCATGAACTCTCCGTGAGCCCAGGCGACGCCGTGGGGCTTGCGCGTTTCGACCGGATGAATCGCAAGTTGCGCCTGGATCAATGGCTGGCACTGCCCAGCGAACAGGTGGATGCGCTGCTGGTGGCGGCCATCAAGGCTGAAGTGCGCGGTGGTGCGCCGGCCGATAATTGGTGGATCACCGAACAGGTCGTGCATGCCCTCGGCCTGTTTCAGTCCTTGCGCGAGCGCTGTGAATGCCCGGTGAACGACTTTGCCGTGTTTATCGACGAGTTGTCGATTTACGGTCGCGGTGAAGCACTGTCCCAATTCGATCAGCTCTTCAATGGCCAGGGCGATTACCGTGACCCCTTGAAGCTCGACGGCGGAACGTTTCCGATCGTGCCGGCACCTGAGGTGCCCGACCTGACCGTCAGCCAATTGTGCAGCGCGTTGGGCATCGACCTGCAGACCTACAACTACCTGGCCCTGGCGATTGCCAATGCCCATGGCATCGACGGCGACAGTCTGCCGCGTAACCTGGCGATCGTGTCCAGTTTCTACCGCATGGTGAAGCTGCCCCGGCTGTTGGGCATTACCCCGGTCGAAGGCGTGTTGTTGCTGACGGTGTTGGGTGGGGAGCTTTGGCTCGACGGTTTGGCGGGTGTGCCCCGGATCAACTCCACCACAAGCGATAGCCCGGATGTGCTGAACCTCATCCAGGCCATGCAATTGTGTGTGGACTGGTGTGCCGATCACGACCTGCCGGTGCTTTGGATGGTGCAGCAGGTCTCGCCGCCTTCTGCGCTGGACGCTTCCCGGGACGCTGAGGGTCGGCTTTTTGAGCAGTTGCTCAATCTGTTGCCCGGCGCAATGCTCACCCACTCGGCGATCCTGATGGGCGGTGTGCCGGCGATGGCGGGCGCCAGTTGGCTGGAGCTGCTGGGGATGCAAACGACATTGGTCGAGTCCGATGGACTGGTGATGTCGCGCACGGGAACCGAGGCTCAATACCTGGACTTTGCGCGAAGAGAGCTTGATTACGCCGTGACCATCGGCCTCGGTGAACAATATGAACTGGAGCGCCCCGCCATCGTCGAGAGGCTGCTCGCGGTGGTGTTGGAGGCCAGGGACGCCCAGGTCTCGGTGGTCAAGGAATGCCTGGCGGTTTACACGGGTATCGGTTCCGAGCAAGCGCTCGAGGTGCTGGCGTGGGCCAATTCAACGGTGAGCCGGTTGCTGCGTCTGGTGCTCGAACGTGACCTTTCGCATCTTGAAGGCTCGGTGAAGCGACGCAACGCCTTGGCTGACCCATTGCTTGCGCTGCTGGCCGATGTGCGCCGTCGCAGTGCGGTGGTGGCGAAACTTGAGCTGAGCGCCGAGGTGTTGCGCGATTATCTGGATTACGGCCATAAAGCCTGGCTGGATCAGGACGACAAGCACGCGTTCACGGTGCGCACGCTTTATTACCTGACCACCCTCAACCGTGCGTTCGAGCTGAGCGACCAGCCGGCGCAGACGCTGCTCGACTACCTGCGCGAGGTCAATGCGCTGCCTTCTCCGATAGGGGGGCAAGCACTGCGTCTGGCCGAACAAGCGGCGTCCATCCGGCTGGCCGGTTTTTTTGACTGGAGTGTGCAGGAGGTGCGCGAGTGCGTCAGCCGCTTCCAATCTGCGCAAAAAATCCTGAAAAACCTGCCCCAGCTCGATCTGTTGATGCGGGTCAGGGTGCTGGCGGCGCGCACCAGCATGGATGCCTTGACGATTTTCCTGATGGGCGGGCTGCCAGAAGAGATCAACAAACCTGCCTACAAGGCGGCCGCCGAACATGCCTTGCTGAGCCTGTCCGAATCCGATAGGCCGTTGGTGACCTTCACCGGGGATCTGAAGCAGCTCGTTACTGTGACGTGCAATCCGGACAAGTCCACGGTGGTGGCTGGGACTGATGAAACAATCACCTTCACCGTCACCCTTATGGACAGCGACGGGAACCCGTTGAGCGGCGTCAACGTTTACTGGAGCGCTGAACTGGGGACCGTTGAAACCAAGGCTACGGAAACCGACGGCGTGGTTAAGGCCGAATACAAACCGGGCAAGGTGACGGGGTGGGACACGCCGCAATTCTGGCTCGATCTGTTTGAGCGCGAGTATGCCCCGACCGTCGAGGTCACTATCGATGCTGAACACATAGTCATCCCACTACGGTCCATGTCACCGGTACCTCTGGAAGCGGTACCTGCCGGTCAGGAAGTCGAACTCTACGCCACCATCAAGGACATCCATAGAAACATTGCGAAAAACCATCTGACGCGCTGGTTAAGCAAGGACATGAACGACGGGGGAGGCACGGTGGTTTATCGACCGGATCAGAGCTACACCAACCAGGAGGGCGTGGCCCGAACATTTGTTTCCAGCCCTACTGGCGGAAAGTTCCAGATCAGCGTTGCCCCTGAAGGTGGCGTGTTAGCTAATTTCCCGCCCATCATCTTTGAACGCGAGGAGCAAGTACCATGACTCTGAACACGTTGAGTGACTTGCTCGAAAAACGCCGGACCGCCCTGATCGAATACAGCCTCGGGCACGTTGAAAAAAGTGGTCAGAATCCTCCGTACAACTTCCTGCGGACCCCGGCGGACCTGTTCGAACTGCTGCGCCTGGATCCCCTGGACAGTTACCCGGTGCAAAGCTCCTGGGTCGCCGAAGCGACCAGTTGCGCCCAGCAGTTCATCCACGCCGCCTACCGCAAACTGGAACCCGGCTATGCCGACACCGAGTTCGACAAGCGGGACCTGGCCACCTGGGAGCTCTACAACAACTACCCGGATTGGTCGGCGCTGCAAATGATCGCGCTGTACCCGGAAAACTTCATCAACCCCTTCGTGCGGCAGCGCAAGACCAGCCTGTTCAAGACCCTTGAAAACAACCTCAACCAGGCACACTTGAACAGTGATTCGGTGCAGGTTGCCTTGCAGGAGTACCTGCAAACGTTCGAGCAAACCTGCAACCTGGACGTGCTCAGCAGCTACATGGACAGCGTCTCGCCGGCCCGGGCCGACTACTACTTTGTCGGTCGCCAGCGGGTGCCGCCTTACCAATACTTCTGGCGCAAGGCCGAGGTCGAGCTCTCTCCCACTTGCCCGGCCATCAACCCGGCGGTCTGGAGTGAATGGCTGCCGGTGGACACGCCCACGGGCGTGACGATACTGGATATCCGCCCGGTGTTCTGGAGAGGACGGGCAGTTTGACACCGTACCTGAGCCTGCAGGCGGTGGTGTTTCGCGACGCCAGCACCGACATGGACAAGCTGTTTGTGCAGGGCTATTGCAGGCCAACGGGTTTGACCGGAGAGGCCACCTTTGACCTGACGTTGCAAAATTCGGCCGACGACCCTCCACCCATTTCGGGAAGTTTTCCCTTGGCCGGTGGCTGGAGTACCGAATGGCAGGAGTTTCAGCGTGAGAGTGGCTCATGGCCGGAGCCAACAACGTTTTCGTTCGGGCATACCGCAACCACGGGTGGATATGGCCGAAATAAATTCGAACTGACCATCATCAACGTCACGAAGTTTGCCCCTGTCTCACTGCTCAAGAACAGCCTCGATGCAGCGCAGTTTCTCTCCCTCAACCAACCCGAGCTGACCCTTAAGTACGCCCGCCTGAATTCGCTGTTCGGCCCCGAGCTGGTGCAGCGCTCGAATATCTCCGTCGAGGCGGTGCTGGATTGGGACACGCAGTTTCTGCCGGAGCCGCCCCCGGAAAGCCAAACGATCAGCGAGCCGAACGGAGCCTTCGACGGCGCTAACGGTCTGTTTTTCTGGGAGCTGTTTTTCCACCTGCCGCATCTGGTGGCCACACGTTTGCGCACCGAGGACCGCTTCCTGGAAGCGCAGAAATGGTTGCATTACCTGTTCGACCCGCAAGCGCCGGCCGACCCGGCCAACGACCCTCAGTACCCGAATCCCAAACCGAAGTATTGGCGCTGCCGCCCTTTGAATAGCAACGGCAACCTGGGCTGTGAAACCCAGGCGCCCACCGACCCTGACGCCATCGGCTATTCGGCGCCCCGGCACTTTCAGATTCTGGTGTTCTCGGAGTACGTCAAGAACTTGCTGGCCTGGGGCGACTGGTATTACCGCCAGCTCACCCGTGACAGCCTGGTGGCGGCCAAGCTGTGTTACGTGCAGGCCGAATTTCTGATGGGCAAGGCACCGGCGGTGCGCACGGTCAACCGCTGGGAAACCGACACGGTAGACAGCTTGATGAACAAAAGCAGGTCGCGACCGGCACTTGAGCAGTTCGAGCAAAGCCTGGCGTTCAGCCTCGCGGATTTCCCCGCGGCCGCCGAAGCGCCGCCGCTGCTGGGGCTGTTGGCCAACGAGCCTTTCAAGGCTCCGATCAATGAGCAGTTGCTCGCGCTGTACGACTTGCCCGGCCAGCGCCTGCATAACCTGCGCAACAACCTCACCCTGGACGGCAAGCCACTGGACACACCGCTATTCAGCCCACCCACCGATCCCAACGCGTTGTTGCGCGACCTGGCGGCCGGTGGTGTCGGTGCGCCAAGGCCCATGGGCGGTCGGTTGGTGGTGGGGGCTTTCCGCTGGCGCACGACGTTCGAGGTGGCATTGCGCGCCGTGCAGGCGCTCCAGGATCACGGCGCCCAGGTGCTGCGTCTGCTTGAACAACGGGACCAGGCCGAGCAGCAGGAACTGCAACAGAACCATCTGGTGGAACTGGGCAGCTACGCCCAGACGGTGCAGGAACAGAACATCACTCAGCTCCAGGCGAGCAGGACTGCGCTGCAGCAAAGCCGGGCGGTGGCAGAGGAACGGGCAACCGCTTATGAGCATCTCTACAACGAAAACGTGTCGAAGGTCGAATACGAGGTCATGGAGAGCTTGCAGCTTTCCAAAATCCTGGCATTGACCTCGGCAAGCATCAAACCCGCGGGCGCCGTGATTGCCTCGATGCCCAATATTTTTGGTTTGGCCGCCGGTGGGCATCGTCTCGAGAAAATAGCCGACGCGGTTTGTTTCGGTCTGGATGTTGCTTCGTCGGTGTTGCAAATGGACGCGGACAAACAGGCCACCACCGAAAGTTACCGGCGTCGCCGTGAAGAATGGCTACTGCAACGTAATCAGGCGCAGGCGGAGGTGCGTGCGCTCGATGCGCAAATCACCGCTCAGACCCACGCGGTGAGCGCCGCTCAAACCACGCTGGATCAAACCCTGCTGGCCAACAACCAGGCCTTGACGGTGTACAACTTCATCAAAAAGCGCGCGTCCAATGCCGAGCTGTATGGCTGGCTGCTGGGTCAGTTCAAGGCGTTGCATTACCAGGCCTACGATGCCGTCGTCAGTCTGTGCCTCAGCGCCCAGGCCTCGCTGAGTGCCGAAACCGGTGACTATGATTCGCAGATCCCCTTGCCCCAGGTCTGGCTGGACAACCGCCACGGTCTGACGGCAGGCGAACACCTGCGCGGGCATTTGATGCGCATGGAGCGCGAGTACCTGCAACGCTTTGAACGGCGGTTGGAGCTGGTCAAGACCATTTCCTTGCGCCAGTTGTTCGATGATGCGAGCGACCCGCAGGCCCCCAACAGCAGTTGGGCGAGCGCCCTGGATCAGTTGCGCACCAAGGGAACGCTGGAGTTCAAACTCTCTCAATTGCTGTTCGACCGCGACCACCCGGGGCATTACTGCCGGCAAATCAGCTCGGTCGAGGTCGACCTGCCTGTGCTGATCGGGCCCTATGAACATGTACGTGCCACCTTGCTTCAGATCAGCAGCATGACGGCTACCAAGGCATCCCTTCCAGCGGTGAAGTACTTGCATGATCCCGTGGGTAACGTGGCGCCTTCCGATGTGCAGATCAACCTGCGCAGCGGTCAGCAGATCGCCTTGTCGATGGGGCTTGGCGACCACGGCATGGTGGCGATGAAACCCGATGACAGCATGCTCAACCCCTTCGAAAACACCGGGGTGGTTTCACGCTGGCTGTTGAGTTTTCCAAGGGCGGTCCATGAGCCGCAGAAGAGCACGCTGCTGTCGTTGACGGACATCATCGTGCGCATCCGTTACATGGCCAGGGCCGGCGAGCCACCGTTCGTGCGAGCCGTCGAAGATCAGATCAGCCTGACTCCCCCCTACTCAACCGCCGAAGGAGCAGCTCGCCATGAATAAGCCGATTATCCTGGCCAATGAAAATCTGGTGCTCAATGGCGACTTCGAAAACTGGATCGAGCACTGGACACGGGGACCGATTCCGGGCGACCTGGGCACTGGGAAGGAGTGGTATGAGGGGGAGGAGGAGTTCGTTAGTTTTCTGACCATCGGCGATGAGGCTTCGGTCAGTCAGGCGCTGACGGCGCCCAAGGATCCAGGCGCTCCAGCGCGCTACGTCCTCACCTTTCTGTGCGAGACGAGGCATACCGAACCGGGCAGGCTGGTCATTAGCAGCGATAAACATCCGCAGGAGCAGGAAATCCTGTTGCCGAGAGGAGCAGCCCGGGATGTGGAGGAGGATCAGGCACGGCTGAGGGACGGTCAGCCGCTGGATTACAGACCTATTGCCTACAACGTACCCTTGGACCTGCCGTTCAACGCTCAAGACACCCTCACGCTGAATATTCAAAGCCCGCGAAACGCCCCCGAAGACGACATCGGGGCCATCCGCATTACGCGCATCAACCTCCAAGTGTACCTTGAGCCAGTGCTGATGCAAGCGTTCAAGCTTGACGAGCAGACACTGCCGGCAACCGGGCCTTTGTACGTGTGCCTGGGGGCCTCGGGTGACTTGGCTCATCAGCTTGAATTCAGGCCCGATCCGGACAATGCATGGGCCGGCACCCAAGCTGCGTTGACCAGCGATGACAACCCCCAGGGCGCGGTGCTCGCGACCCCGGCCTGGGGTGTGGATCACCCGTTGGATTCGGCCTGGGCCCTGGACTGTCCGGCGATCGGTGAAGACGGTCCCTATCTGTTTTCGATGGACCTGGTTAACCAGTACGCCGCCGATGCTTATCCGGTGCAGGTGTCCCTGGGGCATCATCGTCTGGCCTTTCGTGGCGTGCTCGAGGCGGCGTATTACCCGGTGCTTGAATACGACCAAAGTGTGCGTTTGGGGGTGCAGGTCACTTCCTATTACACCGGGCAACCCTTGAGCGACCGCACCGTGAACTGGACCTCCACGACCGGGCAGGTCACCGGCGTTGCCGTCAGCCGAACTGACGGCTGGGCCTACTTCGATTTTCAACCGACGCAGGCCGGTGATGTCGAGATCCAGGCGTCGGTCGAGAGCCTCTACTACGCCTCTGGCACGTTGACTCAAATCCTGACGGTGCGGGTGCTGGCCACGGATCCGTGGAAGGATGTGCTGACGGTGGTCGAGGGGGTTGAGTCGCGTTGGGAGGAAAAAACCGGTTACCCCAACCGCGGCTCGGAGTATCCCCTCGACGTGAAACTGCCCGCCGCCAGCCCCTTGCAGGGGACGCAGCTGTCGTTGCATTGGAGTGGTGATTCCCACGAGCAACTGGGGGTGGCCGTCAGCCCGGCCCTTGAAGCTCCGGTGCCGGTCACCGGCGCCGAACTGGCCTGGACCTTGACCAGCGAAGATCGGTCTGACGGTCGGTTCGACCTGCAACTGACCTGTTCGAAACTGTTGCTGCCTTCACCGAAAAAAAACATGTCGCTGGCGCGCAATCTGGTTCGGGTGGGTGAAGTCCGAGAGGCCAACAAGTTTCCCGTGGTGGACGAAAACGAAAGCGTGCTGTTGCGGGTGCAGGTGGTGCACTTCGTGGCCAGCGGCGACGGCGATCCGGTCATCAATGCCCAGGTCGAATGGAAAACCGGGGGCGAGACGCTATCCACCGTTACCACCGGCATCGGCGGTTGGGCCAGTGTGTTGTACACGCCGCAGAGTGCGGGGGACAAAGTGGTCATCGCCAGTATCAAGGCCCATGGCGAGGCCGTGGCGGTGGAGCGCCCGTTTGAGGTGAAGGCGATTGCCACCAGCCCCTGGAAAAACGAGGTCAGTATTCTGCTCGATGGCGAGGTGGTCGAGCGCAATGCGCTCGGTGTGCTCTGCTGGCGCGGGCAGACGCACACACTCAAAGTGCTGCCCAATTCCGGCAGCTCATGGATCGGTAAGAACATCAGTCTGCATTGGCGCGGGACGGCGCCGGATATCGGGCTGGTGCCCAGTGACCTTGGAACGCCCAAAGCGCTGGTGGCAGCCGGTACGGAGTGGAATCTCGCCTCACAAGCGAATACGAGCACCAGCAGCCTGTTTGAGCTGGAGTTGCGCCTGGAGAGCGTTTCAGTCGTTCGCGAGCTGACGGGGCGATTGATGTCCGAGAATCTGACGGAAGAAGTCAGCCTGAGACTCGACCAGATAACCGCCGCACTGGACGCCCAGGCGCTTTATCCGTGTCTGGGCGCGCTTCATCGTTTTAGCGTTTTACCCAATGCGCTGAGCCCGCTGGTGGGGTTGGAATCAACGTTGGCGTGGTCGGGGGCACCCGCCGAGGAACTGGGGGCAACGGTGCGCCCTGCGTTGAATCTTGCGCAACCGATCAACGACGGCGGCGCGATCTGGACGCTGGACTTTACCGCCAGTGAACAACCGGGCGAGTTTGCCCTGGCGTGGGCAGTGCCTGCGCTGGACTTCGTCGCCACGGCCAAGCCGATGACGCTGGCCCATAACAAAGTCAGGATCCAGGGCTGGCGCGAATCGCCGGTCGACCCAGTGGTCGGGCAGGATCCTGCGTGGCTGTGGGTCCAGGTGGTTTCCCACTTCACCGGGCGTGCCGTGGAGCAGGTGCCGGTGACCTGGACAGCGGGCAGTTCAAGCGCGCAACCCACCGACGCCGATGGTTGGTCGGGTTTTGCCGTGGCGCCGGCCGCCGCCGGCACCCAGGCAGTGAAGGCCTCGGTGAGCAGTCGTTACGACGGCTACGAAGAGGAACGGCCCTTTGAAGTCACGGCGCTGGCAAGTGATCCGTGGGCGGGGCTGAGGGTCCGGTTTGATGGCGCGCCCGCGCGACTCTGGGGTGAAAAAACCTACTTTCCGCGCCGCAAGGGCGAACATGTTTTTGAGCTGATGGCCTCCGAGAACAGCCCTTTGTTCGAGCGTGAGCTAACGCTTGGCATGACCGGAACCGGGCCCACCGAACTGGGCATCAGCTTTTTACCTGACCCCTTGGGAATGCCTCGCGAGTTTCCCTGCGAGGGCTTGCGTTTCACGCTCAAGGCCGGCGATCTGAAGGACGGCAGCTTTGCCTTGCGCCTGGCGTCCCAGCGTCTGGCCAGCCTGTCCCCGGCGAACGCGATGTCGTTGGGCGAGGGCGAGCAAGTGCTGGAGATCCGCTGGGACAGCGGGGTTCAGCAAATACTGGGGTGGGAGCAGGAACTGGTCGAACAGGTCACCGTGATCTCCTCCATCAGTGGCAGGCCGATTGCCGGGGTGATCGTGACCTGGCGCGGTGATGACCTGGGGCAAGTGACCACCGTGACCGATTATTACGGGGTGGCGCGCGTGCGTTATGTGCCCACCACGCCCGGCGCGGCACAGTTGACTGCGACGGTGGGGGAAGGGCCGTACGCGGCATCGGTGGTGCTGTCGTACTTCTTGCACGAGCCCCGGGAAATCCGGTCGCTCACCAGCGACCAAGCCAATGGTCATATCGGCGAGCTGGTTTCAGCGCTCGTGACTGTGGTGTCGGCCATGACCGGCGAGCCCTTGGAAGACGTCGAGGTGCGGTGGGAGTACCCCCACATCACGATTGCGTCGACCCGGACAAATGCCGACGGGCAAGCCCCGGTGCAGTTCAGGTTGCCCGGCGTGCGGAAGGGGGTGCTATACGCCATTGTCACGGGGGGCTATGCGGGATGGGAGGTGGCAGGTCTGACCTTTGAACTGCTGCCCAATGACATGACCTGGCTTCAGGAATTCAACCCCTACATCAATGGCCGACCCGTAAGGTGGCCTGACGTGGAACTGAATCTGGTCCCCGGAGAGGTTTGCACGTTGACGCTGGATTATGAGTACAGCTGGTTGATCGGCGATCCGGATGCGCAAGTCCTTCTGGAATATAAGCCGGGCGAACAAGCACAGGGTTTGATATTCGATCCGCCGTTGGGGCAGTTGGTGGCGATGGAGGCGGGGAGTACTGCGTTGAGCTGGTCTATCTCCACCCAGGAGACCCAGATTGACCCGTTTGTACTGCAATTCGATATGCCGCTGATGAGCGGGATGCCGAAGTCTCCGCCATTGCCGGGGCAAATAAGTCAGCCGGAGTTTGAGAACACATTTGACGAAATTCCAGTGAGTTTCGGAGGCCGTGCCTATCCCTGCCATGGCGCAAGGCACACTTTTACCGTGCGACCGCACTCCTCCAGCCAGTTTCTGAATAAAAATGTAAAACTGGTATGGAGTGGGGAGCCCGCCGCAGATCTCGGTGTGGTGATCACCCCCCCATTGCACACTCCCCAGTTGCTGGGCCCGGAGGGCGTGACGTGGCAGTTGAATTTCTTGAATACGACCCAGGATGCGGACTTTTCCTTGCACATGGAAGCCGTGGAGTCGGGGGAGACGACTGAGGTATTGGCCATGTCATTGGGCAATAACCTGGTAAAGGTTGAACGTTGGACGACGAGACTGAATATGGACAGCTCAACGACGAGTCCGCCACCTGATCGTATAAAGAGCATTCGTGCCCGTTCTCGGTATTCGAATAAAGTCGCCGCCGGGCTTGAGGTACTCGTCAACGGCGGGCCTTCCGGCATTCGCACCGATGAACGCGGTGAGGCTTCAATAGACGAGTTTGGAGACGATAATTTTCATTTGTCGATCCGTAACCGTTACGACGGAAGTACGGTCTGACAACGCTTCTGAGGGTCTACAAATTCCCCGCCTTCTTCCACCCCAGATACAACGTCACCAGCTCGGCCCCCAACTCCCCGGGCCGGGCTTGCAGCACCGCCACCCCATGGGCACTCAAGCGCTCATGCAATTCGGCCCGGGCGTTCAAATAATCCACTGTCCCGCAATAGGTCAGGGCTTCGGGCAGGGTTTGCACCGGTGTCTGGCGTAAGCGGTCGAGTGCCTCTTCCCGCAGGCTCGCCACCAGAACCCGATGCTGTTGGCCCAGGCGTTTGACGGCGGCCAGCAGCTCTTCATCGTCTTCATCGCGAAGGTTGGTCACCAGCACCACCAGGGCTCGGCGCTTTTGCCGGGTCAGCAGTTGGGTGACGGCGGCCTGGTAGTCGGCCGGGCGTTGGCTGCTGTCCAGGTCGTACACGGTGTTGAGCAACACGTTGAGTTGACCGGTGCCTTTGACCGGTGCGAGGTAGCGTGGCTGTTCGCTGGCGAAGGTGCTCAGGCCCACGGCGTCACCCTGGCGCAGCGCGGTGTAGCTGAGCAGCAGGCAGGCGTTGAGGGCGTGGTCGAAGTGCGCCAGCTCGCCGTCCTGGCTGCGCATGCGCCGGCCGCAATCGAGCATGAAGATGATCTGCTGGTCGCGCTCGTCTTCGTACTCCCGGGCAATCGGTGTGCGATGGCGGGCAGTGGCCTTCCAGTCGATCTGGCGCAGGCTGTCGCCTTCGCGAAATTCGCGCAGTTGATGAAACTCCTGCCCCTGGCCGCGCCGTTGGCGCTGGCGGATACCCAATTGGCTGAGCCAGTTGTCCACCGCCAGCAGTTGACCGTCGTAGAGTCTGGCGAAATCCGGGTAGACGCGGGTGTGGTCGAGGGCGTCCAGCAGACGTTTGCCGGCCCACAGGCCCAATGGGCTGGGCAGGCTGATTTCGCAGTGTTCAAAGCTGAAGTGACCGCGCTTGAGCGGGCGCAGGCGGTAGCCAACCTGGCTGTGTTGACCGGGTTGCAGCTCGACCGACAAGGGGAGGCTTTCGAAGTCCAGGCCGTCGGGGACGTGATCGAAGACCTGAACATTCAGCGGCTGCGCAAAGTCATGGCTGATCTGTAGCCGCACTTCGCTCCAGCGACCCAGTGCCAGGCTGCCGGGCATCTGCCGTTGCACCCGGGGCGAGGGCAAGCGCTTGAGGCGTACGGCATCAAGTATTGCCAGGGCCAGAAGGGCCAGCAGCAACCCCCAGTGGATCGACAGCAACATCGATGGAACCGCAACGCCCAGCGCCCGCAACGCGCCCAGCACGATGCCGAGGGCCAGCAGAATGGCGAGCCAGGTCAGCAGTAGGCGCGCGGGTTTCATGGGGGCGTTCCCTTGGAGAAGGTATTTGCTTTGGTAAAAGAGTTTGCCGCCAAGAGGTTTCCTGTGGCGAGGGAGCTTGCTCCCGCTGGACGCGTAGCGTCCCCTTGCGGTGTGCCAGGCAAAACCAGGGGGCTGCTTCGCAGCCCAGCGGGAGCAAGCTCCCTCGCCACAGAAAGCGGTCTTGCCTCAAGAAGTGCTCTTGGCACAGGCCGCCTCCTCACAACCGCGGCGCCGGCACTTGATCGAGCAGTTGCCCCAGCACCTGATCCACCGAAAGCCCTTCGATGTCCAGCTCCGGTGCCAGCCGCACCCGGTGGCGCAGGACGGCCAGGGCGCAGCCCTTGATGTCATCCGGCACCACGAACTCGCCGCCGCGCAACAATGCCCGGGCCCGGGCGCAGCGCACCAGGGCAATCGAGGCACGCGGCCCGGCGCCCAGGGTCAGGCCCGGCCAACTGCGGGTGGTGCGGGCCAGGCGCACGGCGTAGTCGAGCACCTGATCGTCCATCGGCAGGTCACTGGCGATGCGTTGCAGCGCTTGCACGTCCTTGGCCTGCAACACCGTGCGCAACGGTTGTACATCGAGCATGTCGGCCCGGGTCGAACGGCTGACCTGACGGACCATGTTCAATTCCTGGTCGGCGTCGGGATAGTCCATGCGCACTTTGAGCATGAAACGGTCGAGCTCGGCTTCCGGCAGCGGGTAGGTGCCTTCCTGTTCGATCGGGTTCTGGGTGGCGAGCACCATGAACGGTTGGGCGATGGGCAAGGCGCGACCTTCGAGGGTGACCTGGCGTTCCTGCATGGCTTCGAGCAGCGCCGCCTGGGTCTTGGCCGGGGCGCGGTTGATTTCGTCGGCCAGCAGCAGGTTGGTAAACACCGGCCCCTTGCGCAGCTTGAACTGCTCGGTCTGCAAGTCGTACACCGCGTGCCCGGTGACGTCGCTGGGCATCAGGTCGGGGGTGAACTGGATGCGCGCGAATTCGCCGCCGAAACAGCGGGCCAGGGCGCGCACCAGCAGCGTCTTGCCCAATCCTGGAACCCCTTCGAGCAAGACGTGTCCGCCGGCGATCAGGGCCGTGAGCACATCGTCGATCACCGCGGCCTGGCCGACCACCGCCTTGTGCAGCTCGGTGCGAATAGCCTGGGCCAGTTGACTGGCGCGCTGGCGCTGTTGGGCGGCGTGGGTCTGGCCGCCGGCAGGTTCGTTCTCTTCAGTCATAAGGCATTCCTGAGGGTTTGCAGATGGGCGACCTGACGGCAGAACTCAGCGCTGGACATGCGCTGTTGCGGTCGGGGGCTTAAGGCCTGGCTGATGGCCCGCGTGGGTTGGCGGGTCAGGCGGGCGAGCACTTGCCACTGTTCGGCCACGGCCAGTTGTTCGAAACCGGGATGCAGATGGCGTGCCCGGCGCAGCACGTCCTGTTGCAAGCTGTGCAGCAGATGCTGACGGCCATTGTGTCGTAGATGAAAACCGGCGCTGGCCTGCACGTGTTCCTCCAACTGGCGCCGCGCCTTGGGAGCCGGTTGTTGCAGCGGGCCCTGACGCACCGCCGAACGCCAGAGCCAGAGGGCGATCAAGGCCAGCAGCGCCACCAAGGCCTGGGGGAAATAACGCAGCAACAGGGCCAGCAAGTTGTCATGGTCGATGTCATACAGCAGCGTCACGTGGGTGTCGGCGCTCAAATACCAGAGCAGCCAGGCGTTGTCGTATTGGTCGATATGGTCGTTCTTCCACAGCTCGGCGTCGGTGAGCACGGTGATCGAGCCCAGGCCATGGTTGAGCTGCATCATGTGGGTCGCCAACGCGCTGTTGGCCCAAGCCTGGGCTAGGTTTTGCGGGTCTTCGAGGTGGAAATCGGTGTCGAAGCCGACGTACGCGGGCGCTTCTTCGTCCTCCAGGTACAGCTTGGTCAGCTTGGGGTAGCGATCCTTGATGAGTTCGGGCTCCGGCGCCTTGAGGTCCTTGCTCAGGAATTGACGCAGGCGCACACGGTCCAGCAATAAGTCGCCGCTGCTGGCGGTACTGTTATCCCACAAGGCTTCGGCGACAAACAGCAATCGTCCACCGGCCTGGGCCCAGTTCATCAACTGATCGACTTCCCGTGGGGTCATGTGGGTGCGTTCACCCAACAACAGCAGGCTGCGCTGATCAGGCTCAAGGTTGGGCAGGACGTCCAGATTATTGGCGTGCTCGACGTTTATGCCCTGCCGGCGCAGGAAATGTTCGGCGGCCAGGTAGGGATTGGCCTGGGCCTCGGGGGAGGGGCCGTGATCGATGGTTTCCTGATAGGGCACTGCGTTCAGGAACAGATAGAGGGCCATGACGCAGAGCAGCGCGGCCACCCCGGCGCCGACCAACAGCCCTGCGCGGCGATTCATCGAGACGCCTCCGGCCCGAACAACCCGCGCCAGTCATCGCACAGTTGCTGTTGCAGGTGGGGCGGCGGCGGGCGATGGCCGTATGCAATGTTTTGCCAGTGCTGAGTCAGGTGTTGGCTGAAGGTCAGCAGGCGTTCATGCTCAAGCTGTTCGATGCGTTGCAGCACCTGGCCTTCGGTGTCGGCCGGTTTCAAGGGAAGCGCAAAGTCATGATGCAACCGGCTGAGCAAGGCCCGATACAGCAGCCCCAGGGCCTGGCGAGGGTCAGCGGCCCATAGTTGTTCCACGCTGGTGGCCACGTCGTCCGGCAGGCTTTCTTCGCGAATATCCAGACCGAACATCTGCGCCGGCATCGGTCGTGCCACGGGTGGGCGTTTTGTCGGTCGCAGATTCACCAAGGCCCTGAGCCTTTCCCGGTAGCGCCAGGCTAGCCAGGCAATCGCCGCCACCAGGCAGGCCCACAGTACGATCTGGATCAGTGCGGCGGCGATGTCGAAGCGTTGGCCGCTGATCCATTTGAACCATGCCTTGAGCCAGCCCGGCGCTTCGTCGGTCTCGGCCGATTCGGCGGTTTCTTCACCCAGACGATAGCGGGTGAGCGTTTCCGGGTTCTTGAACGGCGGAGCCTGGAGGATCGCCTTGATGCTGTCCCTGGAGGCTTCGCTGGTAAGAGGTTGGTTGAGCAGCCGCGGGCTGTCGGGGCCGGTGTTGTCTTCGGCGGCCCAGGCCGGCGGTGCCAGCGGCACCAGCAGCAGTGCCAGCAGCATCAGCGCGGGGGCGGTGCTGCTCAGGCGTTGGCGCAGGCGCCGGAACACCAGCTCAATGTCCCAGGCTTCGAGTATCGTGCGCCGGTTCAGGTAGAGGCTGAAACCGCAGGCGACATACACCGGCTCCCAGACGATCAGCAGCAGGGGATACAGCAGGTTGATCAGGTGTTCGAGCCACAACCAGTCGTGCTCGGCGACGGCGATCAGCGTCTGCCAGTTCCATTGCAGCTCTACCTGTTGCGGCACGAGCAGGTAGAACAGGGCCATGAGGCCGAACCACAAGGCGATCTCCAGGTGGACGCCGATCACGGTCAGCCATTGCGCTGCGCCACGGTTGCGTTGCAGCAGCACCCGCAAGCGCTGTTCACGCGCCTCGCCGTCGAGTCCTTCGAGTTGCACCACGGGCATCAGGAAGCTGCGACTCAGGCTCAGCCGTCGCCAGGTCAGGCTTGCCAGCAACTGGGGCTTGAGCAGCGCGGGCCACTGGCGCAAGGCCTGTTTCAGCGTCGGTGTTTCGCCGAACAGCGCCTTGGACAAAATGTACAGGGGCAAACGGTCAAAGGCCGGTTTCAACCACCAGAACAGGAACATCGCCAGAGACGGCGAATCCCACAGCAGCAGGGACAACAGCGCAAACACCGGCAGCGTGATGACGGCCCAGCTGGTCATCAGCAAACGTCGATGCTGCTGGCTCATCAACACGCCCAGGTCCATGGCTTCCCAGGTGGTGCGCGGGCGGATGACCACGGTGGCATCACTCAGACGCATGGCGGGTCCGTCCGGCAAACACCAGATAACTGATCACCAAAAGCCACAACAAGGCGCCGACCGTGTATTTGGTCGCGGCTGTCACGGCGCTGGAGGACCAGTACGCTTCGATGAACGCGGCAATCAGCAGCAACAGCATCACGCCGCCGATCATCAGCACGCTTTTGCCGGCGGCGATCCGCAAGGCCTCGCCTCGGGTGAGGCGCCCCGGCGCGATCAACGCCCAGCCCAGTTGCAGGCCGGCGGCGCCGGCCAACGTGATGGCAGTGAGTTCGAAGGCGCCGTGGCCGATGACGAACGACCAGAACGTCCCACCCGAGCCGATCTGGGTCAGATGCCCGGCCACCGCACCAATGGTCAGGCCGTTGAAAAACAGGAAGAACGCGCTACCCAGGCCAAACATCAAGCCACTGGCGAATGTCTGAAAGGCGATGCCGATGTTGTGCATGATGTAGTAGCCGAACATGACCCAGTCCTGGCTGGCGGCCCGCTCGATCGAACGCCCCAGGTGCCCGCTGGCGGGGTCGTACATGCCACGTATCTGGCTGACTTCCTCGACGCTCAACAGGCTGTAGACCAGCTCGGGAAACAGATAGACCAGCAGCCCGATGCCGATCAGGCTGCCCATGAACATCGCTCCGGCGGCCAGTACGAAACGCCATTGTTCCCGCACCAGTCGGGGGAAACCGGCCAGGATGAAAGTCGAAAGGCTGGTCGATGGCCGGCTGCGATCCCGATAGAGTTGCTGGTGCCCACGCAACGCCAACTGCTGCAGCGTGTCGACCAGCAGGCTGCTGTAACCCCGTGCCTGGGCCAGCGCCAGATGCTGACAAAGCCTGCGGTAGGCAGGAGGAAAGTCACTGCTTTGGGGCACGTTACGGCTGCGCTCCAGTTGATCGAGTTGTCGGGACAGTCGGTCCCATTCGCCTTGGTGGCGGCTTTCGAACAGGCTTTGTTTCATGTCGGCCCCAGCAGGCCACGGGCGATGCCATTGAGTTCGGCCACGGCTCTGGGGGCCTGGACGTTCAGTGGCGCGGCCAGGATGCTTGCCAGTTCGTTGACCCGCGCTTGGGACAGTTCAGCCTGGCGTTCAGCGAAACCCAGCACGGCGCGTTGCTCGTTCAGGCTCAGGGTAAAGGGCGGTCGTATCGACTGCGCCAGGGGCAGCGCGGGACGTTTGACCGGTTGCTCGCGATACACCACCAGGGTGCCGGCGGCCAGGTCTCCCAGGCGTTTGAAGGCAGGATGTTGCAGGCAACTGATTGCCCCGAAGGTGTAGCCGAAGGGTAGCATGTCGACAAAACGCAGCAGGTTGCGGATCAGTGAAGCGGACCAGCCGATAGGCCTGCCGTCGTCCTGCACCACTCGCAACCCCATGATCTGCTTGCCGGGGGAGCGCCCCTGGTTCAGCACCTCGAACAGCACCATGTACCACCAACTGACAACGAACAGCAGGATGGAGCCCAGGCCAATGCCCAGCTCACCAAAAAACGCCAGGATGATGAACACCAGCCCCAGGACCAGCCCGCGTATGCCCAGGTCGATGGCAAAGGCCAGCGCACGAGGCATCAACCCTGCCGGGCGCAGCGGCAGGTCGATGCCTTCGGGCGTTTCAACCTGATACCGCGTATCGAGTGGCGGGGGCAGCGTCGCGTTCCTTTGCAGTGCTGGTCTCTCGAGCATGGGCAACCTGAGTGATGGGCCGGTTCGAACGTTCAGTCTCGGTCCCGATGCTAGCAGTCTTCGTGCGGGCAAACGACATAACTATGTATGTCATTTCATGGCTTGCCACAGGATTCAGGGCCCGAACACAAAAGCA
>NZ_WUUD01000026.1:0-107 GCF_009831705.1 Pseudomonas sp. PICF6 | reverse complement strand
GCATTTTGCACCCGCCACACATCCCTTGTGGGAGCGAGCCTGCTCGCGATGAAAACGGCACATTCAGCATTGCCGTTTCAGGCAGACCGCTATCGCGAGCAGGCTCG
>NZ_WUUD01000025.1:107962-142947 GCF_009831705.1 Pseudomonas sp. PICF6 | reverse complement strand
GTTTCAGGCAGACCGCTATCGCGAGCAGGCTCGCTCCCACAGTTTTGATCGGGGTGTTCACTGATCCGGTGTCCGCCTCAGATCCCCTTTGGATTTCAAAAGTCAGGCAGCGCTGGCCGCAGGTGGGCTCGAAGGCCTAGACTTCGCCAGTCTTCAACCCAGGAACGCCCCGTGACTTCTATCTTCTGGTACGACTACGAAACCACCGGCATCAACCCGCGTTGCGACCGACCCTTGCAGGTGGCGGGGATCCGTACCGATTTCGAACTCAATGAAATCGACGAGCCGGTGAACCTGTATTGCCAGCCCAGCGAGGACATCCTGCCGCATCCGGCGGCTTGTGCGATCACCGGCATTACCCCGCAATGCCTGGCCGACAAAGGCTTGACTGAAGCCGACTTCATGACCCGTATCCACGGGCAACTGGCCGCGCCCGGCACCTGTGGCGCCGGTTACAACACCCTGCGCTTCGACGACGAAATGACCCGCTATAGCCTCTATCGGAATTTTTTCGACCCGTACGCGCGCGAGTGGCAGGGCGGCAATAGCCGCTGGGACCTGATCGACCTGGTGCGCGCCGCCTATGCGCTGCGCCCCGAAGGCATTGTCTGGCCGCAAGAGGAGGGCCGCGTGACCCTCAAGCTGGAGCGCCTGACCGCCGCCAATGGTATTGACCACGGCCAGGCTCACGATGCGTTGTCGGACGTGCGCGCGACGATCGCCTTGGCCCGTCTGATCCGCCAGAAACAACCCAGGCTTTACGAGTGGCTGTTCCAACTGCGCAGCAAACAGAAAGTCATGGATCAGATCCGCCTGTTGCAGCCTATGGTGCATGTTTCCGGGCGTTTCTCGGCCGCGCGCAACTACATCGGGGTAGTTTTACCATTGGCCTGGCACCCGAAAAATCGCAATGCCCTGATTGTCTGTGACTTGCACCTGGACCCGCTGGGTTTGCTGGACCACGATGCTGAAACCCTGAGGCAACGTTTGTATACCCGCCGTGAAGAACTGCTCGAAGGCGAGTTGCCGGTGCCTCTCAAACTCATTCATATCAACAAGTGCCCGGTGGTCGCGCCGCTCTCGGTGCTGCGTGCCGAGGACCAGCAGCGGCTGCAACTGGACATGGACGTTTATCAGGAGCGTGCGCTGCGGCTAACTGACGCACAGCAAGTTTGGCAGGACAAACTTCAGGCCATTTATGGTCGCGAGGATTTCACTGCCAGTGAGGATCCCGAGCAGCAGTTATACGCAGGCTTCATCGGCGACCGCGATCGTCGATTGTGCGAGCAAGTCCGCATGGCTGACCCTGCTCAATTGGCTTCAGAACACTGGCCTTTTGATGATGAGCGTTTACCGGAGTTATTGTTCAGATATCGCGCGCGCAACTTCCCTGAGACCTTGACCGGCGAAGAGCAGGAGCGTTGGAGACTTTTCTGTCAGCAGCGTTTGTCCTCCCCGGAATGGGGGGCGCCTAATACCTTGCAAAGTTTTGATGAGGCGATGGAGGAATGGATGGCCGTTTCCACGCCATTGCAGCGCGAGGTACTCATAGAGTGGCAGGGCTACAGCCAGCAATTGCGTAAACGTTTAAGCCTTTGAGTGGCGATGAAGTGGGTAAATCGCAGGCATAAAAAAACGCCAGCAATCGCTGGCGTTATTCTGTTCGCATAAAGCGGCGCGAACCGGTGAGGCTTAGCCCAGCAGGGTTGCCCAACCTTCAACCACGTCACCGCCCCACTTGGCTTTCCACTCTTTCAGAGTCTTGTGGTTGCCACCTTTGGTTTCGATGACTTCGCCGTTGTGCGGGTTTTTGTATTGCTTAACTTTGCGAGCGCGTTTGGTGCCGGTAGTTTTTACGGCGCCACGGGTTGCCTTGCTCGATTTGGCTTCTGGATCCAGCATGGCAATGATGTCACGCAGCGATTTCTGGTATTCGCCCATCAGCGTGCGCAGTTTGCCTTCGAATTCCAGTTCTTTCTGCAGCTTGTCGTCTTTAGACAGAGCTTTCAGGCGTTCTTGCAGTTCTTTGATTGCTTCTTCGGTGCTGCGGTATTCATTGATCAAGGACATGAGGACTACCTTATGTAGGACGCGGGTGACAAGGAGACAGTGAGGCAATAGTAATCAGACAGTTTCATCAAGTAAACATTTAACCGATGTTTTATTTAATTAATTAGTGCAGCCTCGCAAAAACGGCGTTGCAGTTAAATACTGAAACACAGTCTTCACATCTGCTCACAAATATAGCGTGTTGCCAAAGGTCCGGCCCATTGCTGCCCGGGCAGACAAATGTGCGCGGCGTGTCATCGATACTGCAGTTTTGCCGCGCAATGGCTAGAATGGCCGCCTTTGTGAAGTTCTGGAGTTCCCCTAATGCGCACTTTTCGGCTGGTGATCGCTTGCCCGGACCGCGTCGGCATCGTTGCTAAGGTCAGTAATTTTCTGGCGTCCCATAATGGTTGGATCACTGAAGCGAGCCATCACTCGGACACTCACAGTGGCTGGTTTTTCATGCGTCACGAAATTCGTGCCGACTCGCTTCCCTTCGGCATCGAAGCCTTTCGTGAGGCGTTCGCACCGATTGCCGAAGAGTTTTCGATGGACTGGCGAATCACCGATACCGAGCAGAAAAAACGCGTGGTGCTGATGGCCAGTAAAGAATCTCACTGCCTGGCTGATTTGCTGCACCGCTGGCACAGCGATGAGCTCGATTGCGACATCGCCTGTGTCATTTCCAACCATGACGCCTTGCGCAGTATGGTGGAGTGGCACGGTATCCCTTATTACCACGTTCCGGTCGACCCACAGGACAAGCAGCCGGCGTTTGCCGAAGTTTCGCGGCTGGTCAAACAGCACGACGCCGAGGTGGTGGTGCTGGCCCGCTACATGCAAATCCTGCCGCCTTCCTTGTGCAGCGAATACGCGCACAAGGTCATCAATATCCACCACAGCTTCCTGCCGTCGTTTGTCGGTGCCAAGCCGTATCACCAGGCCTCGATGCGGGGTGTGAAGCTGATTGGCGCCACCTGCCACTACGTGACCGAAGAGCTGGACGCAGGGCCGATCATCGAGCAGGACGTTGTGCGCGTCAGCCACAGCGACAGCATCGAAGACATGGTGCGTTTCGGCCGTGACGTGGAAAAAATGGTACTGGCGCGCGGCTTGCGTTATCACCTGGAAGACCGAGTGCTGGTGCACGGCAACAAGACCGTGGTGTTCTGACTACACTGCAAAGGGCCTGGGCGAGTGATCACCAGGCCCTTTTTTCATGAGGTTCGCCATGACCGATCCATTGGACAAAGCCACCTCCCGAGCCCCGGCGACCCTGGGTGAGGGGTGCCTGAGCCGTTACGATCCTGAAGCGTTGAGCCCGGAGGATGGCACGGAGTTTCCCGACGCTGCGCAACTGTGGAAACAAATGCACCCCGAGGACGAACCAGCGCCTACCAAGCCTGAAAGCGGTGATTCCTAAAGGGGTGTCACGCCTGCCGCAGCTTGATCAACTTCTTGATCAACGGTCGCCCGACCATCAAAAAGAACACGGGTCCACCGGCGACCAGATAAAAGTAATAAGTCACCGCCCGCCAGATCAGAATCGCCGCTGCGGCTGTAGATTTGCCCACCATGGGCGCCAGCAGCGCCGCCGAGGTCAACTCTGCCGCCCCGGCGCCACCGGGCAGCAGGCTGAACTGCCCTGCGCTCAAGGAGAGCATCTGGATCAGAAAGCTCCAGGCCCACTGCAAATCCGCCCCCAGTCCTCTCAACGCCAGATACAACACGCTGTAGCGCAGGGCCCAGTGAAGGCAGGTCAGGCCGAAGACCTGGAACAGGGTCTGACGGGGCAATTTCAGGGTGTCGGTAAATGCCGCCAGAAAGTGCAGGATCTTGCGTCCCCAGCGTTGGCGAGTGGCGGTCTTTACCCGCAGATGTCGCAATAACCGAGCGCCCAGCAGAATCAGTTTGCGGTGGTAGCGGGCCACCAGCACGCAGCCGAACAGTCCGCCAAACAACGAGAAGGCACTCAATGCCAGCATCCATTCGATGCTCTGGCTGAGGTTCTGGAACAAGGCATAAAACAGGATGCCGACCAAGGCGCAGAGGAAAAACAGCAGATCGCTCAACTGATCCATGGCAAACACCGCGCTGCCATGGGCCGGACGCACGCCGTTGCGCGCCAGCAACGCCATCAGCGTCAGCGGCCCGCCACTGCCGCCGGGCGTGGCACACATGGCGAACTCGGTAGACATGACGATGCCAATGCTTTTCAGCCGGCCGATGCGCCCGCGGTGTTCACCCAGCAGCAAACGCAGGCGCACGGAGTTCAAGCCCCAGCACAGGACAATCATGCCGAGCATGGTCAGCAGCAGTGACAAGGGAAAGCGCTGCACCCGCGACCACATCTCCCCGCCACCCATCAACCACGGCACCAGTAGCGCCAAGAGCAAGGCGGCGCCCAGCCATATCAGCCGTTTCATGCGGCGTCGCGGACCTGCAGGCCCTGGGTCGCCAGCCATTGGACCTTGGTCATCGGTACGCGGCCGTCGTTGAGCAGGCGTTCGAGGGTGCGCAACCAATAATCCCGGGAGAACCCATGGCGCATGTCGACGGGATGCAGGCCGAGCCGAATGACTGGTGCCTGGCGCCAGCGCTGTTCACGTTGATCATTGATGACTTTGGAAAGGCCACGGCGCCAGGCGCTGCGGGCGCTCCATACCAGCCCTGGGGCGTCGATCGGGGTGAAGTCCGGCAAGCGATAGAGACGCTGGGGATCGCTGGTGTAACTCAGCGGCAACTGGCGCAGTGCCTGGCGCGTGCCTTCGCTCATGAGCCAGGCGGGCGCAACGAAACCCTCCAGCGGCCACTGGTAACGCTGGAAGGTTTCGACACCCGCGCGCAGGCGGGCGAGGGCCGCCTCCTCGGACAGGCTGTAAAACTCGCCTTCGTGGGTATACACCCGGCGCATGAACCAGTCCTTGGGATGAGTTGCCGGCGGACCGTCGTCGCAATGGTAGTAGCCGTGTAGCACCAATTCGTCGCCGCGCTCGACCCGGTTGTCGAGCAGGCGCCGAAAACCGGGGTGATCCTCCAGCGCGTTGGCGTGGTGAAAGTCCGGCACCACCAGCCAGGTCATTGGCACCTGGCCGAGGGCGTCGACAGCTTCGACGAAGGGCTGGTAGTCGGGCCAGGTTTGCGGCGCCACGTCATGCAGCACCAACAGTAGGCTGGGCGATTGATTCATCGACACGGACTTCACCTCAACCATTGGCCAACAGGGGCAGTTGTTCACCCAGGACGCTGTGGTAGTGGCCCAACAGGCTGTTGACCACCGAGTCCCAGGCGTAGTGACGCTCAACGTGCTGGCGCGCCAGCACACCGCGTCGCTGACAGCCTTCGGCAAACAGTTGCCGCACGGCGTTGGCCATGGCCTGTGGATTGTCGGGCGTGCACAGCAGGCCGCAGTCTTCGTGGACGATTTCGGTGAAAGCCCCGGCCGCCACCGCCACCACAGGGATACCGCTGGCCATGGCCTCGAGAATCACCAGGCCGAAGGTTTCCTGGTCACCGGCATGCACCAATGCATCGGCGCTGGCCATGAGCCGGGCAACTTGCGGTGCCGGACAGAATTCATCGACCACCGTAACGTTGTCCGGGACCACGGCGGGCATGGACGAACCCACCAGCAGCAGGTGATAACGTTCGCCCAGGCGTTTCATGCACTTGAGCAGCACCGGCAGGTTTTTTTCCCTGGAACCGCGACCGGCGAAAATCAGCAGGCGCGTATCTTCGGCGATGCCCAGCTCGGCTCGCAGTTCCGGGTCGCGGGCGGCGGGGTTGAAGGTTTGCAGATCCACGCCCAACGGCTGCACGTAGACGTTCTTGACCCCCAACCCGATCAACTTGTCGGCCATGACCTGGCTCGGCGCCAGGACCCGGTCGAAATTGCCGTACAACTTGCTGACATAGGCTTCGATGTTGGGCGTGAACCAGTTGCCCATGCGGTTGCTGACCAGCAGCGGCAGGTCGGAGTGATAGAAACCGATCACCGGCACATCGAGCTGACGCCGGGCGTCCAGGGCAGCCCATGCGGTGAGGTAGGGATCGCCGACTTCAATCAGGTCCGGTTGTAAATCACGCAGGACATTGCGCCAGGGCGCCAGGCGGAGCGGGAAGCGGTAGCCCTTGCCGAAAGGCAGCGCGGGGGCCGGAACCTTATAGATCCCGTCGTGCTCGCTCAAATGCGCGCCTGGGATCAACAGACTGTGACGAATTCCGGGCCGATCACTCAGGCGCCGGTGCTTGGCATCCAGATAAGTGCGCACGCCGCCGCTGGCGGGGGCGTAGAACATGGTTATGTCCGCTATGTGCACGATGAACATCCCTCCGGTCCGTATTCTCCTTTGTTGACCTTTAGTAAGAATAGATGTTCGGTTGGGGTTGTGGGCGGCGGGATGTCTGTCAGCAGTGTGTTGTTTGAGAGGGGCCTATCGCGAGCAGGCTCGCTCCACCGTGGATCTGTGTTGTGCACAAAACCCTGTGGAAGCGAGCCTGCTGGCGATGGCGTCAGATGCGGAAACTGCCCACCAGTTGCTTCAACCGCGCCGCTTGCTGCTCAAGGTCTGAGCAGGCGCGCAATGTCGATTGCAGGTTCTCCACGCCTTCCTGGTTCAGCGTGTTGATCTCGATGATGTCCACGTTGATGGATTCCACCACGGCCGTCTGCTCCTCGGTGGCGGTGGCCACTGACTGGTTCATGCCATCGATTTCACCGATGCGCTGGGTCACGCTGTTCAGGCGCTCGCCGGCCAGGTTGGCGATTTCCACGCTTTCCTGGCTGTGGCGCTGGCTGTCGTTCATGGTCGTGACCGAATCCCGGGCGCCGACCTGCAACTCCTCGATCATGGTCTGCACCTGTTGCGCCGATTCCTGGGTGCGGTGGGCCAGGTTGCGCACTTCATCGGCCACCACGGCAAACCCGCGCCCGGCCTCACCGGCCCGGGCTGCCTCAATTGCAGCATTGAGGGCCAGCAGGTTGGTTTGCTGGGAAATACTGGTGATCACCTCCAGGATCTGGCCAATGTTCACGGTTTTGCTGTTCAGCGATTCAACGTTGCTGCTTGAGGCACTCAGCAAGTCGGACAAGCGATTCATCGCGGCAATGCTGCGATCCACCACTTGTTGACCATCCTCGGCCAGGCCACGGGCGTCGCTGGCCTGATGGGAAGCTTGCGCTGCATTGCGGGCGATTTCCTGAGCAGCAGCGCCTAATTGATTGATGGCCGCGGCCACGCTGTTGGTGCGACTGGCCTGCTCGTCGGAATTGACCATCGAGGAGTTCGACGCGCTCACCACCCGCAAGGCGACTTCGTTGACGTGTTCGGTGGCGGAGGACACTTCGCGGATCGAATTATGGATACGTTCCACGAAACGGTTGAACGCCGTGCCCAGAATGCCGAACTCGTCCTGATTCTGGATCGTCAGACGTTTGGTCAGGTCGCCGTCGCCATCGGCAATGTCTTCCATCGCCCGGGTCATCACATGCAGCGGTTGGATCAGCAAGCGGATCAACATGCTCAGCAGCGCAATGATGAACGCCACGGCAATGACCGTCGCCACGACGGCCGAGGTGCGGAAATCGCTGAGCATCGAGTAGGCCTTGTCTTTGTCCACCGACACGCCGACGTACCAGTTCACCGAGGGCAGGCCTTTGATCGGCGTGAAGGTCACGATGCGCGTATGGCCATCGACTTCGACTTCGCTGATCTGGTCGCTGATCTTCGGGGTGTTCGTCGGGTAGGCTTCGGCCAGGGTTTTCATGACCAGGGCTTTATCCGGGTGTACCAGGATCTTGCCGTCGGCGCTGATCAGGTAGGCATACCCCATGCCGTCGAAATTCACGGTCTTGAGGTTGTCCACAATGGTCTGCAGGCTCAGGTCGCCGCCCACGACACCGACATTTTGCGTGGCGTTTTTCGAGGCGCTGGCGATGGAAATGATCAGCCCGCCGCTGGCAGCGTCGATGTAGGGTTCGGTCAGGGTCGAGGTGCTGCTGCTTTGTGCGCCTTTGTACCAAGGACGTACGCGCGGATCGAAACCGTCAGGCATCTTCGCATCGGGGCGAATGATGAAACTGCCCTGGGCATCGCCAAGGTAGGACGCCATGAAGGTTGAGGTCAGCGCTTTCTGTTCCAGCAGGTGGGTGACGCTGCTCGGGTCCGGGGTGACGGCGATGTTCTGGGCCAGGTTCTCGATAAGCAGGATGCGACCGGTCAGCCAGGTCTGAATGTTGTTTGCCGTGACAGCACCCATTTCATGCAGGTAGCTGTCCAGGTCGTCACGGATGGCGTTGCGTTGCAGGTAATCGTTGTAGGTCGTGAAGGAAGCGAAGGCTGCAATCACGATGAGCGCGGCGGCTATTAGAATTTTATGGCTAAAGCGCAGGTTTTTATTCATGGCTCGGGGGTCCGCTAAGGTCTTGGTACGCTAAGCGTGCTTATATATATAAGCGCGCAAAAATGGCTTCATAGTGAAAAAAAGCTGATATTTCCTTCTCTCCTTAGGGAATTATCCGACCTTGTTTTCAGTAGGGTCTGTCGCTTTAGATATCGGCCATGCAAGGCCATAGATTAACCACAGGTGACGAAATGCCTGACTCATCGCAACTTGTTATTGGCGCCGACCTTACCGGCCAACCCATCGCCCAGGCCATGCGCCTGGCCAACCGGCATGGTCTGGTGGCAGGTGCCACCGGCACCGGCAAGACCGTCACCTTGCAACGCCTGGCCGAGACGTTCAGCGATGCCGGCGTTGCGGTATTCGCCGCAGACATCAAGGGCGACCTGTGCGGCCTCGGCGCCGCCGGCAACCCCCAAGGCAAAGTCGCCGAGCGTATCGCCGGCATGTCCTGGCTCGGCCACAAACCCCAGGCTTATCCGGTGACCTTGTGGGACATTCATGGCAAGTCCGGTCATCCGCTGCGCACCACCCTGAGTGAAATGGGCCCGCTGTTGCTCGGCAGCCTGTTGGAACTCACCGACAGTCAGCAATCGGCGCTGTACGCGGCCTTCAAGGTTGCCGACCGCGAAGGCCTGTTGCTGCTGGATCTCAAGGACTTGAAGGCACTGCTCAATCATCTCAGGGACAACCCTGAGCTGCTGGGGGACGACGCCGCTTTGATGACCACCGGTTCCAGCCAGGCTTTGCTGCGGCGCTTGGCCACATTGGAGCAACAAGGCGCGGATGCGCTGTTCGGTGAGCCGGCCTTGCAGCTTGAAGACATCCTGCAACCGGCCAGCGACGGCCGCGGCCCTATCCATTTGCTGGACGCCAGCCGTCTGGTGCATGAAGCACCAAAAGTCTACGCAACGTTCCTGCTCTGGCTGCTGGCCGAGTTGTTCGAGCAATTGCCCGAGCGCGGCGACGCGGACAAACCGCTGCTGGCGCTGTTCTTCGATGAAGCCCATCTGCTCTTTGCCGATACCCCCAAGGCGTTGCAAGAGCGGTTGGAGCAAGTGGTGCGGCTGATTCGCTCCAAGGGCGTGGGGGTGTACTTCGTGACCCAGTCGCCAGGAGACTTGCCGGACGACGTGCTGGCGCAGTTGGGCCTGCGCATCCAGCACGGCTTGCGGGCCTTCACCACCAAGGAGCAGAAATCCCTGCGGGCGGTGGCGGACGGTTTCCGGCCCAACCCGCAATTCGATGCGCTGACAGTGCTGACCGAGCTGGGTATTGGCGAAGCCTTGGTGGGCACTTTGCAGGAAAAGGGCACGCCGCAAATGGTCCAGCGTGTGCTCGTGGCGCCGCCACAATCGCGGATCGGGCCGTTGACCGACGCTGAGCGCGCCGGGCTGATCGCCCGTTCCCCTTTGCAAGGGCGTTATGACAAACCCATTGATCGCGAGTCGGCCTATGAAGTGCTGATGGGGCGCAAGGGCTTGGAGCCGCAAGCCGAAGAGGCACAGGGCAAGGCGAGCGCTGAAGAACCGAGTTTCACCGACAAGGCCGGGGAATTTCTCGGTACGGCGGCCGGCCAGGCATTGAAATCGGCGATGCGCCAGGCCGCCAATCAGTTGGGACGGCAACTGGTACGTGGGTTGATGGGGTCGTTGCTGGGGAGCAAAAAGCGCCGGTAACCGGCTCGGCACAGTTCAACATTGTGGGAGCGAGCCTGCTCGCGATGGCGATTCAACAGGCGCCAAATGTACCGACTGATCTGCCGCTATCGCGAGCAGGCTCGCTCCCACAATTGATCTGTGTCGTACACAAAATCTGTGTTCACTGAAGATCTCCTGTGGGAGCGAGCTTGCTCGCGATAGCGATTCAACTGGCGACCTGGAAGTCAATCCTTGGGCCGCGCATGTGCCGCCAACCGCTCCAGCGCCGCCCGCAGGTTGGGGTCGGTGATGCCATCGGCGGTGGCCTGGATGGTGGCGGCTGCGTCGGTGGACAAGTCCAGCGTGTGCCCCTTGACGGCGACTTGCACCGTGGGCGGTTGTACCTTGAACAGAATCCGCGTCAGGCCGGCAAATTCCTCGAACGCCTGCAATTGCCTCAGCAGGCGTTTTTGCTGATAGCGCAAGCGCGTGGCCCAGTGACCGTCCGTGACGATCAGCAGCAGGCTGCCTTCGCGCCAGGAGGCCACGTGGCAGTGCTCGCGAGCGGCGGGCTGTAATTGGCTGTCCAGCAGGCGCTGCAAGTGACCCAGTCGTTTGGCGTGGCCGAAGATGGCTTTCAGCGGTTTGGCTTCGCGCAGCAGAACGGCGGGAACCTTGGCTGGAAGAGGGCGAAAGGCCATGAACGAATACCGCAAGTGACAGAGGCGCCATGGTAGCAGAAAGCGCCGAGTACGCCGCGACCGCTCGCCGCGGGCGCCTTTGTCCGAGCAATCAATGAATAACTTCTCTCGTTTGTGGGTTGAAGTTCCCGCAAAAGCCCTTATTTTAGGGAGGCCCCGTCACAGCGCTGTGCCAGCATCGTGGAATAACGCCACTTTCCTCACCATCGTTTCCGGGTAGAATGCTCGTTCGCATGCGGCCATGAGGGCTGCACGGGCGACTCACGGGGCCGCCCTCCATCCCTTTAGTGTGGAAGATCCTGCCGATATGTTTGCGCCTTTGTTAAAGAAACTTTTTGGAAGCAAGAACGAGCGTGAAGTCAAACGCATGCTCAAGACGGTACAGATCGTCAATGCCTTCGAAGAGCAAATGGTGGCCCTTTCGGACGATCAGTTACGCGCCAAGACTGCCGAATTCAAGGACCGCATCGCCAAGGGGGAAACCCTTGACCAGCTCCTGCCCGAAGCCTTCGCGGTTGCCCGTGAAGCCGGCAAGCGGGTGATGGGCATGCGTCACTTCGACGTTCAGTTGATCGGCGGCATGACCTTGCACGAAGGCAAGATCGCTGAAATGCGTACCGGTGAGGGCAAGACCCTGGTGGCGACACTGGCGGTATACCTCAATGCACTGTCCGGCAAGGGCGTGCACGTGGTGACGGTCAACGACTACCTGGCCCGCCGTGATGCCAACTGGATGCGTCCGCTGTATGAATTCCTCGGCCTGACGGTCGGCGTGGTCACGCCGTTCCAGCCGCCGGAAGAAAAACGCACCGCCTACGCTTGCGATATCACCTACGGCACCAACAACGAATTCGGTTTCGATTACCTGCGCGACAACATGGCGTTCAGCATGGATGAAAAATTCCAGCGTGAACTCAACTTTGCCGTGATCGACGAAGTCGACTCCATTCTCATCGACGAAGCCCGTACCCCGCTGATCATTTCCGGTCAGGCCGAGGACAGCTCCAAGCTGTACATCGAGATCAACAAGCTGATCCCGCAGTTGGAACTTCACGTCGAAGAAGTCGAGGGTGAAGTGACCAAGGCCGGCCATTACACGGTCGACGAGAAGACCCGTCAGGTCGAACTCAATGAAGCCGGTCACCAGTTCATCGAGGAAATGCTCACCCGCGTCGGCCTGCTGGCCGAGGGCGAGAGCCTGTACTCGGCCCATAACCTGGGCCTGCTGACCCACGTCTATGCCGGTCTGCGTGCGCACAAGCTGTTCCATCGCAACGTCGAGTACATCGTCCAGGACGGCCAGGTCGTGCTGGTGGATGAGCATACCGGCCGGACCATGCCGGGCCGTCGTCTGTCCGAAGGCCTGCACCAGGCCATCGAAGCCAAGGAAGGTCTGAACATCCAGGCCGAAAGCCAGACCCTGGCCTCGACCACTTTCCAGAACTACTTCCGTCTGTACAACAAGCTGTCCGGCATGACCGGTACCGCCGACACCGAAGCGTTCGAATTCCATCAGATCTACGGCCTGCAAGTGATGGTGATCCCGCCTAACAAGCCGCTGGCCCGTAAAGACTACAACGACCTGGTGTTCCTCACCGCCGATGAGAAATACGCGGCGATCATCGCCGACATCAAGGAATGCATGGCCCAGGGCCGTCCTATCCTGGTGGGTACCGCCACAATCGAAACCTCCGAGCACATGTCCGCATTGCTCACCAAGGAAGGTATCGAGCACAAGGTCCTCAACGCCAAGTTCCACGAAAAAGAAGCCGAGATCATCGCCCAGGCCGGTCGCCCGGGTGCCCTGACCATTGCCACCAACATGGCCGGCCGTGGTACCGACATCCTGTTGGGCGGCAACTGGGAAGTGGAAGTGGCCTCCCTGGAAAACCCGACGCCCGAGCAGATCGCGCAGATCAAGGCCGACTGGCAGAAGCGTCATCAACAGGTGCTCGAGTCCGGCGGTTTGCAGGTGATCGCTTCCGAGCGTCACGAATCGCGTCGTATCGACAACCAGCTGCGTGGCCGTGCCGGTCGTCAGGGCGATGCCGGTTCCAGCCGCTTCTATCTGTCGTTGGAAGACAGCCTGATGCGTATCTTCGCCTCTGATCGGGTGAAGAACTTCATGAAGGCCCTGGGCATGCAACCGGGCGAAGCGATCGAACACCGGATGGTCACCAACGCCATCGAGAAAGCCCAGCGCAAGGTCGAGGGCCGCAACTTCGATATCCGTAAGCAATTGCTGGAGTTCGACGACGTTAACAACGAACAGCGTAAAGTGATTTATCACATGCGTAACAGTTTGTTGGCCGCCGACAACATTGGCGAAACCATCGCAGATTTCCGCCAGGACGTGCTCAACGCAACCGTCAGCGCCCACATTCCGCCGCAGTCGCTGCCTGAGCAGTGGGATGTCGCCGGTCTGGAAGCTGCCTTGCAGAGCGACTTCGGCGTGGCGTTGCCGATCCAGCAATGGCTGGACGAAGACGATCACCTGTACGAAGAAACCCTGCGCGAGAAGCTGCTGGCTGAACTGATCGCCGCGTACAACGAGAAAGAAGACCAGGCCGGCGAAGAAGCGCTGCGCTCCTTCGAGAAGCAGATCGTACTGCGGGTGCTGGACGACTTGTGGAAAGACCACCTGTCGACCATGGATCACTTGCGCCATGGTATCCACCTGCGTGGTTATGCCCAGAAGAACCCCAAGCAGGAGTACAAGCGCGAGTCGTTCACGCTGTTCTCCGAGTTGCTGGATTCGATCAAGCGCGACTCGATCCGCGTGTTGTCCCACGTTCAGGTTCGCCGCGAAGACCCGGCCGAAGAAGAAGCCCGTTTGCGTCAGGAAGCCGAAGCCTTGGCCGCGCGCATGCAGTTCGAGCACGCCCCGGCCCCAGGCCTGGAAGTTGCCCAGGAGGAGGGCGCCGAGGTGGATGTTGCCTTGGCGACCGCGCCGGTACGTAACGAGCAGAAGCTGGGCCGCAACGAGCTGTGCTATTGCGGTTCGGGCAAGAAATACAAGCATTGTCACGGGCAGATTCAGTAACACCCGTTTCAAGCGCTGAACGACCCGCGCCGCGACCGGCTTTCAGCCGTCGCGGCGTTTTGCCATTTTGATTCGCCGTCTCGATTAAGGCGGTGTCGATTTATCTATTTAGGAGCGCATTCATGGCTGTTGGTCTTGGTCCGTTGCCAACGTTGCACCCGGTTGCCGGTTTTGAACTCGGTATCGCCTCGGCGGGCATCAAGCGCCCAGGGCGCAAGGATGTCGTGGTCATGCGTTGCGCCGAAGGCTCGACGGTTGCCGGCGTGTTCACCCTCAACGCCTTTTGCGCCGCGCCGGTCATCCTGGCCAAGCAACGCGTGCAGGGGCCGGTGCGTTACCTGCTGACCAACACCGGTAACGCCAACGCCGGCACCGGCGCCCCAGGCCTGGCCGCCGCCGAACGCACCTGCGCCAAGCTGGCCGAACTGACCGGCGTCGACGCCAGCCAGGTGCTGCCGTACTCCACCGGGGTGATCGGCGAACCGCTGCCGGTCGAGAAGATCGAAGGCGCGTTGCAGGCCGCTCTGGATGACCTGTCGGAAAACAACTGGGCCGCTGCCGCCACCGGCATCATGACCACCGACACGCTGCCCAAAGGGGCCAGTCGTCAATTCCAGCACGATGGCGTGACCGTCACCGTCACCGGCATCAGCAAAGGCGCCGGCATGATCCGCCCGAACATGGCGACCATGCTTGGCTACATCGCCACTGACGCCAAAGTCTCCCGGCAGGTGCTGCAAGACCTGATGCTCGACGGCGCCAACAAGTCGTTCAACCGCATCACCATCGACGGCGACACCTCCACCAACGACTGCTGCATGCTGATCGCCACCGGCAAGGCCGACCTGCCGGAAATTACCGAAGCCAGCGGTGCGCTGTTTGCCGCCCTGAAGCAGGCGGTATTCGAAGTCTGCATGGAAGTGGCCCAGGCCATCGTCCGTGACGGCGAAGGCGCGACCAAGTTCGTGACCGTGCAAGTCAACGGTGGCGGCAACCATCAGGAATGCCTGGATGTTGGCTACACCGTGGCGCACTCGCCGCTGATCAAGACCGCGCTGTTCGCCTCCGACCCGAACTGGGGCCGGATCCTCGCCGCCGTCGGCCGTGCCGGTGTGCCGGACCTGGACGTGAGCAAGATCGACGTGTTCCTCGGTGAAGTCTGCATCGCCAGCCAGGGCGCACGCGCCGCCACCTACACCGAAGCCCAGGGCGCGGCGGTGATGCAGCAGGAAGAAATCACCATTCGTATCGAGCTGGGACGTGGTGATTGCAGCGAAACGATCTGGACGACTGACCTGTCCCACGAGTATGTGAAGATTAACGCGGAATATCGGACTTAACAGTTCGGGACCGAGTTGCTGCCATCGCGAGCAGGCTCGCTCCCCCAGGGATTGGTTGGGTGACCTGGACCTGTTCACACCACCGATCCATTGTGGGAGCGAGCTTGCTCGCGATGGCGCCAGTACAGCCTCCACAACACCCCAAGAAAGGATTCCAGACATGAGCCTGCACCTGATCATCGGCGACAAACACCTTTCCTCCTGGTCCTTGCGCGGTGCGCTGGCCCTGGCGTTGACCGGCGCAAAGTACACCGAAGAGCTGGTCAGGCTCGACCAACCGGACACCCGTGAGAAACTGCTCAAGTATTCAGCCACCGCCAAAGTCCCGTTGCTCAAGACCGAATTCGGTGTGATCGCCGACTCCCTGGCGATTGCCGAATACCTGGCTGAACAGTTTCCCGATGCGGGCCTCTGGCCCAGGGACGTCGCCGCCCGGGCTCAGGCACGTTCGGCCTGTGCACAAATGCACAGCGGTTTTTTTGCTATCCGCAGCCACATGCCGTTTGACCTGCTGCGCGATGCGCCGCTGGTGCCCATGCCGGCGGAGGTTCAGGCGGAAATCCAGCGGATGCTGGCACTGTGGGCCGAATGCCGTGCGGCGGCTACTGAAGCCGGGCCCTACCTGTTTGGCCGCTTGAGTCTGGCCGATGTGTTCTTCGCGCCGGTGGCCGTGCGCTTGCGCACCTATCAGGTGGCGTTGCCCGAGGTCGATGCGGCCTATGTCGAAACTATCTATCAATGGCCGGCGTTCAAGGCGTGGCAACAGGCCGGCCTGGAGGAAACAGCGCGGTGAAACGAGTCCATGTAGCGGCGGCGGTCATTCGTGACGCTGCCGGCAAAATCCTGATCGCCCGACGGGCCGACACCCAGCACCAGGGTGGCCTTTGGGAGTTTCCCGGTGGCAAGGTCGAGGCGGATGAGTCCGTCGAAACCGCCCTGGCCCGCGAACTTCATGAGGAGCTGGGCATTGTCGTCGTCGCCGCCCGGCCGTTGATCAAGGTGCGTCACGATTACCCGGATAAACAGGTGTTGCTGGATGTCTGGGAAGTCTCGGCGTTCACCGGCGAGCCCCACGGTGCCGAAGGGCAGCCGTTGGCCTGGGTCACGGCCCGGGAGCTTTTGAACCATGAGTTCCCGGCGGCCAACCAGCCGATCATCGCGGCGGCTCGTTTGCCCGGCGAATATTTGATCACCCCTGAAGGCCTCGAAACGCCGCAGTTGCTGCGCGGCATGCAAAAGGCTATCGCCGGCGGGATCAAACTGGTCCAGCTGCGCGCGCCCAATGGCTACGACCCGAAGTACCGCGATCTGGCGGTGGATGCGGCAGGTTTGTGCGCCGGCAAGGCCCAGTTGATGCTCAAGGGGCCTTTCGAATGGCTGGGGGATTTCCCGTCCGCCGGCTGGCACATTACCGCCGCGCAATTGCGCAAGCATGCTGCGGCCGGTCGTCCTTTCGGCAAAGACCGTTGGTTGGCGGCGTCCTGCCACAACGCCGAGGAGCTGTCCCTGGCGCAGCAGATGGACGTGGACTTCGTGACGCTCTCGCCGGTGCAACCGACCCAGACCCATCCCGAGGCCCAACCGCTGGGGTGGGAAGAGGTTTCGCGGTTGATCGAGGGCTTCAACAGGCCGGTGTATCTGTTGGGCGGGGTGGGGCCGGACGAGCGGCAGCAAGCCTGGGCCGCTGGGGCGCAGGGTGTGGCGGGGATTCGGGCGTTTTGGCCTGGGCCTTGATTGGGTGGGATGACTGATCGTTCCCACGCTCTGCGTGGGAACGCCTCAACGGACGCTCCGCGTTCGGCTCTGGAGGGACGCGGAGCGTCCCGGGCTGCGTTCCCACGCAGAGCGTGGGGAACGATCATGCAGGTCATCAACTCTCGGGCTTGGCAGCCGCCACCCACAACACCTCAGCCACCCCTTGCCGCCGGGCAATGACCCGCGCCGCGACGAATAACAGATCCGACAACCGATTGATATACGCCAGCCCCGGCCCGGCCAATGGCTCCACGGCGTTCAACTGCTGACAACGGCGTTCGGCGCTACGGGCCAGGCTGCGGCAGACGTGGGCCTGGGCGATCAGTGTCGAGCCACCGGGCAGGATGAAGTTCTCCAACGGTCCCACTTCTTCGTTCCATGCATCGATGGCTGCTTCCAGGCGCTCGACTTCCAGCATGTTCAAGGCCTGATAAGCCGGCATCGCCAGTTCACCGCCCAGGTCGAACAGCCGATGCTGACAAGGCGCCAAGACCTCGATCAGCTCCTGTAGCGCCGGATATTCAACTGCCTCTCCCGTGAGGCTGGCGAGCAACAATCCCAACTGACTGTTGAGCGTGTCCACCTCGCCAATGGCCTCGACCCGTGGATGGTCCTTGGCTACACGGCGACCATCCCCCAACCCGGTCTCACCTTTGTCGCCGGTGCGGGTGTAAATCTTCGACAGGCGAAAACCCATGTTCAGCGCTCCAGTTGTTTGTGTTCCTGCGGCACCATTGAGGTGCCGGTCAATGGCAGGCGCAAGGTGAAGCAGGTGCCCTGGCCCGGCGCCGACTGCACTTCCATCTGGCCCTTGTGATTATTGGTGATGATGAAATACGACACCGACAGCCCCAGCCCGGTCCCTTGGCCGATTTCCTTGGTGGTGAAGAACGGCTCGAAGGTGCGTTTGCGTACGTTCTCGCTCATGCCGATGCCGTTGTCCTCCACCTGGATCTCTGCCCACGGTGGGTTCAGCCGCGTGCGCAGGATAATGCGCCCGGGTTCGCTGTCGTCCTGGCGTTGATGGATCGCCTGGGCGGCGTTTTTCAGCAGGTTGAGCAGCACCTGCTCCAGCTCGTTGGCGGTGCCGGGCACCGGGCCCAGGTTGGGGTCGAACTGCCGGATGATCGCCTGGCCCTTGAAATCGAAACCGATTGCCAGGTCGAAGTCGTTGCCGGCGATCTCCACCGCCTGGTCGATCAGTGCCGGCAGGTCGCAGGGGGCCATCTGCCGGGTGCTGCGCCGGCTGAAGCTGAGCATGTGGGTGACGATTTTCGCCGCCCGGGCGCCGGCCTGCTGGATGCCGTCGAGCAACTGCGGGATTTCCCGGCTTTGCAGGTAAAGGTTCACCCTTTGCAGTTCGATATTCAGTTGTTCGGCCTGTTCGATGTTCTTCGGCAGCTCCGGCGACAGGCGTCGGCGGATGTTTTGCACGTTGTGCAGGATGGCTCCCAGCGGGTTGTTGATTTCATGGGCCATGCCCGCCGCAAGACCGCCGACCGAGAGCATCTTTTCTGATTGCACCATCATTTCTTCCAGCGACAGGCGTTGGGTGATGTCATCGATGCGGATCACCACGCCGCGTCCGGCGCCGCCCATCAGTGGATAGAAAGTGAGGGCGTAGTGCCGGGCCTCGTCGTCCTTGGTCCAGGTGACGCGTTCGATCTTCGCTACCGTGTGCTGTTCGACCGTTTGCTTGAGCTGCGGCAGGTAAGGCTTGAGCGGTTCGAAGGCGAGGAAGATCGGCTGGTTCAGCGCCTCGTCCAGGCGTGTGCCGGAGAGGGCGCTGGCTTCCTGGTTCCATTGGGTGACGTAGAGCTGTTCGTCGAGGGCGATCAGGGCCGAGGGCATGGAGTCGATAATGCTGTTGAGGTAGTTCTGGAAACCGGTGAGCTTTTTCTCGATCTTGCTGCGCACCTGGACTTCCAGCTCCAGTTTGCGATTGGTGTGACGGGTTTCTTCCGCCAGGCCCTGGGCCTGGTCGTAGGCGGCCTGGGAGTCGTCACGCGCGCGCTTGAGTTGCTGCTCCCGGGCTTCGATCCGCGAGAGCATGGTGTTGAACGCCTCGGCCAGGCTGCCGATTTCGTCGTGGTTGCCGCGGGCGGCGCGCAGGGAATAGTTCTCCTCGCGGGTGACTTGGCGCGACAGTTCCTCGAGCTGATGAATCGGCTGGGTAATCAGGCGTTTGATCTGCTGGGCAATGACCAGCCAGAGCAACACGCTGAAGATCAGGATGCCGAGGCTGGCGGTCAGGGTGCCGGTGTAGAACGCCGTCGGCAGTTCGCTGCTGGCAACCAGCAACAGATGACCCGGCGCCGTCCCCGGGCGGGGTAGGGTGATGACCTGATTGCTGCGAAACTCACTGGCTTGCCACGCCTGCATGTGGCGGTAATGGTCCGGCAGCTTGAGCTTTTCGCCCTGTTGCAGTTGCGCCAGGCGTGCGCCCTCGCCGTCATACAACGCAGCGGCCCGCAACGGCGCGTAGCTGTTGAGTTCATCCAGCAGGCGCTGGGCGGTCTGAGGCGACTGCAGGGCATCGGCGATCAGGCTCGGGTTGGCCACCAGCCGACCGATGGTCTGCAGGGCCTGGGGCGCCATGCTTTCCTGGGAAATGTAATAGGCGGCGCTGATAAAGGTCAGGTTGGCCACCAGCAGGACGGTGGTCAACAACACCAGCAGGGCGGCCAGCAGTTTCTGGCCGACCGGGAGGTTTTCAAGGCGCTGGCGCAATGGCATCGGACTCTTCGTTTAAAAGGAACACGAGGGCCAGCGTAGCCGCTGCTCAGTCGCCGGGCAATCCGAGGTTGTTCAAGTGGGTAATCAGACGCTGCCGCAATTGTTCCAGGTGTGGCACCGGTAACCGGTGGCGCTCGGCAACCCTGCAAGCGTGGCCGAGCAGGTAGCTGATTTCGGTGCGGCGGCCATGGGCGACGTCCTGGTACATCGAGGAGTAGTTGGCGGCGGTGGCCTGGATGACCCGTTCGACTTCCGGCTGCAAGTCTTCGGCCGCCATGGGCTGGCCGCAGCGTTCCAGCAGGTCCGTGAGTTCCGCGCAGAGGGTCGCCACTTCGCAGTGATGCGCCTGCAGGCCGCCGTTCTTGCAGTGGTGCAGGACGGTCAGAGGGTTGATGGCACAGTTGAGCGCCAGTTTGCGCCAGAGCCGGGTGAGGATGTCAGCCGTCCATTCGTGGGGTATGGCGGCGGCGGTGAGGTCGTCCAGCCAGATCGGTGCCACCGGGTGCGCGGGGTCACCCAGCCAGGTGTAGCCGTGGCCGGCAAACACCACGCGCCAGTCACCGTCGCGGAACGCCCCTTCGGTACTGGAGGCACTGATGCAACGGGCCAAGGGTATACGATTGGCGACCGCGTCCTGACTGCCGAGGCCGTTCTGTAGCAGGATCAGTTCCGCGTCGGCGCTCAGGCGATGAGCCACAGAAGCCACGGCCGCTTCGGCGTCATAGGCTTTGCAGGCCAGGAGCAGGCGTTTGATCGGCTGGGGGGCGTCGGCTGTTTGCCCGGGTACCGGGTATTGCCGGGCCTGACCCTGTTCCACCAGCGTCAGACCACCGGCGGCCCGATAGGCCTGCAAGCGTTGTTCATTGCGCAGTACCAGCCGCACCGGCAAACCGGCCCGGGCCAGGCGCGTCGCCCACAACGTACCGAGGCTGCCGGCCCCCAGGACATGCCAGGTAGTAGGCATCAGTTTTTTACTCGGTTTGGCGCAGGCATCTGGGGGCTCGCAGTGTCGACAGGAAAAGACCCGTTATAATGAGCCCGATTTTAACCACAAGCCAAGCACGCGCCTTTGTTACGGGCGCGTCTTTTTTATTGGAGAACACTACATGCCGTCATTCGACGTGGTATCCGAACTGGACAAACACGAAGTCACCAACGCCGTTGAAAACGCCGTCAAGGAACTCGACCGTCGTTATGACCTCAAGGGCAAGGGCAGTTTCGAGTTCAAGGAGAAGGACCTGACCGTCAACCTGACCGCCGAGGCCGACTTCCAGCTTGAGGCAATGATCGAGATCCTCAAGCTGGCCCTGGTCAAGCGCAAGATCGACGTTCAGTGCCTTGAGGTCAAGGACGCCTATGCCTCGGGCAAGCTGATGAAGCAGGAAGCTGTGCTCAAGGAAGGCATCGATAAGGAACTGGCGAAGAAAATCGTTGCTCATATCAAGGACGCCAAGCTTAAGGTGCAAGCCGCCATCCAGGGCGAGCAAGTGCGCGTCACCGGCAAAAAGCGTGATGACTTGCAGGAAGCCATCGCGGCGCTGCGGGGCAAGGAATTCGGCATGCCTTTGCAGTTCAATAACTTCCGCGACTGACACCCGGTTGCACAGAGGCATTGTGGGGAGCGGGCAAACGCTCTTTTCACAATGCTTCGCCCGGTCTTTCGTGGTTACGGCAATAGAAGGAGAGGTAGATGGACTTGAACGCTGAAGTGGACAACTTGATCAAGGCGTCCGAGGCCTGGATCCCCATGATCATGGAGTACGGCAGCCGGGTGCTGCTGGCGGTGATCACGCTGGCCATTGGCTGGTGGCTGATCAACAAGGTAACCCGCAAACTCGGCGGGCTGCTGGCGTTGCGCAATGCCGACCTGGCGCTGCAAGGGTTCATCAGCAACCTGGCGAACATCATCCTCAAGATCCTGCTGATCGTCAGCGTGGCGTCGATGATCGGCATTGAGACCACCTCGTTCATCGCGGCTATCGGTGCGGCAGGCCTGGCGATCGGCTTGGCATTGCAGGGCAGCCTGGCGAACTTCGCCGGTGGTGTGTTGATTCTGTTGTTCCGCCCGTTCCGCATCGGTGACTGGATCGAAGCTCAAGGCGTGGCCGGTACGGTCGACAGCATCCAGATCTTTCACACCGTGATTCGCACCGGTGACAACAAAACTGTCATCGTGCCCAACGGCAACCTGTCGAACGGCATCATCACCAACACCAATCGCCAGCCGACCCGCAAAGTCGTGTTCGATGTAGGCGTGGATTACCAGGCCGACCTGCAAAAGGCTCGCGAAGTGTTGTTGGAGCTGGCCAAGGACGAGCGTGTACTGGCCGATCCAGCGCCTGAGGCGGTGATTTCCACCCTGGGCGACAGTTCGATCACGGTGTCGTTGCGGGTATGGGTCAAAACGGCCGATTACTGGAGCGTGATGTTCATGTTCAATGAACAGGCCCGGGATCGTTTGAAGGACGCGGGAATTGATATTCCGTTTCCGCAGCGGGTTATTCGGGTGGTCCAGGAAGGGGCAGCGTAATAACGCTTTGAATGCATGAAATGATTGTTAGTTAGCTTGCTAATTACGAAGTTGCTTTCAAGTTGACTTGTAATGGGCACAAAAAAACCGCTCACCTGGATCAGGTGAGCGGTTTTTTATTTGTTGCCGGTGTAACTATCGAATGACCGCTGAATTACAAGATGCTCAGAGGATATTCGACGATGAAGCGGAAGTCGTTGTTGTCCCTGACGCTGACGGACTCAGAATGGGCAGAGTTGGTGCGGTAGAACGCGCTACGAATGCGGAAAGACAGGTCTTTGGCTGGACCGCTTTGCATAACGTACTTGGTTTCGAAGTCCCACTCGTGTTCTTTGCCCTCTACGCCGCCAGTGGTAATGTTGTCGCCAGTGACGTAACGAGTCATGAAGCTCAGGCCGGGAACGCCATAAGTTTTCATGTTCAGGTCGTAGCGAGCCTGCCAGGAGCGCTCGTCTTCGCTGTTGAAGTCGGAGTACTGGACGGAGTTGGAGAGGAAGATAGTACCGCCGCCGTCAACACCGTATGCGTAGCCACTGTCACCGCTGGAGCGCTGGTGAGCCAGGGTGAACTTGTGCGCCCCGATAGCATAGGCCGCTGCGAGGGACCAGATGCGGTTGTCGATATCGCCGCTCAACTCTTGACCCTGGCTCTTGCTGTCGTAGCCGTTGAAATCGAAGTTCAGAGACTGATCTTCGTTAATTGGCAGGGTGTAGTTCAGATTGATGTATTTTTTCTTGAAGTAATCTTCAACGTCGGAAGCCGCTACGCCAGCTACGAAATTGTCGGTGAACTGGTAGGTTGCACCTGCAATATCAGCGGATTTCAAGCCAGGATTACCCGCGCCGTTGATGCTGTCACGGCCCATGCCTGTTTGTGCGCTCATCGCAGTGAAGTGACCTGCGCTCAGCTCCAGACCCTTGATTTCGTTGCTGGTGATCAAGGTGCCGGTGGCAACTTCAGGCAGAATACGGCTGTCGTCGGTGGAGAATACTGGGCTGCTGGTGAACTGGTTGCCGTATTTCAGGACGGTGTCGGACAGGCGGAATTTAACTGCGCCGCCAGCCTTCGATTGAGTTTCTTCCAGATTGCCATCGCTGTCCGCGGCGAACAAACCGTTACCGGCACGACCCGAGCCGCCGTCGAAGCGGGCGGAGCCCAAAGCGAAAGCGTCAACGCCTACGCCTACGGTACCTTGGGTAAAGCCCGACTCGTAGATGGCGCGAACGCCAAGGCCGGCTTCTTCACGATAACTTTGACGAGTGCTTGGTTCGTTCTTGAAGTCGCGGTTCATGTACAGCATACGGCTCAGAACGTTCAGGCTCTGATCTTCAAAAAAGCCCTTGGATTCTTCCTGGGAAGAGGCCATTGCGAACTGCGAGGTACTGGCCGAAACAGCCAGTGCGATCATGCTCCACTTCATCACGCGCATCGTGATTTGCTCCTTTGGTTTTTAGAAGAGTCTTGCCGTCCCACCTGTTTTTTTATCTGGGCGGCTCTTTCTTTTTGTGTCGGCGCGAACTTATATCACGACGACATTCATTGGCGATACTTGCCCATCCAATCTTTCAGCTTCTTTACGACCCTGTCGCCAATGGCTCGATCCATGTCGTATTTGGGCTGTTCCGGCGCAATCGGACTCACAACTCGAAGTTGCTTCTTTTTTTCCGGCGTCGGTGTAAAGAGTCCTTTGTTACTGCGCTTGAAGCTCCCTGTGGGCAACCTTGCCACTTTATTTATAGGCCAGCAGGTTTTCGCTTCCGGCGATGCCTTGCAGGCGATATGGGGATGAATGCAACAAGCATGCTCAAACCCGGATTTTGTTCACGTTTTTTTCACATTCTCCATTTTTGCATGGTGAAACCTCATGAAACCGGGCTCCAAAGGCCTTGTTTTAAATGAGGTTGACTGCTGTGGCGCTCTCGTGTTTAGAACCGCTAAACGCTGCGAGACAACCAAAAACGTTACCGGTTCACCCTCTCAGTGAGTAGATCACGGATGCTTCGTGCACTGAGCGTAGACGCGTTGTGCTGTTTTGGTGCAAAAAATCTCTACCTTGTACGAAAATTTTACAGGCTCAGTGCAAGAGGCAGTGCTCGCAGCGCCCGTCTCAGGCCTATGTGTTACCGGCCGCGCTGAGTTGGTGCGCGTACTGGAAAAAAAGCATCGGACAGGGTCATGACAGTACGCAGTGAACCCTTCGACGTTCAAGGGTATGCTGCGGCTCTATGTCCCACTCAGGCCCGCTGAGTCGGGCAAAAACGATAACCAGCGAGGAGTGCGCGCGGTGTTTGCTTTAGATCCACAACTGCAACAAGACACGTTAGTCATGGGTGACTTCCCGCTGTGCCGGTTGCTCTTGTCCAACGATTCCAATTACCCGTGGTTCATCCTCGTGCCGCGACGGGAAAATATCAGCGAATTGTTTCAATTGGATGACGCCGACCAGCGGCAGCTGTGGAAGGAAACCACGGCCCTGGCCGAAACCCTCAAGGACTCCTTCAATGCTGACAAGCTGAACGTTGCAACCTTGGGTAACGTCGTCAGTCAGTTGCACATGCACGTCATCGTGCGCAAGCGTGATGACGCGGCCTGGCCAGCGCCGGTCTGGGGCAAACACCCGGCCAGGTCGTATACTGCTGAACAGGTGAAGGTCATTCGCGACCGATTGCGAGCGGCCCTGACCGATGATTTCAAGTTTCTGGAGGGCTGAAACCATGAACCTTGAAGAGCGTGTAACGGATCTGGAAAGCCGCCTGGCGTTTCAGGATGACACCATCCAGGCATTAAATGACGTGCTGGTGGAGCAGCAACGAGTGGTCGAGCGTCTGCAGCTGCAAATGGCCGCGTTGCTCAAGCGCCAGGAAGAGATGGCCGGGCAATTCGAAACCTTCGAAGAAGAAGCGCCTCCGCCTCACTACTGACCGACCGGAACGACAGGCAATAAAAAACCGCGAGCAGCCAGGCTGCATCGCGGTTTTTTTACGCTTGGGATCAGCGGCGCGGTAGCGCGGCGATCACATCTTCGGCCTGCAGGCCCTTGTCGCGGTTCATCACGGAGAACTCCACGCGCTGGCCTTCGACCAGAACGCGGTGGCCTTCACCACGAATGGCTCGGAAATGCACAAAGATGTCATCGCCGGAGTCGCGGGAGATGAAACCGAACCCCTTGGAAGTGTTGAACCACTTCACGGTGCCGGTATCGCGGTTGGACATGTCGTAGTTTTGCGGTGCGGCGGCCGGTGACGACTTCTTGTAGAAGCTGACAGCCAGGTGCAATGCCACGGCGAGCAGTGATGCGGCCAGGCTGAACAGCACGGCCGGTTGACCGGCGATTTGCGGCATGGGTGCCAGCAGGGTCAGGGTTTGCAGGGCAACGGCCAACACCAGCAAGGCGCTGACCAGGTTTTGCAGTTGATGACGTGGGCCTTTGTTCCAGTAGGGGATAACAGGTGCAAGGGTCAGGTTGAGCAGGCCGAAAAAGGCCAGGTAAAGCGCATCGGGATGTTGCAGGTAAGGCGTGGCTTCGGAACCCAGGCTAGGGATGAAGGACAGCAGCAGGGCAGCTGCGCCCATTAGCAAGTGGACGATTTTCAACATTTTGATTGACTCACGGTTAAGACGGATCACAAGGAAGAGCTGATCGGGGCGGTTCGCTTCGGAACAATAGAGAGGCGTTGGACACATTCCCGAATCAGCCTATGCGCCATGCCCGGAAAAATAGGCGTAGCGACACACTGCCTATTTAACAGCAAAGCCCCGACCTTCTCAAACCCGTTACGGGGGGCGGACCGCGCTGTTCGTCGGCGCAAGGTATCAGGCAAGGGCGTGAAATCTCCCGCCTCGTCGGAACCGTCCGGTGTTGCGGCTTGTCGGTTCAGGAGGGCTGGCGATTTGTCGCAGGCTGGCGGCGGTAACACCGGCTAGAGTGCAAGAGCCGCTGTCGAATTCATCACCGCAGGAGATCAACCAACATGGCAATTGATATCGGGATCAGTGAAGAAGATCGCAAATCCATCGTCGAGGGGCTTTCACGGCTGCTGTCGGACACTTACGTTCTGTACCTCAAGACCCATAATTTTCACTGGAACGTCACGGGGCCGATGTTTCGCACCCTGCACCTGATGTTCGAGGAGCAATACAACGAGCTGGCGCTGGCGGTGGACCTGATTGCCGAACGCATTCGTGCCCTCGGCTTTCCTGCGCCGGGCGCTTACGCCGTGTATGCACGCTTGTCTTCTATCAAGGAAGAAGAAGGCGTGCCTGGCGCCGAAGACATGATCCGCCAGTTGGTCGAGGGTCAGGAAGCCGTGACGCGTACGGCCCGTAGCATCCTTCCTTTATCGGACAAGGTCAGTGACGAACCGACCACCGATCTGCTGACCCAGCGCATGCAGGTCCATGAAAAAACCGCATGGATGCTGCGCTCGCTGCTGGAAGACCGGTAAGCGCTGGGCCCGGCGATGACGGGGGGCATTATCGCCCGCACTTTGTGTAGGACGTCGTAATTCGTCGCCTGCCTGCTGCTGGCTTGTCCTACGCCGATGGTCATAAAGTCATCTGGATCTGGCGATGCCGTTGAGCTTCCATAGAGCCACAGATTGGTTGTTCCAATTGAGAGGTTCGTATGGCAAAGGAGTGTCAACGGTATGATTCAAGGAAAGGAACCTGGGGAGGGTGTGCATGGGCGCTTTCAGCCCATTACCATCGACCCGTTCGTCCGGGGGTTCGACATGCAGCTGGCCCGGCCCCTGTCCCGATCGATCCGCCTGAACGGGTTCGCCACCTGTCTTCGGCTCGAGCAGGTCTATTGGGATATTCTCGGTGACATGGCCCAGCTCAACAGCTGTTCCATCAGTACTCTGCTGTCCCATGTGGACCGGGAAGTGCACCTGCGCCATGGCGGGGTACGCAACTTCAGCGGTTTAGTGCGCGTGGTTTGCGTGGTGCACAGTTTGAAGGAGGCAGGGACGGAGGTCGTGGGGCGTCATTGGCGCGATGAATGCGTGGCGCCTGTCAGTGGCTGAGACCGACCGGTAACGGCCTGTGCCGTCTTACGGCTGCACAGGCCGCATTTAATGGATATAATCCCGCTCTTTGCCGCAAAGCCCAGCCTTTGCGCGAGTAACCTGATCGCCGAGACAACCCCCATGCCGATGTACGACTATCAATGTGCTTCCTGTGGTCATCAGATGGAAGCCATTCAAAAGATCAGCGCGGCACCGCTGGTCGACTGCCCTGCCTGTCAGGCGCCGGAACTGAAAAAGATGCTGTCCATGCCAGGTTTCCGCCTCGGTGGCACCGGCTGGTATGAAACCGACTTCAAGACCGGCGCCAAGAAGAACCTGGCCGGTGGCGACAAAGCTGACTGAGTTGAACACGCGCGAGCTCTTGCACGGGCAGGGCCTCCAACCGAATTTCGAATTACGAGAAGTGAAACCACTACCATGATGCGCAGCCATTATTGCGGCCAACTGAACGAAAGCCTGGAAGGTCAGGAAGTTACTCTTTGCGGATGGGTCCATCGTCGCCGTGACCATGGCGGGGTGATTTTCCTCGATATCCGTGATCGTGAAGGCCTGGCTCAGGTAGTGTTCGATCCGGACCGCGCTGAAACCTTCGCCACCGCCGACCGCGTGCGCAGCGAATACGTGGTCAAGATCACCGGCAAGGTACGCCTGCGTCCGGCCGGTGCCGGCAACGCCAACATGGCCTCGGGCATGATCGAAGTGCTGGGCTATGAGCTGGAAGTGCTCAACGAAGCGGAAACCCCGCCGTTCCCGCTCAACGAATACTCCGACGTGGGCGAAGAAACCCGCCTGCGCTATCGCTTCATTGACCTGCGTCGCCCGGAAATGGCCGAGAAGCTGCGTCTGCGTTCGCGCATGACCACCAGCATCCGTCGTTACCTGGATGAAAACGGCTTCCTCGACGTCGAGACGCCGATCCTGACCCGCGCCACGCCGGAAGGTGCTCGCGACTACCTGGTGCCGAGCCGCACCCACCCCGGTAGCTTCTTCGCCTTGCCGCAATCGCCGCAGCTGTTCAAGCAACTGCTGATGGTGGCCGGCTTCGACCGCTACTACCAGATCGCCAAGTGCTTCCGCGACGAAGACCTGCGTGCCGACCGTCAGCCTGAGTTCACTCAGATCGACATCGAGACCAGCTTCCTCGACGAAAAAGACATCATGGGCCTGACCGAAGGCATGATCCGCAACCTGTTCAAGGAAGTGCTGGGTCTGGAATTCGGCGAGTTCCCGCACATGACCTTCGAAGAAGCCATGCGCCGCTACGGTTCCGACAAGCCGGACCTGCGCAACCCGCTGGAACTGGTGGACGTGGCCGATCAGCTCAAGGAAGTCGATTTCAAGGTGTTCAGTGGCCCGGCCAACGACCCGAAATGCCGGATCGCGGCCCTGCGTGTGCCAGGCGGGGCAAGCATGCCGCGCAAGCAGATCGACGACTACACCAAGTTCGTCGGCATCTACGGTGCCAAGGGGTTGGCGTACATCAAGGTCAACGAGCGCGCGGCGGGTGTTGACGGCCTGCAATCGCCGATCGTGAAAAACATCCCTGAAGCCAACCTGAACGTGATCCTCGATCGCGTGGGCGCGGTTGATGGCGACATCGTGTTCTTCGGCGCCGACAAGGCCAAGATCGTCAGCGAAGCCTTGGGTGCGCTGCGCATCAAACTGGGTCACGACCTCAAGCTGCTGACCTGCGAGTGGGCGCCGATGTGGGTCGTCGACTTCCCGATGTTCGAAGAGAACGACGACGGCAGTTTCTCCGCGCTGCACCACCCGTTCACCGCGCCGAAGTGCTCGCCTGAGGAGTTGGAGGCCAACCCGGCCACCGCTCTGTCACGCGCTTACGACATGGTCTTGAACGGCACCGAGCTGGGTGGCGGTTCGATCCGTATCCATCGCAAGGAAATGCAACAGGCGGTCTTCCGTCTGCTGGGCATCAGTGAAGCGGAACAGGAAGAGAAATTCGGCTTCCTGCTCGATGCCCTGAAGTACGGTGCACCGCCCCACGGTGGCCTGGCCTTTGGCCTGGACCGCCTGGTGATGCTGATGACCGGCGCCCAGTCGATTCGTGAAGTGATCGCGTTCCCGAAAACCCAGAGCGCGGCCGATGTCATGACCCAGGCTCCGGGTGTGGTGGATGCCAAGGCACTGCGCGAGTTGCACATCCGTCTGCGTGAACAGCCAAAGGCTGAGTAAGGCCGACACCTGAAGGCGCATCTTCGGATGCGCCTTTTCATTGGGGTCGATATTTCTGGTTGCCGGCTACTGTGCGAGCGCAGGGCGGGCAATGTTGCAAAGAGAAACCGGAGCGAGTTATGGCAGGTCATTCCAAGTGGGCGAACATCAAGCACCGCAAAGAACGTCAGGATGCCAAGAGGGGCAAGATATTCACCAAGTGGATCCGTGAGCTGACGGTCGCTGCCCGCCAGGGTGGCGGTGATCCAGGTTCCAACCCGCGCTTGCGCCTGGCCCTGGACAAGGCGCTGGGGGCGAACATGAGTCGCGACATCATCGACCGCGCTATCGCCCGCGGCGCGGGTGCGACCGAAGCCGATAATGTGGAAGAGCTGACCTACGAGGGTTACGGCCCCGGTGGCGTAGCGGTGATGGTCGAGTGCATGACCGACAACCGCAACCGCACCGCCGCCGCCGTGCGTCACGCCTTCAGCAAATGCGGGGGCAACTTGGGCACCGACGGTTCGGTGGCGTACCTGTTCGAGCGCAAGGGGCAGATCAGTTTCGCGCCGGGCCTCGATGAAGATGCCCTGACGGAGGCGGCCCTGGAAGCCGACGCCGATGACGTGGTCAGTCATGAGGATGGTTCGTTCGACGTGTTCACCTCGTTCGCCAGCTTTTACGCCGTGCGCAATGCCCTGGAGGCTGCCGGTTTCAAGCCGGCCGACGCGGAAATCGTCATGCAGCCGACCACCAGCGCCGAACTGGACCTGGAGGGTGCCGAGAAGGTGCTCAAGCTGATCGACATGCTCGAAGACCTGGACGATGTGCAGAATGTCTACTCTAACGCGGACATTCCTGAAGCGGTCGCTGAACAGCTTGGCTGATAGCGTTGTTGGTACAGCGATCTTGTTCAGCTATGCGTAGGTGCTTTATGTGGGAGCGAGCCTGCTCGCGATAGCGAGGGTCCAGCTTGCAAAGATGTTGCAGTGATACCCCTATCGCGAGCAGGCTCGCTCCCACAGATTCAAACACTTCATCTTCAAACCGCAGGCGTTATGACTTTAATCCTTGGTATCGACCCCGGTTCGCGCATCACCGGCTACGGCGTGGTTCGTGATACCGGGCGCGGCTGCGTGTACGTCGCGTCAGGCTGTATCCGCACCGGTGCCGGTGAGTTGCACGAGCGCTTGCAGATCGTTTATCGCGGCGTGCGTGAAGTCATCCAGACCTACGGCCCGGTCACCATGGGCATTGAAAAGGTCTTCATGGCGCGTAACGCCGATTCTGCCCTGAAGCTGGGGCAGGCTCGTGGGGCGGCCATTGTGGCCGGTGCCGAGGAAAACCTGGAAATCGCCGAATATACCGCGACCCAGGTCAAGCAGGCGGTCGTTGGAACGGGCGCGGCGAACAAGGAACAGGTGCAAATGATGGTGATGCATCTGCTGAAACTGGTCAGCAAGCCGCAGATCGATGCCTCCGACGCCCTGGCCATCGCCATTTGCCATGCCCATACCCGTTCCAGCCTGTTGCCGCATGGCCTGGGAGCCGCACGCAGTCGTGGCGGGCGCCTGCGTCTCTGATAGCATCAGCGCAATCTTTCGTGAGCCCGAGCATTTTGCGCCTGTGTCGTCGGCCTCCATGCTCCGGCCGTTACTCGCCAGCCCACGGCTGGCCTACGCCCAAGGATCTGAAACGTGATTGGACGCTTGCGCGGCACCCTGGCTGAAAAACAGCCGCCGCACCTGATTCTGGATGTAAATGGCCTGGGTTATGAGCTGGAAGTGCCCATGACCACCTTGTATCGCTTGCCGTCGGTCGGTGAACCGCTGACGCTGCACACCCATTTGGTCGTGCGCGAGGATGCGCAGTTACTCTATGGCTTCGTCGGCAAGCGCGAGCGGGATTTCTTCCGCGAGCTGATTCGTCTCAACGGCGTCGGCCCGAAACTGGCCCTGGCCTTGATGTCGAGCCTGGAAGTCGACGAACTGGTGCGCTGCGTACAGTCCCAGGACACTTCGGCCCTGACCAAGGTGCCAGGTGTCGGCAAGAAAACCGCCGAGCGCCTGTTGGTTGAACTCAAGGACCGTTTCAAGGCCTGGGAAGCGGTGCCGGCCATGTTCGCGCTGGTGCCTAACCAGCCGGACGCGCCAGCGCCCGCGGCCAGCGCGGAAAACGATGCGGTCACCGCACTGATCTCCCTGGGCTACAAGCCGCAGGAGGCCAGCAAGGCGATTTCCGCTATCAAGGAAAAAGGCTTGAGCACCGAAGACATGATTCGTCGTGCCCTGAAGGGAATGATTTAAGTGATTGAAGCCGATCGTCTGATCGCCGCCACGGGTGCCCCCCGTGACCGTGAAGAAGTACAAGACCGTGCGATTCGTCCCGTCAGTCTGGCCGATTACATCGGTCAGCCGGCGGTCCGCGAGCAAATGGAACTGTTTATCCAGGCGGCCCGTGGGCGCAGCGAGTCTCTGGACCATACCTTGATCTTCGGCCCACCCGGTTTGGGCAAGACCACCCTGGCCAACATCATTGCCCAGGAGATGGGCGTGTCGATCAAGAGTACGTCCGGGCCGGTCCTCGAGCGCCCGGGTGACCTGGCGGCGCTGCTGACCAATCTTGAGCCCCATGATGTGCTGTTCATCGACGAAATCCACCGGCTATCGCCGATCGTCGAGGAAGTGCTGTACCCGGCGATGGAGGATTTCCAGCTCGACATCATGATTGGCGAGGGGCCGGCGGCCCGTTCCATCAAGCTCGATCTGCCGCCGTTCACCCTGGTGGGCGCCACGACCCGCGCCGGCATGTTGACCAACCCGCTGCGGGACCGCTTCGGGATCGTCCAGCGCCTGGAGTTCTACAACAACGCCGATCTGGCGACGATCGTCGGCCGCTCGGCCGGCATTCTCGGGTTGCCGCTGGACCCGGATGGCGCTTATGAGATCGCCCGGCGGGCGCGGGGTACACCGCGGATCGCCAACCGGCTGTTGCGTCGGGTCCGGGATTTTGCCGAAGTTCGCGCCAAGGGCCACATCACCAAACCGATTGCCGACCTGGCGTTGAACCTGCTGGATATCGACGAGCGTGGTTTCGACCACCAGGACCGGCGCCTGCTGCTGACCATGATCGAGAAGTTCGACGGCGGTCCGGTGGGCGTGGACAGCCTGGCGGCGGCCATCAGCGAAGAGCGCCATACCATCGAAGATGTGCTGGAACCGTACCTGATCCAGCAGGGCTACATCATGCGCACCCCCCGCGGGCGTGTGGTGACGCGTCACGCCTATCTGCATTTCGGCTTAAACATCCCGACACGAATGGGTGAGATGCCGGTGGTAGACGAATTCCTCGATGCCGTGGACGATTGAACGACCTCTGTGCAGCGACTTTTTTCAGGTTCGTGCTGTCCCAGACGACACCCGGAGCGTCATTGCATTTCGAGAATGAAAAAACAGTTGCCTGGCCGATTGGCAACCTGAGGAGTAAGCACTAGAGTATGCGCGCGCAAAACGGGCTGGAGTCGTTCGCACATCGCTGTCGCGTTTATTACGAGGACACCGATGCCGGCGGCATCGTTTACTACGTCAATTACCTCAAGTTTATGGAACGGGCTCGAACCGAACGGCTGCGGGAACTGGGTTTTACCCAATCCGCGCTGGTGGGAGAGGACCTGTTATTCGTCGTGCATTCCAGCGAAGCGCGCTACCACGCGCCGGCGCGACTGGACGACGAGCTTCTGGTAAGTGCCGATGTCATCGAATTGAACCGTGTCAGCCTGCGCTTCAAGCAGCAGGTCAGGCGGGCTACGGATAATGCGCTGCTCTGTGAAGGGCAGTTTCTGGTGGCCTGTGTGCGCACCCATAGTTTGAAACCCCGGGCCATTCCCGAAGCTCTACGTGCGGCCTTTGCCGGCGTGAGCGGCGCCGGTACATACTCAGAGCAGGAGATAAAGCGTGGAAGCTAACGTCGTCGACCATTCCTCCATGTGGAGCCTGGTCAGCAATGCCAGCGTTGTGGTGCAGTTGGTAATGCTGATCCTGGTAGCCGCATCGGTGACCTCATGGATCATGATCTTTCAGCGCAGCAATATGCTGCGCGCCGGTCGTCGAGCCCTGGAGAGCTTCGAGGAGCGCTTCTGGTCCGGTATCGACCTGTCCAAACTCTACCGCCAGGCCGGCAGCAACCCGGACCCGGACTCGGGGGTCGAGCAGATCTTCCGTGCCGGCTTCAAGGAGTTCTCCCGTCTGCGCCAGCAACCAGGCGTGGACCCTGAGGCGGTGATGGAAGGCGTGGCCCGTGCCATGCGCGTCGCCATCTCCCGCGAGGAAGAAAAACTCGAGCAGGGCCTGCCGTTCCTGGCCACCGTCGGTTCAGTCAGCCCGTACATCGGCCTGTTCGGTACCGTCTGGGGGATCATGAACTCCTTCCGTGGCCTGGCCACTGCCCAGCAAGCGACCCTGGCCACCGTGGCCCCGGGTATCGCCGAGGCACTGATTGCCACCGCCATCGGTCTGTTCGCGGCCATCCCGGCTGTTATCGCCTACAACCGCTTTGCTGCCCGCAGCGAAACGCTGACCAGCCGTTACTACACCTTCGCCGATGAATTCCAGGCGATCCTGCACCGCAAAGTGCACACCAGCGAAGAATAAGCAGGTATTTCCCAATGGCTTTAATCGCTCGAGCCCGAAAAAAGCGCAAGCCGGTTGCCGAGATGAACGTGGTGCCCTACATCGACGTGATGTTGGTGCTGCTGGTCATCTTCATGGTGACCGCGCCGATGCTCAATCAGGGCGTGAAGGTTGATCTGCCCAAGGTTTCCAGTGAAGCCTTGCCGCAGGACAACGACACCCAGGTCCTGACCATTTCGATCAAGGCTGACAAGACCTACTACTGGAACCTTGGCAGCGAAGTCGACACCGAGAAGCAGCAGGACCGGGCCATGACCTTGCCGCAGATGACCGATGCGGTGACCAAGATCATCAACGCCGGCAACAGCAACGGCAAACGCACCCAGGTCTTCATTCGCGGCGACAAGACCGTCGACTACGGTGCGGTGATGGGCGCCATGGGCGGCCTGCAGAAAGCCGGGGTCGGTAATGTTGGCTTAATCACTGAGGCGCCCTGATGCAGCAACAGCGAGAGCCGTCCGCCTCGGAAAGCTACTTCTGGCCTAGTGTCTGGGCAATTGGCCTGCATGTGCTGGTGTTTGGCATGCTGTTCGTCAGTTTTGCCATGACTCCGGAGCTGCCGCCGGCCAAGCCCATCGTGCAGGCGACCCTGTATCAGCTCAAGTCCAAGAGCCAGGCCACCACGCAGACCAACCAGAAGCTTGCCGGTGAGGCGAAGAAATCCGCCGCGCGCCAGACCGAAGTCGAGCAGATGGAGCAAAAGAAGGTCGAGCAGGAAGAGATAAAAGCTGCGGAACAAAAGAAAGAGCAAGCGGCTCAAAAGGCCGAAGAAGCCAGGAAGGCTGACGAAGCCAAGAAGGCCGACGAGGCGAAGAAAACCGCCGAGGCCAAAAAGGCCGAAGAAAAGAAACTGGCTGATATAGCCAAGAAAAAATCCGAAGAAGAAGCCAAGAAAGCCGCTG
>NZ_WUUD01000025.1:107471-107952 GCF_009831705.1 Pseudomonas sp. PICF6 | reverse complement strand
GCCCAGGCCTTGGCAGATTTGCTTTCCGACACGCCGCAGCGCCAGCAGGCATTGGCTGATGAGCAGGGCGATGAAGTCGCCGGCAGTTTCGATGATTTGATTCGCGCCCGAGCGGCAGAAGGCTGGGCTCGTCCACCTTCGGCACGCAAAGGCATGACTGTAGTATTGCAAATCGGCATGTTGCCCGACGGTACGGTTACCTCGGTCAGCGTGGCCAAGTCCAGCGGTGATGGCCCGTTCGACGCTTCGGCGGTCGCAGCGGTCAAGAACATTGGGCGATTGACGGAAATGCAAGGAATGAAACCGAGCGATTTTGCTCCCTATCGTTCATTCAAGATGACATTCACACCTGAGGATCTAGCCTTGTGAGAAACCTTCTTCGATCAATGCTGGTCGTTATCTGCTGCCTGGCAGGGATAGCGGTAGCAGAGGAAAAGAACATTCTGGTCACCAGCGGCAGCGATCGGGCGACCCCGATCGC
>NZ_WUUD01000025.1:90453-107461 GCF_009831705.1 Pseudomonas sp. PICF6 | reverse complement strand
AAGAAGAGGCCAAGAAAGCGGCCGCTGAAGAAGCGAAGAAAAAGATTGTCGAGGACGCGAAGAAAAAAGCGGCCGAAGACGCCAAGAAGAAAGCTGAAGCTGACGAGGCGAAAAAGAAAATCGCCGAAGACGCGAAGAAGAAAGCCGCCGCCGATGCCGCCAAGAAAAAGGCTCAGGACGCAGCGCGTAAATCCGCCGAAGAGAAAAAGAACATTCTGGTCACCAGCGGCAGCGATCGGGCGACCCCGATCGCCGTCGTACCGTTCGGCTGGCAGGGCGGTAGCGTCCTGCCGGACGACATGTCGGAAATCATTGGTAATGACCTGCGCAACTCGGGTTATTACGCGCCGATTCCGAAGCAGAACATGATCAGCCTGCCGACCCAGGCCAGCGAAGTCATCTATCGCGACTGGAAAGCCCTGGGCGCCCAGTACCTCATGGTCGGCAACATTGTGCCGGCCGGTGGTCGCCTGCAGGTGCAGTACACCCTGTTCAACGTCGCCACCGAGCAGCAAGTGCTGACCGGTAGTGTGTCGGGCAGCGTCGATCAGCTGCGTGACATGGCGCACTACATCTCCGATCAGTCGTTCGAGAAACTCACCGGCATCAAGGGTGCGTTCTCTACCCGCATGCTCTATGTGACGGCCGAACGCTTCTCTGAGAAAAACACCCGCTATACCTTGCAGCGTTCAGACTATGACGGTGCTCGTGCAGTGACCCTGCTGCAATCGCGCGAGCCGATCCTGTCGCCGCGTTTCGCCCCCGATGGCAAGCGCATCGCCTATGTTTCGTTCGAACAGAAGCGCCCGCGTATTTTCATGCAACACATTGACACCGGTCGCCGTGAGCAAATCACCAACTTCGAAGGCCTGAACGGTGCGCCAGCCTGGTCGCCGGACGGTACGCGCCTGGCATTCGTGCTGTCCAAGGACGGTAACCCGGACATCTATGTGATGAACCTGGCTTCGCGGGCGATTTCTCGCGTGACCAACGGTCCCGGCATCAACACCGAACCGTTCTGGGGCAAGGATGGCTCGACCATCTACTTCACCTCCGACCGTGGCGGCAAGCCGCAGATCTACAAGACCAGCGCCAGTGGTGGCGGTGCCGAACGCGTAACCTTCGTCGGTAACTACAACGCCAACCCTAAACTGTCGGCGGACGAAAAGACCCTGGTGATGATCCATCGCCAGGATGGCTTTACCAATTTCAAGGTGGCGGCTCAGGATCTGCAGCGCGGTAGTGTAAAGATCCTCACTGATAGCACTCTGGACGAGTCACCTACTGTTGCGCCCAACGGCACCATGGTAATCTACGCCACCCGCCAGCAGGGCCGGGGAGTCTTGATGCTCGTGTCCATTAATGGACGCGTGAGGCTCCCGCTTCCTACCGCACAAGGCGAAGTCAGAGAACCGTCCTGGTCCCCTTACCTGAACTGACGCGGCGCAATACGTTTTACTTAACACACTGGGGTTCATTAGGAGTTTCACGATGGAAATGCTGAAGTTTGGTAAATTTGCTGCGCTGGCTCTGGCCATGGCTGTAGCTGTAGGTTGCTCGTCCAAAGGCGGCGACAACGCCGGTGAAGGCGCTGTTGATCCAAACGCTGGTTACGGCGCTAACACTGGTGCAGTTGATGGCTCCCTGAGCGAAGAAGCTGCTCTGCGCGCAATCACCACCTTCTACTTCGAATACGACAGCTCGGACCTGAAGCCAGAAGCCATGCGCGCTCTGGACGTTCACGCCAAAGACCTGAAGTCGAACGGTGCTCGCATCGTTCTGGAAGGCAACACCGACGAACGTGGTACTCGTGAGTACAACATGGCACTGGGCGAGCGTCGTGCGAAAGCCGTTCAACGCTACCTGGTACTGCAAGGTGTTTCCCCAGCTCAGCTGGAACTGGTTTCCTACGGCGAAGAGCGTCCAGTTGCTACCGGCAACGACGAGCAGTCCTGGGCTCAAAACCGTCGCGTCGAACTGCGTAAGTAATTCGTCATGCGAACGTGCCGCCGTGCTGTAACTGTTCTGGCTCTCAGCCTCGCGCCGCTTGCGGCGTGGGCTGCGGTTCCCGTGGTCGATAATGATTCCGGCTATAACAATAGCGCAAGCAATTATCCGCCTGCAGGTTACGGTACGAGCGGCGCCTATGCCGGGGGAGGGGTTTCGGCCCCTGTCTCGGCACAGGGCCAGCTGTTCAACCAACTGCAGCAAATGCAAGACCAGATTTCACGCCAGCAAGGCGCGATTGAAGTTCTGCAAAATGAAGTTTCGCGCATGAAGCAGGAAAACCTGGAGCGATACCAGGATCTTGATCGGCGCATAGGAACCGGCGTTGCACCTGCCGCGACTCCTGAGAATTCTCCAGCCGGTGGCGACTTGAACGCCCCTGGCGCAGCCGCAGGCGCGGGAGCAACTGCTCCGGCACCTGCAGCCGGCGGTGAGCCGGCTGATCCGGCGAAGGAAAAGCTCTATTACGATGCGGCCTTCGATCTGATCAAAGCCAAGGATTTTGACAAGGCCAGTCTGGCCTTTGCCGCTTTCCTTCGCAAATACCCTAACAGCCAGTATGCGGGCAACGCCCAATATTGGCTGGGTGAAGTGAACCTGGCCAAGGGCGACCTGCAAGGTGCCGGTCAGGCCTTCGCCAAGGTCTCGCAGCTCTATCCCAAGCACGCCAAGGTGCCGGACTCGCTCTACAAGCTCGCTGACGTGGAGCGTCGCCTGGGCCACACCGACAAGGTCAAGGGCATTCTGGAGCAGGTGGTGGCCCAATACCCGGGTACCTCCGCCGCCCAATTGGCTCAGCGTGACTTGCAGCGTATGTGAGGCTGTTTGATCCGTTTCGAAGAAACCCGCGCTTGTCGCGGGTTTTTTCGTTAGAATTCACGCCCTTTTTATGAAACACGCTTCTTGGGATCTGCGCGTTGGCGGGGTTGCTGGAAGTGCCTGACGGAGGCGGACAGCCTGTTTAGCTGTTACGCCCGTGGCGACTATGCAAGACACATTGAGAATTACCGAAGTTTTTTACTCGTTGCAGGGTGAAACGCGAACGGCCGGGCTGCCCACAGTATTTGTGCGCCTCACCGGTTGCCCGTTGCGTTGCCAATACTGCGACAGTGCCTACGCCTTCAGTGGCGGCACCCTGCGCAGCCTCGACGACATCCTTGAGCAGGTGACCGGTTTTCGCCCGCGCTACGTCTGCGTTACGGGCGGCGAACCACTGGCGCAACCCAACGCGATCCCCTTGCTCAAGCGGTTGTGCGATGCCGGTTACGAGGTATCGCTGGAAACCAGCGGCGCCTTGGACATCGCACCCGTTGATCCGCGAGTCAGCCGCGTCGTCGATCTGAAGACCCCAGGGTCCAAGGAAGCCCATCGCAATCGCTATGAGAACATCGAACTGTTGACGCCCAACGATCAGGTCAAGTTCGTTATCTGCTCGCGGGAAGATTATGACTGGGCCGTGTCCAAGCTGATTCAATACGGGCTCGACCAGCGGGCTGGCGAAGTGTTGTTTTCGCCAAGTCATCATGACTTGAACGCCCGGGAGCTGGCGGACTGGGTGGTGGCGGACAATTTGCCGGTGCGCCTGCAATTGCAGCTGCATAAATATCTTTGGAACGACGAGCCGGGGCGCTGATATGACTGAACACTCGAACATTGCAGAAAAACGTGCCGTCATCCTGTTGTCCGGCGGCCTCGATTCCGCGACGGTCGTGGCCATGGCGCGTGCCGAGGGCTACCGCTGCTACACCATGAGTTTCGATTACGGCCAGCGCCACCGCGCCGAACTGCACGCCGCCGAGCGGGTGGCCCGGGACCTGGGTGTCGTCGAACACAAGGTGATCGGCCTGAACCTCAATGGCATCGGCGGCTCGGCCTTGACCGACAGCTCCATCGACGTGCCTGAAACTCCCAGCGAAGGCATCCCGGTGACCTACGTGCCGGCACGCAACACGGTGTTCCTGTCCCTGGCCCTGGGCTGGGCGGAGGTGCTGGGTGCCCGTGATATCTTCATCGGCGTCAACGCCGTGGATTATTCCGGCTACCCGGACTGCCGTCCGGAGTTCGTCGAAGCGTTCGAGCGTATGGCCAACCTGGCGACCAAGGCCGGTGTAGAAGGGCAGGGCTTCCGTATTCAGGCACCACTGCAGAATCTCAGCAAGGCCGACATCGTTCGGGCGGGGGTGAAGCTTGGCGTGGACTACGGGCTCACCGTTTCCTGCTATCAGGCTGACGATCAGGGGCGCGCCTGCGGCAAATGCGACAGCTGTCGCCTGCGTGCCGAAGGCTTCGCGGCGGCGGGTGTGAGCGATCCAACCCCTTATTTTTGATTTATTTCAAATTAGGTGTTGAATAGTCCTTAGAAATCAGTATTATACGCGCCACCACACAGCGGGTCGTTAGCTCAGTTGGTAGAGCAGTTGGCTTTTAACCAATTGGTCGTAGGTTCGAATCCCACACGACCCACCATTTTTAGCAGTTTTAAAAGTCTGGAAGGCCCACGAAAGTGAGGATTTCCGGATTTTTTTTTGCCTGTAGAAAACTCGCCGCTTGAAAACCGGAACCACCCGACGATTCGAGTGGTTCCCTGGGTTGTTAAAGCAAGCCGTCCTCGGCGCATACCTTCACGATCTGTTCGCGAAACCAGATGTTGGCGTTGTCCTGGCCGGGTTTCTCGCTCCACATCATATCCAGCGTAAAGTTCGGTAAGCCCACTGGTGGCCTGCGATGGCTGTATTTGCCTTCATCGCAGGTCAACGCCTGGATACGCCGAGGCAACGTCAGGATGAAGTCGGTTCCCGGAATCATATTCAGTGCTGCCACGTAGCTGTTGGCCCGAGCGACAATCTGTCGGTTGTAGCCTTGCCGGGCGAGCCAGCCGTCCACCATGTTGGTGTCGGAGGTCCAGGGCGTCGGAAAAACATGCTGGCAGGCGACGAACGCCTCCAGATCAAATTCCTCCCTGGGCAGTGAAAAGTCTTTATCGACCACGCAGACCAGTTCATCTTCCAGTAATACTTGCGAGCGCAACCCCTTCGCGCCGCGATGAAAGTTGGGGCCAAAACAAACAACCAGGTCGAATCGACCCTCCATCAATTCGTCAACCGGAATATCTTTGTGAAATTTCGTGATGTTAATGATGACGGGGAAACGGCTGCCAATGAATCGTTTCACTAGCTGGGGAAGTATAAGAAGTTCGAAATACTCCGGGGCGCAAATATTGAATGTTATTTCTTTCTGCGTGGGGTCGAATGTTTGAATGCCGGAGTGGCATATATTTATGGTCTTGAGGATGTTGAGTACATGGCTGTACATGGCCGTGGCTTTGTTCGTGGGCCGCATGCCACTACGGGTATTGATGAATAACTCATCTTCGAAACTTGTGCGCAGCTTCTTCAGGCAGTAGCTCACGGTTGACTGGCTCACACAAAGGGTCTCGGACACCTCGGTGACGCTGCTTTGCTCGTACACCGCGACAAACACCATCAGGTCCTGCATGTCCAGCTTTCTAAGCAAATTACTATTGAGCATAAGATCCTTCTCGGCGCAATCCATCAGCTAGCGTCCCTTGTTTTTATGACAAAGGGGTTTATTTATATATTAGCGGAAGGCATTTATTTTTTAAATGGCTTGTGGGAATTTTCTTAAATATGCTCGCCTCGCTTTTTATAGAAATCCTGCACAAGGACGGAGGAGGACGATATGCAAATTCGCGTCGCAGAAACTAAGACACCGTTATGGGTGCAAGCCACTGAAGTAGTGAAAGAGAAATTTCGCCGTTCTTATTCGGCGTCGGTTGAACCGAATCCACAATACTTTGCGGTCACCCAGGATCCGTCAGACCGTATTCTTGCCTGTGCCGGTATTACATTCGCGGACCACCGCACACTGTTTTCCGAGCAATACCTGGCGCAACCGATAGAAGTGATTTTGTCCCAGCGCCTGGAGAAAACCATCGACCGCTCAAACATTGTCGAGATCGGCAACCTGATCTCCCATCACCTGACGGCCGGCATGATTCTGGTCAACATGATTCCCCTGTTGTCCTGGTGCATGGGTGGGCATTACTTGTTGTGTACGGTGACACCCCGCGTTCGGCAAATGATGGAAAGTTGCCAAATCGATTTCGAGCCGCTGCTGACAGCAGACCCTGCGCGCCTGGGCGAGGAGGGTGGCAAGAACTGGGGGACTTATTACTCCAAATTGCCTGTCACCGGGTTCATCCGGGTAGACCCGCAGCGCTCGCGTTTCGCGGCCATGACGCTCAATACCTCGTTCACCCAACTGCCTGGCGATTCACTGGCGAGGGCGCAGCCATGAGCGGCGGATTTATCCATCACTTGCAAAGCGCGTTGCAAGACAATCGCCAGGCTGTCTGCGCGGTGGACTGGTCGGCGTCGGGCGGCGAGCCGGTGGCATTGACCTATGGCGAGCTGGAACATCGTGCCCTCAATCTGGCCGCCGAACTGCAACGGCGTTTTCCCAGCCCGGCCCATGGCGATCATGTGGTTTTGGGAATTGCCACGCGTAACAGCAGCGACTGGCTGGTGGCCGATCTTGCTTGCTTGTTTGCCGGGATTACCGCGTTACCGTTGCCATTGGCTTTCAGCCAGGCTCAGGCGGAGCACCTGGCCGAGCGTTGCGACGGGTTTGTAGTGGATGCCGCCGGGCAGCGGACACTGGCGCAGCGATGGAAGTTGAATTTCCCTGAAAGCCGTTTGCGCCACATCAGCGAGCCGGTCATCGAACAGCCTTTGTTGCATACGCCCGACGGTGATGAAGACTGGATCTGCAAAATCATTCACACCTCGGGCACGACCAGTCGCCCGAAGGGCGTGCAGTTGAGTACCCAGGCGGTCGGCGCCGTGCTGGCATCGCTGCGTCAACGTATGCCCGCCGATGCTCATCGCCGTTACCTGTCGCTGGTGCCCTTGAGTTTGCTGCTCGAACAGGTGACTGCCGCCTATCTACCGTTGCTGGCGGGCGGAACCGTGCATTTCTTGCCACCGAACGAAGCATTGCTCGGCGAGCCTGGGGCTTCGCCACAGCGTCTGGTCGAGTGGATCCTGCAGGTCCAGCCAACGGCCCTGACAGTGCCGCCGGTGATGGTCAACCGCTTCCTGGAACAAATGGACGAGGGCGGCGAGCAGGGCGAGAGACTGGCGCGCTATCTGCAATCGGGTGCGCATATTACCTGTGGCGGTGCGGCGGTCAGCATCGATGTACTGCGCGGACTGGAAGAACGGGGCATTGCTGTGTACCAAGGCTACGGCCTGTCCGAGAACGCCTCGGTGGTCAGCATGAACACCTTCGAACAGCAGCGCCTGGGCAGCGTGGGCAAACCCTTGCCCCATGTCCAGGTGCGTATCGGCGCCGACCAGACCATTGAGGTCAAGAGCAGCTCACTGTTCAGTGGCTATTCCGGCACGGACCCCAGTGCCTGCTCCATGTCTGCCGATGGCTGGATGGACACTGGAGACCTGGGCATGCTGGACGACGATGGCTACCTCTATGTGCACGGGCGTAAGAAGAACGTGATCTGCCTGCCCAACGGGCGCAACGTCAGCCCTGAACAGGTTGAGCTGGAGTATCGCAAATACCCCGGCGTCAACGATGCCGCAGTGTTTTTCGATGAGCACCATGGCCTGGTGGCGTTGCTGTGTGTCGAGTCGGCCCCCGCGCGCGATGAGCTGGTGGCCTGGTCCGCCCGGCGTTTTTCCGACATCGAAAGACCCAGCCGACTCTGGTTGTTGACCCAAGACGACCCGTTGATCGAGCAGCTTTACACCGTTACCGGCCGGCCAAAACGCGCCGACATCGCCACTGTTTTTTCCACTCTGCAAGGGATTGCATCCAATGACCACGCCTGCTTTTCACTTTGAAACCGCGGACATCTCCATCGTCGAGTCGCACCACTTCGCCAGCCTGGGCAAGAGCGAGCTGTATGAGCTGCTGGGCCATTACGGGGTCGTGCTGTTTCGTAACTGTATCCACAGCGCCGAAGATTTCAGCGCCTACGTCAAACAAAACAGTTCGCGGCTGAGCCTGGATCCGGCCCGCGTCATGGTGGGCGGCGCGGCACAGTTGGTGGACGCGGGACATCAGGCGGTTGGCCTGCACTGCGAAAACGGTAACTCGCCGTTCTGGCCGGACATGACTTGGTTCTATTGTCAGGAAGCACCACGCAAGGGGTCGCAAACGACGTTGTGTGACGGTGAGAAGGTGTTGGCGAAACTGTCTCCAGCCTGCCGCAGTTTTTTTGAAGAAAACCCTATCCGCTACAGCCGTACCGTTGCGGGGGAAAAGTGGCGTCGTTTGGTTTGCCACTATTCGCCAGCGTTGTCGGACCCGGCGGCCGTCGAAATCGAGGACCTGTGGCAAATCATCGGGGAGGACCCGCAGACGGTTATTTCCTTCAACCCGGCCGATGACTCCATTCACTACGCCTTCAGCACCCCGGCGATCCTCACGTCCGCGTTCAGCCAGCGTCCGGCCTTCGCCAACAGCATCCTGGGACCTTCCTTCAACTACGAAGCTCCGGTGATCGACACCGTGGGGGGGCAGCCGATTCCTGCCGGGTTTCTGCGGGAAATTGCCGAAGTGTCCGCCCAGTACACCTGCCCGGTTGGCTGGCGCGATCACGACGTGGTGATGATCGACAACCGTCGGGTCATGCACGGTCGTGAAACCATCGTCGACGAACGTCGACGCATCTTCAACGCCTTGAGCTATCGCTGAGACTCATCATGACGAACAACAACAAATACATTGTCAGTGGACAGTACGAGAGTTATCTCGATGGCGATGGCCGGCAGATTATCGACCTGAGCGGCGGGTTCGGTTTCCAGGTGCCGCCGGTGATCGAGGCGGTCAGTCGCCAAGCGGACATCATGGGGTTATCCAACCGGGTGCTGATGTCCCAACCGCTTATTGCCTTGTGCCGACGCCTGGCCGAGCTGCTGCCTGCGCCGCTCGTCAACTCTTATGTGTGCAGCTCCGGGGATGAGGCGTTCGAGGGCGCATTGAAGTTGTGCAAGGGCCTCAAGCCCAAGGGCAACACCATCGTGTTCATCCAGGGGGGGGATTATGGCGCGCTGACCTACGGACGTTGCCTCAGCGCCGCGCAAGATGATCTGGCCGTGCAGAGTTTTCTAGGGTTCAAGCGAGTGGCGATTCGGCATCTCGCTGACCTGGACACGGTGGACTGGAGCGATTGTTTCGCGGTGTGCCACAGCAACACCCGCGTGGATGCCAGCGGCCAATTGCAACTGCTCGATCCTGCACTGCTCGAGCAATTGCATGCCCGCGCAGCACAGGCTGGCGCGCCGGTCATCGCGGTCGACACCCACAGTTGCCTCGGTAGCTTGGGGACGCTGTTCGGTTTCCAGCGTTATCGTCCTGTCCCGGACATTGTCGTGCTTGGGGGCCCCTTGGGGGGCAGCGCGATTCCCATCGGCACCTATACCTGCAGCGAGCGCATGGCCTGGCAGGTCTATGGGCGCAGCAGTCCGGCCAAACACGGCAGCACCACCGCTGGTAATCCGATGGCGTGTGTAGCGGCCCTGGCAGCCCTGGATTATGTGCAGGCCCACGACTCGCCTCTGCATTGTCTGGAGAACGGTCAGCGGCTGGTGCAAACCCTGGCGCCATTCGGAGCGGTGGCCGTGGGTGGCTGGGTCAGTCTGCCGCTGGCCGATGATCTGCAACCGTCCCTGCTGTGCGAAGCGCTTTACCAGCAAGGCGTTTATATCAGCCCACCCCGGGGCCGCGAATTGATCTTGCGCTGCCCGATCACTGCACGCCCCGAACAGATTCAACGTGCCGCCCACCTCATCAAGGAGACGCTAAGCCATGTCCTTACTCAGGCCGCATGAACAACTGCTGGATGATTGCCAGCGGCACTGGAGCGCCTCGGCGGCCAAGCTGTATCGCCTGGGCAAGACCAGCGTAGAACAGCAGACCGATGGCATCCATGTCACCGATCACACCGGCAAGCGCTTCATTGACTGCGCGTGCAGCTACGGGGTGTTTATCGTCGGGCATCGCAACCCGACGGTGCGTGAGCAGGTGCAGGCGCAATTGAATCAGTTGGCCTGGGTCCCGGAAGGCCGGCGCCATCCGCTTCAAGACAAGCTTTCCGAGCGGCTTTGCCAACTGGTGCCGGGAGAATGGGGCGACGTGCAATTCATGGTCTCGGGTGCCGAGGCCGTCGAGCAGAGTCTGCGTTATGTGCTGCGGATCCAGCCTCAGCGGCGCAGGATCGTCGTGATGAGCGGCTCTTATCATGGCAAGACTTTGGCGGCGATGAGCATTCTGGGCCAGCAACAGCACCACAGCAGTTATGGCATCGCTTGCCCCGAAGTGACCTGTGTCCCCTACGGCGATTTCGCCGCCCTGCAAAAGGCCGTGGGCGAGGGTGTCTGTGCGGTGTACGTCGAGCCGATTCTGGGCGGCGCTCATCTGCAGGTGCCCCCGGTGGGCTACATGGCCAACCTTCGAGCCTTGTGCGACGCCACGGGCACGCTGCTGGTGGCGGATGAAATCCAGACCGGTTTCGGCCGTTGCGGCAAATGGTTCGCCGTGCAATATGACGACGTGGTGCCTGACATCATGATCCTCTCCAAGGGCCTGACCGGCGGCTACACCTCGTTCGCTTGCGCCATGTACAGCCGGCGCCTGGCCACCCAGTATCCACTCAGCGAAATCGAGCCCGACACGCGAACCAATGGCGGGCATCCGCTAGCGTGTGCCTCGGCGCTCGCGGCCATCGACTACATCGAGCAACACAACCTGGTGGAGCTGTCGCGGGTCAACGGTGGGTTGCTGCGCCACGGTCTGCAACGACTGGCCTTGCGTTATCCGCACATCATCGAGGATGTGCCGGGCGTCGGCCTGATGACGGGCCTGCGCCTGCGTGGTTCGGTCTATGAGGCGCTGATGAGCATGGAACTTGGCAAGCGTGGCGTCCACGCCGGGCATTCCATGAATGAAAAGGCCGAACGCCCGGTGCTGCGTTTTTATCCGCCGCTGAATATCACGCCCGAAGCCTTGCAGCATGTCCTGGCGATGATCGAAGAGTCCCTGCAAGCCATCGATCGGCGCCCGGCGCTGGCGGTGAAAGCGTTTTCCCTAGTGGTGCGCAACATGTATCTGTTGCCCAACAAGTGGCTGCGCAGCAAGGAGGCGTCATGAGCCTGTTCAACCCCGATACGCTGACCCTGCGGGAAATGGCCGGTCTGCTGCGACGTGGCGTGCTGACCAGTGTCACGTTGCTGGAGTTTTACCTGCAACGCATCGCTGAGCGTAACCGGCACATCAACGCACTGATCCAGCTGGCGCCAGTCGAGGAACTGCGGCGCCAGGCTCGCGAGGCTGACGAGATGGCGCGCGTTGGCCAGATCAGTGGCCCGCTGCATGGCATTCCCATCACCATCAAGGATGTCCTGCATGTGCGTGGTTTCAAGATGTCCCGAGGGCTGGGGGAGCTGTTGGGCGAACCCAGCGAGCAGGACGCAACGGCCGTTGCCCGGCTTCGACAGGCCGGGGCGATCATTCTGGGCATCAGCAATGTGCCTGAACTGTGCATGGCTTTCGAAACCGAAAACCTGGTCTATGGCCGGACCCTGAACCCCCACGACCTGCAACGCTCCGCCGGCGGCAGCAGCGGCGGTGAGGCAGCGGCGATCGCTGCCGGATGCTCGCCGGCCGGGCTGGCGTCCGATGCATGTGGCAGTGTGCGGATACCGGCGCACTTCAATGGCATCTGCGGCTTGAAACTGACCCAGGGGCGGGTGCCGCTGACCGGCCAGTTTCCCAATGACCGTTCCGGGCTGTTCCACATGACCTCGGCCTTTGGCGTGATGGGCCGCTATGTCGATGACCTGGCGCTGCTGGGCCAATTGATCAGCGGTGCCGACGGGCAGGATCCGGACACCGTCGATGTACCGTTCACCGCCAGCGAGCCGCTGGCCAACCTGCGGGTGGCGCTGTTCTCGGCGTCGAGCCGCCCGCCGGTCAGCGCGGCGGTGAGCCAGGTATTGCAGCACGTCGAACGATGCCTGGGTCCGGTGGTGGCCGAGGTGAGCACGGTCGCGCCGCCGATGCTCGATGAGGCCTGTGATGTGCTGTGGCGGGTGTTCATCACCGGCGCTGACGCCGGTCGCGGTTGGCGGCAATTGTTCGAGTCCATGAACAAGCGACGTTTTACCCCGGCCATCGCTCAATTGCTGGACATGAGCGAAGCGGTGGAGTTGACCGTGGATGAGGTCAAACGCGACTGGATCATGATCGATACGTTTCGCTATGAGTTGGCGAAATTCTTCAAGCAGCATGACCTGTTCATCTGCCCGGTATTTCCGGACGTGGCGTTCCGTCACGGGGAGTCCCTGGAGGATCGCGACCGGTATGCCTTCGTGTTCCCGTTCAGCCTCAGCGGTTCCCCGGCAGTAGTGATCCGCGCCGGAACGGACCCGACTACCGGGATGCCTATCGGCATCCAGATTGTCGGGCCTCATTGGCAGGAAGAACGGTTGTTGGCAGTGGCTGCTTTCCTGGAGCGTGAGCTGGAGCGCTGGAGTCCGGTTACGCCCCGTCCGGCATCGACGTACTGACCGCCCTCAAGCCGTGACGGTTCTGGTGTTTCGGCTGCTGAGCACCAGTGCCAGCATGCCGATACCCACCAGGGCAGCACCGAGGATCTCGATCATCAGCGGTTGCTGCCTGAGCCAGAACCAGTGCAGTACGGTCACGAACAGGGTGCTGAGGTAGACATAGGAAACCACCGTGGACGGCGCGATTACCCCAATTGCCCGGTGCAACAGCCAGAAAGTGGCGAGGGTGCCGAACACGGCCAGGTACATCAGCCAGCCGATGTCCAGCGTCGACAACTGCAGAGCGCTGCGCCAGCCGCCGCTGAACAGGCAAAACACCAGCAGAAACAGCGCCCCGAACAGCATGTTCCAGAACGTCATCGTCACCGGGTCGCGGCCTTTCAGCGCGCGGACCTTGAACCGTTGGCTGAGGGGGGAATACAGCGCCATCGCCAGGCAACCGGCGCCGAAAACCAGCACGGGATAGAGCGCCGGCAATTGTCCCGGAGCCGACCCCTTGAGGGTCAGCAACACTGCGCCGATCGCTGCGGTCGACATCGGCAGCAGGCGGGTCTTGAGGCTTGGGTTGGGCAGCAGAAATACCTCGAACAACAAGGTCATCAACGGCACCAGCGTGTACAGCGTCGCGGTATTGACCGCCGAGGTGTAGCGCAACGCTTCGAACAACGAACCGAAGTACGTTGCCAGCAACAGGCCAAGTACGGCATGGGCCAGCAGGCCTTTGCCGGAGACAGGCGAGGTTTTTTTCAGCAGTAACAGCGGCAGGAACATCAGGGCGGAAAACAGCAGTCGCAAGCCGGTGAGCAGGATCGGATCGATTGACTGACTGACCTGCGCCGCGGCAAAGAACGACGCTGCGATCAGGATTGCCCAGATGAGCATGCCCCAGTGAGCGGCTGCGAAACCGACGTTTTTCATCAAGGTTCTATTCCTGCTTTCAAATACCGGAACGTCATGAGGGACAAATCGGCCGGCTGTCATGGTGAGTGTGAAAAACAGGGCCGCAGTCAACTGCAGCCCTTTGACGTCACTAGCTGATATGTCGCGCGTAGTGTTTGGGATTGAAGCGCAGGACCATCACGATCATCAGCGCCATGACCGCGGTGAGCGACCACCAGGCCCATTCGAAGCTGCCCAACTGATCGCGGATCATCCCGGCAATCAACGGCGAGAGGCCGGCGATCAGGTAGCCGATACCTTGCACGAACGCCGTCAGACCACCGGCCCGACGTGGGTTGTCCAAGTGATCGAGGGACACGATCAGGCTCATCGGGAACAGACCGCCAATGCCCAGCCCCAGCAGGCAAGGCCACAACAGGCTGAAGCGGTCCGGGCTGAGGATCAGGCCGCAGAACCCCGCGATGATCAGGGCCAGCAAAACCGCCAGGACCAGGCGCTTATCCTGGCTGCGGTTGGCAATCGCCGGGGTGACGAGGCCGGACAATACTTCCATCGCGGTGAGGAACCCCAGCAGCAGGCCGGCGTGCTGTTCGCTCCAGCCTTTCTCCACGTAATACGGCGCCAGCCACGCCAGCACGCAGGTGTAGGAGGCGGTACCGAGGCCGAAGAAGATCGCCAGCAGCCAGGCCCGCGAATTGCTGAAAAACGATTCCTGGCGCTGCGCCGGGGCTGCGGGCAAAGGCGTGACGGCCGCGCGCTGGGCGTACCAGCAGCCCAGGGCGATCAGCGCCAGCAGTGCCCAGATCGCCAGGCCGATACGCCAGCTGCCGGTCTGCGCCAGGACGAACGGTGAAAACGACGCCGCAAGCGCCGCGCCGCCCATGATGGACGTGACGTACAGGCCCATAAACAACGAGACATTGTCGGCGAAGCGCGATTTGATCAGCGCCGGCATCACGGCCTGGATCAGGGCGATACCGATCCCCGCCAGCACCGCGCTGATAATCAGCTCGACGGCGCTGTCCAGGTACAGGCGCGATGCCGTGGCGATGCCGATGATCAGCAGCGACAGCACGATGGTGCGGTGCTCACCGATGCGCAGGGCAATGCGCATGCCCAAGAACATCGCCAGACCCATGGCCATGACCGGCAACATGGTCAGTAACGAAGCGGTGCTGAAACTCAGCGGCACCTCGCCGCGAATGGCTGATAACAATGGCCCGACAGCCGCCATAGAGGGGCGCAGGTTCAGTGCCACCAACACCACGCTGACCATCAGCCAGACGGCGTGGGTGCTTGAAGTTCGAACGTTTTCCATAACAGAGCCTTGCTGGATAAAGCTCCATTTAGGCTGGGATGTGAGGGGTGGGGCAAACTGAAATCTGGTGGGGGGTATTTAAAAATCAGGTGCACTCCAAACCCCTGTTCAGCGGAGTCAGTCGTGCTATTCCATCGCCGGACTCAACGTCCCGAGCCATGCCACCAACGCCAGTATTACCACCGCCACGGACAATTCCAGAGCCATGCTGCGCCGCAGGGCATTGACCGCCACGCTGTGCTCCCCGGTCTGCCGAGCCTGTTCCAGCAACGGGCTCAGATGAAAACGATTCAGCGCGGCAAACACCAGCATCGCCGCGAACAACACGACTTTAAGCGCCAGCAATTGACCATAGGTGCTATCCAGCAGCCCGTCGACGCGAGGACCGACGATGAACAGATAGTTCACCACCCCTGTCACACTGATCACCACCACAATCACCGCCCCGGCTGTTTCAAACCCGGTCAGGGTTCGCGCCAGGACCGGCAGCCGGTGTTCAGCACGGCGAAGTAGCAGGGCAAACGCAGTCAGGGCGCCCACCCAGCCGCCCGCCGCCCACAGGTGCAGAAAATCGGTGATGAAGTGCCAGTTACGGCGCAGGCCTTCGTCCATGGCGCCATGCCCGGCCCAGGCCAGTGTCGCCAGGGCCACGGCACCGCTGAGGGTGACCAGCCACAAGCTGACGGTCGGTGCCGGGTGGTTCAGGGCCACAGCAATTGTCGCCAGCAACAGCGCCGCGATCCGAACACTCCAGCTCACACCCACGTCGGTCTCGAACACCATCATTTCAATGTGCGGCAACAGCTCGTTCCAGTCGGTGACGCCGCTCATGGCCCAGGCCATGCACAGCATGGCGGCCACCGACAACAGCACGCCAAACAGCGCTGTGGTCAGCACAAGTGCTTTGAAGTGCACCACCACGCCCGAGATCCGCTCTGGACCGCGCAAGCTATACAGACCGAACGCGGCCAGGCCGAACAACACCATCAGATCCAGGTACAGGGCCAAGCGCAGAACAATGTTGAGCAGGTCAATGTTGATCGAGGCGCTCAAGTCACTTCACCTTGAACGTGACATTGCCGGTGATCGGGTGAGTATCGGACGACACCGCGCGCCACTGGACCTGGTAGGTGCCGGTGGTGAGCGGAGCGTTCGGGGTAATGACCATGGTTTTGGGGTCATCGCTGCCGGAGACCTTGGCCTTCATGGGCATGGGCGAGTGCGCCGACATGCCGGGCATCCCGGTCATGACCAGCTTGGCGCCGGAGAACTTGGTCATCAGGTTCTCGGAAAAATGCAGTTCGATCTTTGCCGGCGCCGCACCTTCAGCACCTTCAGCGGGCGTGGAGGAAAGCAGCTTTGGGTGCGCTTGGGCCAGGCCACTGATCAACAGGCCTGTGGACAGCGCGACGGTGACTACAGCGGTTCTGATAAATGACATGCAAGGACTCCTACAGCTCAGGTTTCTAGTTTTTTAGTTGACTGCGATTACAACCACCCTCAGAACCACATGCGCACGCCCAGCACCAGGCGTGCCTCGCTGCGGTCTTCGTTCTCTTCCCGGGCGTAGTCGGCAGTGTTGCCGTAGACGCGGTTCCAGGTGACGCCGATATAAGGGGCGAACTCACGGCGGATTTCGTAGCGCAGCCGCACACCCACTTCAGTGTCCGACAGCCCGGAGCCGACACCGCGATCGGGATCGTTCTTGCCGTAAAAGTTGGCTTCGGCGGTGGGTTGCAGGATCAGACGATTGGTCAGCAGGATGTCGTAGTCGCCTTCCAGGCGCACCGCACTCTGACCGCCTTCGCCGATGAACGCGGTGGCCTCGGCTTCAAAGTTATACAGCGCCATGCCCTGTACACCGAAGGCGGCCCAGGTTTGCGGGTCGCCCGGCTTGAAATCCTGGCGCACGCCGGCGACCAGGTCCCACCAGGGGCTGACGGCATGTCCCCACAGGGCCTGGAGTTCGGCTTCCTCGGTCTTGCCGTTGGTGCGTTCGCCTTCGGAGCGCAGCCACAAGCGATCGATGTCGCCGCCGATCCAGCCCGAGGCGTCCCAGCTCAGGGCACTGCCATCATCGGCGTCTTGCCATTCCAATTGGTCGATGAGCAAGAATGAATGGATGGCGCTGTCATGCACGGCATGGCCGCCATGGTCTTCGTAGACGGCGGCGCGG
>NZ_WUUD01000025.1:0-90443 GCF_009831705.1 Pseudomonas sp. PICF6 | reverse complement strand
GCGTCGGTCAGCTCGGGAATCGGCGTGCGGCTGCTGGTGGGGGCCGATTGCATCGGTTCCATACCCTGCATCGAGTCCATGCCTTGCATCTGGCTATGGTCCATCCCCTGCATCTGGCTGTGATCCATGCCTTGCATGGCATCGCTCGCGGCCCAGGCCGAGCCAGTGGCGCCCAGAGTGAGGCTGGCAAAAAGTGCCAGGGGGTAGTGAAAAATAGTGGTCATGGTCGGCTCCTCATTCCTGCACCCGAACTTCACGGAACATCCCCATCTCCATGTGGAACAGCAAGTGGCAGTGATATGCCCAGCGTCCGAGGGCGTCGGCGGTGACCCGGTAACTGCGTTTGGAGCCCGGCGGCACATCGATGGTGTGTTTACGCACCATGAACTGGCCATTCTCGTCCTCCAGATCGCTCCACATACCGTGCAGGTGGATGGGGTGAGTCATCATGGTGTCGTTGATCAGCACGATGCGCAGGCGCTCGCCGTACTTGAGCAGCAGCGGTGCGGCATCGGAGAACTTCACGCCGTTGAACGACCAGCTGAATTTCTCCATGTGGCCGGTCAGGTGCAGTTCGAGGGTGCGGCCCGGTTCACGCCCGTCGGGGTCGGGGAACGTGCTGCGCAGGTCCGAGTAGGTGAGGACCTTGCGACCGTTGTTGCGCAGGCCCATGCCCGGGTCGTCGAGCTTGGGGCTGACGCTCATGGCCTGCATGTCCACCAGCGGATTGTCTTTTTCGGAGTCTGGATGGGACAGCCCGTCGTCCATGCCTTGCATGGAACCGTGGTCCTTCCCCGCCATCTGGCTGTGATCCATGCCCGCCATGCCCTGCATCGATCCGTGATCCATACCACCCATGCCCATGTCGTCCATGGTGACCAGTGGCCGTGGATCCAGCGGCGGCACCGTTGCCGAAAGACCGGAACGGGTCGCCAGGGTGCCGCAGGCGTAGCCGGTGCGATCCATCGATTGGGCAAACAGCGTATAGGCTTCTTCGCTTGGCTCGACGATAACGTCATAAGTTTCGGCCACGGCGATGCGCAGCTCATCGACGCTCACCGGTTTGACGTACTGTCCATCGGACGCCACCACGGTCATTTTCAGGCCGGGGATGCGCACGTCGAAATAGGTCATGGACGAGCCATTGATCAAGCGCAGGCGAAGGCGTTCGCCGGGTTTGAACAGACCGGTCCAGTTCATGTCCGGCGTCTGGCCGTTCATGAGGTAGGTGTAGGTGGCGCCACTGATGTCGGCCAGGTCGGTGGGGTTCATCTTCATTTCGGCCCACATCTTGCGATCGGCCACGGTGGCGGCCCAGCCGTTCTTGCCGACATCGTCAATGAAATCACCGACGGTGCGTTTGTTGTAGTTGTAGTAGTCCGATTGCTTCTTGAGCTTGCGGATGACATCGGCGGGGTCTTCGTCGGTCCAGTCGGTGAGCATCACCACGTAGTCGCGCTCGTACTGGAAGGGCTCGGGCTCCTTGGCGTCGATCACCAGTGGGCCGTAGACCCCGGACTGTTCCTGGAAGCCGGAATGACTGTGGTACCAGTAAGTACCGTTTTGCCGGACCTTGAATTGATAGACGTACATGCCATCGGGCTCGATGCCCTTGAAGCTCAACCCCGGCACGCCGTCCATGTTGGCCGGCAGCAGAATGCCGTGCCAGTGGATGGAGGTTGGATCTTTCAAACGGTTGCGCACCCGCAGGGTCACGGTGTCACCCTCACGCCAGCGCAGCAGCGGGCCGGGGATGCCGCCGTTGATGGTCTGGGCGATGCGCGGATTGCCGGTGAAGTTGACCGGGCTTTCGCCGATGAACAGGTCGAACTCGGTGCCCGTCAGTACATTGGGTTGGCCGGGGCTGGTGACCGCCCAGACGGGCGCGCGCCACAAGCCCAGGCCAGCCAGGATGCCGCCGGCAGTCAGGCCTTTTACGAAGGTTCGCCGGGAAGTATTTGATTGCATGCCGTTTGAAGTCCGTCAGTCGATTTGCAGCGAGCACAGGGGCGTCCGTGTGCAGGGTTGAAAGAAAGATGACACAGGCGGGAACGCGAAGTGATTACATTTCAGTCAGGTTGACGCGGCTGTGAGAGCAAGGCTTGCTCGCGATGAAGGCCATGCGGTTTTTCAGAAGCCGAGGCGCCAGCTTCGCGGGCAAGCCTTGCTCCCACAGATAGAGCGCTGGCCACAGGGCACAGGTCAGAATGATCTTTTGCAACGGCGGGTTATTCTGTAGCCTTGCCGGCTTCACGCTATACCGTGCCTGATTGATACCCACTTTCCCGGCGGTACCCGAGTGGTCCGGAGCCGGGTGTATACTCGACTTTCGCGCAAAACGCGCCTGCAGGTCTTGCGAACATGACGCAAATTTCCGAACGCCTTCTGGTTCAGGCCCATCTCGACGCCAAACAGCCCAAGCCGCTGACCGCCGAGCAAGAGGCCTGGTACCGCGCCGCCATCGCCGCCGAGCTCAAGGCTCAGGATGCGGTGCTGGTCGCGCACTTCTACTGCGACCCGATCATCCAGGCCCTGGCCGAAGAGACCGGGGGCTGTGTGTCCGATTCCCTGGAAATGGCCCGCTTCGGCAACGCCCATCCGGCCAAGACCGTGGTGGTGGCCGGGGTCAAGTTCATGGGCGAGACCGCCAAGATCCTCAACCCCGAAAAACGCGTATTGATGCCGACCCTGGAAGCCACGTGCTCCCTGGACCTGGGTTGCCCGGTGGAGGAGTTCTCGGCGTTCTGCGACCAGCATCCGGAACGCACCGTGGTGGTGTACGCCAACACGTCGGCAGCGGTCAAAGCCCGGGCCGACTGGGTGGTGACATCCAGTTGCGCACTGGAAATCGTCGAGAGCCTGATGGACAACGGCGAGACGATCATCTGGGGCCCCGACAAGCACCTGGGCACTTATATCCAGCGCAAGACCGGCGCCGACATGCTGCTCTGGGACGGCGCCTGCATCGTTCACGAAGAGTTCAAGTCCAAGCAGTTGGAGGACATGAAGGCGCTGTACCCGGACGCCGCAATCCTGGTGCACCCTGAGTCGCCAACCTCGGTGATTGAACTGGCCGACGCGGTGGGCTCCACCAGCCAGTTGATCGCCGCAGCCCAAAGCCTGCCAAACAAAACACTGATCGTCGCCACTGACCGTGGCATCTTCTACAAGATGCAGCAGTTGTGCCCCGACAAGGTCTTCATCGAAGCCCCCACCGCCGGCAACGGCGCGGCATGCCGCAGTTGCGCGCACTGCCCGTGGATGGCGATGAATACCCTGGAGCGCACGCTCAAGAGCCTGCAGGAAGGCACCAACGAGATATTCGTCGACCCGGCGCTGATCCCCCAGGCCATTCGCCCGCTCAAGCGCATGCTGGACTTCACCCAGGCGGCGCGGATGAAGCTGGCGGGCAATGCCTGAAGGTAGCTCCAAGTTGCAAGCTGCAAGTCCAAAGCTTGCAGCTTGCGACCTATTTCTTTTTCTTGGGAATTCGCACCAGCTGCGTATCCGAGTAGATGTCATGCCAGGTGCGCTTGCGCTTGTCGAACAGCGACCAGATGAAGCCCAGTCCCACCAGCAGCAATGAGGCGATCGACACGACAAATCGCAACAGGGCCTGCCACAGGCTGATCGCCGTGCCATCGGTGTTCTGCACGCGAATGCACCACACCTGCATGCCCAGGGTCTGGCCGTTGTGGGTCCAGAACTTGGCGAAGAAGCCGAACAGCACGAAAAGCAGCACGGTGGACAGTAGCGGGTCGCCGTCCAGTGCGCCGGCGTCGGTGAGGGCGCGCATTTTTTCTTCGCCGATGATCGCCATCTGAATCATCTTGTAGACGCCGCCAGTGACGATCAGCAGGGCTGTGCACAGCAAAAAGTCATAGAACATCGCGGCCAGGCGACGGCCCAGGGTGGCGGGAGGGAACTCGCCTTGGGGGATGAGCAGGTGTTTGGGCATGACGGCCTCGGACGAAAAAGAGGCCATTTTACGGATTTACGCCCATAAAAAAGCCCCTGATATCAATCAGGGGCTTTTTTGTTTCTCGAAAGCTTAGCCTTCGGCTTGAACCTCGTCAGCCTGCATGCCTTTCTGGCCTTGCACAGCAACGAAAGTGACTTTCTGGCCTTCTTTCAGGCTCTTGAAGCCGCTGCCCTGAATGGCGCGGAAATGCACGAACAGATCCGGACCGCTGTCAGGAGTGATAAAACCAAAACCTTTCTCGTCGTTGAACCACTTGACGATACCGTTCTGACGCTCAGCCATTTTCTTATTTCCTTTGATGCTAAATTAATGACAGCCTCTTCCACATGAAAGAGTACTGGGGCTGGGTTGCAGGAAAGTAAGAGACGTCGAGCGGGATGTAGCGAACTTCATAAGCTACTGCCCAGGTCACGGTTCCAAGCGACCCATGCAAACACAGTGATCAAACTCTACGCCAACTATGAACAAAAAAACAACCCCCTCTGAAGGCCCCGTATTTGCTCAGCATTCTCGTATTTACAGGGGCTGCGGGCTGGGGCTTATTCGATAGGCTAGTTCAATTGTTTTCAACGTTATAGGTGCAATTTCAATATCGAGTAGATGCACCTTTTTATGGCGGTTGCGTTACACATTAGTGCACGTATAACGCAACCGCGTTACGTATAGAAACAGTCAATCAACCGCGGTAGTAGCGTTGTGGAACAAATGGCATTTTGCTTACAAGCAAAGGCACTTTTTTCCCACGCACGATGGCCCAGACTGGCGTATCCAGTGCGACATAGGCGCTGTCCAGGTAACCCATCGCCAACGGAGCGCCCAGGGTCGGGCCGAAACCGCCGCTGCACACCGTACCGATAATCTCGCCCGCTTCGTCGACGATCTCTGCACCTTCGCGCACGGGTGTGCGTTCTTGGGGCAGCAGGCCGACGCGTTTGCGCTTCACGCCGCCCTGTTGCTGGGCGAACACGGTTTCAGCGCCCGGGAAACCACCGGCCCTGACGCCATCGGCGCGGCGGACTTTGGAGATCGCCCACAGCAGGCTGGCTTCGATCGGGGTCGTTTCGGTGTTCATGTCGTGGCCATAAAGGCACAGGCCGGCTTCGAGGCGCAGGGAGTCGCGAGCGCCCAGACCGATGGCGGCCACTTCCGGCTCTGCCAGTAGGGCGCGGGCCAGCTTTTCGGCCTCGGCGGCGGGCACCGAGATCTCGAAACCGTCTTCACCGGTGTAACCCGAACGGCTGACAAAGCAGTCCATACCCAGCAGCGTGACGCGCTGGAACTGCATGAAGGTCATCTTCGCCACGTCTGGCGCCAGTCGTGCAAGCACGGTGACGGCGGCCGGGCCTTGCAGGGCGAGCAGGGCGCGAGCTTCGAACAGTGGCTCGATGCTGCACTGGTCGCCGATATGGGCGCGCAGGTGGGCCAGGTCCTGCTCCTTGCAGGCCGCGTTGACCACCAGGAACAGCTCGTCGTTGCCCAGGTTGGCGACCATCAGATCGTCGAGGATGCCGCCGTTTTCGTTGGTGAACATGGCATAGCGCTGCATGCCCACCGGCAGGTCGATGATGTCCACCGGCACCAGGGTTTCCAAGGCTTTGGCGGCGTTTGCGCCGCTCAGGCGGATCTGGCCCATGTGGGACACGTCGAACAGCCCGGCCTGATCGCGGGTGTGCTGATGTTCTTTCATCACGCCCAATGGGTATTGCACCGGCATGTCATAGCCGGCGAATGGCACCATGCGGGCGCCGAGTTCGAGGTGCAGGGCGTGCAACGGGGTCTTCAGCAATGGTTCGGTGGACATATCAGCTCCTGGGAAAAATGTAGAAGTGAGGCAAGCGCATCAGCATTCGATGATGTTGACCGCCAGACCGCCGCGGGCGGTCTCCTTGTATTTGCTTTTCATGTCGGCGCCGGTCTGGCGCATGGTGCGGATGACTTTGTCGAGGGAAACGAAGTGATGCCCGTCGCCGCGCATGGCCATGCGCACCGCATTGATGGCTTTCACCGAGCCCATGGCGTTGCGCTCGATGCACGGCACTTGCACCAGGCCGCCGATGGGGTCGCAGGTCAGGCCGAGGTTGTGTTCCATGCCGATCTCGGCGGCGTTTTCCACTTGCTGCACGCTGCCGCCGAGCACTTCGCACAGGGCGCCGGCGGCCATGGAACAGGCCACGCCGACTTCACCCTGGCAACCGACTTCGGCGCCGGAGATGGAGGCGTTTTCCTTGTACAGGATGCCGATGGCGGCGGCGGTCAGCAGGAACCGCACGACGCCGTCTTCATTGGCCCCAGGGATGAAGCGCATGTAGTAATGCAGCACGGCCGGGATGATTCCCGCCGCACCGTTGGTCGGCGCGGTGACGACGCGGCCGCCGTAGGCGTTTTCTTCGTTGACGGCCAGGGCATACAGGTTGACCCAGTCCAGCACCGACAGCGGGTCGCGCAGGGCAGCTTCCGGGTTCTTGCACAACTGACGGTGCAGCGCCGCCGCCCGGCGCTTGACCTTCAGCCCGCCCGGCAGAATGCCTTCGTTGCGGCAGCCGGCCGCCACGCAATCCTGCATCACCTGCCAGATCTTCAGCAGGCCGGCGCGGGTTTCGGCTTCGGGGCGCCAGGCACTTTCGTTGGTCAGCATCACCTGGCTGATGGACAAGCCATAGGTGGTGCAGTGGCTCAACAAGTCCTTGGCGCTTTTGAACGGGAAGGTCAGGGGGGTGGCATCTTCGACGATACGGTCGGCGCCGGCAGCGCTTTCGTCGACGACAAAACCACCGCCTACCGAGTAATACTCGCGGCTGCGCACCTGCAGGCCCGCCGCATCGAAGGCGCGGAAGATCATGCCGTTGGGATGAAAAGGCAGCGGCTTGCGAATCATCGCCAGGTGCAGTTTTTCGTTGAATTCAATGCAGTGTTCACCCAGCAGGTTCAGGCGCCCGTTGCTGCGAATCTCTCGCAAGCGGGCGTCGACCGTTTCAGTGTCCACGGTATCCGGGTGTTCGCCTTCCAGACCCAGCAGCACGGCCTTGTCACTGCCGTGGCCTTTGCCGGTGGCGCCGAGTGAGCCGTAGAGCTCGACCTTGACGCTGGCGGTGGTGTTGAGCAGGTCATCACGACGCAGCCCTTCGACGAAACGGGCAGCGGCACGCATCGGGCCGACCGTGTGGGAACTGGAGGGGCCGATGCCGATTTTGAACAGGTCGAACACGCTTAACGACATGGTGTTTCTCCGGTTTCTTTTTATGAGGATCGACGGTTTAAGGTCTGGCATAGATCCTTGTGGGAGCGAGCCTGCTCGCGATAGCGGAGTGTCAGGCAACATCTCTATTGGCTGTTACGCCGCTATCGCGAGCAGGCTCGCTCCCACAGAGGATGCGGAGGGCTGGTAGATCGCCCTCCGCTCAGGTCAAGCGTAGCTTTCGATCGACGGGCAGGCGCAGACCAGGTTGCGGTCGCCGAACACGTTGTCGACCCGGCCCACCGGCGGCCAGTATTTGCCGTCGATCAACGACGCCACCGGGTACACCGCTTGTTCGCGGCTATAGGGGTGGGTCCACTCGCCGACGATTTCCGCGGCGGTGTGGGGGGCGTTTTTCAGTGGGTTGTCGTCTTTGTCCAGGCTGCCGTTTTCCACCGCGCGGATTTCTTCGCGGATGCAGATCATGGCGTCGCAGAAGCGGTCCAGTTCTTCCTTGGATTCGCTTTCGGTCGGCTCGATCATCAGCGTACCGGCCACTGGGAACGACATGGTCGGGGCGTGGAAGCCGAAGTCGATCAGGCGCTTGGCTACGTCATCGACGCTGATGCCGCTGCTGTCCTTGAGCGGGCGCAGGTCGAGGATGCATTCGTGGGCCACCAGGCCGTTGCTGCCGGAGTAGAGCACTGGGTAGTGTTCTTCCAGACGGCGGGCAATGTAGTTGGCGTTGAGGATTGCCAACTGCGAGGCACGCTTGAGGCCCGCACCGCCCATCATGCGGATGTACATCCAGGTGATCGGCAGGATGCTTGCGCTGCCAAATGGCGCCGCGCACACCGCGCCTTCCTTGCGCGCCATGTTGGCGTGGCCCGGCAGGAACGGTGCCAGGTGGGACTTGACGCCGATCGGGCCGACACCCGGGCCGCCACCGCCGTGAGGAATGCAAAAGGTCTTGTGCAGGTTCAGGTGCGACACGTCGCCACCGAACTTGCCCGGGGCGCAGAGGCCGACCATGGCGTTCATGTTGGCGCCGTCGATGTACACCTGGCCGCCGTTGTCATGAATGATCCCGCAGATTTCGCGGATGCCTTCCTCGAACACACCGTGGGTGGACGGGTAGGTTATCATCAGCGCCGCGAGGTGTTCGCGGTGCTCGGTGGCCTTGGCCCGCAGGTCTTCGATGTCGACGTTGCCGCGAGCATCGCAGGCGGTCACGACCACACGCATGCCGGCCATGTTGGCGGTGGCCGGGTTGGTGCCGTGGGCCGACGATGGGATCAGGCAGATATCGCGACGGTCTTCGCCACGGCTCTGGTGATAGGCGCGGATCGCCAGCAGACCGGCGTATTCACCCTGGGAACCGGCGTTTGGTTGCAACGACACCGCGTCGTAACCGGTAGCAGCGCAGAGCATGGCTTCCAGTTCGTCGGTCAGTTGCTGGTAGCCGGCGCTCTGTTCGGCGGGGGCGAATGGGTGCAGGGCGCCGAACTCGGCCCAGGTCACCGGGATCATTTCGCTGGCGGCGTTGAGTTTCATGGTGCAGGAACCCAGCGGGATCATGGTGCGATCCAGGGCCAAGTCCTTGTCGGCGAGCTTACGCAGGTAGCGCATCAGCTCGGTTTCGGAGTGATAGCGGTTGAACACCGGGTGGCTGAGGACCGCCGACTGGCGCACCAGCTCGGCCGGGATACGGCTTTGCACGGTGGCGGCCAGGGCGGCGAACTCCGGCAGGGCCTTGCCGTCGGCCAACAGGCTCCACAGCGTTTCGACGTCCGCCTGGCAGGTGGTTTCGTCCAGGGACAAGCCCAGGCGTTCAGCGTCCACCACGCGCAGGTTGATGCGCTGGGCACGCGCCTTGTCGTGCAGGGCAGCGGTTTGCGCGCCGGTGTGCAGGGTCAGGGTGTCGAAAAAGCTGTCCTGCTCGACAGCCAGACCCAAGGCGCCCAAGCCCTTGGCGAGGATCGCGGTGAGGTGATGAATGCGGTTGGCGATCTGAGTCAGGCCTTTAGGGCCGTGATACACGGCGTACATGCTGGCGATGTTGGCCAGCAAGACCTGGGCGGTGCAGATGTTACTCGTGGCTTTCTCGCGACGGATGTGTTGTTCGCGGGTCTGCATCGCCAGGCGCAAGGCCGGCTTGCCGAAACGGTCCACGGAAACACCCACAAGGCGGCCAGGCATATCGCGCTTGAAGGCATCCTTGGTAGAGAAATACGCCGCGTGTGGGCCGCCAAAGCCCAACGGCACGCCGAAGCGCTGGGCGCTGCCGATGGCCACGTCGGCGCCGAACTCACCCGGTGCCGTCAGCAGGGTCAGGGCCAGCAGGTCTGCGGCGACAGCGACCAGGGCGTTGGCGGCATGGAAGCGTTCGGTCAGTTCACGGTAATCGAACAGGTCACCGTTGCTGGCTGGGTATTGCAACAGCGCGCCGAAGAAACTGCCGACATCGGTCAGTTCGCGTTCGTCGCCCACGACCACGTCGATGCCCAAGGGCTCGGCACGGGTGCGCAGCACATCGAGGGTTTGCGGGTGGCAATGGCGGGAAGCGAAGAAGGCATTGCTGCCCTTGTTCTTGCTCAGGCGCTTGCAGAAGGTCATGGCCTCGGCCGCGGCGGTGGCTTCGTCCAGCAAGGATGCGTTGGCGATCGGCAGGCCGGTCAGGTCGCTGATCAAGGTCTGGAAGTTCAGCAGTGCCTCGAGACGGCCCTGGGAAATTTCCGGCTGGTAAGGGGTGTAGGCGGTGTACCAGGCCGGGTTTTCCAGCAGGTTGCGCAGGATCGGCGCTGGCGTGTGGCAGTTGTAGTAGCCCTGGCCGATGTAGGTCTTGAACAGTTGGTTCTTGCCGGCGATGGCCTTGATCGAGGCCAGTGCATCGGCTTCGCTCTGGCCGTCGCCCATGTCCAGCACGCTGGTGCCCTTGATGCTTTCCGGAATGACGCTGGCGCTCAACGCTTCCAGGGAGTCGTAGCCCAGGCGCTCGAGCATGGCTTGCTCGTCGCTGGCTCGCGGGCCGATGTGGCGGGCGATGAATTCGTTGGCGGTGCCGAGATTAACGGTCATGTTGCGCTCCTCAGGCTTCGGCGTTGGCTTTGATCAGGCGGTCATAGGCGTCCTGATTCAGCAGTTGGTCAACTTGGGTGGCGTCGGCGGGCTTGAATCGGAAAAACCAGCCTTCGCCCAGCGGATCTTCGTTGACCAGTTCCGGATTGCTTTCCAGGGCCGGGTTCACTTCCAGCACTTCTCCGTCCAGCGGCATGTACACACCGCTGGCGGCTTTCACCGATTCCACGGTAGAGGCTTCGTCACCCTTGGCGTAGCTTTGCAGTTCCGGTAACTGAACATAGACCACATCGCCCAAGGCGTTCTGGGCAAACGCGGTAATACCGACGGTAACGCTGCCGTCGGCTTCAGTGCGCAGCCATTCGTGATCTTCAGTGAAACGCAACTCGCTCATGGAAACTCCTGGGGCCAGATTCGTCTGGTGGACGCGAAGAAAGGCGCGGGGCTTGGCCCGGCCGAATGGTTATATCCTTAGCAAGAATGCGGCCAATGCTGATAAATACTTATATATCAATGGCTTACTCGGTTCTGTCGAGCGCCGGCTGTATTGAGCTGTAGCGAAAACGCTACAGCTATACGCCTGGAAAAAATCGTTGTGGGATCAAAGCCTTGCGCGGCGCAGCTTAGCGCCAGGTGTATCGATATCGTTCCGCTGTAGCGCTTTCAGTACAGGTGGAGGTCGTTTTTGAGCCAGGTTCCAGGTACGCCGCAGGTCCCAATGTGGGAGCGTGCTTACGGCTTGCCGGAAATCCCGTATTTACGCAACCGATGGGCAATCGCTGTATGGGAGGTTTGCAGGCGGCTGGCGAGCTGGCGGGTCGAGGGGTAGTTGACGTAGAGGCTTTCGAGCAGATGTTTTTCGAAGGCTTCCACCGCTTGCTCAAGGCTTTCGACTTCCACGTCACCCTGGCGCGCCACAGACGTGCCGGCAATGTCCAGGTCGCCAATGTCCACCAGGCTGCTTTCACAGATGGCCGCGGCGCGGAAGATCACGTTCTGCAATTGCCGCACATTGCCCGGCCAGCGGTTGCCCAGCAGCGCCGGGTAGGTGCCGGGGGCCAAGCGGCAGACCGGGCGCTGGATTTGCGCACAGGCCTGCTGCATGAAGTAGCGCGCCAGCAGCAAGATGTCCTGGCCGCGTTCACGCAGCGGCGGCACTTCGACGTTGAGCACGTTCAGGCGATAGAACAGGTCTTCGCGGAACGAACCTTCGCTGACCATTTTTTCCAGGTTGCGGTGGGTCGCGCTGAGGATTCGCACGTTGACCTTGATTTCCCGGTCGCCGCCGACCCGACGGAAGCTGCCATCGTTCAAGAACCGCAGCAGCTTGGCTTGCAGGTAGGGCGACATCTCGCCGATTTCATCGAGAAATACCGTGCCCTGGTTCGCCAGTTCCATCAGCCCCGGCTTGCCACCCCGTTGCGCGCCGGTGAAGGCGCCGGGGGCGTAGCCGAACAGTTCACTTTCGGCCAGATTCTCCGGCAGCGCCGCACAGTTCAGGGCCAGGAACGGCGCGCCGTGGCGGGCACTGATGGCATGGCAGGCCCGGGCCACCAGCTCTTTGCCCGTGCCGGTTTCGCCCTGGATCAGCAACGGTGCATCCAACGCCGCTACCCGCTGGGCCCGGGCCTTGAGGGTGCGGATCGCCGGGGATTCGCCCAGCAACGCGTCAAACCCTTCGGCGTGGTCGTGGTGCAGCGCCGATAGGCGTTCGCCGATGCGGTTTGGCTGATAGAGGGTCAGCAACGCACCGGCGTTTGTAATGGGCGTGGCGTCCAGCAGTAAGGTCTGGCCGTTGAGGGTGATTTCCCGAAGCGGCAGGCGGAAACCATTCTCCAGCAGAGCGACCAACAGGGCTTCGTCACCGAACAGCTCGGCAACGCTTTCCCCGGCCGGTTCACGCCCGTACAGGGCGATCAACGCCGGGTTGGCCAGCAATACGTGGCCGGCGCTGTCGAGGGCCAGTACCGGGTCGGTCATGGCCGCGAGCAGGGCGTCGAGCTGCAAATGCCGACGCTGGCCGGGCAGGATGTCCACCACGGTGACCGCCTGCACGCCCCGCACGCTGAACAGCGCCTCGCGTAATTCGTCCAGCACCTGCGGGCTGAGGGTCGGGGCATCGATGTAGACGTTGGGCGGCACCATCTCCACCGCATCCAGATTGAGATTGCGCCCACCGAGCAGCGCCAGGACTTCCTGGGTAATGCCGACGCGGTCGATGAAACTGACGTGGATACGCATGGGGCGGTTCTGGGTTCTGGAATACGGAGGGTGGCAAGTATGCCTTGGGGCGGGCTATTGGTGAAATCCTGGTGCAGGGTCAAGGATATACACCGATCTCTATTGTGGGAGCGAGCCTGCTCGCGATAGCGCAGGGTCAGTCCACATCTCCATTGGCTGTTGCACCGCTATCGCGAGCAGGCTCGCTCCCACAGGAGGTTGGCGGTGGGGCGGCTATCGTTTACAACCCAATATCCCACTCCGGCCTCTCGGGAAACTTCAGCACCAAAAAATCCAGCAGGCTGCGCAGCGCCGACGGCATGTGTTTGCGTGAGGCATACACCGCGTACATGTTCATCCGGCGGGGTTCGGCGTGGGGCAACAGGCGGATCAGTTCGCCGTTCTTGATGTGCGTGCCGGCCTGGTAGCTGGGCAGCATCGCCACGCCCGCACCGGCTATCGTGGCCTGCAGCAATGTGCTGGCCTCGTTGGCGCTGATGTTGCCCTGCACCGGCACCGAGACCTGCTCGCCGTCCTGCTCGAAATGCCACAGGCTCTTGCCGACGTAGGAGTGGGTCAGGCAGTTGTGCCGGCTCAAATCCTCGACCCGTTGGGGCGTTGGGTGTTCACGCAGGTAGCCGGGCGAGGCGCAGATCACCGAGCGACAGACTGTGAGGCGCCGGGCAATCAGGTTCGGGTCCAGGTCGTTGCTCATGCGGATCGCCAGGTCGATGCGCTCGTCCACCAGGTTCACGGTGCGGTCGAGCATTTGCAGGTCGACGCTGACCCCTGGGTAGCGCACGACGAACTCGGTCATGGCTGCCGCCAATTGGGCCTGGCCGAACGAGGTGCTGGCGCTGATGCGCAGCATACCCCGTGGCGCATCGTCCGACGTACTGACGGCGGCCTGCATGTCGCCGGACAGATCCAGCATCTGCCGACAGCGCGGCAGGATCTCCAAACCCGCGGCCGTCAGGCTCAATTTGCGAGTGGTGCGGTGCATCAGTCGGGCACCAACCCAGTCTTCCAGTTCCGCCAGATACCGTGACACCACCGGTCGTGACAGGTCCAGATGTTCGGCTGCTGCCGACTGACTGCCCAGTTCCACCACGGCGACGAACACTTGCATTGCTTGTAGACGATCCATGATTTGCCCGATTTCAGAAACAAACTATGTCCAAGCATCGCATTTTTTGAAACGAGTCAGGTCCCTAAGCTGCGCTCATTCCCAATCGGGCTTATGCACAACGGAGCACAACATGACCGGATCCACCTTATTCAAGCGTCTGCTGCTGACCAGCGCTTCGATGATTTTTGCGGCCAACACCTGGGCAGCCGACCTTGCCCTGGAGGTCTACAACCCTGGCGCGACGGCCGTTTTCCCGGTGACCTCGGTATTGGTCAGTGGGGAAAAAGAAGTGGTGTTGGTGGACGCCCAGTTCGGCAAGTCCCAGGCCGAACAGGTGGTGCAGAAAATCCGCGCCAGCGGCAAGCAATTGACCACGATCTACATCAGCCACGGCGATCCCGACTACTATTTTGGTCTGGAGACCCTGACCGCCGCGTTCCCGGATGCCAAGGTGCTGGCCTCTGCGCCGACCGTCGAACACATCAAGCACACCATGGACGGCAAGTTGAAATATTGGGGGCCGATCCTCAAGGCGGATGCGCCGAGCAAAGCGATCGTACCCCAGGTACTCAAGGGCGACAGCCTGACCCTGGAGGGCAAGCGCTTGCAGATCATCGGTCTTGATGGCCCGCAACCGGACCGCAGCTTCGTGTGGATCCCGTCGATCAAGGCGGTGGTCGGCGGCGTCGTGGTGGCCGAGAACATTCACGTCTGGATGGCCGACACGCAGACGCCGCAGTCCCACAAGGATTGGCTGGCGACGCTGGAGGGCATTGAAAAACTGCAACCGAACACTGTGATTCCCGGCCATTACCTGGGTGATAGTGCCCGGTCCCTGGCTCCGGTGAAATTTACCGCCGAGTACATCAAGGCCTTCGACGAAGAAACCGCCAAAGCCAAGGACTCCGCCGCCCTGATCGCCGCCATGAAGCAGCGCTACCCCGATCTGGGGGAAGACAGCTCCCTGGAGCTCAGTGCCAAGGTGGCCAAGGGTGAGATGAAGTGGTGAATACCGATCTTTGATCAGAGCACCGTTGTGGCGAGGGGATTTATCCCCGCTGGGTTGCGCAGCAACCCCAAAACAGGCGAAGCGCTCCGTCTGATAAACCTCAATGTCAGCTATAGGGCTGCTACGCAGCCCAGCGGGGATAAATCCCCTCGCCACAAGAGCCTGTATTTCAACATCGCTAACCAATGGAGAACATCATGAGCAAAATCGCAATCATCGGCGCCACCGGTCGGGCCGGCAGCCAGTTGTTGGAAGAAGCCCTGCGTCGTGGCCACAGCGTGACGGCCATTGCCCGTAACACGGCCAAGATCGGTAAGAGGGCCGGTGTGGTCAGCCAGCAGTTGGATGTATTGGACAGCGAGGCCTTAATCGCAGCGGTAGCCGGTCATGATGTGGTGATCTGCGCCGCCCATTTCGCCACCGTGCCGGCCGACAAGGTCATCGCCCCAATCAAGGCTGCCGGGGTCAAGCGCTTGCTGGTGGTGGGCGGGGCCGGTTCGTTGCTGCTGCCGGACAATAGCCGTGTGATCGACAGCGAAGGCTTCCCTGAGGAATACCTCGCCGAAGCCAGCGCCGGAGCATTATTCCTGGACGTGCTGCTCAAGGAACAGGACCTGGACTGGACCTTCCTCTCGCCCTCGGCGGAGTTCGTCGAGACCGAGCGCACCGGTCAGTTCCGTATCGGCAAGGATCACCTGCTGTTCGACGCCGCCGGGCGCAGTTGGATCAGCTTTGCCGATTACGCCATTGCAATGATCGATGAAGTGGAGACGCCGCAGTTTTCGCGGCAGCGCTTTACCGTCGGTTATTGAACCACTGGTTTGGACAGGCGCTCCTGCGGGGTCAGCTGTGGAGTCTCATCCACACGCTGACCAGCACCGTCGCCGCCATCAGCCAAGCCACCGCCGCCACGGCCAGAGAAGCCTCCAGACGCATCCGGTCGACCATCACATACAGCGTCGCCAGGTAGACGAAGTAGGGGATGATCGACCACATGCCAAACACGATGGTGGTTTTCAGATCGTCCACCGAGCGGCCCTTGCCAACAATGTAGTGGGCGATCAGGGCGAAGGTGGGAAACAGTGGCACCAGTCCGGCGATGTAATAGTTCTTGGTCTTGGCGAGCATCGCCAGGATGACCACCACGGCGGCACCGAGCGCTGCTTTGAAAATCAGGTCCACAGGTTTACTGCCCCAGGTTAATGGCTCAGGCCATATTTTTTGACTTTGTCGAACAGCGTGGTCTTGGCCATGCCCAGTTCGAGACTGGCCTGGGTCAGATTGCCACCGCTGCGTTGCAGGGCGTCCACCAGCAGGTTGCGTTCGAAGGCTTCCACCGCTTCGGCGAAGGCCAGGCCCTGGCTGGCGCCGCTGGCCCCCGACTTCTTGAAGGCCGGCAGGCCGAGTGCATAGCGCTCGGCGACGTTACGCAGTTCCCGCACGTTGCCCGGCCAGTCATGGCTCATCAGGTTGGACAGCGTCTGGTTGTCCAGCTCCGGCACCGTGCGGTCGAAGCGCAGGGACGACTGCTGCAGAAAATGCTCGAACAGTTGCAGAATGTCTTCGCGGCGCTCGCGCAGGGGCGGCAGTTCCAGGGTCACCACGTTGAGACGGTAATACAGGTCGCTGCGAAACTGTCCGGCCCGGCCCAGTTCGTCCAGGTCGGACTTGGTGGCGGCGATGACCCGGCAATCCACGGCCACACTCTGGTTCGAACCCAGCCGCTCGAGGGTGCGTTCCTGCAACACCCGCAGCAACTTGATCTGCAAGGGCAGGGGCATGCTTTCCACTTCATCGAGAAACAGCGTGCCGCCGTCGGCGTGCTCGATCTTGCCGATCCGTCGTTTGCCGGCGCCGGTAAAAGCGTTGGCTTCGTGGCCGAAAATCTCGCTTTCGAACAGGTTCTCCGGCAGGCCGCCGCAGTTGAGCGCGACGAATTGTTTGCTGTGACGTCGGCTGAAGTCGTGCAGGCAGCGCGCGACCAGTTCCTTGCCGGTGCCGGTTTCACCTTCGATCAGCACGTTGGCCGAGGTGTCGGCTACGTTGGCGATCAGTTCTCGCAGGTGCTGCATGGCCGGTGAACGGCCGATGATCCGGCCTTCCAGGGAGTCGCGTTCGGCCAGTTGCCGGCGCAGCGATGAAACCTCCCGGGCCAGGCTGCGTTGCTCCAGGGCGCGACGGGCGACGTCCACCAGGCGTTCGGGGGAGAAGGGTTTCTCCATGAAGTCATAGGCGCCTTTTTGCATGGCGCCAACGGCCATGGAGATGTCGCCGTGGCCGGTGATCAGCACCACCGGCAGGCTGCGGTCCCGGGCCTTGAGGCGGGTCAGCAGCTCCAGGCCATCGATGCCCGGCAGGCGAATGTCGCTGATGACGATGCCGGCAAAGTCATCGCCGACCCGCTCCAGAGCCTCTTCGGCGCTGCCCACGCCGATGCAGGGAATGTCTTCCAGGGACAGGGCCTGCTGGCAACCCAGCAGGACATGGGGGTCGTCTTCGACGATCAGTACGCTCAGGTCGTTATTCATGGCTGCTCGGCAGGTAAAGGGCTTACCAACGGTAAACTGAGGGCAAACGTGGTTCCACCTTCGGCCGGGTGTTCGACCTCCAGATGCCCGCCCGCGGCGGCGGCCAGGCTCGCCGAAAGGGTCAGGCCCAGGCCCAGGCCCTGTTCGCCGGGTTTGGTGGTGAAGAAGGGTTCGAACAAATGCTTGCGCGCCTCGGGATCGATGCCATGGCCGTTGTCCCGCACCCGCAGGCGATATTTGCCATCCGAGGCAGTGCCTTCAAGCCACAGCCGCGGCTCGGGTTGGCTCTGCATGGCGTCCAGGGCGTTGCCGATCAGGTTCACCAGGATTTGTTCAAGACGCGTCTGGTCGATCTGTACCTGCACGTCGTCGTAACCGGCATGCACCTGGATCTTCAGGCTTTCGAGGCGGCCGCCCAGCAGTTGCAGCGCGGCTTCGACCGCCTTGCCGAGGCTGGCCCGGCCCTGATCGTCCCCGCGCCGGGCGAAGGAGCGCAGGCTGGCGGTGATCCGGCCCATGCGGTCGATCAGGTCGTTGATGGTCTTGAGGTTGGCGCTGGCGATATCCAACTGGCCCCGCTCAAGAAAGCGTACGGTGTTGCCGGACAGGGTACGCAGCGCGGCCAGCGGCTGGTTGAGTTCATGGGCGATGCTGGTGGACATCTGGCCAATGGCGGCGAGTTTGCCAGCCTGCACCAGTTCGTCCTGGGCCCGGCGCAACGTCTCTTCGGCCTGCCGCCGTTCGCGGATCTGGCCCTTGAGCCGTTCATTGCTGGCCCGCAGGTCGGTGGTGCGTTCGGTAATCCGACGTTCGAGCTGGTTGTTGGCTTCCTGCAAGGCCTCCCGGGCAGCGAGGCGAGTGGCGATGACCTTGCGCCGCTCGTTCCAGGCGATCAGCAGGAAAGCCACCAGGGCGAAGGCCACGGCCACCAGGATGCCCTGGTTGATTGCCTGGCGACGCAGGTCTTCAAGTGGCGTCAGCAGGGTGAAATTCCAGGGTGTGTCGCTCAGGGGGCGGGTCTGTGACAGATAGCTGATGGGCCGCTCGTCGGACACCAGTTCGGCGTTGGCCGGGAAGGTCAGTTTTTCCATGCCTTCGGCCAGGCGTTCCCGAGCCAGGGGAACCAGCTCGTTCAGTGGGAACCAGTAATACTGCAGGCTGCGGGCCAGGCGCTCTTTGGTTTCGTCGCTCAGCGGTCGCACGGACTTGAGCCGCCGCGCCGGATCGCTGGACAAAATGATGATGCCATTCTCGTCGCTGACGAAGGCTTCCAAGCGCGCGCGCTGCCAGCGCTCTTCCATGGCTTCCAGGCGCACTTTGACCACCGCCACGCCGATGATCTTGCCCTGCTGTTCCAGACCATGGGCCAGGTAATAACCAGGCTCGCCGCTGGTGCTACCGATGCCATAGAAGCGCCCGGGCTGACCGCGTACGGCGTTCTGGAAATAGGCGCGAAAGGACAGGTCTTCACCCAGGTAACTGTCGACGTCGCGCCAGTTGCTGGTCGCCATGACCCGGCCTGTGGTGTCCATCACATAAATGGCCCGACTGCGGCTGCGCCGGTTCAGGCCTTCGAGGTATTCGTTGACGGTCTTGCGATGCTCGGGCGTGGGGTCGTCGAGCAGTTGCGATACGCTGGATTCAAGCTCCAGCAGGCTGGGCAGGTAAGTGTATTTGCTGATCTCGCTCTCGACCGCACGGGCGTGCAGCTCCAACTGGCGCTCGCCGTTCTCGCCCAGGCTGCGAATGCCGTAGTGCTCACTGATCCAGAAGCCGAGGTAACCCAGGCCGATCATCAGGGCAATGATCAGCGGCGGCAGGAACAGATGGCGAATCAGACGAGGCTTCACGGCGAGTGATGGCGGCGCGGCGCGATAGAGAGTGGGGTCGCATTTCATCACAGAAGCCTTGGGTCAACCACAACACAAATCGACAAACCAACACTGCTCCCTTGTGGGAGCGAGCTTGCTCGCGATGACTGCTGATCAGTCGAGAATAAGGTGACTGGCAGTCCGCTATCGCGAGCAAGCTCGCTCCCACAGTGGGGAGCGGTGTTGTTTAGTGCTGCAGGATTTTCTCAAGGAAATGCTGCGCACGTTCGGAGCGGGCGCTGATGTCGCCGAAGAACTCTTCCTTCTCGCAGTCTTCGATGATCTGGCCCTGGTCCATGAAGATCACCCGGTTCGCCACTTTGCGGGCGAAGCCCATTTCGTGGGTCACGCACATCATGGTCATGCCTTCGTGGGCCAGTTGCACCATCACGTCGAGCACTTCGTTGACCATTTCCGGGTCAAGGGCCGAGGTCGGTTCGTCGAACAGCATCACGATCGGGTCCATCGCCAGGGCACGGGCAATCGCCACGCGCTGCTGTTGGCCGCCGGAGAGCTGGCCCGGGTGCTTGTGGGCATGGGCCGACAGACCGACCCGCTCAAGCAGTTGCAGGCCTTTCTGGGTGGCTTCTTCCTTGCTGCGGCCCAGCACCTTGATCTGGGCGATGGTCAGGTTTTCGGTGATGGTCAGGTGCGGGAACAGCTCGAAGTGCTGGAACACCATGCCAACGCGCGAGCGCAGTTTCGGCAGGTTGGTCTTCGGGTCGGCGATGGACGTACCGTCGACCACGATGTCGCCTTTCTGGAACGGCTCCAGGGCGTTCACGCATTTGATCAGCGTGGACTTGCCCGAACCCGAGGGCCCGCACACCACCACAACTTCACCCTTGCTGACCTCGGTGCTGCAATTGGTCAGTACCTGGAAGTCCCCATACCACTTGTTGATGTTCTTGATAGAGATCATACGGCGAACCTTTTTTGCAGACGCTTGACCAGCAGCGAGGCGGCAAAGCTGATTGTGAAGTACACGAGACCTGCGATGATCAGGAACTCATGGGAGCGGCCGATGATGTCGCCATTGGCCCGCGAAGCATTGAGGAAATCCACCAGACCGACGGTGTAGACCAGCGAGGTGTCCTGAAACAGGATGATGCTTTGTTGCAACAACAGCGGGGTCATCTTGCGAAACGCCTGGGGCAGGATGATCAGGCGCATGGTCTGGCCATAATTCATGCCCAGCGCCTGGGCGGCGCCCATCTGACCCTTGGGGATCGACTGCACGCCGGCCCGCACGATTTCGCAGAAGTAGGCCGCCTCGAACATCATGAACGCCACGACGCAGGAGCCAAACGCACCGATAGGGGTGTCTTCGCCGGTGATCCAGCGCAGTACGAACGGCACCGCCAGGTAGAACCAGGTGATGACCAGCAGCAGCGGGATCGAGCGGAAATAGTTGACGTAGGCCCCGGCAATGCTGGAGATCAGCTTGTTGTGGGACAGGCGCATCAGCGCCAGGATGGTTCCCAGGATGATCCCGCCGACGACGCCCAGGGCCATCAGCTTGAGCGTCATCACCATGCCGTTCCACAAACCGGGAATGGCCGGGATGATGCCAGTGAAGTCGAGTTCCATTATTTACCCCCCACGGAAATCAGGCCGGGCACCGCGACTTTCTTCTCGACCATGCGCATGAGCAGCATCAGGCTCATGTTCAGGGTGAAGTAGATCAGTGTCGCCAGGGTGAAGGCTTCGAACAGGTTGGCGGAGAACTCGGCGGTCTGTTTGGTCTGTGCAAGCAATTCCATCAGACCGATCAGCGAGGCCACGGAGGAGTTCTTGAAGACGTTCAAGAATTCCGAGGTAAGCGGCGGAATGATGATCCGGTAGGCCTGGGGCAGCAGGACGTTCCAGTAGATTTGCGGCAGCTTGAAGCCCATGGCCCGTGCGGCGGATTCCTGGCCGCGCGGCAGCGCCTGAATACCAGTACGAACTTGTTCGCAGACCCGCGCGGCGGTAAACAGGCCCAGGCACACCACGACGCTCAGGTAGGCCGAGGTCGTGGGGTTCAGGTCCTGCTTGTACCACTCCTGCAGGTCCGCAGGCAGCAAGTCGGGCACCAGGAAGTACCAGATGAACAGCTGAACCAGCAGCGGTACGTTACGAAAGAGCTCCACGTAGCCGGTGGCGATACCCGACACCAGCCGGTTCGGCACGGTGCGCATCACGCCCAGAACCGAACCCAGCAGTAGGGCGATGATCCAGGCCGCGACGGCGATGGCGATGGTCCAGCCCAGGCCGGCCACGTACCAGTCGAGATAAATCTCGCTGCCGATGCCGGTGGACTTGAAGAACACGCCCCAGTCCCAGTTGTAATTCATTAGGGTCTCCCCTCAGATCGATCGATATGCAAATACCCGCCTGGGGAAGCTCCATTCCCACCTGACCCTTGAAGGGCAGGCACACACGATCGGCTCGACAGCCACCGGTTCGAGTGTTTCCAGATATGCCAGCAGGGAGTGACCATCCCCTGAAAGCGCAAAAGCACTTCCAGGGGACAAGGTTAGTCAGGAATCAGGATTTCTTTTCGTCGGCCGCTTTGTCGGTCGGTTCGGCGATCAGTTTCTTGAGCTCTTCGCTCATCGGGAAGTTCAGGTTCAGGCCTTTTGGCGGAATTGGCTGCATGAACCATTTTTCGTAGATCTTGTTGATTTCGCCAGAGGCGTAGGTGGCCTTGATGGCGTCATCGACGGCTTTTTTGAACGGCTCGTCGCCCTTGCGCATCATGCAACCGTAGATTTCGAAGGACTGCGGGGTACCGGTCACGGCCCAGTCGCCTGGTTTCTTGGCCTTGGCCATTTCACCGGCCAGCAAGGCGTCGTCCATCATGAAGGCAACGGCACGGCCGCCTTCGAGCATGTTGAACGATTCGCCGTGGTCCTTGGCCGAGATCACGTTCATGCCCATTTGCTTGTCGGCGTTCATGGACTTGAGGATGCGCTCGGACGTGGTGCCGGCGGTGGTTACGACGTTTTTGCCCTTGAGGTCGTCGAAGTCCTTGTACTTGGAGTCCTTCTTGGACAGCAGCTTGGTGCCGATCTCGAAGATGCCAACGGAGAAATCAACCTGCTGCTGACGTTCGACGTTGTTGGTGGTGGAACCGCATTCCAGGTCGACGGTGCCGTTTTGCACCAGTGGGATACGGGTTTGCGAGGTCACCAGGTTGTACTTGACCTGCAGGTTCGGCACGTCCAGTTCTTTTTTCAGGGCTTCGACGACTTTCAGCTGAATGTCGTGGGAATAGCCGACCGGTTTGCCGGAGGCGTCCGCGATATAGGAAAACGGAATGGAAGCGTCGCGATGCCCGAGCGTGATGACGCCGGACTCTTTGATCTTTTTCAGCGTACCGGTCAGTTCGGCAGCGAAAACCGGGGTGCTGATCAGAGCGGCAGCAATGGCTGCGCCCAGGAGATGGGGAACGATGCGCATCGATATTTCCTCGACATTGTTTTTCTTATTCAGCCGGTTCGTCGGCCCTGAGTGCTTCGAAGTACCTGGCAGCTCCTGTTGTGTTGGCATGCAGGCATTCGTCTCGAAGGAGTGTAGAGCATGAGTCGTGCCAGACCAGTTGACTCACATTAACTGTTTGTTTTTAAACGTAATTAATCTTTTTTCTGATTTTTTCCACAGGCTGTTTATCCGGTTGGCCGAATTGACTGGTGAGTCTTGTTCGGAAAACCGAATGCATTCCGGCCTCTCCATGTCTTGTGAGAGCGAGCCTGCTCGCGATAGCGGTCTGCCTGGCGAGACTTATGTTGAAGTTGATGGCCTCATCGCGAGCAGGCTCGCTCCCACAGAGGGCGGCGGTGTATGCCAGATAGCAAAAAGCCCCTGAATCGCCAGATTCAGGGGCTTTCGTATAAGCGGCTAACCGATCAGGCCGCTTCGATCTTGCGACGGTTGTGCTCCACCTTGTCCAGGTATTGCTGCAGCTTCTGCTGTTCGGCCGCGGTGGTGAACAAGCCAAGTTTGCTGCGGCGCCACAGGATATCGTGGGCATCGATGGCCCATTCATCGCTGCACAGGTAGTCGACTTCCCGGGTGTAGAGGCCCGCGCCGATGTATTCGCCCATGTCACCGAGGTTGTGCACGCCTTCAAGCATGCGCCAGGTGCGGCTGCCATAGGTGGTGGCCCAGCGACGGGCAAGCTCGGTCGGCACCCAGTCGAATTTGTCACGAATCGCCGAGCACAGCGCTTGCGGGGTGGTCATGTTTTCGCCGCCGGGGAGGGTAGCCACGGCAGTCCAGCTGGGGCGCATCTGGGTAAAATACGGGGCCAACTGCGCCATGGCCGATTCGGCCAGTTTGCGGTAGGTGGTCAGCTTGCCGCCGAACACCGACAGCAGCGGGGCTTCGTCCGCACTGCCCGACAGCGCCAGTGTGTAGTCCCGGGTGACGGCCGATGGGTTGTCGGATTCATCGTTGCACAACGGCCGAACACCGGAATAGCTGTGCAGGATATCGTCGCGGCTGATCTGCTTCTTGAAGTGCGCGTTGACCACTTTGAGCAAATAATCGGTTTCGCCCTCGGTGATCGCCACTTTGGCCGGGTCGCCGGTGTATTCGCGGTCGGTCGTGCCGATCAAGGTGAACTGGTTCAGATACGGAATGGTGAAGACGATGCGCTGGTCTTCGTTCTGAAGAATGTGCGCGTGCTCGCCTTCGTAGAGTTTCGGCACGATCAGGTGGCTGCCCTGGATCAGACGAATGCCGTAAGGCGACTCCAGCTTCAGGTCGTCGCGAATGAACTTGGCAACCCAAGGACCGGCCGCGTTGACCAGCGCCTTGGCGCGGATCGAAAACAGGCTGCCGTCGGCGCGTTCCAGATGCAAATGCCACAAACCTTTACTGCGACGGGCGTTCACGCAACGTGTGCGAGTGTGGACATGGGCGCCTTTTTCCCGGGCGGCCATGGCGTTGAGCACCACCAGGCGCGCATCGTCGACCCAGCAGTCGGAGTATTCAAAGCCTTTGGTGATCTCGCTTTTCAGCGCGCTGTCGGCGCCGAATCTCAGGCTTTTGGAACCGGCAAGTTGTTCGCGCTTGCCCAGGTGATCGTAGAGGAACAGGCCGGCGCGAATCATCCAGGCGGGGCGCAAGTGCGGGCGGTGGGGCAAGACGAAGCGCATCTGCTTGACGATGTGCGGAGCCTTGGTCAACAGCACTTCGCGCTCGGCCAGCGCTTCGCGCACCAGACGGAATTCGTAATGTTCGAGGTAGCGCAGGCCGCCATGGATCAGTTTGCTGCTGGCCGAGGAGGTGTGGCTGGCCAGGTCGTCCTTTTCGCAAAGGAACACCGAGAGGCCGCGACCCGCTGCGTCTGCGGCAATCCCCACGCCGTTGATCCCGCCGCCAATGACGGCGACATCGTAAACCTCAGCGAGAGGGGGCGTAGGCAAGGTAGAAGTGGGCATCGGCTGGCCTCGGGCTTTTTTTCGAAATATTTGAATTCGAACATTAATGTTCATTTGCGAAAATACTAGCCCATAAACTCGGCAACAGCCAGCAGACTTCGATTGAAAATACTGATCAAAGGAAGCTGAAAGGAAAATTTTCGAACATGAAGAGGGTCGCTGATGTGGTCGGAGATGCTTTTGTGGCGAGGGGATTTATCCCCGCTGGGCTCACAGCAGCCCTAAAACCAGGCGACTCGGTATATGAGGCAAATTGAGTTGACTGTATTGGGGCTGCTGCGCAGCCCAAGCGGGGATAAATCCCCTCGCCACAGGGTTTCGGGGGGAGCTCAGACCACTTCCAACCGAATCTTGTGCTGGCTCAGCAATTGCGCCAGGGCCGGCACGGGTTGCTGATCGGTCACCAGGCAATCGATCAGGCTGATCGGTCCCAGCCTGACCATGGCGTTGCGCCCGAATTTGCTGGAGTCCGCCGCCAGCAGCACCTGCCGGGCGTTGGCGATGATCGCCTGGGAGACCCGCACTTCCTGGTAGTCAAAATCCAGCAGGCTGCCGTCTTCATCGATCCCGCTGATGCCCACCAGGGCGAAGTCGACCTTGAACTGGTTGATGAAGTCGACGCTGGCCTGGCCTACCACGCCTCCGTCGCGTCTGACATTTCCACCTGCGATCAGGACTTCGAAGTCGTCCTTGGCGCTGAGGATCGAAGCTACGTGCAGATTGTTGGTGATGACCTTCAGGTGGTTGTGATTGAGCAGCGCCCGGGCGATGGATTCGGTGGTGGTGCCGATGTTGATGAACAGCGAGGCATGGTCAGGGATCTGGGCGGCAATGGCTTCGGCGATGCGTTGCTTCTCGTCGCGCATCTGATCGGCGCGCATGGCGTAGGCGGTGTTTTCAACGCTCGAATCATAGGCCGCGCCGCCGTGGTAGCGACGCAGCAGGTTCAGTTCCGCCAATTGATTGATGTCGCGGCGGATGGTCTGCGGGGTGACAACGAATAGCTGCGCCATTTCCTCGATGCTGACGTAGCCGCGTTCGCGGACCAGTTCGAGGATTTGCTGCTGACGGGGAGGCAGATTCATGGGGCTTCCTTTGGGCTGCCATACAAAATTTGCCCATGATGCCGCAGGAATCCCCTCCCGACCAGTTTCACGACCCTCGTCGTACCCAGCTTCGGCTTATTCAGCGTCTTCGTGAGGTTCCCAGTCGCGGGTGCGGCTGACCGCTTTCTGCCAGCCGGCGTAGAGTTTTTCCTTGGCCTGCTCGTCCAGTTGCGGTTCGAATTCGCGCTCGATCACGGCCTTGCCGCGCAGTTCTTCCAGGCTGCCCCAGAAACCACACGCCAGGCCGGCCAGATACGCGGCGCCCAAAGCCGTGGTTTCCCGCATTTTAGGGCGTTCGACCCGGGTGCCGAGAATGTCCGCCTGGAACTGCATCAGGAAGTTGTTCGCTACCGCGCCGCCGTCCACGCGCAGGGCCTTGAGGCGTTCGCCCGAATCCTGCTGCATGGCGTCGAGTACGTCGCGGGTCTGGTAGGCAATCGACTCCAGCGCTGCACGAATGATGTGGTCGACCCGCACGCCGCGGGTCAGGCCGAACAGCGCGCCACGGGCATAGGGGTCCCAGTAGGGGGCGCCCAGGCCGGTGAAGGCCGGCACCAGGTACACGCCGTTGCTGTCCTTGACCTTGTTGGCGAAGTATTCGGTGTCGAGAGCGTCATTGATGATTTTCAACTCATCGCGCAGCCACTGCACGGTGGAGCCGCCGTTGAATACCGCGCCTTCCAGAGCATAGGCCACTTCGCCGCGGGGACCGCAGGCGATGGTGGTGAGCATGCCATGATTGGATTTGACGGCTTTGTCGCCGGTGTTCATCAACAGGAAGCAGCCGGTGCCATAGGTGTTTTTCGCCTGGCCTGGCTCCACGCACATCTGGCCGAACAGGGCGGCCTGCTGGTCGCCGGCGATGCCACCGATGGCGATGCCGCTCTTGGTGCGGCCATAGACTTCCGAGGACGACTTCACTTGCGGCAACATTTCGCGAGGGATGTCGAGAATTTCGAGCATCTTCGCGTCCCACTCCAGCGAGTGAATATTGAAGAGCATGGTGCGCGAGGCGTTGGTGTAGTCGGTGACGTGGACTTTGCCGCCGGTAAATTTCCAGATCAGCCAGCTGTCCACGGTGCCAAACAGCAGTTCGCCGTTACGTGCGCGTTCGCGGCTGCCTTCGACGTTGTCCAGGATCCACTTCAGCTTGGTGCCGGAGAAATACGGGTCGGTGACCAGACCGGTGGTTTCGCTGATGTACGGTTCGTGGCCGTCACGCTTGAGTTGCTGGCAGATCTCGGTGCTACGTCGGCACTGCCAGACAATGGCGTTATAGATCGGCCGGCCGGTGGTCTTGTCCCAGACCACGGTGGTTTCGCGCTGGTTGGTGATGCCGATCGCGGCGACCTGGTCATGATGCAGGCCAGCCTGGGCCAGGGCTTCGACCATCACCGCGCTCTGGGTGGCGAAGATTTCCATCGGGTCGTGTTCGACCCAGCCGGCCTGGGGGTAATGCTGGGCGAATTCGCGCTGGGCGGTGCAGACCACATTGGCGTCGCGGTCGAAAATGATCGCCCGCGAGCTGGTCGTACCCTGGTCGAGGGCAATGATGTAGTTCTTGTTCTGAATGTCGGTCATGTCGATTGCCTTGGGACGTGAATAAGGGGTGAGGCCTGGCGCACGCTTGAGCGGGCAGAGTGTGCGCCGATTGTTTCAGGATGTTCTGGGTTTGCCGTCAATGGCCGGTTTTGCATCCTTTGTAACAGCCACGGCGCTGGGCAGATGGCGGGCAATCAACCCGCGATAGGCCGCAGCGCCCAGGCATGCACCCACGATCGGTGCAAAAATCGGAACCAGGAAGTACGGGATGTCGCGTCCACCCGTGAGGGAAATTTCACCCCACCCGGTGAAGAAAGTCATCAGTTTAGGGCCGAAGTCTCGCGCCGGATTCATCGCGAAGCCCGTCAGCGGCCCCATCGAACTGCCAATCACCGCGATCAGCAGGCCGATCAGCAGTGGCGCCAGCGGGCCGCGGGGCAGGCCATTGTTGTCATCGGTCAGGGACATGATCACGCCCATCAGAATGGCGGTGATGATCACCTCCACCAGAAAGGCCTGGCCAGTGGACAGCGCCGGGTGTGGATAAGTGGAAAACACCGAGGCCAGTTCAAGGCTGGCTTCTGAGCCACGAATCATTTGCCGGGACTGTTCGAAATCGAAGAATAGATTGCTGTACAGCGTGTAGACCAGCAGCGCGCCACAAAAGGCGCCGGCCACCTGGCAAATAATGTAGAAGGGTAACTTACGCTTTTCAAAGTCGGTGAAAATACACAGCGCGATGCTGACGGCGGGGTTCAGGTGTGCGCCGGAAACGCCGGCGCTGAGGTAGATCGCCATGCTGACACCGACACCCCAGATGATACTGATTTCCCACAGACCGAAACTCGCACCCGCGACCTTGAGCGCTGCAACGCAGCCAGTGCCGAAGAAAATCAGCAGGGCAGTCCCCAGGAATTCGGCCAGGCATTGGCTGGAAAGGGGTGGCTGTTGTAAAGCAATTGTCATTCAAACCTCGGTTTTTGTTGTTGTCTGGCGCGTCCGGTAAAGCCCGATCGCGCGTTCAGCGCCGAGGTAGGATCCTCATCCTGAACTCGGGGTGTTGGTTGAGACCTGAATTTCTGTTTTCAGTTTCGAAAAAATATAGACAAGAAACGCTGGTGTCAAAGGTCGAAAGTGAACCATTGGTCACATTTAAACTATTCGTGGTGTGAATGACTGTTTCGCTCACGCTAAGTCACTGGGGTTGGCAGCCCAGTTCCAGCGCCTTTTGGCCGACGATGACTTAGAATCCGGCCACGCTTATTCGAATTTCCTCAGGAGCGATCATGACCCCGGCATTGGATCTGCTTAAAAAGGTGCGCGCCGAGCATCGCATTCACAGTTATGAACACGATCCCAAGGCAGCCTCCTATGGTTTGGAAGCGGCAGAAAAGCTTGGACTGGATCCGGCGCAGGTCTTCAAGACGTTGTTGGCAGCCAGCGAAAAACACGAGTTGTTGGTGGCGGTGGTGCCCGTGGTCGGCAGCCTGGATTTGAAAGCCCTGGCCCATGCCGCCGGCGTAAAGAAAGTCGAGATGGCCGACCCCGCGGCCGCCCAGCGTTCGACCGGTTATCTGCTCGGTGGTATCAGTCCATTGGGGCAGAAAAAACGTCTTCGCACTTTTATCGACAGTTCTGCCCAGCCGTTCGCCAGCATCTTTGTCAGTGCCGGAAGGCGCGGGCTGGAGGTAGAGCTGGCGCCTGCGGTACTGGCCGAGCATACCGGGGCGGCGTTTGCGGATATCGGGCGTGCTTGAAACCGGCGCAGGGCGTGAGCAAGTACCGTTGTCATAATGGTGTCGGGCTTAGGCTTGGGTGGCTGCCGGGGCCTTCGTCCTGGGCTGTAGGGTGAAAATTCGTCGGATCTGTCACTGGAAAAGCAGTAGCTGGGCACTCATGCTCATGCATCAATAACAAGGAGAAGTGCCATGCAGCTTGCGTTTCATCAAGTCGATGCGTTCAGTGATCGGCCGTTTGGCGGCAATCCGGCGATGGTCTATCGGCTCGACGCCTGGCTGGCCGATGACTTGATGCAAAGGATCGCCGCCGAACATAACCTGGCTGAAACGGCCTTTCTGGTGCGTGAAGGCCAGCATTGGCATATCCGCTGGTTCACGCCCACCACTGAGGTACCGTTGTGCGGGCATGCCACCTTGGCCAGCGCCCATGTGCTGTTCGAGGTCTATCACGAAACCGTCGAGCGACTGGACTTCATCTGTCGATCCGGGGCGTTGAGCGTCACTCGCGAAGGTGATCGGCTATGGCTGGATTTTCCAGCCATCGTCCCCAGCGAGTTGGGTGCATCCCTGGTGGTCCAGGCTGCCCTGGGCGTGGAAGCGGTGGACGTGTTGAGCTCCAACGAACTGTTCGTCGTGCTGGAGTCGGAGCAGGCGGTGCTCGATTGCAAGCCGGACATGGCGGCCCTGGCGAAGCTGCCGTGGCCGGGCGCAATCGTGACTGCGCCGGGAAGCCGGCATGATTTTGTCTCGCGTTATTTCGCCCCGGCGATTGGCATCAATGAAGATCCGGTCACGGGCTCGACCCATTGCAGCCTGATTCCTTACTGGTCTCGGCGCTTGGGCAAGCTGGGGCTGACGGCTTATCAGTGCTCGGCCAGGGGCGGCGAACTGTTCTGCCGACTTGAGGGAGAGCGGGTGAAGATTGGCGGGAATGCGACGTTGGTGGCCAGTGGGACGTTGATGTTGGGGGGAGCCGGTAACCTCATCTCAAATCTCTGAGGTCAAAATGTGGGAGCGAGCCTGCTCGCGATAGCGTTGGTTCAGCTTGCATCGATGCTGAATATGCCTACGCCATCGCGAGCAGGCTCGCTCCCACAATTGCTTCTAGCTGGCAGTACTGTAGCGCCGCACACCGCTTTCCACGGGGGGTATATGGGCCGCCGTGCTCCCTGACGCCTGGAACAGCACCAAGTGTTCAGCCGCTACGCGGATGCCGACGTTGTCCCCCACCAGATGGTCGGCATGGCTCGGGAAAATGGATTCCAGCTGCGCTCCGGTCGGCAATTGCAGGCGATACAGGGTTGAAGCCCCCAGGAACGCCTTGCCGACAATCCTGCCTGTGAGCGGACTGTCCGGTGCGTAGACGATATCGTCCGGGCGCAGCAGCACATCCACCGCACCACCGATGGGCCAGGTGTAGGCCCGATTGCCGCGCAGGATACCCAGCTCGGTTTGCACCGATTCCGGGCTGTCGAGCTGGCCGCGAATGAAGTAACCCTGGCCAATGAAGCTGGCGACAAATGGCGTCAGCGGTTCATGGTACAGATTGTAGGGCGTATCCCACTGTTCCAGCCGACCCTCCTTGAATACCCCGACATGGTCGCTCACCGCGAAGGCTTCTTCCTGATCGTGGGTTACCAGAATCGCGCTGGTGCCGCGGACCTTGAGAATGTCCCGCACTTCATGGCTGAGCTTGCGTCTGAGCTCACCATCGAGATTGGAGAACGGTTCGTCGAGCAGCAGCAATTGCGGTTCCGGCGCCAGGGCGCGAGCCAGGGCCACACGTTGTTGCTGACCCCCGGACAGTTCATGGGGAAAGCGCTTGCCCAAGCTCTTCAGGTTGACCAGCTCCAGCAGTTCCTCGACCACGCGGTCCTTGTCCGGATGCTTGCGAATGCCAAACGCAATGTTCTCCGCCACGCTCAGGTGAGGGAACAGCGCATAGTCCTGAAATACCATGCCGATGCGGCGTTTTTCCGGGGCGAGGGTGAAACCGGCGCGGGAGATGGTTTCCCCCGCCAGCTGGATCTCACCTTCCTGTACCGGTTCGAAACCGGCGATGGCTCGCAGCGTCGTGGTCTTGCCACACCCGGACGAGCCGAGCAGGCAACCGATATCCCCGGCATTGAGGTGCAGGTTGAGGTTCTGGACGACGCGCTGGTTTTGATAACCGCAAGTCAGGTTCTGCAGGTTCAGTAGCAGGGTATGGCTCATGCGTGGTGGTACGCCGGCTCGACCAGAAACTCGAGCAAGGCCTTTTGTGCGTGAAGGCGATTTTCTGCCTGATCCCATGCCACGGAGCGTGGATCGTCCAGCAGGTCGACGCTGATCTCCTCGCCGCGATGGGCCGGCAGGCAGTGCATGAACAGCACGTCAGCGTCCGCCAGGTCGAGCAGGGCGCGGTTGACCTGAAGTGGCGCGAACAGTTTCAGACGCTTGGCGGTTTCTTCTTCCTGGCCCATGGAGGTCCAGACATCAGTGCTCACCAGATGCGCGCCGGCCACGGCCTGTTTCGGATCACGGACGATGGTCACCCGGCTCCCGGCCTTGGCCACCAGTTCGGCACTGGGGTCGTAGCCTTCCGGGCAGGCGATGCGCAGCTGGAAGTCGAACTGGATCGCGGCTTCTATATAGCTGTTGCACATGTTGTTGCCATCGCCGACCCAGGCCACGGTCTTGCCCTGGATCGAGCCGCGGTGTTCGAGGAACGTCTGCATGTCGGCCAGCAACTGGCAGGGGTGCAAGTCATCGGACAGACCATTGATCACCGGTACGCGCGAGTGCGCCGCAAACTCAGTCAGCGTGCTGTGGGCGAAGGTACGGATCATCACCGCATCAAGCATGCTCGACATGACGATGGCGCAGTCGCCGATCGGTTCGCCACGGCCCAGCTGGGTGTCGCGGGGCGACAGGAAGATTGCCTGGCCGCCGAGCTGGATCATGCCGGCTTCGAAAGAAATACGGGTGCGGGTCGATGACTTCTCGAAGATCATCCCCAGCACACGGTTTTTCAGGGGCTCGAACAGTACGCCGCGATTACGCAGGTCCTTGAGCTCCACGCCTCGACGGATCACGCCGAGCAACTCGTCGGGCGTGAAATCCATCAGGGAGAGAAAGTGCCTTGCGCTCATGATTGACTACCTTTTGTCACTGATCGCAGATGCTCAAAGCCTTGTTTCATGAAAAAACGGGCGAGACCTGCGGCAAAAGCCGCACGGGGCGACGAAATAGGGGAAGGCGCGATCTTATAAGGAAATGTCGCGTCTTACCAATAGGGCTACAGTTTTAGGGGATTTCAGCGAGGTCATAGCAGGTTGGCGAAGACATGTATGAAGCCGGTTCCTGACAGCAGCCACCCATTTGTACACCGGCCTTGCGCAGCTTGGCAATCAAACCGGGGCGTTATTGAATGATTTGGCCGGCCTGTTCCTGGGCGTGAATATTTCCTAATGCCAGGGCCTGGGTTATAAATGAACCTCAGACGCAGGAGCCCCGAAATGGATTCGAAAGAGCAACAACTGATGGAACTACTGGGGCTGACAGCGCGCTCCCTGACTCACCTGACCGCCTCGGTGACGTCCATGTCATTCGAGTTGCTGCGCAGCGATGACGAGGTGACCAAGGCAGCAGGCCGACGCATGATCGATCGCATGGCCACCATCAGCAGCGGGCTCGACGAGCATTGGCGATTGATCGGAGAGTTGACGGGCGTGCCCATTGCTCACGAGCAAGTGGAAACCATCGAGGAAATCCAGTTGCTGGCGCCGCCTTCCGAGCAGCCTTGAGCTCACTGCATCGACGGGCCTGATGCACGGCAATTCACAGGACGAACGTCGCTGGCGCAGGGGGGGATCACGCGCCATAGTTTTGTTCCCGCGGCCGAAAGCGCCCGTTACGAATAAAATAGAGGCTGGCCATGACCAAGACTCTCCACCACCGTGCGTGCCATCTGTGCGAAGCCATCTGTGGCTTGACCCTTGAAACCACCGAGACCGAAGGCCAGGGCCTGGCGATCACCTCGATCAAGGGCGATCCACTGGACAGCTTCAGTCGCGGCCACATCTGCCCCAAGGCGGTAGCGCTGCAGGATATTCAGAACGATCCGGATCGCCTGCGCCAGCCCATGCGGCGGGTCGGTAGCGAGTGGCAGCCTATTGCCTGGGACGATGCCTTCGCGCTGGTGGCCGAACGTCTGGCGGGCATCCAGGAACGCCACGGTCAGAACGCGGTAGCGGTCTACCAGGGCAATCCCAGTGTGCATAACTATGGGCTGATGACCCACAGCAACTATTTTTTGGGCCTGCTGAAGACGCGCAGCCGATTTTCGGCGACTTCGGTGGACCAACTGCCTCACCACCTGACCAGTCACCTGATGTACGGTCACGGCCTGTTGTTGCCGATACCGGACATCGATCACACCGACTTCATGTTGATCCTGGGCGGCAACCCGCTGGCCTCCAATGGCAGCATCATGACCGTGCCGGACGTGGAAAAACGCCTCAAGGCGATCCAGGCCCGTGGCGGTAAAGTGGTGGTGGTCGATCCGCGTCGCAGCGAAACGGCGGCTATTGCCGACCAGCATGTGTTCGTGCGCCCGGGTGGCGATGCCGCTTTGCTGTCTGGTGTGCTCAATACCCTGTTCAGCGAGGGCTTGACCCGTGACAGTCACCTGCCGGTGGATGGCCTGGAAGACGTGCGCCAGGCCGTCGCGACCTTCACGGCTGAAGCGATGAGCCCGCTCTGTGCTGTGCCGGCTACGCAGATTCGGCAGTTGGCCCGGGACTTCGCTGCCGCGCCTTCAGCGGTCTGTTATGGGCGGATGGGCGTCTCGACCCAGGCGTTCGGCACGCTGTGCCACTGGCTGATTCAGCTGATCAACCTGGTGACCGGCAATCTTGACCGGGTCGGTGGGGCCCTGTGTACCGAGCCTGCGGTGGACCTGGTTGCGACCACCTCGGGAGGGCATTTCAATCGCTGGCAAAGCCGGGTGTCCGGGCGTCCCGAGTACGCGGGCGAGTTGCCGGTTTCGGCTCTGGCCGAGGAAATGCTCACCGAGGGCGAAGGCCAGATTCGTGCGCTGGTCACCGTGGCGGGCAACCCGGTGCTGTCCACTCCCAACGGACGGCAACTGGAGCAGGCGCTGGACGGGTTGGAGTTCATGGTCAGCGTCGATCTGTACATCAACGAAACCACGCGCTACGCCGACCTGATCCTGCCATCCACCTCGGCCCTGGAAAACGACCATTACGACACCACGTTCAACCTGTTCGCGGTGCGCAACGTGACCCGTTTCAACCGAGCGATCCTGCCCAAGCCCGAAGGGGCGCTGCACGACTGGGAAATTTTCGTCGGTCTGGCCAAGGCTTTCGCTGCCCGAACCGGCAAGGAACTCAAACCGACCATGCCGCCGGCGCAAATGATCGATTTCGGCCTTCGTGCCGGCGCCTATGGCGACGCCTCGCCGCATAAGCTGTCCCTGGCGACCTTGTTCGACCATCCCCATGGCATCGACCTGGGCGCCCTCAAGCCCAACCTGGCGCCACGCTTGAAAACCGAAAACCAGCGAGTGCAGGCTGCACCGGCGGTCATTCTTGCCGACCTCACGCGCTTTGCCGGGTTGCAGGCACCACAGGCGGATGAGTTGCTGATGATTGGCCGACGTCATGTGCGCAGCAATAACTCCTGGATGCACAATTTCCACCGCCTGGTGAAGGGCAAGCCGCGTCATCAATTGCTGATGCACCCGGAGGATCTGAGCAGTCGCGGGTTGAGCGACGGGCAGCGGGTGAAAGTCAGTTCGCGGGTGGGTATGCTTGAAGTCGAGGTGCAGGGTAGCCTGGACATGATGAAAGGCGTGGTCAGCCTGCCCCACGGTTGGGGCCATGCCCGGCCGGGCGTGCAGATGACCATTGCCAGCGCCCAGCCCGGTTCGAGCGCCAATGACCTGACCGATGACTGTCAGCTGGATGAGTTGTCTGGCAATGCAGCGCTCAATGGGGTTCCGGTGAAGGTGGTGGCTGCGTGAATTTGTCTCTCGGGGAGACCGAGCAGCGTGCTCGGCTTTCCGTTACAATGCGCCACCGTGTCGACAACTGAAGTCGCAAAGTTTAAGCCGAGGTGCTCCGTGGATATCATCGAAACGATTAAAGACCAGATTGCCAACAACACCATCCTGCTTTACATGAAAGGCTCGCCGAATGCGCCACAGTGCGGCTTCTCGGCCAAGGCTGCTCAGGCTGTGATGGCGTGTGGCGAGAAGTTTGCCTACGTGGACATCCTGCAGAACCCGGAAATCCGCGCCAACCTGCCCAAGTACGCCAACTGGCCAACTTTCCCGCAACTGTGGGTGGCCGGTGAGCTGATCGGCGGTAGCGATATCATGACCGAGATGGCGGCCGACGGCTCTTTGCAGGCCACGATCAAGGCTGCTGCCGAAAAAGCGGCTGCGAACAAGACAGAAGCCTGATTCACGGACAAACAATGTGGGAGCGAGCCTGCTCGCGATGAGGGCGTGTCAGTCAACGTGTTGTGACTGATAGACCGCTATCGCGAGCAGGCTCGCTCCCACAAAGGTTTTGCGCTGTGGCCTGGAAATCCAGGCAATAAAAAGCCCCGCCTCTGGAAAGAGGGCGGGGCTTTTTATTGGCTTGCTTTTGGGGAAGTTACTCTTCGCCCATCTGCGATTGCAGGTAGTTCTCAAGACCCACTTTGTCGATCAGGCCCAGTTGGGTTTCCAGCCAGTCGATGTGTTCTTCCTCGGACTCGAGGATGTCTTCAAGCAGTTCGCGGCTGCCGAAGTCGCCAACGCTCTCGCAATGGGCGATGGCGACTTTCAGGTCGGCGTGGCCGGCACGCTCGATCGTCAGATCGCACTTGAGCATTTCCTGAGTGTGTTCGCCGATGTGCAGCTTGCCCAGGTCCTGGACGTTCGGTAGACCTTCGAGGAACAGGATGCGCTTGATCAGCTTGTCCGCGTGTTTCATCTCGTCGATGGACTCGTGGTACTCGTGCTTGCCCAGCTTGTTCAGGCCCCAATCCTCATACATGCGCGCATGCAGGAAGTATTGGTTGATCGCGACCAGCTCATTGGCGAGGATCTTGTTGAGATGCTGGATGACTGTAACGTCGCCTTTCATGGTGAGGGCCTGCCCTGTAATAGCTGTGTATAGGGCTGAGTTTGAGCCGCACACTGACGAGTGTCAAACCTAAGTTATTGAATAATAAATGAAAATTAATCGGAATAAGAATGTTTGTGTTCCGCGTCTAGAGGCTAAGCGCTTGATTTAAAGGCATAAAAAAACCGGACATTGAGCCCGGTTCTTCAAGAAGCTGGATTTAAGCGGCAGTAAATTCTACCGGATAGGGAATCGAGGCCTGGGCCGTTTGCATTTTGGCAAGGGTTTCGCGAACCACTTCCTTGGCCAGGCACGCACATTTGCCGCATTGGCTGGCTACGCCGGTGGCCTGGCGGACTTCGCGGTAGCTGCAGCAGCCTTCATAGATCGCTTCGCGGATTTGTCCGTCGGTGACGCCAGTGCAGAGGCAAACATACATAAGTAAGAACCGTCGCTGGTTGTGACTCAATTGAGACGGATCTTAATGTTAACGAGAATGATTGTCAAAGTGGTTTCTGAAACCCTTGGGCCAGAGCTGACGAACGGTTTTTTATCCAGGGCCAATGAGGGGGCATGCCAAGGGAAAGGATTTTTGGACTCGCCGAAAAACCGTTGAAGACAGTCCAAATTCGCGGTGTATGATGATCGGCCCTTGCAAGCGGGTTCGTGTCACAGGGCTGTCGCCTGAGGGTGGCAGGCTGGCCCGGACCTTGTTTTCACGTTATTCACCAGGAGATATCCAATGAGCGTACTCGTAGGCAAACAAGCCCCTGACTTCACCGTCCCGGCCGTGCTCGGCAACGGCGAAATCGTCGACAGCTTCACCCTGTCCTCGGCCATCAAAGGCAAATACGGCCTGGTGTTCTTCTACCCGCTGGACTTCACCTTCGTCTGCCCATCCGAGCTGATCGCGCTGGATCACCGCATGGACGACTTCAAGGCCCGCAACGTTGAAGTGGTTGCCGTTTCGATCGACTCGCACTTCACCCACAACGCCTGGCGCAACACCCCGATCAACAATGGCGGCATCGGCCAGGTGAAATACACCATGGCTGCCGACATGAAGCACGAAATCGCCAAGGCCTATGACGTTGAGTCCGAAGGCGGCGTGGCCTTCCGTGGCGCGTTCCTGATCGACGACAAGGGCGTTGTCCGTTCGCAGATCATCAACGACCTGCCACTGGGCCGTAACATGGAAGAGCTGATCCGTCTGGTCGACGCGCTGCAATTCCACGAAGAGCACGGCGAAGTGTGCCCAGCCAACTGGAAAAAAGGCGACAAGGGCATGACCGCATCCCCTGAAGGCGTTGCCGCCTACCTGGGCGAGCACAGCGACAAGCTGTAAGCGCAACAGGCACAAAAAAACCGGCCCTCGATGGGCCGGTTTTTTTATGGGGAAGGATTTATCCCAATTGTTGAAAAACACCAGAAACAGCTGTGGGAGCAAAGCTTGCTCGCGATACAGGCGCCTCGGTATCTCTGGGACACCGTGTCGTTTTCATCGCGGGCAAGCCTTGCTCCCACCGTCCTGATGCTTACTCAGCACATCAGTCGTCGAAATCCTGCCAGCCACCCATTTCTTTCCAGCGATTGACGATGCCACAGAACAGCTCGGCGGTCTTCTCGGTGTCGTAGCGGGCCGAGTGGGCTTCACGGCCATCAAAGTCGATGTCGGCCGCCTGGCAGGCCTTGGCCAACACGGTCTGGCCGTACGCCAGGCCGGCAAGCGTCGCGGTGTCGAAGCTGGAAAACGGATGGAACGGGTTGCGCTTCATATCCAGGCGCGCCACCGCCGCATTGAGAAAGCCCAGGTCGAAGCTGCTGTTGTGGCCGACCAGGATCGCCCGTTTGCAGCCGTTGGCCTTCAAAGCCTTGCGCACGCCTCGGAAAATGTCCGTCAGGGCCGTCTCTTCACTCACCGCCATGCGCAATGGGTGATCAAGCTTGATCCCGGTGAACTCCAGGGCTGCCGCCTCGATGTTGGCGCCTTCGAACGGTTCGACGCGGAAGAAATAGGTGTGATCAGGGAACACAAAACCTTTTTCGTCCATGCCAATGGTGGTCGCAGCGATTTCCAGCAGCGCATCGGTGGCGGAGTTGAAACCGCCGGTTTCTACGTCGACCACGACCGGCAGGTAGCCCCGGAAGCGGGCTGCCATGGGGTGACGGGCAGCGCCCGAACCACCGTTGCCGTCCAGCTCGTCGTCGAAATGATCTTCACTCACACACTTTCCTCCAGCAGGCGCCAGCGCAGTTTTTCACCGGCGCGCAGCGGGATAACAGTCAGCTCGCCAAAAGGCAGGCTGGCGGGGGCGGTCCACTCGTCGCGAACCAGGGTAATACGATCGGTGTTCACCGGCAGGCCATAGAAGCGCGGGCCGTGGAGGCTGGCGAAGCCTTCGAGTTTGTCCAGCGCATTGCGCTGCTCGAACGCCTCGGCATACATCTCGATGGCGGCATAGGCGGTGTAGCAGCCAGCGCAACCGCAGGCCGCTTCCTTGGCGTGCCGGGCATGGGGCGCCGAGTCCGTGCCGAGGAAGAACTTGGCGCTGCCGCTGGTGGCAGCGTCGAGCAAGGCTTCTTGATGGGTGTTGCGCTTGAGGATCGGCAGGCAATAGAAGTGCGGCCGGATCCCGCCCACCAGCATATGGTTGCGGTTGTACAGCAGGTGATGCGCGGTAATGGTCGCGCCAACGTTCGCCGGGGCTTCGTTGACGAACTGCACGGCATCACCGGTGGTGATGTGTTCGAACACCACCTTGAGCGTCGGGAAGCGCTCCACGACACGACGCATGTGCTCATCGATGAAGATTTTTTCGCGGTCGAACACGTCGACGTCGCCACGAGTGACTTCACCGTGGATCAGCAACGGCATCCCGACTTCGGCCATGGCCTCCAGCGCCGGGAAAATCTTGTCGATGCTGGTGACGCCGGAGTCCGAGTTGGTGGTGGCGCCGGCGGGGTACAGCTTGGCGGCATGGACGAAGCCGCTGGCCTTGGCCTCGCGTATTTCTTCGGGCTGCGTACGGTCGGTGAGGTAAAGCACCATCAGCGGTTCGAAACGGCTGCCGGCCGGGCGTGCGGCCAGGATTCGCTGGCGATAGCCGTCGGCCTCGATGGCGTTGCGCACTGGCGGAACCAGGTTCGGCATGATGATTGCGCGCCCGAAGGTGCGCGCGACATCGGCGACGGTATGGGTCAACACAGCACCATCGCGAAGATGAATATGCCAGTCGTCGGGACGCAGCAGGGTCAGGCGGTCGGACATTGGGGGGCTTCCAGGCGGGTCAAACTCTGGGGAATGCTACCGGAAAAGACCGATTCAGGCACCCGCTATCAAGTTCTGGCGCAAGTTACCGATAGCTCCTACAGGTGTGCCACGAATCCGTAAGGCGCCCCGGACAGGCGTCATACTCTCAACGTGTGTCGATCTTTGTATAAAAGCCATTGGAGCCGCCCGTGCGCCAGCGTTATTTAGCCTTGCTCAGTGTGTTTGCCAGCCTTCCCGCCATGGCGCTCACTTTCCAGACCCGTCTGGAGAGCATTGAGTGGACGGTCGAAGGCGACAAGTTCGAGTGCCGGCTGAGTCAGCCGGTCACCGATTTCGGCAGCGGCGAATTCGTGCGCCGGGCCGGCGAGCAGGCGATCTTCCGGCTCAAGTCCCATAACCCGATGCTCGGTGGTGGTTCGGCCATCCTGCTGGCGGCCGCCGCGCCTTGGCAGCCGGGACGGGGCGACATCAACCTGGGCTCGGTCAGGCTCGGCAGCGGCGATGTGCTGTTCAACAGCTCTCAGGTCCAGGCGGGCCGCTTGATCAGCGGGCTGATGGAAGGGCGCAGCCCGGTGGTACGGCGTAACACTGGGGACGGGCGGGTTTCGGAAGTCCGGCTGCTGCCCGTGCGCTTCAACAAGGCCTTCAGTGATTACCAGGGCTGCGTGGCAAAACTGTTGCCGAAGAATTTCGAGCAGGTGAAGCAATCCCAGATCGGCTTTCCCGGCGAAGACGTTGAGCTCGATGCCCGGGCCAAGGCTCAGTTGCAGGTGATGATCGACTTCATCAAAGCCGACCCGACCGTCAACCATGTCGAACTCGACGGTCACTCCGACAATAGCGGCAATCGATTGACCAATCGTGAGCTGTCTCGTCGCCGTGCCCTGGCGGTCCAGGACTTCTTCAAGGCCAACGGCTTTCAAGAGTCGCAGATCACCGTGCGGTTCCACGGCGAACGTTACCCCCTGGTGCCCAACACCAGTGCCGCCAATCGCGCCAAGAACCGTCGTGTGGCCGTGCGCCTGGAGCGTGTGGCGGTGCCTGAAGCGCCGGCACCGCGGGCTACACCCGCCGCGCCCCCTGCCAAGGCTCCGACGCCGACCGCGACACCGGCCCAGCCCACTGCAGCCACCGCCGCGCGGACATCCTGACCCGTGAGGATCGTCGCGCGTTCGACATAATCTGTCGCTTCGTCGTCATAAGCTGTCGCGCCCCTGTAAATTATCCGCGCTGGACGTTAAACTTCCCGGCTTTCCGTACAACCCGTGGAGTGATGGCATGGCGGACGTAAACAAGGTCGTTCTGGCGTATTCCGGCGGCCTGGACACTTCGGTGATCCTCAAGTGGCTGCAGGACACTTATAACTGTGAAGTGGTGACCTTCACCGCTGACCTGGGGCAGGGCGAAGAAGTCGAGCCTGCACGCGCCAAGGCTCAGGCCATGGGCGTCAAAGAGATCTACATCGATGACCTGCGCGAAGAGTTCGTCCGTGACTTCGTGTTCCCGATGTTCCGCGCCAACACTGTTTACGAAGGCGAGTACCTGCTGGGTACCTCCATCGCCCGTCCGTTGATCGCCAAGCGCCTGATCGAAATCGCCAACGAAACCGGTGCCGACGCCATTTCCCACGGTGCCACCGGCAAGGGCAACGATCAGGTGCGTTTCGAACTCGGTGCCTATGCCCTCAAGCCCGGCGTGAAAGTCATCGCGCCGTGGCGCGAGTGGGACTTGCTGTCCCGTGAAAAGCTGATGGACTACGCCGAGAAGCACGCCATCCCGATCGAACGCCACGGCAAGAAGAAATCCCCGTACTCGATGGATGCCAACCTGCTGCACATCTCCTATGAAGGCGGCGTGCTGGAAGACACCTGGACCGAGCACGAAGAAGACATGTGGCGCTGGACCGTCTCCCCGGAGAAGGCTCCTGACACCCCGCAATACCTGGAGCTGACCTATCGCAACGGCGATATCGTCGCGCTGGACGGCGTGGAAATGAGCCCGGCCACCGTGCTGGCGACCCTGAACCGTATCGGTGGCGAACACGGCATCGGTCGTCTGGACATCGTCGAGAACCGTTATGTCGGCATGAAGTCCCGCGGCTGCTACGAGACCCCGGGCGGCACCATCATGCTGCGTGCTCACCGCGCGATCGAGTCGATCACCCTGGACCGCGAAGTGGCTCACCTCAAAGACGAGTTGATGCCCAAGTACGCCAGCCTGATCTACACCGGTTACTGGTGGAGTCCGGAGCGTCTGATGCTGCAACAGATGATCGATGCCTCCCAGGTCAACGTGAATGGCGTCGTGCGCCTGAAACTGTACAAGGGCAATGTCATCGTCACTGGGCGCAAGTCTGACGACTCCCTGTTCGATGCCAACATCGCGACTTTCGAAGAGGACGGCGGCGCTTACAACCAGGCCGACGCTGCTGGCTTCATCAAGCTCAACGCCCTGCGCATGCGCATCGCGGCGAACAAGGGTCGCAAGCTGTTCTGATCCTGGCTCCATGAAAACGGCCTGCCATGTGCAGGCCGTTTTTTTTGGGGGACCCTTTCCCCTGTGCTGCTCATTCGTTGTGGCGCTGTTTTGCGCGTTTGGATCGATTTGCCTCGGCCAGGCCTTCCGGTGCCCGGGGGATAACCAAAATGAACAGTCGTCGCTGTTTTTTCTGTGGATGAACAGTGATCAGCCATCCTTTGCCCTTGGGCGCCCGGCGGGAAAACCGTGCGCGCCGACAGCTTGAATCATCCATGATTTTCATGAAGTGTTTGCTCTTGCGAAAATCCGAGGGCGAATATAACGAGCGATAGTTAAAGTTCAGGGTGATAAAAAAAAGAAATAATAGATAGAACGGAAAGCTGATCAGAAACCAAAGGTAGTATTCACGGTCCTGATCGTCGAGGAAAGGCAGGGAGATGGCTGCCGAAGTCTCGGATAAAGTTGCGAATATAGCGATTAGCGTCATGGGGTTGGTGATGATTTTCGAAGGTTTGTTCATGGTGGATGCTCATAACATATTCAGGCTCGGTGATTGCATTAGGAAGGTGTGAGTAATTGATGAGTTCGCGGTGAAGGTATTGATCGTGGTGTCTCCTCATAAATGGGATTGAATAAATTTCGCTTATTCCTTATGTGAATTCAATTTTATTTAAATAAAACCATTGTGGTTGTGTTGGTAAATAATTCAGTTACTTTTTATGAGTCGAGTGTTTTTTCGCTATTTGGGGACGGGGGGGATGCAGAAAAAAGCGCTTGTTTAGAGGGGCGCGGATCCCCTGATGCATCCATTTGCCTCTGTAAACAAATTTATGGCGCATTATTTCCAAGGGGATTTGTAGGATTTTTCTGTATCGCTTGTAGGTTGCGTCTCTCGGTGCGAGCGGTCAGGGGGGGCGGCATGCCAAGGTAGAATTGACTAGGCTATTGTGCGTGCTCTAAAAATTCGAACAGCGAAGTTGGATTTGCCCATGAATAAAGTGCTGATCGTGGATGATCATCCCGTCATTCGTCTTGCTGTACGTTTGCTAATGGAGCGTCATGGATATGAAGTTATTGCCGAAACCGATAATGGCGTCGATGCGTTGCAACTTTCCCGTGAACTTATGCCTGATATCGTTATTCTGGATATCGGCATTCCGAAACTGGATGGACTGGAGGTCATCGCACGCCTGACCGCCAACCCTTCACCTTTGAAAGTTCTGGTGCTGACTTCCCAGGCACCTGGGCATTTTTCGATGCGCTGCATGCAGACGGGGGCAGCCGGTTATGTGTGCAAGCAGCAGGACCTCACCGAGTTACTCAGTGCAATCAAGGCGGTGCTGTCGGGGTACAGTTATTTCCCCAATCAGGCCCTGCATACGGTGCGTTCGAGTCTGGGTAACGCAAGCGAGTCCGATATGGTCGATCGACTGTCCGGGCGAGAGATGATGGTCTTGCAGCAACTGGCTCGCGGAAAGACCAACAAGGAAATTGCCGATGGGATGTTCTTGAGCAACAAGACCGTCAGTACATACAAGACACGCTTGTTGTTGAAGCTCAATGCCCGCTCGCTGGTTGATCTGATCGAACTGGCGCAGCGTAACGGGTTAGTGTGAGTTTTTCCGGCCGCGCGTACTCAGTAAAAAGCCTCCATTCGGGAGGCTTTTACGTGTCAGAGGTCAAAGTCGTAATCGGCCAGTTGTTTCTGCAAGCGGCGCTCTTCCAGCAGATTATCAATCGTGCGACGTTTGCTCAGATTGGTTTTCGCTGTTTCGACGACCACAGGTTCCACATCGTCGGCCTCAACGGCGATGAAATCGTCTTCTACATCCAGTTGTTCTTTGTCAGCACTCATGGGATCGACTCCAGGCTTAAACTGCCATTGGCGCTCCTTATATCGATAAACCACGGGCGGGTAAAAAAGATTTTTTCAATCGACAAATCAATAAAAGCAATAGCGCCTCAATCGTCGGAGGTCTTGTGCTTGTATTCGCATAAGTCCTCGATCCGGCAGCTGCCACAGCGGGGCTTGCGCGCCAGGCAGACGTAACGTCCGTGAAGGATGAGCCAGTGATGGGAATCGAGTAGAAATTCCTTGGGTACGAATTTCATCAGCTTTTTCTCCACCTCCACCACGTTTTTGCCCGGCGCCAGCCCGGTGCGGTTGCTGACGCGGAAAATGTGAGTGTCGACGGCCATGGTCAGTTGGCGAAATGCGGTGTTGAGCACCACATTGGCGGTTTTGCGACCGACCCCTGGAAGCGCTTCCAGCGCTTCGCGAGTCTGTGGGACTTCGCCGTTGTGGCGCTCGATCAGCAGGCGGCATGTCTCGATCACGTTTTTTGCCTTGCTGTTGAACAGGCCGATGGTCTTGATGTACTCGGACAGCCCTTCGACGCCCAACGCGTGGATCGCCTGCGGCGTGTTGGCCACCGGGAACAGCTTGGCCGTGGCCTTGTTGACGCCGACGTCGGTGGATTGGGCCGACAGAATCACCGCGATCAACAGTTCGAACGGCGAGCTGTAGGCCAGTTCGGTCTTCGGTTCCGGGTTGTCTTCGTGCAAGCGACGGAATATTTCCAGGCGTTTTGCTGCGTTCATGGGCGCGGCGTTTCCTCGATCGTTGAAGGGGGGCTGGCGCCCGTCCAGGCCTGGTGCGCTGCCAGCAACAGACCGAGCAGAATAAACCCGCCAGGGGCGAGCAAGGCCAGTGATATTGCGTTGCCAATCAGCTCGCGCAGGGCGCCCAAGCCGATCATCAGCAGGCCGAACACGCCTGCCAGCCTGAGATGTTCGGGCAGGCGTGAGCCGACGAAGATGTCGTCATGCTCCAGCGCCACACAGCTCAAAGCGATCCAGCCAATGTAAAGGCTCAGCGGCTGATACATTTCCAGCATCCAGGCCTGCGCCACCAGGCCTGCGCAAGCCGTCAGGGTGGCGGCCAGCACAATGGAGGCGAGCAGTCGCTGAGGCGCTGTCAGGTGGGACCGTACCAGCCCCATGGCCAAGCCATGGCCGGCACTGATCAGTACCCAGGCCAGCCATAAGCCCAGCGCGTTTGCCAGCGAATCGCTGGCGCCGACCAAGGGCACGAGCAGCAGGCCGCGGGTCAGGAGCAATGGCTTATTCATCAATGATCACTCCGGTCAGTTGAGCCTGATGCTCGTCGAAGTAACGCAGTGCATCGTGAACAGCCTGCAGGACTGATCGGGACGTGACGGTCGCGCCGGCCAGTTGATCGAACTGCCCCTGATCCTTTTTCAACGCCCAGCCGCTGTCGGTGGGAGCCTGGAGCGACTTACCGTTGAAGGATTGCAGCCAGGGATTTGGCCAGTCAGCGATGGCCGCGCCCAGGCCGGGCGTTTCCGACTGGCGCAGGGTTTTCACGCCCAGCAACCGCCCTTGCGGGTCGATAGCGACCAGCAATTGGATGCTGCCTTCATAGCCCAGTACCTGACTGCGTAACAACACTGCGCTGGGCAGGCCGGCGCGAGTCGCCAGGTATCCGCCCAGCAGCGTGCTATGGGCCAAGGTCACGGGGGCCGTTACGACAGGTTGTGCCAATGGCTGATTGTCGTATCGGTCGGTCGGCAGCACGTCGAGCAAGGTTCGGTTCGCAAGGTCTTGTTGCTGACCCTTGATGCGCCCTGCGGTGCTGAGCTGAGTCAGGTAAGTGGCCCCAATGCCGAGACCGATCAGCAAAGCCAGGATGGCAACGCCACGGTAGTTTTTCATAGGGGCTGCGACCTGTGTCGCGCCTCGGCGAAGCGCTCCAGTGCGGGCACGCCGAGGTTCATCAGCAGCACCGCAAACGCCACGCCGTCCGGGTAACCACCCCAAGTCCGGATCAGGTAAGTCAGCAGTCCCACGCCTGCGCCAAACAGCAGGCGAGCGAGGGGCGCTTTGGCGCCCGAGACCGGTTCGGTCACGATAAAAAACGCACCGAGCAGCGTCGCGCCCGTGAGCAGATGAAACAACGGCGAGCCATTGGAGTCGGAGCCCGATCCGTTCCAGCACAACAAGCTGATGATGAACAGGCCGGCGAGCATGCCCACCGGCGCGTGCCAGCTGAACACTCGTTGGTGCAGCAGGAACAGTCCTCCGGCCAGAAACGCCAGGTTGACCCACTCGACGCCGCGCCCACCCCAGCGTCCGAACGCCGGGTTGGCGGCGAACAGCTCATCGATGGTCAGGCTTTTGTTGATTCGCAGGCTGTCCAGGGCCGTTGCTGCTGCCCACCCATCAGGCCCAGGGTGAACCGCGAACACCTGTTGCAGGCCGTCGGACAGGCTCATGCCGTGGAGCGCCGGCCATTGATTGAGTTGCTGGGGAAACGCGATCAACACCAGGGCGTAGCCGAGCATTGCCGGGTTGAACGGGTTATTGCCGACACCGCCCCACAGGTGCTTGCCGAACAGCAAGGCGCAAGCCGTGGCTGTGACGGTCAGCCACCAGGGGCAATACGCTGGCAAGGCCAGCGCCAACAGCGTGGCGCTCACCAGCGCGCTGCCATCGTTGAGTGCCGGTTTGAGCGGCCGGCGCCGTAAGCGCAGCGCCAGTGCTTCGACGGCCAGTGCGCTAAGGCCCGCCAGCAACAGGTTGAACACCACGCCCCAGCCATAAAACCACGTCAACGCCAGAATGCCGGGCAGTGTCGCCAGTAGCACCCGCAGCATCGCCTGCTGCAGCCGTTCGTCCATCGGCTCAGGGAGCAACATGAGCATCCACCTGGCGTTCGGCGTCTTTCACCGCTTGCTCCAGGGGCTCTATTTGTTCATCCGACGCCCCTGCGGCCCTGGCCTTGCTGAGTTCGGCGCGACGCATCGCCAATTGGATCTTGGCCCGCTTAAGCTCGGCACTTTGAGTGGGGGCGGGAGTTGAGACAGCGGGCTGTAGCGTCCCTTCCAATTGCGTCAAGGCTTGTTGCGCCGCTTCGAACTGGCGCTGTAGCACGATCAATTGCGACTGTTGTTCGAAGGTCGGCGGGTGGCCGAATGCTTTCAAGGATTTGTTCAACTGCGCCCGGCTCATGGTCAGGTCGACCTTGGCTTTTTTCAAGGCCGCATCGGCGTTGGCGGCTTTTTGCGCCCGTACCCGCTCCAGTGCCGCTTGCACGGGGTCGACGGACTGGGTTTGGGGCTGTGAGGCGCGCTGTGTACGGGCCAGACGCTCGGCGAGACGCTGCTCCTCTTCGCGGCGCAGACGTGCGTTGCGCTGTTCGAAGCGCCGCCGGGCATGGTCGCGCTTGGCGGTGCGCGCTTGCTGCTCTTCGACGCTGAAGGCCAAGCCACCGACCACCGGCACCACGGTTGCCGTGGGCAATGGGTGCATTTCGATGCAGTCGACCGGGCAGGGCGCCACGCATAGATCGCAGCCTGTGCATTCGTCGACCAGGACGGTGTGCATCAACTTCGCCGCACCGACAATCGCGTCTACCGGGCAGGCCTGGATGCACTTGGTACAGCCGATGCATTCGGCTTCGCGAATAAAGGCGATCTGCGCCGGGGCTGAACCACGGCTGGTATCGAGCTCAAGCACGGGCACTTTCATCAGCTCGGCCAGGGCGGCGATGGTTTCACGGCCACCGGGCGGACATTTGTTGATCGGTTCGCCCTGGGCGATGCCTTCGGCGTAGGGCTTGCACCCGGGGTGGCCGCACTTGCCGCATTGGGTCTGCGGCAGCAGGGCGTCGATACGTTGAATCAGACTCATGCTTTGACCAGCCCGCGCAATCCAAGAAATGCCACCGCCATGAGCCCTGCGCCGATCAACAGGATCGGCAGGCCACGAAAGGGCCTGGGGATATCGTTATCGAAGGTGCGCTGACGCAAATCATCGAACAGGCTCAACACCAGCCAGAAACCCAGGCCGGCGCCCAGGCTCGCGGCGACGGTGAGGCCCAGGCCGTGGTCATTCCGGCTGTTGAGCAGCGTGATGCCCAGTATGCCGGCATTGCCCAGCAGCAGTGGCCACAAACCATCGAACGGCAGCGTCGGCAGCCAGCGCCCCAGCCAGTGGAGCAACGGTGCAATCAGCAACACACTCAAGGACAGCCATGCCAACAGGCGCAGCGAGGTCAGATTGGCCGGAACCAGCAGCCAGCGATCGATCAGATAACCCAAGGTGCCGACCATCAGCATCAGGCATGTCGTCGCCAGGCCCAGGGCGTGGACTTGCCTTCTTCCATTGGCCGCCAGCAGCGGATTGACGCCCAGCGGCCAATGCAACACAAGGTTGTTGATCAGGGCGGCGCTGAACAGTGTAAGAACGATTTCGGTCATGGGCGTGCTGGAACGAGAACCTGTCGTTAGAGGTTAGGCATTATCCGGCACACCGTCAGGGTGGGCCAGATATGAAAATCCCACAGTCGCCTGCCGGGCGACTGTGGGATCGGTACCGCGCGTGGTCGCGTTATTTGATCCGCTGACCCGGCTTGGCGCCGCTATCGGGGCTCAGCAGGTAGATTTCTTCACCGCCGGGACCTGCCGCCATCACCATGCCTTCGGAGATGCCGAAACGCATTTTGCGCGGCTTGAGGTTGGCGATCATCATCGTCAGCCGGCCTTCGAGCTTGGCCGGGTCTGGATAGGCGCTCTTGATGCCGGAGAATACGTTGCGCTGCTCATCACCGATGTCCAGCGTCAGGCGCAGTAGCTTGTCGGCGCCTTCCACGGCTTCAGCCTTGACGATCAGGGCTACGCGCAGATCGATGGCGGCAAAGGCGTCGAAATCGATCTCCGGCGACAACGGGTCCTTGGTCAGCTCGCCATTGCCGGCCGGGGCACCGGTGTCGGTCTGGCTGGCGGCCAGGTCTTCTTTCGAGGCGTCGGTCATGGCTTGCACCTTGGTGGCGTCGATGCGAGTCATCAGCGGCTTGAACTCGTTCAGTTGATGGTTGCTCAGCAGCGTCTGGTGATCGTCCCAGGTCAGCGGTGCGACGTTCAGGAAAGCTTCGGCATCGGCGGCCAGCAACGGCAGCACCGGCTTGAGGAAGATCACCAGTTGGCGGAACAGATTGATACCCAGGGCGCAGATCGCCTGGACTTCGTCCTGCTTGCCTTCCTGTTTGTTCAGTGACCACGGCGCCTTGTCGGCGATCCAGGCATTGGCGCGGTCGGCCAGGGCCATGATCTCGCGCATCGCCCGGGCAAAGTCACGGGCCTCGTAGGCTTCGGCGATGCTCGGGGCCGCCGCCAGAAAGGCCTCGGTCAGCTCCGGCGCGGCGTTACCGGCTACCAGTACACCGGCGTTGCCTTTGTGGATGAAGCCGGCGCAACGGCTGGCGATGTTGACTACCTTGCCCACCAGGTCGGAGTTGACCTTCTGCACGAAGTCTTCAAGGTTCAGGTCCAGGTCGTCCACGCCACGGCCGAGCTTGGCCGCGTAGTAGTAGCGCAGGTATTCCGGCGACAGATGGTCCAGGTAGGTCCGGGCCTTGATGAAGGTACCGCGGGACTTGGACATTTTCTGGCCGTTGACGGTCAGGTAGCCGTGGACGTTGATACCGGTCGGTTTACGGAAACCGGCCCCTTCGAGCATGGCGGGCCAGAACAGCGCGTGGAAGTTCACGATGTCCTTGCCGATGAAGTGATACACCTCGGCCGTGGAGTCCTTGCCCCAGAACGCGTCGAAGTCCAGCTCCGGCGTGCGGTCGCAAAGGTTCTTGAAGCTCGCCATGTAGCCGATGGGCGCGTCCAGCCATACGTAGAAATACTTGCCGGGCTCGCCGGGGATTTCGAAGCCGAAGTACGGCGCATCGCGGGAAATGTCCCACTCTTGCAGGCCGGAGTCGAGCCATTCGGCGAGCTTATTGGCCACCGCGTCGTGCAACGTGCCGCTGCGGGTCCAGGTTTGCAGCATCTCTTGGAAGTCCGGCAGCTTGAAGAAGAAGTGCTGGGAGTCCTTGAGCACTGGCGTCGCCCCGGAAATCGCCGATTTCGGGTCCTTCAGGTCGGTCGGTGCGTAGGTGGCGCCGCATTTTTCGCAGTTATCGCCGTACTGGTCCTCGGTGCCACATTTCGGGCAAGTGCCTTTGATGAAGCGGTCGGCCAGGAACATTTTCTTTTCCGGGTCGAAATACTGGGTGATCGAACGGGTCGCGATGTGCCCGGCGTCACGCAGCTTCAGGTAGATCTGGCTCGACAGCTCACGGTTTTCTTCGGCGTGAGTGGAGTGGAAGTTGTCGAAGTCCACCAGGAAATCGGCAAAGTCGGCGCTGTGTTCGGCCTGGACGTTGGCGATCAGTTGCTCCGGGGTGATGCCTTCCTTTTCCGCGCGCAGCATGATGGCCGAACCGTGGGCGTCGTCGGCGCAGACATAGATGCACTGGTTGCCGCGATGTTTCTGGAAGCGCGTCCACATATCGGTCTGGATGTATTCCAGCATATGGCCGAGGTGAATCGAACCATTGGCATAGGGCAGGGCGCTGGTGACGAGGATCTTGCGTGGCTCGGACATGGGGCTCGGCTACTTGATGAAACGGAGGTCGGCCACTATAAAGCGCTGGGAAATATATTTCACCCCACTGGCCTGTTTCCGGATGCATTGCTGGGGGCGGTATGGACACAACCTGTGGCGAGGGGATTTATCCCCGCTGGACTGCGCAGCAGTCCAAAATAGAGCACTCTGACACACTGTAGCCGCAGGTTTTAGGGCCGCTGCGCGCCCCAACGGGGATAAATCCCCTCGCCACAAAGGTGTTCGCGCGACAGTAATCAAGTCGCCACGCGGCAGCGTGGGGCGTAGGATAGCGGCCTGTTTTTCAAGTCTTGCTATCGGAGTTGCCCATGAGCGCCGTCAATCGCGCAGCGGTGGAAGCCGTTCTTCGCCAGTACACCGACCCTTACCTGAATCAGGACCCGGTCAGCGCCGGATGCGTGCGCACCATCGACATCCAGGGCGATCGCGTCAGCGTCCAGCTGGAAATCGGCTACGCCGCCGATCTGTTCAAGAGCGGGTGGGCGCAAATGCTGCAAATGGCGATCGAGTCCATGGACGGTGTAGCCAGCGCCAAAGTCGACGTCACCAGCGTGATCGCTGCTCACAAGGCCCAGGCGCAGGTGCCGGGGCTGGCGAACGTCAAGAACGTGATCGCCGTGGCCTCGGGCAAGGGCGGCGTGGGTAAGTCCACCACCGCCGCCAACCTGGCCCTGGCCCTGGCCCGTGAAGGCGCGAAGGTCGGGATTCTCGACGCGGACATATACGGCCCGAGTCAGGGCATCATGTTCGGCGTTGCCGAGGGCACCCGGCCGCAGGTCAAGGACCAGAAATGGTTCGTTCCGATCCAGTCCCATGGCGTGGAAGTCATGTCCATGGCCTTCCTGACCGATGACAACACGCCGATGGTCTGGCGCGGGCCGATGGTTTCCGGCGCCTTGCTGCAACTGGTGACGCAGACCGCCTGGGGCGATCTGGATTACCTGGTGATCGACATGCCGCCAGGCACCGGGGATATCCAACTGACCCTGGCGCAGAAAGTCCCGGTGGCCGGTGCGGTGATCGTCACCACGCCGCAGGATCTGGCCCTGCTGGACGCCCGCAAGGGTGTGGAGATGTTCCGCAAAGTGAACATCCCGGTACTGGGTGTGGTGGAAAACATGGCCGTGCACATCTGCTCGAACTGCGGACATGCCGAGCATCTGTTCGGTGAAGGCGGCGGAGAAAAACTGGCGAGCCAGTACGGCGTCGAACTGCTGGCCTCGCTGCCGCTGTCGATGCTGATTCGCGAGCAGGCTGACGGCGGCAAACCCACGGTCATTGCCGAGCCGGACAGCCAGATCGCCATGGTCTATCAGGAACTGGCTCGCCACGTCGGCGCGCGGATCGTGCTGCAAGAGGCTGCGTCACCGGCGATGCCGAACATCACCATGAGCGACGATTGAATAAGCCGTAACACAATCCATTGTGGGAGCGAGCCTGCTCGCGATAGCGGTGTATCAGTCACATCAAAGTTGACTGACCCGGCGCCATCGCGAGCAGGCTCGCTCCCACAGTGGTTGTGTGTCGGTTTTTAGATCCGCAACCCGCCATCCATCTCCAGGATCCGGCCGGTGTAATAGTCGTTCTCGAAGATGTACGCCGCCGAATGGGCGATCTCCTCGGGTTTGCCCATGCGCTTGAGCGGGATGCCAGAGGTCATTTTTTCCAGGGCTTCGGGTTTCATGCCCAGGGTCATTTCGGTTTCGATGAAGCCCGGCGCGATGCCGGCGACACGGATGCCGTAGCGTGCCAGCTCTTTGGCCCAGGTCACGGTGGCGGCCGCCACGCCGGCCTTGGCCGCCGAATAGTTGGTCTGGCCGACGTTGCCGGCGCGCGAGATCGACGAAATGTTGATGATCGCGCCGCTGTTCTTCAGCTCGACCATTTTCGCTGCCACTTCGCGGGTACACAGGAAGACACCCGTGAGGTTGACGTCAATCACCGCCTGCCACTGGGCCAGGCTCATTTTGCTCATTTCGCCGTCCTTGACCTTGAGCAGCAAGCCGTCGCGCAGGATCCCGGCGTTGTTGATCAAACCGTGAATCGCGCCGAAGTCCTCGGCGACCCGGGCGACCATGTCGCTCACTTGCTCCTCATTGGCGACGTTGCACAGATAAGCCCGGGCCTCGACACCCTTGGCCACGCAGGCGGCAACCGCCTGGTCGAGTTTTTCCTGATTGAGGTCCACCAGGGCGAGCTTGGCGCCTTTGCCGGCGAAATACTCGGCCATGGAGCGGCCCAGACCCTGGCAACCGCCGGTGATAATGATTACTTTGTCGGTGAGTTGCATTGGCATGTCCAGATTGCAGAGCGGTTGGAGGATGTCCTTTTACTGGCCTCTCGATCTGCGACGGCGTAGCCCGGTTGCACACGAGAACTGCCTAAAGGCGCGCTGGTACTTTGCTCCAGTCGCCTGACCGTTTCCAGACGGATTTGATCAAAGGAGTCATAAATTGAGCGTTGAAGCTGCCAAGCATGCACGAGAATTGCTGCTCAAGGAATACCGTGGAGTGCTCTCCACCCATTCCAAATCCATGCCCGGTTTCCCGTTCGGCTCCGTGGTGCCCTATTGCCTGGACGACCAAGGCCGTCCACTGATCCTGATCAGCCGTATCGCCCAACACACCCACAACCTGCAAAAAGACCCCAAGTGTTCAATGCTCGTAGGTGAGCGGGGGGCCGAGGATGTGCAGGCCGTAGGGCGCCTGACTTATCTGGCCGAGGCGCGCAAGCTGGAAGACAACCTCGCCATCGACGCCGCCGCTGAGCGTTACTACCGTTATTTCCCGGAGTCGCAGAACTACCACAAGGCCCATGACTTCGATTTCTGGGTGCTCAACCCGGTGCGTCATCGTTACATCGGTGGCTTTGGGGCCATTCACTGGATCGACCAGATCACCCTGGCCAACCCCTTCGCCGGCAAGGCCGAAGCCAGCATGATCGACCACATGAATGCCGACCATGCCAAGGCCATCGCGCATTACGTCGAGCTGGCCGGTCTGCCCGCCACCGAACCTGCGCAACTGGCCGGTATCGACAGCGAAGGCATGCACTTGCGGATCGGTCAGGCCCTTTACTGGCTGGCATTTCCAGCGCCTTGCAATACGCCGACACAAGTGCGCGAAGCCTTGGTTTATCTGGCTCACGCCGAGCAATGGCCAAAAAATGCTGAGGCTGACGCTTGAATTCACGAAAGGGCGACGTCATTTAGGGTTTGATAGCAAGGCATTCTTGCGTTGAGGAACCTTTTGATGCGCCCTTTTTTGTTGCTCTTTCTGCTGTTCCCGGTGTTGGAGCTGTTCGTATTCGTCAAGGTCAGCGGGGCGATCGGGTTTTTCCCGGCGCTGCTGCTGGTCATTCTCGGCTCGATGCTCGGCGTGTTCGTGCTGCGCATCGCCGGCCTCGCCACGGCTCTGCGTGCCCGTGAAAGCCTGAACCGTGGCGAGCTGCCTGCCCAGACCATGCTCGAAGGCCTGATGCTGGCCTTGGGTGGCGGTCTGTTGATCCTGCCTGGCTTCATCAGCGATGTGCTGGGCCTGGTCATGCTGCTGCCGTTCACCCGTCGGTTGCTGGCCAATAAAATGCGCCAGCGTGCCGAAGAACAGGCGATTCGCCAGCGAGCCTTCGCCGACGACCTTCAGCCCCGTGGCGGGCCGCCTCCACGAGAACCTGTGGGCCGCGAACCGGATGTGATCGAAGGCGAGTTCGAGCACCGCGATACCAAGTAAAACCAGCGACACGGCACCTTCGGGTGCCGTGTTCGTTTTCGGCTTCGTGAAGTAAAAAATTTTCTACCCGACCCTTGAAATCGGCTTGTACGCCCTTATGTATGGGTCACCGCAAGGTTTCCGGTGGCGACACTGGACAGACTTCCGCGGTTCGCTTGACGAACCGCATCCGGCTCCGCCGGCTTTTGTTAAACCCGCCGGGACTACACCGGCCGATGAAAACCAAAATTAGGAGAGATCGACAATGAAGCTTCGTCCTCTGCATGACCGCGTCGTCATCCGTCGCAGCGAAGAAGAGAAGAAAACCGCTGGCGGTATCGTCCTGCCAGGTTCGGCTGCTGAAAAAGCCAACCACGGTGAAGTTCTCGCTGTAGGCCCAGGCAAGGCTCTGGAAAACGGTGAAGTACGTGCGCTGGCCGTGAAAGTGGGTGACAAGGTTGTGTTCGGCCCTTACTCCGGCAGCAACACAGTGAAAGTCGACGGCGAAGACCTGCTGGTGATGAGCGAGAACGAAATCCTCGCTGTCCTGGAAGACTGATTCCCCCGCTCATTTTCCCGTTACTACAAAGTATTTAAGGAATATCGATCATGGCTGCTAAAGAAGTTAAATTCGGCGATTCCGCCCGCAAGAAGATGCTCGCCGGTGTCAACGTCCTGGCTGACGCAGTAAAAGCGACCCTGGGCCCTAAAGGCCGTAACGTGATCATCGAGAAGAGCTTCGGCGCTCCGACCATCACCAAGGACGGCGTTTCCGTAGCCAAGGAAATCGAGCTCAAAGACCGCTTTGAAAACATGGGCGCGCAACTGGTCAAAGACGTTGCCTCCCGTGCCAACGATGATGCTGGTGACGGCACCACCACCGCGACCGTACTGGCTCAATCGATCGTCAACGAAGGCCTCAAGGCTGTCGCTGCCGGCATGAACCCGATGGACCTCAAGCGCGGCATCGACAAGGCGACCATCGCCATCGTCAAAGAGCTTAAAGCCCTGTCCAAGCCATGCGCTGACACCAAGGCTATCGCTCAGGTCGGCACCATCTCGGCCAACTCCGACAACTCCATCGGCGACATCATTGCCGAAGCCATGGAAAAAGTCGGTAAAGAAGGCGTGATCACCGTTGAAGAAGGCTCGGGCCTGGAAAACGAACTGTCGGTTGTTGAAGGCATGCAGTTCGACCGTGGCTACCTGTCGCCGTACTTCGTCAACAAGCCGGACACCATGGTTGCCGAGCTTGAGAGCCCGCTGATCCTGCTGGTCGACAAGAAAATCTCCAACATCCGCGAAATGCTGCCAGTGCTGGAAGCCGTTGCCAAAGCCGGCCGCCCACTGCTGATCGTGGCTGAAGACGTTGAAGGCGAAGCCCTGGCGACTCTGGTTGTGAACAACATGCGCGGTATCGTTAAAGTCGCTGCCGTCAAGGCACCTGGCTTCGGCGACCGTCGCAAGGCCATGCTGCAGGACATCGCCGTACTGACCGGCGGTACCGTTATCTCCGAAGAGATCGGCCTGAGCCTGGAAAGCACCACCCTGGAGCACCTGGGTAACGCCAAGCGCGTGATCCTGTCCAAGGAAAACACCACCGTGATCGACGGTGCTGGCGTCGAGGCTGATATCCAGGCTCGCGTTACTCAGATCCGCGCACAAGTGGCCGACACTTCGTCCGACTACGACCGTGAAAAACTGCAAGAGCGTCTGGCCAAGCTGTCGGGCGGCGTTGCAGTGATCAAGGTTGGCGCCGGTTCCGAAGTTGAAATGAAAGAGAAGAAAGCCCGCGTTGAAGACGCCCTGCACGCAACCCGCGCAGCCGTCGAAGAAGGCGTGGTACCTGGCGGCGGCGTGGCACTGGTTCGTGCCCTGCAAGCCATCAGCGAGCTCAAAGGCGATAACGATGACCAGAACGTGGGCATCCAGTTGCTGCGTCGCGCTGTTGAAGCACCGCTGCGCCAGATCGTTGCCAACTCCGGTGACGAGCCAAGCGTTGTGGTCGACAAGGTCAAGCAGGGTTCGGGTAACTACGGTTACAACGCTGCGACCGGCGAATACGGCGACATGATCGAAATGGGTATCCTGGACCCAGCCAAAGTGACTCGTTCGGCTCTGCAAGCGGCTTCGTCGATTGCCAGCCTGATGATCACCACCGAGGCGATGATCGCTGAAATCAAGGAAGACGCTCCAGCTGGCGGCGGTATGCCAGACATGGGCGGCATGGGTGGCATGGGCGGCATGATGTAAGCCAGCCTTACCCCTGTACTGAAAAACCCCGTCTGCGAAAGCAGGCGGGGTTTTTTAATGCCTCGGGTTTACCCCGCTCATTGAATTTGCACCAATCCCTGTGGGAGCGAGCCTGCTCGCGATAGCGGTGTAACAGTCACCCTCAATGTTGCTGATCCGACGCTATCGCGAGCAGGCTCGCTCCCACATTCAGATTGGTGTTCAAGCATTGACGGGTTGGGTTGTCGCCGCTCGCTTCGCTGTAGAGGCCGGCCGGTACAGCACGTAGTAATAACACCCCAGGCAAATCAGCCAACAGAACACCGCTGTCCACGCATTGTGGGAAAAGAAATGCGCCCCTTGCATCATGCGGCTCACGGAGAACAGCGTTCCCAGGGAGGCAGCGAATATGAAGACCAGGCGGGCCAGGCGAGGGCGGCGGTCGCGCAGTACGAAGAACAACGCGAACAGCGTAAACCCGGTGGCAGCGTGACCACCGGGCCAGCATCGGCCGGGTTTGTCAGTTGCCGGGCGCGGGCTCAGCAGTTCGCTGTAGGTTTGCTTGCCTCCGAACTCCTTCAGGCTCCAGGGGCATTGCACTGCCGTTACGGCTTTCATCGGCGTGACGAATGAAGTAGCCAGCGCCAGGGAGAGCACCAGGCAGCCCAGTTCGCGTTTGAACGGTTTGAGTCGGGTGAGGAAGAACGTGCAGATGAACCCGAGAATCGACAGCACAGAAAACGCGATGACCACCTGTTTGGCCCGGTCATGCAGAATGTCTTCCAGAAAAAAACTATGCCGACCGATGAACCCGTCGACTGGGTCGTAGAACAGCCTGGCCAGATCCATGTCCAGCGTGGTCAGTTCCAACAGCACCAGGATCACCGCGATTGCAGCGGGCAGGCCCAGGGCGACCCGGAAATTCAGCGGCCTGGAAACGGGACGGGTGGTGGTGGAAACCATGGCAGTACCTTTGGTGGAGTGTTCTTGAGCAGCGCGTTGCGCGCAGTCTGGTCCGGGCACCGTGGGCGAGGCGTGAATGCCGGGTGAAAAACTCGTCAATGTCCAGGCAATCCACGCGCGACCCTTGCGGGGAGTGGGCTTGCTCGCTACGACCGCCGATACAACCCTAGCCGTGATTCACACTTGGCCTTAAGCTGCGCGGGCCACGATGACCGTCCACGTGCGCAGAGGAGATGCCCATGCGAATTCTGTTGGTTGAAGACAACCGTGACATCCTGGCCAATCTGGCCGATTACCTGGGGCTCAAAGGCTATACCGTCGATTGTGCCCAGGATGGTTTGTCGGGGTTACACCTGGCCGCGACCGAGCACTATGACCTGATCGTGCTCGACATCATGCTGCCGGGCATCGACGGCTACACCTTGTGCAAGCGCCTGCGCGAGGACGCCCGACGTGATACACCGGTGATCATGCTCACCGCCCGGGATCAACTGGACGATCGCCTGCAAGGGTTCAAGTCCGGCGCCGATGATTACCTGGTCAAACCTTTTGCCTTGTCGGAGCTGGCGGCGCGGATCGAAGCGGTCATGCGTCGGGCCCAGGGCGGCGGGCGGCGCGCTTTGCAGGTCGGTGACCTGAGTTACGACCTCGATACCCTGGAAGTCACCCGCGAAGGCAAACTGCTGAAGCTCAACCCTGTAGGCCTGAAGCTGCTGGCGGTCTTGATGCAGAAAAGCCCCCACGTGCTGCGCCGGGAAATCCTCGAAGAAGCCTTGTGGGGCGATGATTGCCCGGACAGCGACAGTCTGCGCAGCCATGTTCACCAATTACGTCAGGTGATCGACAAACCGTTCGACAAACCGCTGTTGCACACCGTGCATGGCGTGGGTTATCGCCTGGCCGAGGGCCGAGATGGAGTTTAAGCAGAGCCTTGCCCAACGGATCATCATCGCCTTTGCGCTGATGAGCGCGTTGGTCGCCGGTGCATTCGCCATGGGCATCGTGGCGACGGTTCACTTGGTGGAAGAAAGGCTGATTTCCGCCGGGCTTGGGGGGGACCTGCAACGCCTGCTGCTGATGGACAGCGTTTCGGACTGGAGTCATCGTCCGGAACCCGACCAGTTGTTCTATTTCAGTGGCGGCCCGGGTGACTTCGATTTGCCCAAGGATCTGCGTCACCTGGATCGCGGTTTCCACGAGGTCTTTCGCGCGCAATTGTCGTATCACGCCATGGTCGAGATTGTTGACGGTCGACACTACGTGCTACTGCAGGACCAGAGCGATTTCGAAGAGCGCGAACGGGTGCTGTTCGCCGTGGTGCTGGTGGGCTTCGTGCTCAGCCTGGCGCTGGCGGTGTTCCTGGGTTGGGTCCTGGCTCGCCGGGTGATGGCGCCGGTCGTGCGTCTGGCCCGGCAAGTGCGCCATCGCGACCAGCTCCTCGGGCTGGCCCCGCCGCTGGCCCCTGACTATGCCGCCGATGAAGTGGGTGAGCTGGCCGTGGCGTTCGACGCTACGCTGGGGCGACTGCGCCAGGCCCTGACGCGTGAGCGGTTGTTCACCAGCGACGTAAGCCATGAGTTACGCACGCCGTTGATGGTCCTGGCCAGCTCCTGTGAGCTGTTGCTGGAGAACCCGGCCCTGGATCAGCGCGGTCGCAAACAGGTCGAGCGGATCAGTCGGGCCAGTGAAGAAATGCGCGAGCTGGTGCAAACCTTCCTGATGCTCGCCAGGACCCAGCGCGAAGACAGCGGCATGTCGCCCCGGTTGACGCTAGGGCAGGTGGCCGAGGACCTCGTTGGGCTGTGGCGTGCGCCGATCGAAGCCAAGGGCCTGACCCTGATCTTCGAGCCGGGGCAAACCGCCGACACCCCGTATAACGCCACGTTCCTGACCGCCGTCATGGGTAACTTGCTGCGCAACGCCTTGCACTACACCGATCAGGGCTTCATTCGCCTCACGCTGTCCGCGACCGGCTTCGTGGTCGAGGACAGTGGCGTGGGCATTCCCGAAGAAAAACGCGAGGCGATGTTCGAACCGTTCGTGCGAGGTAACGAAAAGCGCGGCGAAGGGCTTGGGTTGGGGCTTTCATTGGTCCAGCGGATTTGCGAGAACCAGGGCTGGACCGTGAGCCTCAGCACCATGGAGCCCAATGGCTGTCATTTTGAGGTTGAATTGCATCCTCGTAGCTGAGCGCTCTGCTCAAGATTGCCTGTTGGAAATATCCTGAAAACCCTCGAGTGCCTGCATGATGAAGTTTTCACAAAGGGATGACTTGGCGTGCACATGTCCATCCCTAACGTGGGAGCCATTACCTCATGGAGGCTCTCGCCAATGTCCAACCCTATCAAGCTCGACTTTTCCGAAAAATATGACGAACAGCACGCTCATCAATACCTGAATAAACATCAGGCTGGCCTGAGTCGGCGTCTTTCCCACCGCCGTGATGAACAACTGGCACGCATGGCTTTGGCGTTGGCAGGTGATCCTGGCCTGGTGCTGGACTTGCCGTGTGGTGCCGGGCGTTTATGGTCTGTTCTGGCCGAAAAACCGAACCGGGTGATCATCGGTGCGGACAATTCCGAAGCCATGCTCAAGACTGCGTTGAACGCTCAACCCGCCGATGTCGTAAAACGGGTACAACCCTTGCACGCTTCTGCGTTCGACATTGCCTTGCCTGATAACGCCGTCGACAGCATTTTTTGCATGCGCCTGCTCCACCACATCGGTGAACCTGCGCATCGACTGGCGATTCTGCGGGAATTCGAACGTGTCACTCGTGATAGCGTGATCGTTTCATTGTGGGTCGATGGAAATTTCAAGGCCTGGAGACGTAAGCGTCTGGAGCACACGCGTGGGCAGAAAGGCTACCAGAATCGATTTGTGTTACCGGCCGCTACAGTCGAGGGTGAATTTCGGCAGGCTGGTTTCCGCATTCAGGAACGACTGGACTTCCTGCCGCTCTATGCCATGTGGCGAGTTTATGTATTACGCAAGAGGTAACAGCATGGTTGTGGCAGTAGAGACAACAGCGGTCCCCCGCTGCGGCTTCGAACACTTCTGGAATCAGCAGGGTGAATGGGTGGAACAACCCAATGTGCGTCGTGGTGGTGAAAGCGGAGTGCAGCGGATCAACAACGGCGGCGATCTGCTCTATGCCAAGCGTCAGACAGGGCATATTTACCGTAGCTTGTTGCATCCGTTCGGCCGCCCAACCGTGTTACGTGAGCAAGATGCCCTGCTGGCATTGAGCCGACTCGACGTCAGCGTTCCAAAAGTCATCTTCTGTGGCGCACAGCGGGACCCGATTCACAAGTGGCGTGCGCTGCTGGTGACTCATGCGCTGGACGGTTTCGTGGAGTTGGATCACTGGTATGCCACAGGCGGGCGCGAGCGTCATGGCGAAGCGGGACATGACCGAATTCTCCAGGCATTGGCAGAGAACCTGGCTCGCATGCATAAGGGGCGTTGGCAGCATGGCTGCCTCTATACCAAGCATGTATTTGTGCGCGTGACCGGAGAGGGCGAGTCCGCTCGAGCCGAAGTGGCCCTGCTGGATTTGGAAAAGTCCCGTCAACGCCTGACTTCCCGGACCGCAGCGTCCCATGACATGAAGCAACTGCGACGCCATTCGTCGTTCAGCGATTCAGAATGGGAAAAACTCGTCTACTTTTACAAGGCGGCGTTTGGCAGCGCTATCAAAGGTTTATAGCGATGAAATTAGAAATTGCTAGAGGTTTGTTTCTCGTAGGAGCCCTGGCAGTTACCTCTATGGCGGTGGCGGTATGGGAGCAGCCCCGTTCGCAGATCCTCAGTGCTTCCCACCCGGACGCGCACTGCCCTTTGCCACGTGTGGCCAAGGCCAGCGAGGCGATCCGGCCGGACGACGATCTGTTGCTGTTCATGTTCAGTCTTTCCCAAGGCATGAGGCCCCAGAGTTGATGGACAGGAAGCCAAAATAAAGGCCTCGCGTATGCGAGGCCTTTATTTTTTGGATCGCAGCCTTCGACAGCACCTACAGGGCCAGTGGTCGCACGTTAGGGTTTGTCCGGCTTGGCCAGCAACGTATACACGCAGGGCAATACGAACAGTGTGAACAGCGTGCCAATCGACATCCCGGTGGCGATCACCAAGCCGATGTCGAAGCGGCTCACCGCCCCGGCCCCGGTAGCGAGGATCAATGGCACCATGCCAAATACCGTCGCCGCGGTGGTCATCAGTACGGGACGCAAGCGAATCGATGCGGCTTGCTCCACGGCCTCCCGTGGGGTTAGCCCCTGTTCCCTGCGCAGCTGGTTGGTGAACTCAACGATCAGGATCCCGTGCTTGCTGATCAGGCCGATCAGCGTCACCAGTCCTACCTGGGTGTAAATGTTCATGCTCGACCAGCCGAGGAACAGCGGAATCAAGGCGCCGCAAATCGACAGCGGTACCGTCACCAGAATCACCAGCGGGTCCCGGAAGCTTTCGAACTGGGCGGCCAACACCAGGAAGATGATCGCCAGCGCCAGGGCAAAGGTGACCCACAGCGCGCTACCTTCCTGGACGAACTGTCGCGACGCCCCTGCGTAGTCGAAAGCGAACCCTACCGGAGCCTCTTCTTGGGCAATCTGGCGGACCGTCTCGATGGCCTCGCCCATACTCACGATGGGAAAACCCGAAATCGTCACCGCGTTGAGTTGCTGGAACTGATTCAACTGCCGTGGTCGCGCCCGATCGCTGACTTTGATCAGCGTCGACAGCGGCAGCAATTCACCCTGGGTATTTTTTACGTAGTAGTTGTTCAACCAGTCCGGATTGTCCCGGAACGGTCGTTCGACCTGGGCGATGACCTTGTAGCTGCGCCCTTCGATGGTAAAACGGTTGATCTCGGCTTCACCCAGCAGGGTGGCGAGTGTGCCGCCCAGGTCTTGCATCGAGACGCCCATCTGGGCGGCCTTGGCACGATCGATGTCCACGACGACTTCGGGTTTGTCGAAAGCCAGGTCAACGTCCATGAAAGCGAACTTGCCGGATTCCAGTGCGCGCTTTTTGACCCGCTCGGCGATCTGCAACAGCGTTGCGTAGTCCTTGGGCGAGTTGATGACGAACGCAAATGGCAAGCCTTCGCCGGTGCCAGGCAGGGAGGGCAGGTTGAAACCGAATATTTGCAGGCCGGGGATGTTCTCCAGCTTGGCCTGGACTTCAGGCAGGATTTCCATCTGGGTGCGGCTGCGTTCGTTCCAGGGTTTGAGCAGGAAGCCGCCGATGCCCGATTGCACGCCGTTGTATCCGTTGATCTGGAACGAGGAGTAGTACTCCGGGAACTCCTTGAAGATGGTGATGAAATGATCGGTGTAGGTGTTCAGGTAGTCGAGGTTGGTCGGCTGCGGGGCACTAGCCATCATGAAGATGATGCCCTGGTCTTCATCGGGGGCCAGCTCGGACTTGGTGAACATGATCAGCACCGGAATCAGCAGCAGCACGATCACCGCGAACACCAGCACCACAGGCCGGGTATTGAGCATGCCATGAAGCATGCGCTGGTAGCGGTTTTTAAGACGTTCGAAAACCACGTCCAGTCTATGCGCCAGTCCCGAGGGGTTCTCTTCGTGACGCAACAGCAAGGCGCACATCATGGGCGAGAGGGTCAGTGCGACGATCCCGGAAATGACCACCGCGCCGGCGAGCGTCAGCGCGAACTCCTTGAACAGCGCCCCCGTGAGCCCCTCCAACAGACCGATCGGCGCGTACACCGCCGCCAGCGTGATGGTCATCGAGATCACCGGCATAGCGATCTCCCGGGCACCTTCAATTGCAGCGTCGAATGGGCTTTTGCCTTCCTCGATGTGCCGGTGGATGTTTTCCACCACCACGATCGCGTCGTCCACCACCAGACCAATTGCCAGCACCATGGCGAGCAGGGTCAGCAGATTCATCGAGTAGCCCATCAACTGCATGAAGAACATCACGCCAATCATCGACAGCGGGATGGTCACCACCGGGATGGCCACCGAACGCAGGGCGCCCAAGAACAGGAACACCACGACGATGACAATCAGCACCGCCTCGAAGAGGGTTTTGACCACCTCGTCGATGGAAGCCTGGATGAACAGGGTGGCGTCGTAGGCGATCTCGGCCTTGAGGTTGGCCGGCAGTTGGGCCTCCAGATCCGGCATGATCCTGCGCACTTCCTTGATCACGTCCAGCGGGTTCGCGCCGGGGGTGGCCTTGATGCCGATGTACACCGAGGGCGTGCCACCGAAAGAGCTGATGGTGTCGTAGTTCTCGGCGCCCATCTCCACCCGGGCCACATCGCGCAACAGCACGCGGCTGTCGCCATCGGTCTTGAGCGGAATCGCCGCGAAGGCCTCGGCGGACTTGAGTTCGGTGTTGGCGTTGATACTGGTGACCACGTATTCGCCTTTCACCTCACCGGCGGCCGAGAGGAAGTTGTACTGGCGCACGGCATCGGTCACGTCGGCGGCGGTGAGGCCGAAACCGGCAAGCTTGACCGGATCCAGCCACAGGCGCATGGCGAAGACCTGGTTGCCGAGGATCTCCGCTTCGGCCATGCCCGGCAATGTCGCCAGCTTGGGCTGGACCACCCGTGACAGGTAGTCGGTGATCTGCGGGTTGTTCAGTTCCTTACTGAAAAAACTGATGTACATCAGTGCCGAGGCATCGGCGGCCTCGCGGCTGAGCACCGGGTCTTCAGCATCTTGGGGTAGCTGGTTTTTGACTTCGTTGGCCTTGGCCAGCAGCTCGGTAAAAAGTCGGTCGCTGTTGGAGCCGATGCGGGCGTAGACCGATATCACCGAGAAATTCTGACGGCTGACCGAGGTCATGTAGTCGATGCCCTCGGCGCTGGCCAGACTCTGTTGCATCGGCTGGGTGATATAGCCCTGGATGGTCTCGGCGTTGGCCCCGGGGTAGGCGGTGGTCACCGTGATCAGGGCGTTCTCCATCTGCGGGTACTGGCGCAGGGGCAGCTTGCTCCAGGCCTGGAAACCCAGCAGCACGATCAACAGGCTGACCACGGTGGCGAGCACCGGACGGCGGATGAACGGATCAGTAAAAGCCATGAGGGTTCCTTGATCAGTCCGCAGGGGGCGGGCTGTTCTGTTCGGTCAGGGTCTTGTCGTCGCTGATGGCGATGGGCGTGCCGTTATCCAGTTTGATCTGGCCGGCGATCACGACCTGTTCGCCGCTCTGCACACCTTTGGAAACCAGCACGAGCCCGTCGCGTCGCTCACCGGTTTCGACGAATCGCCGTTCGGCGATGAGGATCGGCTGGCCCTTGTCATCTTTCTCGACGGTGCCGTCGTCGGCTTTCTTCTGCGTCACGACGTACATGGAGTTGCCGTAGAGGGTGTAGGTCACGGCGCTTTCCGGCACGACGATGGCGTTGGCCTTGTCCGGCAAGATCACCTGCAGGCTGGCGAACATGCCGGGCAACAGCTTGCCGTCGGGGTTGCCCAGGGTAGCGCGTACCAGCACGTTGCGAGTGCTGTCTTCGATCTTGGGGTTGATCGCGCTGATGGCGCCGACGAAGGTCTGGCCGGGATAGGCCGAGACACTGACGTTGACTGCCTGGCCGACCGTGAGCTTGGGTACCGCTTGCTCGGGGAGGTAGAAATCCACATACAGGCTGCTCAGGTCCTGCAGGGTGGCGATCACCGTGCCGCTGGCCAGATAGTCGCCGACGTCCACCTGGCGAATGCCGATGGTGCCGCTGAACGGCGCAACGATGTGTTTCTTGGCCAGCGAAGCCTTGAGCTGGTTGACTGTGGCCTGGTTCTTTTTCAACTGCGCCGCGAGCCGGTCGAATTCGCCCTTGGAGATCGCCTGGCTGCCCACCAGTTGCCGACCCCGGCCAAAATCCAGTTGCGACAGGTTAAGGTCGGCCACGGCGGTTTCCAGCAGCGCGCTTTCGACGTCACTGTCCAGTTGCACCAGTGGCTGGCCGGCCTTGACCTTTTGCCCCGACTGGAACTGCACCTTCTGCACCGTCCCGGCAATTTCCAGGCTCAGGTCTACGCCTTGCAGTGCGGTGAGGCTGCCGACGGTGGGCAGGCGGGTTTGCCAAGGCTGCTCGACAGCCGTGGCCACGGCGACGCTGACCGGCGGTTTGGGGGCAGAAAACATCTGGATCTGCTGGTAAACGGAGAAACCCTTGTAGCCGGCCAGTAGCAATACCACCAGCAGGACAACACCCAACATGATCAGCATGCGGCGTCGCAGCATGTTCCACTTCCTTGGAAATAAGCCGAGAGAAAATACAGACAGGCGGGCACATTACTCCGAGTACGCGACCGATTCAAAACGATGTTCATCGGTAATGTGTAAGGATTTTTCCTGAAGGCCCGCCGCCCGCTTGTCAGATCAAATGCAAATGGTTGTCCCAGAGCCCTGCGGGCAGATCCAGTGGTTTTGCAACCAGTTGTGCCTGCCGGCAATCGTAAAAGCGGCAACGGCCCTGACCCGATGTCACGACGAAACCGTCGGCCACCGCACCCACTCCGGCGCAGTCTGGCAGAGGCGCGTCCAGGCGTACTTCGCCGCTGTCCAGGTCCCAGATAAAAAAGCGGTTGCCACGGGGCGCTGTCAGGGCCACCAGGCGCAGGTCGCTGTGTACGGCAACGCTGGCGGTGTAATGACCCATGGCCTGCAATTGATGCTCGGCCACCGGGAATGCCTGGAACGGCTGGCCCGGACGCTTGATTGCCAGCAGCTCGGAGGATACGTGGGCATCGCCCATGAATTGCTGGCCGCAAACGATGGTGCCGTCGCTGGCGATACCCATGTGGCGCACGCTGTTCATCGATTGGGCGAGGGTTTCCTTGCTCAGCAGTGTGCCATCGCGCTGCATCAGTACCAGGCTCGGCTCCATGGCATTGAGGTTCATCTCGACGCGGCTTTCGGCCTCGGTGCGGATGCCGCCGTTGGCGACCACCAGCGTTTCGCCGTCGGGCATCCACGACACTTGATGAGGGCCGATGCCGTGAGTCGACAGTTCGCCGCTGTGCACCAACCGTTCGCCTTCAAAACGGTACACGCCTAGCAGGCCGCGGCCTGGATCGGTCGTGTCGTTCTCGGTGGCGTACAGCCATTCGCCGCTTTTATGAATCACCGCGTGCCCATAGAAATGCCGGTTCGGCAACGAGGTGAGGGTCTGCAGCAGCGAACCGTCGCGCAGGTCGATCAGGTAGCTTTCGGTGCCTGGGCGACGAGCGACGAACAGCGCAATCGGTTTTGTCGGATGGTCAATGATGTCGTGGCAGCGCTGCTTGACCTGGGTGGCGAACACCCGGCTGCCGTCCAGTCGATAGCCCACGGCGTAGTGCTTGCCGTCGCTATCGTCCCGTGCCGAAAGCAGGAGCGGATGCTTGTCCTGTTGCTTGAACAGCGTCCAGCCGCCCAGGGTAACGGCGCCGAGCAGCAGGCTGCCCAGTGCCAGAGCCTGACGTCGAAACATGATCAGTCACCGTCGTTGGCATTGAAGCCCAATTGAATGCCCAGCGCCTTGGCCAATTCGCCTTCGTGCAGGCGATGGACAACGTTGAGGCTGTCGTACAGTTCGTTGAGTTGCTGGCGTCCGGCGTCGTCAGCGAGCATTTCGACCAGCGAGCGCTGGCTGTCGGCGAACAGTTTCAACGAGGTGTCGTAGGCCGCGTCGATCTTGTCGGCCAAGGGTTTCTGCTCGCTTGGCAACAGGCTGCGCAGGCCCTTGTTGTCCACGCCGACCCAGACGGTCCTGGCCGCGCTCAGACTGGCTTGCAGGCCTTGCAGCGACGACTGGCTGCGCCAGGCATCGGCCTGGAACGGTTGTGGTACGCCCTTGCTCTGGCGGCCCATCGGCGTGCCAAGTTTCTTCTTCAAGGTGTCCAGGGCAGTGACCTGGACCCGCAGCAAATCGGCGATCGCTTCGTGGGAATCAGCGTAGCGCTCGTTCGGAAACTTGCTCATCTGGGCGAGCATGCCGTCGTTGGTATTCCAGCGCGACAGGATATCTTCGGCCAATTGCTTCTGACGTTCGCCAATGGCGATCAGCAGCGGGCAGTACTTGGCTTTTTGCGCGCTGTCGGCCATGTCGATCCTGGCGTCGAACAGCAGGTACTCATAGGCGGAGAGGCCTTGGACCACAACGCTGGACTTGGCCAGACCGGCAACGTCGATCTGCGGCTGGTTATTGACCAGTTGCTCGACCTGACGGCCCACCAGGTTTTTCTTGTCCGGCCAGAACTGCACCTGCCAGGCGCGATTGCCCTCGGCCAACGGGCCGATCAGCAGTGGTTGCAACTCGGCCCAGGCTTTTTGTGCCTTGAGAAAGTCGGCGCGGGCGGTCTCCAGGTTTTCCTTGCCCTGGCAGAAGGCCAGGGCGCTGGTTGCCAGTTGCCGGTCAGCCTCGACCCAGCGGCTGTAGGTGGGCAGGATCACTTGCTTGGCGATGGCCGCTGAGGTGACCGCTTGCGGATCCTGGGGCGAGCATGCGCCGAGGACGATGGCGGCGAGGCTGGTAAACAACAGCTTGGGACGGAACATGTCGGGCTCCCGTTTTTCGGAGAATGCGATTAAAGGGAATTCAGGAACGCCAGCAACGCAGCGCGTTGCTCGGCATTGAACGCTAGAACTTGTCGCTGCGCCGCTTGCGCTTCGCCGCCATGCCATAGCACGGCTTCGAGCAGGTTGCGCGCGCGACCGTCGTGCAAGAACTGGGTGTGACCACCGACGGCTTCGGTCAGACCGATGCCCCACAGCGGTGGGGTCCGCCAGTCGCGGCCGCTGGCCTTGAATTCGCTGCGGTTGTCGGCCAGGCCTTCGCCCATGTCGTGCAACAGCAGATCGGTGTAGGGGCGAATGACCTGATTCGCCAGTTCCGGTTCGGCAGCGTTGGCGGACGTGGTGTACTTCGGGGTGTGGCACGACTGGCAGCCGGCCTGGAAAAACAGATTCTTGCCGGCCAGCACCTGAGGCGAGTTCACATCGCGACGGGCCGGTACGGCGAGGTTGCGGCTGTAGAACAGCACCAGGCGCAGAATGTTGTCGCTGACTTCCGGCTCGCCATCGGCGCCGTTGCCGTTCGGGGCGCGCTTGCAGTCGACCTGGGCCTGGGTGCAATCGTCGAAGGGGCGCAGGCTTGTCGTCAGGCCCATGTCACCGGAGAAGGCGTGGACGTTCTGCTGATTGAGGTTCGGCTGGCCGGCCTTCCAGCCGAAACGCCCCAATACGGTCTTGTGCTGGACATCGTCCCAGACCTGGTTCGGCCGGCCGACGATACCGTTGTTCTCCCGTGCCTGGGCTTGGGCATTGGCCAGGATAGCTTCATCGGGAATGGCTTCGAGCAGCCCCAGGCCGATCATCGGCGGTGCGACGCGGGCCGAAAAGCGTGTGTCGGGGTGCATCGGGCCATAGCCCAGTTGGGTGATCTGCAGTTGCGGCTTGCGCAGTTCTACGACGGTGCCGTCGTCGAAGCGCACCGGGACTGGCGTGTAATCGACCCGCACCTTGCCTTCGGGGACAACGCCGGGCACGGACATGTCCTGCAATTGCCCGCCATAGGTCGGCTCCGGCACCACCCCCAGTTGTTCAATGACCTTGGCGTAGGCCGGGGCATCGGGAATCGACAGGCGCACCAGCATCGACACCGCGCTGGCCGCGTCCGGTGCCGGCGGATGGCCGCGACCGTCCTTGACGTGACAGTTCTGGCAGGCGTTGGTATTGAACAATGGCCCCAGACCGTCCCGTGCGGTGGTGGTCGAGGGCGCGATCACCCAGGGGCTGCGGAAAAAACTGTTGCCCACGGCGAAGTCCACGCGTCGCGAAGGTGGCAGGTTGGCCGAGGGCAGGGAAAAGGCGTTCTGATCACTCTTGCGTACCGTCGCAGCGCCACCGGACCGGGCTTCGCCGGGTTCGGCCTGGGTAAAACGCGGGGCGTCATCGCAGGCACTCAGGCCCAGGGCCATGAACAGAGCGCATAAGCGAAGAGGCAACGACGGCATCGGACTTCCTGGAAGAGGAGTGAAACGAGGGCGCAAAGTCTAACAGGGCGGGGCGGTTTGAATAAGAGGGATTATCGTTTGGTTTTTGAGCATCACTTTATCCAGATTACCTGGCTGCTTTTCTAAGGCTTGGCTCCAGCGTCCAGTCGTTTTCTCCCGCCGTTCGTCGGCAATCTGCTCTGACCTGTCAATCCTGACAGTAGCCGATCTTCCTTGGCTGGAGTTTGATGGCCCAACGCCGAAAAGCCACGCTACCCTCACTCGCCAGGAAAACATGATGGATACCGAATCGTCTGTCTTGAACCATCCGTTCGAACTATTCCCTGTTTACATCCCGGGATGGAAGACGCCGGTGCTTCCGGAAGGCCTTGCGCACGGCGGCATCCCACAAAGCATTTATGACGGTCGGCCCGAGGGATTGCAATGCGTGATCTATGCATGGACCGAGCTCAAGAGCGGCTCCTGGACAATGGCGGTCCTTGATCGAGTTGACTTGTATGTCAATGGCGAGCTCTCGGGGGCAGGCTTTACCGTCCAGCCGGGAGAGGAAAGTAAGGAGTACTTTCTCTTGGACCTTCCCCAGGGAAAACTGAGAGAAGGGGTCAACAGGCTGCATTACACAATAACCCGTCTCAGCGAAAATCCCGGTATTTCCAATGATTTGAATGTGCTGTACCACTTGCGGGCCCCCGGTGAGCCGGCGCCTCAGGGCCTGGATCTGGTGATCCCGCCGGATGTGCTCGGTGATGGGGTCAGCGCCGAGCGGGCGGCGCAGGGTGTGGCGTTTGGTTTTACCTATTCCTATCCGCGAGATTACGACAGCATCAGATTTTTAGTGGGCAATGTGACCGTTCCTGTTGACGGATTTGATGCCGCCAGACCGGTGACGCATACCCTGTTTACCGACACATTCAGACAGGCAGGGGACAACCCCAATACAGCGCTCCAGTTCACGGTGACTGACCAGTTGGGCAACTCCAACCGGTCGTTGATCAAGTACTTGGATATCCATTTGGACCGCGTGCTGATTGCTCCTACTCTTATCCATGTAAAAAATTCCGCCGGTGAGGAGATTCCCGACAAAGGCGAAACAACCAGCACCACCTTGGTGCTGTCGGGTGAGGCAAGCCATGGCAAGGAGATCGAGGTCTACGATGGCAGCGGTGCTGGTGCCGTCCCCAAGGGCACAGCAACTGCCGATGCGACAACCGGCCTATGGACCAAAGAAATTACCGTCGACGTCGGCGCTCGCCGCCTGTATGCAAAGTCGCTCTACCACCCTACGAACGTCTATTCGAACGTACGTATCCTGACTGTGATACCTGAACCCCTAAGCATCGATACCAGCGACGCGATTCTCGACCAGTTAATGTTTAGAGCCGATAAGTTTCCTGAACGTCCGCCAGTAGGGGCGTTCGTAGAGCGGATACCGTCGGGAGGTGTGCCTCCCTATATCTATACTTCCAGCGACCCAGAGGTGGCAGAGCTTTTTTCATCATCGCAACCACGGGTTGTATCGAAGCACTCAGGGACCGCTACGATAACCGTCCGAGATCAAATGGGTGCAAGCGTGTCTTACCAAGTCATTACTTCCAAGGTTTGGTTGCTGTTTGACTTAGGTAAAGACAATGAGTGGCAGACGTATTGGAATTGCTGGGGGGCTGCGTGGAACGCCGGGGGGACGATCCCTGACCTGGTGACTTGGGGAGCGCTTCGAACCATCCATGACGGCGACCCAGGTTTGGGGGACTTGCGTGCATGGTCTGCAGACCAGGGGCCCGGTGAAAGGACTGTGTATACAATCAACCCCACAACAGGAGTCCGAGAGCTACTGTCCCAGGATAGCGACTATGCAAGGGGATGGATGATCAAAGAGGTATGACCTTCCCTTGGCATTGATGCGACGAGACTGGCGACGCTGTTCATTTCAGGTCTGGGGCCTGTGGCAAGGGAGCTTGCTCCCGCTGGGCTGCGTAGCAGCCCTAATAAAGCAGTGAGCTCAATCCTCCTGGCCGAGTTGGCTGGTTTTGGGGGCCGCTTCGCAGCCCAACGGGGATAAATCCCCTCGCCACAGAGCCAAGTTCACTGCGCGACAGCGCAGCGTCGAAGACGCGGCGGGCACTCTCTTGCCACAAGTTACTGTTTGATTTTAGGGTTGCACCACGGCCCCCGGTACCAATGGCAGTTCCAGCGTCGCGATAAATCCGCCATCGGAATGGTTGGCCAACACCAGCGCGCCGCCATGACGCTCGGCGGCGCGGCGGGCGATGGCCAGGCCCAGGCCATGACCTGCAGTGGTCTGGCCGGGGGCGCGGTAGAACGGTTCGCCCAACTGGCCCAGGTGTTCGGCCTCCACCCCCGGTCCGTGATCGCGCACGCTGACCATGATCCGCTCTCCTTGGCGCAGCGCGCGGACTTCGATCGGTTGACCGACCGGATTGAAGCGCTGGGCGTTGCGCAGCAGGTTATCCAGGGCCCGTTCAATCATGGTCGGCCAACCTTTGAGGGTCAGGTTCGGTTCAACGTCCAATTGCACGCTTTGTTCTGGAGAGGCCAGCTGTGTGTCTTTTTGCAGGGTAACCAGCAGATCGTTGAGGTCCACCTCTTCAGCGCTGGCGTTGTCGGCATCGACCCGGGCCAACACCAGGATTTCGCTGATCAGCGCTTCCAGACGATCACATTCGCGGGTCAGTCGCGGCCAGAGTTTTTCACGCTCCTCGGGGCTGGCTCGTTCAGCCAATGCCAGGGCAATGCGCAGCCGGGCCAGGGGCGAGCGCAGTTCGTGGGATACATCGCGCAGCAGTTGGCGCTGGCTGGCGATCAGGCTTTGCAGGCGCGCGCCCATGCGGTTGAAGTCGGTGGCCAGCACACCAAATTCATCCCGGCGATTGGCCAGTTTGGCGAGGCTGTTTTGCTGGTAGGTGGTCTGCCCCAAATCATGCACTGCACCGCGCAGGCGGCTCAACGGACGGGTAATGGACAGGGTCACCAACAGGCTGAACAACGTCAGCACCACCAACGCGATCCCCAGCGCACTCAGAGGCCAGAGCAGGCTGCCGCGGTGCCAGGCATCCAGTTCGGGGTGGGGTATGCGGTAGATGAACAGGTAAGTGTCGCCGGTTTTGGCGCTGGTGAACTCGTCGGTCAAGCGCCGCCAGGGCAGGCGTCGGTCGTTGTTGTTCTGTCGCGCCTCGAAGGCCTGCGCCCGACGCGGGAAAGTGCCGCGTACCACCGGGTCACCGCTCTCGTTAAGCACCTGGACGTTGATGTGATACTGATGCTTGCGTTGTTGCAGGATCTGCTCGGCGGCGTCTTCGCCCTGGCTTTCGAAGGTTTGCGTCCACTCTTCGGCCAGGGTGTTGAGGCCCGGATGGCGGCTGAGGATCCAGGCGTCCTGGTTCAGCATGTGGCCCAGCAGAATCGAAAGCCCTGCAACCAGGGCGATGGCCAGCCAGAAACTGGCCAGGATGCGCCAAAACAGTGAACGCACGATCAATCCTCGAAAACAAAGAAAGCCCAACGGCGATTGGCCGTTGGGCTGGGGTGCTTCAGCGCATTATTGCGCCTTTTGCGGTTGCTGCGCTTTCCAGGCCTTGAACTCGGCCCACTCGGCCCGACGCTCGGCCTGTTTCTTCTGAATGGCGTCAAACTCTTTTTGCTGCTCTGGCTTCAACAACCCACGGATCTGGGCGTCGACTTTTTCGTGCCGGGCGGCCATTTCATCTTTCATGGCTTTCTGATCGGCTGGCGACAGTTTGGCCAGGTACTTTTCTACCAGTTCGCGGCGCTCGTGGCGCTGTTCGCCCATGATCTTGCGGATCTGCTGGCGTTGTTCGCGGCTCAGGTCCAATTGGCTGTACGGACCTTTGTCGTGCATCTGGCCGCCATGACGCGGGCCATCCATCGGGCCCATTGGTCCCATCGGGCCGGCGCCTTCAGGCATGGCCATCGCGACGGTAGGCAGGGCAGCAGCGAACATCAGAGCGATGAGGGTCTTGCGCATGGTGTATCTCCTTGTCTCGTTCCCGGTCAGTTCCGGATGAGCTCAGGTTACGCAGATCAAGGTCAGCGGCGGTCAGGGGTGGGTAAAGCTTGGGTAAAGACGTTTTGGCGCAGGCCTGACAAATCTGCAGGACCGAGCACAAAGCCCTGTGGGAGCAAGGCTTGCCCGCCATGAAGATAACGCGGTCTCTAAAGGAACCGAGGCGCCTGCATCGCGAGCGAGCTTTGCGCCCACAGCCCAGCGGCGCAGCGCTTAAAGGCTGTAGTAATAACCCCGGCTACGCAGAGCCACGATGCGTGGGCGACCGTCGGCGTGCGGGCCGATTTTCTTGCGCAGGTTGCTTACGTGCATATCGAGGCTACGGTCGTACAGGGTCAGCTTGCGTCCCAGGGCGATCTGCGCCAGTTCCTGCTTGTCCAGTGGCTCGCCCGGCTGCTTGAGCAGCGCTTCGAGCAGGCGGCTTTCGGAAACAGTGAGGGTCTGCTCCTGCTCATCGATGCTGACCACGCCTCGCACCGGGCTGAAGGTCAGGTCGCCCAGTTCGATCTGGCTGGACACCGCCGTCGGATGACTGCGGCGCAAGACCGCGCGCAGGCGGGCGGTCAGTTCCCGTGGATCGCAGGGTTTTGCCAGGTAATCGTCGGCCCCCAGTTCCAGGCCCAGGATGCGATCCAGCGGTTCGCCACGGGCCGAGAGCATCAGCACCGGCAGCTCCGGATGATCGTTGCGCAACTGCTTGAGCAGTTCCAGGCCGCTGCCGTCGGGCAGCATCACATCCAGCACCACCGCCGCCGGGGCGGTTTCGGCCAAGGCCTTGCGGGCGCTATGGCCATCGTGGCAGGCCCGGACCAGAAAACCTTCCTGACCCAGCCAACTGCCGAGGAGCTCACACAGCTCCTGGTCATCATCAATCAGTAACAGCTCGCTCATGACTCACTCAATTTAGCCATTGCCGACGTTGTCTACGTCCACCGCTGGCAAAGATACCGCAGAGCAGGGCCAATAGCGCTACCCCGGCACCAATGACGAACCACTGCTGCTGATCGGTCAGCAGGCGTGGCAGGGGGCTGGCCTGAGCTTCCTTGAGTTGCAGCTTCAGACGCTGGTTCTCCTGGCGCAATCGACTCACCAGCGCGCTCTCGCGTTCGCTGTTGGCGTTTTGCAGTTGCTGGGTCAGTTCCTCGCGCATGCGTTCGCTGTTTTTCAAGCGTTGCTGCAATTCGGTGATCTGACTGCCTGCGCTCAAGGACAAGGGCGTCGAATGACTGCCGTCGGTGCTTTCTTCCCCATGGGCGGGAGCCCCGATCACCAACATGACCCCTAACAGGCACAGCGGACCTTTGCGCATTGCAACTCCTGAATTCCAATCGAGATTAGACAGGTTGTCGGCAGGTAAACGAGAACAATGAGCGATTGAGCGCAATGAGCCGCGAAGGCTCATCACGCATCGGGTTGTTAAGGCAGGACTTGCTTGAACGGCTTGACCACGACATTGGCGTAGACACCGGCGGCCACGAACGGATCGGCTTCGGCCCAGGCTTGCGCCGCGGCCAGGGAATCGAACTCGGCGACGATCAGGCTGCCGGAGAAACCCGCCGCGCCGGGGTCGTTGCTGTCCACTGCCGGGTGCGGGCCCGCCAGCACGATTCGGCCTTGGGCCTTGAGCTGTTGCAGGCGCTCAAGGTGTTCAGGGCGGGCGGCCAGGCGTTTTTCCAGGGAATTGGCGACGTCGGTGGCAATGATTGCGTAGAGCATGTCAGTCCTCGGTTTTTGGCGTGGTGGTATCGGCATCGTGCAGATGACGGGACAGGTAGATGCCCTGGCCAATCAGGAACAGCAGCGTCATGCCCAGGCTGCCGAAGACCTTGAAGTCGACCCAGTAGCTCTGGAAGGTGAACGCGACGAACAGGTTGGCGGCGCCGCAGAACAGGAAAAAGCCGATCCAGGCGATGTTGAGCCGGGTCCAGATGACGTCCGGCAGGTTCAAGGCGTGGCCCATGATGCGCTTGATCAGCAGGCGATCGCCGACGAAGTGACTGCCGATGAACGCCAGGGCGAACAGCCAGTTGACCACCGGGGCTTTCCACTTAAGGAAAGTTTCGCTGTGGAAGGCCAGGGTCAGGCTGCCGAAGACGAGGCAGGCGATCAGGGTCAGCCACTGGCTTTTCTCCAGCTTGCGTTGGGCCACGAACAGGGCGCCATAGACCACCAGCGAACTGATGATCAGCATCGCGGTGGCGCTGTAGATACCGCCTACAGTCAAGGAGTGACCGGCAATGTCGACGGTCCGTGGGTCAAGTTTGTAGACGATGAAAAACAGCAGAAGCGGGATGAAGTCGATGAATTGTTTCACAGTGGCAGCCAGAAGCAGGATGTGGCGGCATAATAACAAACATCCTTGGCCGCGATAGGGCCAGCTGATTTGAGGTAACAAACTCTCGTGAATGTTGATTTGCACTGCCATAGCACGGCCTCCGATGGCGCCCTGGCGCCTGCGGTTCTGGTGGCGCGGGCGTTCGAGCACGGCGTGCGAGTCCTGGCCCTGACCGATCACGACACCCTCGAAGGCCTCGACGAGGCCCGTAGCGCGGCGACGACGCTGGGCATGCAACTGGTCAACGGGGTCGAGTTGTCCTGCACCTGGGGCGGCGCGACTATTCACGTGCTGGGTTACGGTTTTGATGTAAATGCGCCGTCACTGGTCCAGGCCATTGCGCAACTGCACGACGGCCGCTGGCTACGTTCCGAGGAGATCAGCCGCAAGCTTGCGCTAAAGGGCATGCCTGGTGCGCTTGAGGGCGCCCGGCAGATCCAGCAGGAACTGGGCGACAGTGGCAACGCCCCGGCCCGTCCGCACTTCGCGGACTGGATGGTGCGCGAAGGTTTCGTCAAGGACCGCGCCGAAGCGTTTCGCAAATGGCTGGGGGCCGGCAAGCTCGGGGACGTCAAGCAACACTGGCCGACCCTGGAAGAGACCGTCCAAACCCTGCGATCCGCCGGAGCCTGGGTCAGCCTGGCGCATCCGTGGCACTATGATTTCACCCGCAGCAAGCGCCGCCGCCTGGTGGCCGACTATATTCAAGCAGGGGGCCACGCCATCGAGGTGGTCAATGGCCATCAGCCTGCCGAGCAGGTCGGCAGCCTGGCGATTCTGGCCCGTGAGTTCGGCCTGCTGGTGACCGCCGGCAGTGATTTTCATGGCCCTGGAGGCTGGTCCGAGATAGGCGAATATCGCCCGTTGCCGGAAGATCTGCCACCACTATGGTGTAGATTCAAACATGATCCCGTTACCGCCACCGTCTGAACAGGTAGAACACGTGAGTCAATTTTTCCAGATTCATCCGGAAAACCCGCAAGCGCGCCTGATCAAACAGGCGGTGGAAATCATTCGGAGCGGTGGTGTGGTGGTCTATCCCACCGATTCTTCCTACGCCATCGGCTGTCAGATCGGCGACAAGAACGCTGTAGAGCGGGTAAGACGCCTGCGTCAGCTGGATGACAAGCACAACTTTGCGCTGATCTGCAGCGACCTGTCGCAGTTGGGCCTGTTCGCCAAGATCGACACCGGCACCTTCCGCCTGCTCAAAGCCCACCTCCCTGGGCCTTACACCTTTATTCTCAACGCCACCCGGGAAGTCCCGCGGCTGTTGCTGCACCCGAAAAAACGCACCATCGGCCTGCGGGTGCCCAGCCACCCCATTGCCCTGGCGTTGCTGGCCGAGCTGGGTGAACCGCTGATGAGCGTGACCTTGATCATGCCCGGCGAGACGGAGCCGATGAATGACCCTTACGAGATGCGCCAATTGCTCGAGCATCAGGTCGACCTGATCATCGACGGCGGTTTCGGCGGGATGAAGGCGTCCACGGTGATCAACCTGGCCGATGGCGAGCCGCAAGTGGTGCGTATCGGTTGCGGCGATCCAGCCCCGTTCCTGGTCGAGGCCTGAGTGTCCGCAGTGGAAACCGCCGTTGAGAGCGCCGACAGCCAGGCCGGCGCTCAGCAAGAGCTGCCGTTCGCCATGGTCTATGGCCAGGCGGTCATGGAAATGCCCCTGGACCTGTACATTCCGCCGGATGCGCTGGAGGTATTCCTTGAAGCCTTCGAAGGCCCGCTGGACCTGCTGCTGTACCTGATCCGCAAACAGAACATCAACATCCTCGACATCCCCGTGGCGGAAATCACCCGCCAGTACATGGGCTACGTCGAGCTGATGCAGTCGGTGCGCCTGGAACTGGCGGCCGAATACCTGGTAATGGCGGCCATGCTCGCCGAGATCAAGTCGCGAATGCTGCTGCCGCGCTCGGCAGAGATCGAGGAGGAGGAAGACGATCCGCGCGCCGAACTGATCCGCCGCCTGCAGGAATACGAACGCTTCAAGGTGGCGGCCGAAGGCATCGATGGCTTGAGCCGGGTCGGGCGCGATGTGGTGGTGCCCAAGCTCGATGCGCCCGAGGCGCGAGCGCGCAAATTGCTCCCGGATGTCAGCCTCGAAGAGTTGCTGATGTCCATGGCCGAGGTGCTGCGCCGGGGCGACATGTTTGAAAGTCACCAGGTCAGCCGCGAAGCACTGTCCACCCGCGAGCGCATGAGCGATGTGCTGGAGCGGCTCAAGGGCGGCGGCTTTGTGCCCTTCGTCGAGCTGTTCACCGCCGAGGAAGGGCGGCTAGGCGTGGTGGTGACGTTTATGGCGGTCCTGGAATTGGTCAAGGAATCCTTGGTCGAGCTGGTGCAGAATGAGCCGTTCGCAGCGATCCACGTGCGGGCACGAGCCGAATAACGAGCAAATCAATGAATCTGACTGAACCCCGCGAGCTGGCGCCGTTGCTTGAAGCTTTCCTGTTGGCCTCGGGAAAACCGCAATCGATGGAGCGCTTGTTCGAACTCTTCGAAGAAGGCGAGCGGCCCGAGCCGGCCGTGTTCAAGAAAGCCCTGGCGCTCCTGGGTAAGTCCTGCGAGGGGCGGGCGTTCGAACTCAAGGAAGTGGCTTCCGGCTACCGCCTGCAGATCCGCGAGAAATTTTCGCCCTGGGTCGGGCGTTTGTGGGAAGAGCGGCCTCAGCGCTATTCCCGTGCCATGCTCGAAACCATGGCATTGATCGCTTATCGCCAACCGATCACCCGAGGTGAAATCGAAGATGTGCGGGGCGTGGCGGTCAACAGCCACATCGTCAAGACGCTGCTTGAGCGCGAGTGGATCCGGGTCGTCGGCTATCGCGACGTGCCGGGTAAACCGGCGATGTTTGCCACCACCAAGGCCTTTCTCGATCACTTCAACCTCAAGAACCTCGACGACCTGCCGCCGCTGGCCGAACTGCGGGAGCTGGAACCCGAGCCGATGCTGGAATTCGACGACGCCCCGGTGCCCCAAAGCTTGCAAGAGCTGGCCGACGCCAGCGCCGAGCCGGAGGAACCCAAGGAAGAAACCAGTTTCCATTCGTTGTTGCTGGAACTGGACACCATGGAGGAGGGGCTCAAGACCGATTTCGACGATCTGCTGCGTGAGGGGCCGGGGTCTGAAGGCGAAATGGATGAACCCGCGCAACCGGGCAGCGAAGTTGAACTTCAGGTCGAACCTGACCCCGAACCAGAAGAAGACATTCTTGGCGTAGCCGCGGCCCGGGAAAAACTGCTGGCCGCCGTGGCCGCGCTCGAACCACGCGAACCCGAGCCTGAGCTCAGCGATGAAGAAGCCGAAGCCCGCGCCCTGGCCGAAGCGATTGAAAACGAACGACGCCAGTTCGACGATTGATCACGGCTGACACAGCGCCGCCCCATTGTGGGAGCGAGCCTGCTCGCGATGGCGGTCTGTCAGCCAACATCATTTTTGAAGGTGAAATCGCTATCGCGAGCAGGCTCGCTCCCACATTAAGTCATGCGGTGCACCATGAGTTCCACCAAAGACCCCTGCATCAGCCTCTGCAAGTTCGACGACGACATCTGCATCGGCTGTGGCCGCAGCAAGCGCGAGATCAAGGCCTGGAAGAAACTCGACAAGGATGACAAGCGCACGGTGTTGGCCGAAGCGGCCTTGCGCCTGATCAAACTGGGCGCCACCGGTCGGCGGAAAAAGCGCTGAAGGTTCGTCGATCAGCTAGTCTCTGATGCGCAAATGCCTTAACGAGCGTATGATTCGCGACCCTTTGGCGATCCCTTCGTCATAGACCCGTTTTCAAAGTGTCAGGCCACGCCTGACCCGACCACACCGGGAGGTGCCCAGAATGAAAGACCAAGACCAGAACGACAGCCAGGAAATCGGCCCAGCAGGCGAGAAACTGCAAAAAGTCCTCGCCCGTATCGGCGTCGGCTCGCGCCGCGACGTGGAAACCTGGATCACCCAGGGCCGGATCAAGGTCAACGGCAAAGATGCCACCTTGGGCCTGCGTGTCGACATGCATGACGCCATCACCATCGATGGCAAGGTGATCAAGCGCGAAGAGGCCGCCGAAACGGTGCGCCGCGTGATCATGTACAACAAACCCGACGGCGAGATCTGCACCCGTGACGACCCGGAAGGCCGTCCGACCGTGTTCGACAAAATGCCGCGTCCGAAAGAAGGCCGCTGGATCAACATCGGTCGCCTGGACATCAACACCACCGGTTTGCTGATGTTCACCACCGACGGTGAGCTGGCCAACCGCTTGATGCACCCGTCCTACGAGATGGACCGCGAATACGCCGTGCGTGTACGTGGTGAAGTCGACGACGAAATGATCGAGCGCCTGAAGGCCGGCGTTGTGCTGGAAGATGGCCCGGCGCGTTTCACCGACATCAAGCAGGCTCCGGGCGGCGAAGGCTTCAACCATTGGTACCACTGCGTGGTGATGGAAGGCCGCAACCGTGAAGTACGGCGCCTGTGGGAATCCCAGGGGCTGGTGGTCAGCCGCCTCAAGCGCGTGCGTTTCGGTCCGGTGTTCCTCAACTCCGACCTGCCGATGGGCCGCTGGCGCGAAATGAGCCAGTACGAGGTCGACATCCTGGCCGCCGAAGTCGGCCTCAAGCCGGTAGCGATGCCGCAGATGACCGCCAAGAGCAAGGACAAGCTGGAGCGCATGCAGCGTAAATCCTCGCGTCCGATGGGCAAGACCGAGCGCGTGCGTACGCTGCGTCCTGCCGCTGATGGCCCGGCGGCAGGTCCGCGTACGTCCCGCGAGCCGCAGATCGAAGGCGAACGCCCGGCCCGCAAGCCTGCGCCACGTCAGGACGGCGAACGCGGCCCGCGCACGCCACGTCCGGCCAACGGTCGTACCGAGCGCAACGAAGGTCGCGGTGCTCCGGCCGGTCGTGGTACGCCGGTGGCGGATCGCCCGGCCGACACCAAGCGTCCGGCCAAACCCGCAGCGAAAAAGCGCCCGGGCATCGTCCTGGTCGACCGCGACACGCCATCGGGCAAACGTCGCGGTGCCCCAGCGGCTTCGGGGCAGCGTCCGGGGTTTGGGCGTCGTAAGCCGGAGTGAGGCAGTTGTGAGTTTCTAGCTGCAAGAAAAAACGCCAACCCCTTGTGGTTGGCGTTTTTTTTGGCTTGGTTTTAGTGATGCGGTACAGATAGTCCGCCATCGCGAGCAAGCTCGCTCCCACACTGGGACGGTGTCGGTCGCAGATCTTCCATTCGCTGAAGCTCAACCGTGGGAGCGAGCTTGCTCGCGATGGCGGCATCAGCCTTACAGAAATCCCAACCTAAAGCACAAACCGCCCATCAAACATCGGCTCGTTATCCAACGCCAACACACCGCTCTCGAAAATCAGATCCAGATGATGGCTGCCCTTGGCCCCGCCACCCAGCCCCAGGTGCAGGCCGCAATGGCGCTCCTCGAAACCGGCATTGCGGGCATAGAGGCTCTTGACCCCTTCGTTGGTGCCGATGCCCAGTTCCTCGATACGCCGGTTGGACGGGTTGGCGTCCAGGTATTTATTGAAGTCGTGTTCCAGGCCCGGCACATCGCTGGCGATTTTCTGAATGGTGGAGTCTTCGATCCACAACTCCAGCGGCGATTGCAGTACGCCGTATTTGCGGGCGAACGGGATGGTGCTCAGGAAAGTGCCGACGAACTTCACCTGACCGTTAATGGTGTCGCTGTGGGTAGCGATTTCGCCGGGTGCCAGGTCGTAGTTGCCAACACCGTTGATGTCGGTCCATTTCTTGACGCTGTTGAGGGCCGTATCGAAATACGAACCGTGGTCATCCTGAAAACTCAACGTCGTTGCTTGGGACATGCGCCGGATCAGGTGACTGTTGAGCCCGGCGATGCGCTGAGGAATCACGCTGAAGGTGTCGTAGAAATAATCGCCGTAGTCCTTGAACAGCAGCGATTTCTTCCAGTTGTCCGCCATCACGCCTTGCAACGCGCGAACAAAGTCCGGGCCGTCGGGGCGTGGGTTGGGCAGGGTGGAAGAGTCGTAGAAGAAAATGTACAGATCGCTGTCGGCAATCGCCTTGGACAGTCGCTCCGTGGGTTCAAGGTCCAGGCGCATGGTGCTGAACCGGAAGGGTGAACCGCTGCCAGCCTGTTCGGCAATAGCCCCGGTCAGTGCTTCGTAGTCGGCGGTATGGCCGAGCAACACCTTGGCTGGCTGGATGCCGGCCAGGGCGGGATGATGTTCAAGGTAGTAAAGGAAATGTGAGATGGCTCGTTGTGTGTCCATGCTTATTCTTCCCTGACAGTGGTGTTTGGCTTCCCTGAAATCTGCAAAGTGGCGGAGCCGACCGGCCGGATCGCCTCCGCCGGGCGATGCTTACAGAGGCCACATCGCCGTGCCGAACGGAACAACGGCGTCGGCTTGCATCATTTCAACTGCGGCTTCGTGGGTCGGTGCTTCAAACCATTCGTCCAGTTGCAGTTCGGTTTCCAAGTCTTTGTCCAGTGCTTGCATAGTGAATCTCCTAGATGACTTTTACGGAAAATTGCGAAGTCGATTCCGCGATGGAGAACTGACCGGAAGCGGCTGCGCAAAACCTGCCGGCACGACGCCTTGGCAAGTCGCTGAAAACCTAGTCGAGGGTTTTTTGGAATGCAAAAAAATAATTTATTTTTTTTCGTTTGAACTTTTTATTCCATTTTTACCGAAGAAATTAGTTATTCAAAAACAGTTGGCTGTGTAGTTTTTTGCTTAGGTAGCTAGCTACCGTCAATTTGCAGTCAGCTTACAGAAAATTCCCACGCGGAAAGTTTGCGTTACGGTTTGTAAAGAAATGCTGACGATTTTTGCCTGTCAAGCCGGTCTGTACCGGCGTTTGGCTGCGCTGTAAGAAAAAACTGCCGAGAAGGTCGGTTTGACGGGGTTTCCGACACTTTGCAGCGCTTGTTTCAAACCGGCGGGACGGGTCAGATGCGCGGCAGACCTGAAGTACGGGGTGCGCGGGTGTCTGGTCGCAGTGGGGCAGCGGTGTACAATGCGCCGCGTTTTACTGTGACCCTTCGCGTACCCACGCATTTTCAAGGTTATCCGCCTTGTTCACTCCGCCACGCCACGAGCGTGTCGGGTTCGATTTCGTCACAGATAAAAACAAATAGGTGACGCATGACCGTTGTAGAAAATACGCATTCAGGCGAGCTGAAACGCGGCCTGAAAAATCGACACATTCAACTGATCGCCCTCGGCGGCGCGATCGGTACAGGCCTGTTCCTCGGCTCGGCGGGGGTGCTGAAGTCAGCCGGCCCGTCGATGATCCTCGGTTACGCCATTTGCGGCTTCATTGCCTTCATGATCATGCGCCAGTTGGGCGAGATGATTGTCGAGGAGCCAGTGGCCGGCTCCTTCAGTCACTTTGCCCACAAGTATTGGGGCGGTTTTGCCGGCTTCCTGTCGGGCTGGAACTGCTGGATTCTCTACATCCTGGTGGGCATGTCGGAACTGACCGCGGTCGGCAAGTACATTCACTACTGGGCGCCGGACATCCCGACCTGGGCTTCGGCGGCAGCGTTTTTCGTCCTGATCAACGTCATCAACCTGGCCAACGTCAAAGTCTTTGGCGAGGCCGAGTTCTGGTTCGCGATCATCAAGGTCGTGGCAATTGTCGGCATGATTGCCCTGGGCAGCTATCTGCTGGTCAGCGGTCACGGTGGCCCACAAGCTTCGGTGACTAACCTGTGGGCCCATGGTGGATTCTTCCCCAACGGCGTGAGCGGTCTGGTGATGGCGATGGCGATCATCATGTTCTCCTTCGGTGGCCTGGAAATGCTCGGCTTCACCGCTGCCGAGGCGGACAAACCGAAAACCGTGATCCCCAAGGCCATCAACCAGGTGATCTACCGCATCCTGATTTTCTACATCGGTGCCCTGGTGGTGCTGTTGTCCCTGACCCCATGGGACAGCCTGCTGAACACTCTCAATGCCTCCGGCGATGCCTACAGCGGCAGCCCGTTCGTGCAGGTGTTCTCGATGCTGGGTAGTAATACGGCGGCGCACATCCTCAACTTCGTAGTGCTGACCGCCGCGCTGTCGGTGTACAACAGCGGCACCTACTGCAACAGCCGCATGCTGCTGGGCATGGCCGAACAGGGCGATGCGCCCAAGGCCCTGGCCAAGATCGACAAGCGTGGCGTGCCGGTGCGTTCGATCCTGGCTTCTGCTGCGGTCACGCTGGTGGCGGTGCTGCTTAACTACCTGATCCCGCAGCATGCGCTGGAGTTGTTGATGTCGCTGGTGGTCGCGACCCTGGTGATCAACTGGGCGATGATCAGCTATTCGCACTTCAAGTTCCGTCAGCACATGAACCAGACCCGCCAGACACCGCTGTTCAAGGCGCTGTGGTATCCGTACGGCAACTATGTCTGCCTGGCGTTCGTGGTGTTCATTCTTGGGGTAATGCTGCTGATTCCCGGCATCCAGATATCGGTCTACGCGATTCCGGTGTGGGTGGTGTTCATGTGGGTGTGCTACCTGATCAAGAACAAGCGCAGTGCCCGGCAGGACATGGCTGTGGCCGCTGCCGCCAAGTAAGCGTCCTTGAAATACAACAAACCCGGCACTTGGCCGGGTTTGTTGTATTCAGACTCATGCTGATCCCTGTGGGAGCGAGCCTGCTCGCGATGGCGCCAGCACATTCAGCATTGATGCAAGCTGACCCACCGCTATCGCGAGCAGGCTCGCTCCCACAAGGGTTGGTCGCTGTCTTGGGGATTCGCGGTATTCTGTGGGTCCTGATACCGGACCTCTTTTTCCATGCTGGCAATTTCCAACACTGTGCACATCCCGGACGCCGAGATCGAGCTGACGGCCATCCGTGCCCAAGGCGCCGGCGGGCAGAACGTCAACAAGGTGTCCAGCGCCGTGCACTTGCGCTTCGACATTGCGGCCTCGTCCTTGCCCGATTTCTACAAGGAGCGGTTGTTGGCGCTGCGCGACAGTCGCATCACCAGCGACGGCGTGTTGATCATCAAGGCCCAGCAATACCGCACCCAGGAACAGAACCGGGCCGATGCCCTGGAACGCCTGACCGAGCTGATCCTCAACGCCACCAAGGTCGAAAAGAAGCGCCGTCCGACCAAACCGACCCTGGGCTCGAAGAAACGTCGCCTGGAATCCAAGACCAAGCGCGGCTCGATCAAAGCCGGGCGCGGCAAGGTGGACTTCTAGTTTTTCTCCCGCTCCTGGCGATGCTTCGGCGCCTGGCGGTACAGATAGAGACTCAGCAACAACCCGCCCAAGGCCGCCAGCGCGGCGAACAAAAAGATCGAAGCAAAACCGAAACCTGCGGCAATCGCACCGGCCAACGGCCCGGTAATCCCCAGGGACAAGTCAATGAACAACGAATAGGCGCCCACCGCCGCGCCACGGCTGGAGGCGGGAACCAGGTTGACCGCTTCCACCCCCAGCGCCGGGAACACCAGGGAAAAACCGAAGCCGCTCAATGCCGCGCCGGCCAAGGCCCAATGCGCATCCGGCGCCAGCCAGAGCAACAACAAACCGAGGGTTTCCACCGACAGGCAGGCAATCGCCACCCGGAAGCCGCCCAGGCGGTTGATCAAATTACCGAACAGCAAGCGCGCGCCGATGAAGCTGGCGCCGAACAGGCTCAGGCACAGCACTGCGTTGTCCCACTGCTGTGTGGCGTAATACAGGGTGATGAACGTGGCGATGGTGCCAAAACCGATGGAGCCCAGGGCCAGGCCGCAGCCATGGGGCAGGACGCGTCCGAGAACATGCATGAAAGGCAGCCGTTCGCCGGTGACAATGGGCGCCGCCGTTTTCGGCCAGGCCAGCGCCAGCCCCAGCAGCGCCAGCAAGATAATGCTGACGCCCATGCTCCACAGCCCCAGGGATTTCACCAGCCACACCCCCAACGGCGCGCCAATCGCCAGCGCGCCGTAGCTGGCGATACCGTTCCAGGAAATCACCTTGGCGGTGTTCGCCGCGCCGACCCGGCCGATGCCCCAGCCAATCGATCCCGAGCCTACCAGGCTTTCGGCGCTGCCCAGCACCAGGCGGCCGATCAGCAGGCTGATCAGGCTCAGCGTCGGTAGGTTTGACGTCCAGGCAGACGCCAACATGAACACACCGCTCAGCCCGCAACCGGCGAGGCCGAACATGACCGCGCGCTTGCTCCCCAGGTTGTCGATGATCCGTCCGGCATAAGGACGACTGAGGAGGGTCGCCAGGTACTGGACGCTGATTACCAACCCGGCGATCACCGCGCCAAAACCCAGTTCGCCGTGGACGAACCCGGGCAACACGGCGAGGGGAATGCCGATATTCAGGTAGCCAATGAAAGTGAACAGAACGATGGAAACGACTTGCAGCGTGACCGCCAAGGGGCGCTGGGTATCTGGCATGGGTAAAGAGTCCACGGAGCAGCAGGATAGATAGGCTGCTTATGATAGCGGTGCCTGCGACCGTGAAGCGTGGAAAAGTAAAACTATTTGTCGGATGGCGCTGGGTTGCCGTCTTGTCCGGCCACCAGGTGCGTGGTGACCAATGCAGCGAGGGCGTTTTCTTCAGTGCCAAAACGTGCCAGCAGGGCGGCTTGTTTCTCTGGGGAAAGGCGCGTCCAGATATCGACCATCTTTTCGGCGGTGCCGATCAGGACGCTGGCTTGGGCTTCGCTGAAGGTAGGGTCATCGGTCATGGGGGGCTCAGGATTCAGGCAGTGTGGAAAGCGCATCTTAGCGCTTTCCACACGGTCTGGTCGTGCGGGTGAATCAGTCTTCGCTGTCGGCCTGGCGGCGTTCAGTGGCTTCTTTGGGCTCGGGTTGCTGGGCGTCTGGTTGCCCTCCGGCTTGTAGCGGGGTCGTCTGCTCAGTTTCGTGCAGGCTAGGGAAGGGGAGATTAGGAATCTCGTGCATATCGCGCTCCTCGCAAAGTCTGTTGGTAGATCTGGTAGATCCGCGCTTTTACAAAGCTTGGGCAGGATACAGCAGAAGAAATGACAAAAAGACTTTTAAGTTCCGTTGCGGCGACAAAAGGGCTTGTCTGGACAGGACATGTCCAATCATCAAACGCCCGCTACCGGTCGTCGCGAAGGCTCAAGAATACGCCCGGCGGGTCGATGGTTTGTACATATCCCGCATTCGGTTGCGACACTGCAAACCACGAACATGGAGGTCGGGACGTGTCGTCCGTGAGCCTGGCCCTTTCTCCTTTTCAAGAGATCCCCTCCATGTTTCTACAAAAATCCCTGAGAGCGCAGATTCTCGCCTTGCTCAGTGGCAGCCTGCTGGCGATGTTGCTGATTGCCCTGGCGTCTTTCCATTTCCTCTCCAACGGCGTCCAGAACTATCGCAACCTGATCGATGGCCCGTTGCGTGCGTCGCAGTTGATCGATGAGGCCAACCTGCAATTCAAGGTGCAGGTCCAGGAATGGAAAAACGTTCTGCTGCGCGGCAAGCAGCCGGCAGACCTGGCTAAATACTGGAAGCAGTTCGAAGATCGCCAGCATGATGTCCAGGGTATTCTTGGCCAGTTGATCGCCCTTGAAGGGGTTGCGACACCCATCAAGACTCGGATCGAGGGTCTGCGAGACGAACACCGTCAATTGGGTGCGGCCTACCAGAAGGGCCGTGATGCGTTTGTGACGGCGGGCGGCGATGCGGCGGCGGGTGATGCGGCGGTCAAAGGTGTGGACCGCGCGGCCAGCGAGCAAATGAGTGCGCTGGTGGTGGAGTTGCGCAAACTTGCCAGCGAACAATCGGCGCAGATCAGTGCCGGTGCCGATCGCACGATTATGCTGGGCACCGTGATCATGCTGGTTTCCGGCCTGCTGATCGGGCTGTTCAGCCTGTGGCTGATCAATCGCAACCTGGTGCAGCCGATCCGCAACCTGATCGAATACGTGACCCAACTGAGTCGCGGCCGTTTCGCCGAGCGGGTAGTCAGCAACCGGCAGGACGAATTGGGTGACCTGGCGCTGGCCGCCAATACCCTGCGCGACTTTCTCGCCGAAACCTTCTCGCGTCTGCAGCGCAGTGCCACGGAACTGGACAGTGCCAGCGGCGAGCTTAATGCCATCGCCAGCCTAATGAGCCAAGGCACCAGCGAGCAATTCGAACGCACCGACCAGGTGGCGACGGCGATGAACGAAATGTCCGCGACCGCCCAGGAAGTCGCCCGCCATGCCGCCGACGCGGCACAGGCCGCCGATGACGCCGATCACTCGGCGCAGCAGGGCGAGAAGGTCATGCAAGGGACCATTCATACCATCACCCGCATGCGCGGTGAAATCGCCAACACGGCCACGGTTATCCGCCAGTTGGAAACCGATAGCGGGCGCATTGGCAAGGTGCTGGAAGTGATCCGCGGTATCGCCGAGCAGACCAATCTGTTGGCCCTCAACGCTGCCATCGAAGCGGCCCGGGCTGGCGAGGCTGGACGCGGTTTCGCGGTGGTTGCCGATGAGGTGCGCAGTCTGGCCCAGCGCACCGCCTCGTCCATCATCGAGATCAACCAGATTATCCAGACCGTGCAAACCGGTGCGGTGGACGCAGCCCAGGCCATCGAGAGCGGTCAGTCGCGCAGTGAAGAAAGTGTGGAGCAGGTGACTCAGGCCGGTGTGATGCTCGAACGCATTACCCAGGCCGTGGAAGCGATTCGCGACATGAATCGTCAGATCGCCACTGCCGCAGAAGAGCAGACCTCGGTGGCTGAAGACATCTCGCGCAACCTGACCGAAATCACCTGCATCGCCAGCACTAACCTGGACAATGTACAGCGCACCGAAGCCGCGAGTCGGAACCTGCACGGTTTGTCAGGGCAGTTGAATGAAGTGACGGCGCGGTTGAGTGCCTGACGGTCGACGGTCGTTAGCGGTAGTTGTCGATAGATGCAAAAAAGCCGCGCAACCCTGAGGTTGCGCGGCTCATTTTAGTGACCAATTAACGGTCTTGCTTGTCGCTCAGGACTTTGCCGGTAGTTGCGTCAAAGTCTACATCCCACTCTGTGCCATCGGCCATTCTCAGTTCAACTTCATATTCATAACCGTTGAAGTGGTTATCCAGGTCGGTGTCGGTGATGGTTGCGCCTGGGTGCAACTTCAGGGCTGCTTGGTTCATCTCTTCCAGCGGCTTGATTTTTCCGCTCTTGACCAACTCAGGAATCTGGTCGACTCGAACATCAGCCTGGGCCAGGCCGGCGGTGAGGGTCAGGGCTGCGGCGGTGAACAGGGCAGTCAAAGTTTTCATGTGTTCTTTCCTTGCTGTGATTAAGGGGTGTGTCGTTTAAGTGGGTTCAGATTAACTGTGGCAACTTAATTCACCCTTAATTCAGTAACCGTTGTTCTCCAGCACCTGCGCCACGCTGCCTGTTTCGGGACGCTTCAAGTATTTGAGCAGTTCGCTGGCGCGGTTGGTAAAGATGCCATCCACTCCGGCCTCCAGCACTTTTCTGAAGTCCACCGCTTCATCCACCGTATAAACGTGCACCAACAAACCCTGGTCATGGGTGTATTGGTTCATCCACGGCTGCACCAGATCCGAATAACTCTGGCTGCCGCCTTGAGTCAACGCGGCGGACGGCCCGGTGCCGATAGCGCCTTGTGCCTTGGCGAATTGAACCCATTGTTCAAACTCGGCGTTGTCCTTGGGCTGCTGTTTGGCGTAATAGGCCGCCTTGTCCGTTTCGCCGGACTCGGCAAACGTCACCTTCGACTTGGCCTCGATGTAGCCATCGCCCACCCACAACAGCAGGACCTTTGGCACGTTCGGCATTTCTTTTTGCAGCAGTTCGAGGCTGCTCTTTTCGAAGGTTTGCAACACCACCTTGCCTTTGCCCTGACCTACACCGGTGGCGCGTTTGGCGAGCTTGGAGCCCGACGGGCTCAACCAGCCGCGGTCATGCAATTTATCCTTCAAGTCGCGCTCGATGCCGGGGAACAGCTTCGGCTCCTTGGTTTCGATGTACAGCCCCGGTTTGTGCAGCGGGTTGCCTTCGGCGATGTTGATGACTTCGTCGAGGGTGAGGATTTTCAGGCCCACGAACGACGGGCGGGCGCGGTCCGGGTAGGCGGTGTTGAACCAACTGCCGGCATCGAGGGTTTTGAGTTCCGCCATGGTGAATTCGTTGGCGGTGCTGTCCTTGCGCTCGGGGAATTTGGTCGCGACATCGGTGGTGCGCAGCAGGCTGTCGTCGTGCAGCACGAACAGTACGCCGTCCTTGCTGCGTTGCAGGTCCAGTTCCAAGTAGTCGGCGCCCAGGTCGCGGGCCAGTTTGTAGGCCGCGGCGGTGGTTTCCGGCGCGTCAAACGAGGCGCCGCGGTGGGCGATCACCGCTGGGTGAGGAATGCCCTGAAGGGCCGCGAGGGACTTGGGGGGCGCGGCTTCGCCGGCCTGTGTCTGGCCGAAGCCAAGCAGCAGGCTCAGCATCAGGGCACTACGGGTGAAGGTGACAGGCATGCTCGAGATCCTTTCGTGGGTTTCGCAAAGACCTATCTTTTAACAACTGAACGTTCCTGGCGCTATCGCTATACCGACATAAAAATGCGCAAAGCAGATTTTTCCCACGCTTTTTCAGGTCGCTTTGCAGTACGCTTGGCCGCACCAGTTTCCCCGGCAGAGGGAAACCCGAAGACAGCATCCACTTGCCCTGCGTGTAAACCATCGATCAGACGTCCTGCGGGACGCATCCATGAGGTTTACTATGCGCACCACTTCGACATTCATCTGCCAGGCCGCCGACCAGCTCAAGGGTTTTGTCGGCCTGAACCGCAAAACCCGCCAGTACATCGTGCGCTTCAGCGAAGATGCCTTTGGCATGGACGTGGCCGACGACGGCATCATCCCCACCTGCGAATTTGTCTGGACTCCGGTGGCAGACGGCACCATGGCCCTGAGTCGCCAGCGCATCCAGCTGCTGCTGGACCAGAACATCGACGACCGGATCAACCTCACCGAACCGTTGCGGGTTTACATGGCCCGTAGCGACCTGCCGGAGATTGTTGCAGTGCGTCAGTTGGTGGAAGGCTAAAGCCACGCCGACTATGAAT
>NZ_WUUD01000024.1:56013-79281 GCF_009831705.1 Pseudomonas sp. PICF6 | reverse complement strand
GCTGGCATCAGGTTTGGCGCTGGAAGGCATAGTCCCGTTCGACCTTGCACACCCGCGTGTGGCAATGGGCGTACCAGGTCGAGCGACCGCGTTCGCGGATTGCGCGGTGTTCGGGGTGCTGTTTCCAGGCCAGGATCGCCGCTTCGCTGCTCCAGTAGGACACGGTGATGCCCAAGCCGTCTTCGCCACGGGCCGACTCGACGCCGAGGAAGCCCGGCTGCTCTTGAACCAGAGTCAGCATGCGCTCAGCGGCTTGGGCGTAACCCTGGTCCCCCTCAGTGCGCAGGGAGGTGAAAATCACCGCGTAATACGGGGCGCTCATGATGCTGTCCTCCGGCAAGCTTCGATAAACGCACTGACCAGCGACGGCACACGTCCTTCCAACGCTGCGCGCTCAGGCTGGAACAGGGTCGCGACAAAAAAAGGATGATCAGCCAGCTCCACGGCCCGTAAATCGCCTACCGAATCCCGGGCCACGGCGTGCAAGCGGTCACTCAGCAAATCCCCCTCAAACTGTGGATTGACCCCAAAGCTGCACCGATATCCTTCGAAAACCTTAAGGTGACCATAGGCCTTGGCAATCAACGAATCGGCGTCAAGCTCAAGACAGTCGATGGTTTCGATCAGCGCACAGCTTAACGGCGTCAGCAGTGCCCGTTCAGCCTCGGGAGCTGTTTCGCCATGGGCTGCGTCGGCCCAGCCCATCACATTGCGCGCGTATTCCAGCACGGCATGCTGAAAACCGCCGCAGGTGCCGAGGAAAGGGCGACGCTGTTCGCGGGCAAAACGAATGGCTTGCAGCGCGCCATTTTCGTTTCGGTAAGGGCTGCCGGGCACGCACCAGACCCCGTCGAAACCATTCAGGACGGCGCTGTCGGTGATGAGGTCGGTGCCCAGCCATTGAAATCCAATGTGATGACCGGTTTGCTTGCTGGCCAGTTCGAGTGCGATGGGGATGGCCCGATGGGCCTTTATTTGAGGGTCATAGTCGCCGACCAGGGCGATGTGCAAAGAACGCTGGTTTTCCATGAGAGGCTCGCCGCTTGTTGATTCCTGGTCGCCACTATAGATTGGCGTTCACGCAATCAATATTGGCGTTTGCCCAAGTGATCAATGCATCGACGCACTATCGTCTGGACTATCCCGATCTGTCCCTGATCCTGGCGCTGGTCCGTGGCGGTTCGCTGGCCCGAGCCGCGCGCTTGCTGCACGTGGATGTGTCCACGGTCTTCCGCTCGGTACGGCGGCTGGAGGCCGCCCTGGGCCAACCCTTGTTCGAAAAAAGCCGTGCAGGGTATTTGCCCACGAGCCTGGCCCAGGCGCTGGCTGAGCAGGCCGAGCGCGCCGAACAAGCGTTGGAGGCGGCGCGTGTCGGGGTGGAGCAGGGCGGAGAGGTCGTCAGCGGCACGGTGCGCCTGACCTGCACTGACTCGGTCCTGCAAGCATTGTTGCTGCCGGCTCTGGCGCGGTTCATGCCTGCTTACCCCGCGCTGTCCCTTGAGCTGAGCACCTCGAACGACTTTGCCAACCTGAGCCGCCGCGACGCCGACATCGCCTTGCGACTGACCCGTACGCCGCCGGAACATCTAGTCGGGCGGCATCTGGGTAATGTGGTTTATCGGGTATGTGCCGACACCCGCTATCTGCGTTCGGTAAATACGGATGATCTGGCCGCCATGACCTGGATCGCGCCGGATGACTTTCTCCCCGATCACCCCACTGTGGCTTGGCGCCGTCAGCATCTTCCTGGCGTGGTGCCGGCCTATCGCTGCAACAGCATGCTTTCGGTCACCGAGTTGGTTCGAGCCGGGCTGGGCGTGGCGGCGTTGCCGGACTTTCTAATCGGCGAAAACAAGGGCCTTACGCCCATTGGCGAACCGCTGGCGGGGTATGACACGGCCCTTTGGCTGCTGACCCGGCCCGACTGTCGCGCCTTGCGCTCAGTGGTGACATTGTTCGATGAACTCAGGTGCAATCTGCGCTTGCACTGACTTTTGTCCAACAGGGCGTTGATGGCTCAATCGAGGATGATCTCCCGGCGGTATAGTGACTTGAGCCCCAGCCTCAGGCAGAGAACATCATGATGACAGAATCGTCGCAGCCCACTTCCACAGCACCTGTTGATCACTTGCGTTTTCATCGTCCCCACGCGCATTTGGGGCCGACCTTTGGTAATGACCGCTTTGCGCTACGCGCGGAGGCATTCGCGCGTTTTTTCGGGACACCCATGTTCCTGGGGGCGCAGACCTTGATCGTGTTGATCTGGATAAGCCTGAACATGTTGGGTGTGGTTCATTTCGATGCTTACCCGTTCATCTTGCTGAATCTGGCGTTCAGCCTACAGTCGGCCTACGCCGCCCCGCTGATCCTGCTGGCGCAGACACGCCAGGCCGCGCGGGACAAGGCCCAAGCCGAAGCGGATGCTCAACATCGCGAAGCACTGGCCATTGCCAACAGTGAGCGCCAGGCCCAGGCAGCACAGAACACGGCGCAATTGCTCGAGTTGTTGGAGCAGAACACCCGCCTGACGGAAATGACCAAGGCATTGACCGAGCGCATCGACTGCCTGACTACCGAGATGCACGAGAAATTCGTGAGCAAGCCATCGATGCCGTAATCCGTTTCTGCGGTGGTAGCGACACTCAGACCTGATAGCGGGCCAGGAACATGTCGAGGGCCGATTCAACCACCTGAGTCTGTTCATCCTGGGTCAGGCACGGCTGGCCCATGGAAATTTGAGGCCAGAAGGCGAACGTCTTGATCAGCCCGTGCATCTGTTGCGCCGCAAACGCCGGCTCCACGGCTTTCAACCGACCGTCGGCCTGGGCCTGGCGAATCCACACGGTCAAACCTTCTTCGCGCTGACCCATGCGCGCAACCATATCCTGGGCTCGCTCGGGCGAATGAATCGTCGCGGCAATGGCGATGCGCGCCAGATCGAGAAAATTATCGTCTGCCAGCATGTGCAATTTGGCTTGCAGCAGCTTTCGAAGCTGCTCACGCAGGGGCTGCTCCGGGCTGTAGGCCATGTCCTGTTCGGCGGTAATGCTGTTCCACAATCGATTCAGAATTTCCGCAAACAACTCCTCTTTGCTGGGGAAGTGGTTATACACCGTGCGCTTTGACACACCCGCCGTCGCCGCGATCTTGTCCATGCTGGTGATCTCGAAACCGCTGCTACGGAATTCGGCAATCGCGGCCTGGAGGATGGATTCGCGTTTTCGCTCGGTGAGGCGCTGCAGCGGTACGGTCATGGTTAATCATCATCTGGAGAAGGGAAGTTACACTTGGCAGTTTACTTGCTCCCGGGATTGCTGCAATCTACAAACTACACCGAGTAGTGTAGTTTCGAATCAAGCGGCTGAGCGTGCATGCAACGGCCATTAGCGTCCCACAACGGCGAAGCGCAATTGCGACGACGTCCTTGGAGTTTTCGCATCATGACCATTTTTTCTTCGACTGACAGCCCTGCGGTGCTTCCTTCATCCCAGCAGGAGCAAGGAAAGTACCGTAACCACGCCCCTACACCGCGCCAAGGGCTCGGCCAGATGCTACGCATCATGTGGAACATGATCTTCCACAAACCGCGCAACACCCGCCCTGCGGGCACCATCGAAGTACAACCGCTGACGCGCGCCGACCTGCTGGCCGCGCCGAACAACAGTGTTTTCCGCCTCGGGCATTCCACGGTGCTGCTCAAGCTGCGAGACAAGTTCTGGCTGACCGACCCGGTTTTTTCCGAGCGCGCTTCCCCTGTGCAATGGGCTGGCCCCAAGCGCTTCCATCAGCCGCCCATCAGCCTGGAAGAGCTGCCGCCAATTGAAGCGGTGATTCTTTCCCATGATCACTACGACCATCTCGATCATCAGGCCATCCTCCAACTTGCCGCCAAGACACGGCATTTCCTGGCCCCTCTCGGGGTGGGCGACACCCTGATCAAATGGGGCATCGACGCCAGCAAGGTGCGTCAGCTGGACTGGTGGCAAGGCACCGAAGTGGACGGCATTGAATTCATCGCCACACCCTCCCAGCACTTTTCCGGTCGCGGGCTGTTCGACGGCAACAGTACGTTATGGGCCTCGTGGGTGATGATCGATGGCGCCACCCGAATCTTCTTCAGCGGCGACACGGGCTATTTCGACGGTTTCAAACGCATCGGCCAGCAATACGGCCCATTCGACCTGACGCTGATGGAAACCGGCGCCTACAACGTCGAATGGCCGCACATCCACATGCAGCCGGAGCAAACCCTCCAGGCGCATATCGACCTCAAGGGCCGCTGGTTGCTGCCGATCCACAACGGCACGTTCGATTTGTCGATGCATGCCTGGTACGAACCCTTCGATCGCATCCTGGCCCTGGCCTGGGAGCGCAACGTCTGCATTGCCACCCCGCAAATGGGTGAAGCTTTCAGCCTCGCGCAACCGCAACGTGGCCGCGCCTGGTGGCTGGACGTGGAACCCTCGGCTTATCAAGACCAGCCCGATATGGCCTGACCCTCGACGCATCGATCATTCGATCATTGCGTAGTCTGGCCGCCCCATCGGATCCGGCGTGGCGCCTTTGATATTCATGCCGCGCCCAGGCGCAAAGCCCGGGAAGAACACCAGGCCTTCGGCTTCCAGCCGAAAGGCCAGGGCCAGGCGGGTGACATCAAGTAGCTCGCCCCCCGCTTCGAAGCGCCGGATGGCCTGGGTCGAGACTCCAGACTGCCGTGACAATTCCTCGACACTCCAGCCCAGCATGGCTCGAGCCTGCGCGCTGTGGGCAGGGGTGAATTGATAGACAGCGATGCGTTCCAGGGTGGTTTTGATTGCGAGCGAGGCCATGGGAGTTCTCCAAAGCTGTGGATTCAAAAAATACTGTGTTTTTGTACAGTTGTTTTGAATCCTGATCAATCTCATTTTTTTGATCAATGACCGGTGGTCTTTTCCAGCCAGGCACTCGGTGCGTGACCCAGCACCCGGCGAAACATGGTGGAGAACGCTGCGGGGCTGTCGTAGCCCAGATCCAGGGCAATACGGGTTACCGAATCGCCTACGACCAATCGAGACAGCGCCGACATCACACAGGCCTGTTGTCGCCATTGGCTGAAACTCAACCCGGTTTCCCGGCTGAACAGCCGATTGAACGAGCGCAGGCTGATAGGCAACTGTGCCACCCATTGCACAGGTGAGACGTGGGCGTTGGGGCGTTTCAGAAACTCCTGGCACAGGCCGAGCAGGCGTGGGTCCTTGGGCAGTGGCAGGTGCAACGGCAAATGAGTGCTGCGCAACAGTTCGTGCAGCAACAGATTGATCAGCGCGCCGTCGCGTCCGGCCTCGTCGTATTCCGGCGCAAGCTCCACGGCTTCCAGCAGCAACTGGCGCATCAGGGGCGACACGCTGATGACTTGGCAACGGGCGTCCATGGCCGTCACCGCGGCCGGTTCGATGTACACGCTGCGCGTGCTGACCCCAGCATCAGCACCTCATGGGCAACCCTGGGCGGGATCCATACCGCCCGTTGCGGCGGCACCACCCAATTACCGTCTTCGGTGCGGACGTGCATCACACCAGTGGCGCCATACAGCAACTGCGCCCGGCGATGATGGTGCGAGGGCAGTAAATGTCCGTGGGGGTAGTCGGTGCCAATGGCGACGACAGCCCTGGGGATCGCATCCAATAAATCGATCGAAGTGTTGCGCATCGAGGGGCTACTCATCATTGGCGTAAACGCAAACATTATTGGCCTGTTTGCTAGAGCGGGCCAAGCTTCGCTTATCTAACGTGGGGCGCCTCCCATTTCACGGATTCGCCTCGATGTTCTATGTATTGCTTGCGTGCTTCGGCTGCCTGAGTGGCGTAACGGCGGTGTTGTTCGGCTTTGGCGGCGGTTTCGTCGTGGTGCCTTTGATGTATCGCATGCTGATGGCCCATCACTCGGGTGACGCCATCGGTGAATCGGCCATGCACATTGCCGTCGCCACCTCGACCTGCGTCATGATCGTCAACGCCCTGGTCGCCACCGGAAAACACCAGCGTGCCGGTCAACTGATTCGTCATTACCTGTGGCCGTTCGGCGTTTTCATTGCGCTGGGGGCGGTTTTCGGCGCAGCGGCCGCCACTTGGCTCAATGGCGAGATTATCCGCTACGCCTTCATGGCTTACCTGGGCCTGACCATCCTGGACTGCCTGCTGCGGCGAGGTTTTCTGGCACGCGCCAGCGATGCCGTCCTACGACCTTTGGCGCCAATGGAGACCGCGTTGGGCGGCACAACTATCGGAATCATCGCCACAATGCTGGGCGTCGGCGGCAGCGTCATGACCGTGCCACTGCTGCGCCGTTGTGGCCTGAGCATGTCCCAGGCCACGTCGATGGCCAATCCACTGAGCGTGCCCGTCGCGTTGGCCGGCACCATCACCTACATGGCCTTGGCCAGCTTCACCGGGACAGACTTCGGCCCGTGGTTTGTCGGTTTCGTAGACTTGCTGGCCTTTGTTGTGCTCACACTCGGCGCGCTACTGGGCATCCGTTTGGCAACGCCATGGATCGGGCGGATACCGGATCGGCTGCATGCGCGGGTGTATGTAGGGTTGTTGATGTTTGTGATGGTTGGGATGTGGCTGGGGTAGGGTAGCTATTGACCAGCCAACCCCGGCGCTTCCCGAATAATGAAGTGATCCAGGTTCTCGATATTGGCGCTGAACACCCCGAACGTCTGCTCGGGGTTTTTCTTGCTCGGCACCTGTTTCAGCTCCGGCGTCACGCCATAAAAGAAGCAATACAACGGCGCGTCACTCTCGATGGCGTGCTTGATCTCTTCCAGAAACGCTTTGCGTTTGCGGTAGTTGTCGATCAGCTTCTTGCTCAGGTAAACGTTCACCGAGTAAGGCTTCTTCTTCGCCTCGTCCGGTTGCTTGAACCAGACCTTTGCTTCGAAGTCGATGCGAAAGCTCTGGGTGTAATCCTTGATCTCCTTGATCTTGCCCCAGTAAATCAACCCCTTGTTGTCCAGCAGGTATTCGATCTTCTTGAAGAACGATCCATAGGGCGCCGTGTGCTCGCCAATCTTCAGCGGCATGCGCTTGAGCAGTTCCCTGTCCGCGAAGTTCGACACAAAACACTCCACCGGATGGGCGAAGACGCTGGTCTTGTCCGGCGCTGAATCACGGCTCGGGTGCTCGACATGACTGGCGGCTGAAGGCTCTCGCTCATCGCGCAGAACGTCCGCCACCACCGTCGGGCTGGATGGCTTGCGCACATACTCACGCCGAGTCAGCAATAATTCCGACGGAAAATGCTCCTCCGGACCGTCATCCGTTTCCCCGCCCTCCGTCTCCAGGCCTGATGCCGGAGTCTTCAGGCTGACATAAGGACAACCCTCGATATGCCGCGTGCTGGGGATGTTCTTGAAGTGCGGCGTGCGCACGTAATTCACGTTCTTGGCGTTGAACGTCCCCAACACATTCGCCGCATCAAACGCCGCCCGACAGGCATCGTTGGGGCATTGAAACTGTTCCTTCGCGGAATCGAATGCCACCGTCTCGTCAAAATTCAAATCGCGCACGTCATAGATCGACAGCTTGTCGTCGAGGCTGAGGCAGTAGGCGAGGTCGAATTTCATCGGGGCTCGGGTCCATGAGGGGGAAATGTATTAATAGCGAAGGGCAGGGCCGGTTGCACTCAAAGTTTCAGCACACCACCAAAAACTGTGGGAGCGAGCCTGCTCGCGATGCCCAAAATTCCCCGGCCATCAAGCCTGCCGATAACCTGTGACCTGACACCAACCCGTGGCGAGGGAGCTTGCTCCCGCTGGCTGCGTAGCAGCCCCAATTCCATATCACCAACAAAAAACCGCCGCCTGAACAACGGACAACGGACGACGGCTTCTGATGGAATCTCAAAACCCTCGCAAAATCCGAGAAGCTTTCCGCCACCAATGCGCAACGATTCTGAGTTTTTCGTAGGGCAAAGGTTGCTTGGCTGCCCTGAGTTAAACTCGATATCGGCTCTTATAGAAAACAAAAAACCCCGTTTTCACGGGGTTTTTATTTAAGCGTGCAGCCTAAGATTTTTCTTTCGAATCAATCCCAGCTCAAAGCCCCACCTGTCTGATACTCAATCACCCGAGTCTCAAAGAAGTTCTTCTCTTTCTTCAAGTCCATGATCTCGCTCATCCAAGGGAACGGGTTCGTCGTCCCTGGATACTCTTCCTTCAGACCAATCTGCGACAGGCGACGGTTAGCGATGAACTTGAGGTAGTCCTCCATCATCGCCGCGTTCATTCCCAATACCCCACGAGGCATGGTGTCGCGCGCGTATTCGATCTCCAGCTGAGTCCCTTGCAGGATCATCTGGGTCGCTTCTTCCTTCATCTCGGCATCCCACAAGTGCGGGTTTTCGATTTTGATCTGGTTGATCACGTCGATGCCGAAGTTCAGGTGCATGGATTCGTCGCGCAGGATGTATTGGAACTGCTCGGCGACGCCGGTCATTTTGTTGCGCCGGCCCATGGAGAGGATCTGGGTGAAGCCGCAGTAGAAGAAGATGCCTTCCAGAACGCAGTAGTAGGCGATCAGGTTGCGCAGCAACTCTTTGTCGGTGTCCGGGGTGCCGGTTTCGAACTTCGGATCGGAGATCGAACGGGTGTATTTCAGGCCCCAGGCGGCTTTTTTCGCGACCGATGGGATCTCGTGGTACATGTTGAAGATTTCGCCTTCATCCATGGCCAGCGATTCGATGCAGTACTGGTAGGCGTGGGTGTGGATCGCCTCTTCGAACGCCTGGCGCAGGATGTACTGGCGGCATTCGGGGTTGGTGATCAGGCGGTACACGGCCAAGACCAGGTTGTTGGCAACCAGGGAGTCGGCGGTGGAGAAGAAGCCCAGGTTGCGCATCACGATGCGGCGCTCGTCGTCGGTCAGGCCTTCCGGGGTTTTCCAGAGGGCGATGTCGGCGGTCATGTTGACTTCTTGCGGCATCCAGTGGTTTGCGCAGCCGTCCAGGTACTTCTGCCAGGCCCAGTCGTATTTGAATGGCACGAGCTGGTTGAGGTCGGCGCGGCAGTTGATCATGCGCTTTTCATCGACGGCGACACGGGCGGAGGCGCCTTCGAGCTCGGCGAGGCCTTCGGCGACGTCGAGTTTGTCGAGGGCGGCCTTGGCGCGAATGATCGCGGCCGAGTCGCTGGCCGTCACGGCCCGGGCTTCGAGGGCGGCGGCACCGCCGGCGCTGTCGAGGCGGTCCATGTTGGCTTCAGAAGCGTGGCCGGCGTTGGCGCCTTTTACAGCGACTTCGCCGTCTTCTTTGTCGAATTCGTCCCAGCTCAGCATGACGTGTTGTCTCCTGCGTGAGGGCCAGATGCCCGTTGAAGGCCTACTGGCCGCGGTGGATCTTGGAAAATCGTTTGTTGCAGCAGCTGACGCAGGCAATAAACAGAAAAATGTACGGGTCGTTCTGAAGCGGCTGTGAGCGCGAGGAGGCAATGGGCCTCTGCGTGGGCTTCAGGCTGGTTTGACTCCCTGTAAGGGAATATTGCAGGCCCGTTTAAGGCGGCATTATAAGGACTTTTTTGCCTACGTGCTGCGGCGAAATAGCCCACGGAGGAGGTCGCGGGCGGTATATCCGCGTGGGAGCAAGGGTTTACAAGGCTTTGGCCGCTGAAGATTTTTTTTGCATGGGTCGGGTGACGGTATTTTTTGATCAAAAAACGAGCATTTTTTGAGGTTTTGCACTACATGTTGTGTTTGCAAGGGCTTTTTGATGGTTACAGACACAACCAAGCCCGATCAAAATCGGGCTATGGAAAATGCCATTTATGATCAACCGATATGTGCCGAACCGGTGTGGTCATAGCCATCTTCAGCGACAGTAGCGGAGCCGGTGCGGTCGTAGCCATCCTCGGCAACGGTGGCCGAACCGGTTCGGTCGTAACCGTCTTCAGCGACAGCGGAGCCGGTGCGGTCATAACCGTCGGCGGCAAAGGTCTGGGCGGCCAGGACGGACAGGGTCAAGGCAAGGATCAGTTTGGTTTTCATGGAGGTTGCTCCTGGTTCGTTTAAGTTGATCAGCCGTTGGAGCAGCCGGTGCCCATGACGCTGTAGCGCAGGATGTGGCGCTGGCCTTTGGAGTCGTCGTATTCCATCTTGGCCGGGACCACTTCGCAGACGTTCGGGATGTCGCTCATGGAGATGACTTTGGCGATGTCCAGGTGGGTGGAGTAGGTGTACTCCTCAATGGCTGGTTTTTGCTGTGCAACGTCGGTCGGGGCCTCATCTGCCATCGCGGTGACGCTAAGGCCAGCGAGGACCAGAACCCATAAAGCTTTCATCTGTTTCACCTTTTTTGAGGTCGAGTGGGGTCACGCAACCTTTTTGGGGCTGCGTGTGGAACAGGTTTTGGGAGTTGGATTAACGGCCTTCGTGGGGGCTGTGTTGCGTTAATCATGTTTGCCGGTTGGCGAGGTGGATTTTAGGGGGTGGGGTTAATCGCAAAAAGACCGGGTTTTGATAAACACTGTTGGTTGATCTGGTAATAATCGTTGCAGAGTCCGGTGGCTGTCTGTGCCATCGATGTTGGATGTGCCGCCGCTATCGCGAGCAGGCTCGCTCCCACAGGGGAGCGGCGTTGGACACAAAGCAAGCGTTCAGTGGAGATCAATTGTGGGAGCGAGCCTGCTCGCGATGGCGGTGTGTCAGTCAATATCAATGCAAACTGATCCACCACCCTCAGGAGCAAGCCCACTCCCACACAGGAAAATGCCTGCTGGCAGGGGTTTGCACGTTAGTACCGACATTTTGTAGGGACTTGTTACTACCATCGTCGAATGGTTCTATAGGCTCGCCCCGGCTACAACGGGTACATACAAAAACAACTATGTCACCGAGGTAAGAAAGATGAGTGCGGCTTCTCTGTATCCCGTTCGTCCCGAGGTAGCGGCTAACACGCTGACTGACGAGGCGACCTACAAGGCCATGTACCAGCAGTCGGTGGTCAACCCGGATGGTTTCTGGCGCGAGCAGGCCAAGCGCCTCGACTGGATCAAGCCTTTCACCACGGTGAAGCAGACGTCCTTCGACGATCACCATGTCGACATCAAGTGGTTTGCCGATGGCACCTTGAACGTTTCCTACAACTGCCTCGACCGTCATCTGGCCGAGCGCGGCGATCAGATTGCGATCATCTGGGAGGGCGATGACCCTGCCGAGAGCCGCAATATTACCTATCGCGAGCTGCATGAAGAAGTCTGCAAGTTCGCCAACGCCCTGCGCGGCCAGGACGTGCATCGCGGCGACGTGGTGACGATCTACATGCCGATGATCCCCGAAGCCGTGGTCGCCATGCTGGCCTGCACCCGGATCGGCGCGATTCACTCGGTAGTGTTCGGCGGTTTCTCGCCGGAAGCACTGGCCGGTCGGATTATCGACTGCAAATCCAAAGTGGTGATCACTGCTGACGAAGGTATTCGTGCAGGCAAGAAGATCCCGCTCAAGGCCAACGTCGATGATGCGTTGACCAACCCGGAAACCAGCAGCATCCAGAAAGTCATCGTGTGCAAGCGCACGGCTGGCAACATCAAGTGGAACCAGCACCGTGACATCTGGTACGAAGACCTGATGAAAGTGGCCGGTACCGTTTGTGCGCCGAAGGAAATGGGCGCTGAAGAGGCGCTGTTCATCCTCTACACCTCCGGTTCCACCGGCAAGCCAAAGGGCGTGCAGCACACCACCGCCGGCTACCTGCTCTATGCGGCCCTGACCCATGAGCGCGTGTTCGACTACAAGCCGGGCGAAGTCTACTGGTGCACCGCCGACGTCGGCTGGGTCACCGGCCACAGCTACATCGTCTACGGCCCGTTGGCCAATGGCGCGACCACGCTGCTGTTCGAAGGCGTGCCGAACTACCCGGACATCACCCGTGTGGCTCAGGTCATCGACAAGCACAAGGTCAATATTCTCTACACCGCGCCGACCGCCATCCGCGCGATGATGGCCTCGGGCACCGCCGCCGTCGAAGGTGCCGATGGCAGCAGCCTGCGCCTGCTGGGTTCGGTGGGTGAGCCGATCAACCCGGAAGCCTGGGACTGGTACTACAAGAATGTCGGCAAGGAGCGTTGCCCGATCGTCGACACCTGGTGGCAGACCGAAACCGGTGGCGTGCTGATCAGCCCATTGCCGGGTGCCACGGCGTTGAAGCCGGGTTCGGCCACGCGTCCGTTCTTCGGCGTGGTGCCAGCGCTGGTGGATAACCTTGGCAACCTGGTGGAAGGCGCGGCCGAAGGCAATCTGGTGATCCTCGATTCGTGGCCAGGCCAGGCGCGCACGCTGTACGGCGACCACGACCGCTTTGTCGACACCTACTTCAAGACCTTCAGCGGCATGTACTTCACCGGCGACGGTGCGCGTCGTGACGAGGACGGCTACTACTGGATCACCGGTCGGGTGGATGACGTGCTCAACGTGTCCGGCCACCGCATGGGCACGGCCGAAATCGAAAGCGCCATGGTTGCCCACCCGAAAGTCGCCGAAGCGGCGGTGGTGGGTGTGCCGCACGACATCAAGGGGCAGGGCATTTATGTCTACGTGACCCTCAATGCCGGCGAAGAAACCAGCGAGGCCTTGCGTCTGGAACTGAAGAACTGGGTGCGCAAGGAGATCGGTCCGATTGCCTCGCCAGACGTGATCCAGTGGGCCCCGGGCCTGCCGAAGACCCGTTCCGGCAAGATCATGCGCCGCATCCTGCGCAAGATCGCCACGGCGGAATACGATGGGCTGGGTGATATCTCCACCTTGGCTGATCCGGGTGTGGTGGCGCATCTGATCGAGACGCACAAGACCATGAACGTCGCCTGACGGTAGCCCGTAACACCGAAAAGCCCCGCCCGGTTTCGCCGAGCGGGGTTTTTTTATGGTCGCTAACGCCAGGAGAGTTTGACGTGTGGTGCCTTTGTGGCGAGGGAGCTTGCTCCCGCTCGGCTGCGCAGCAGTCGTAAACCGGCCAATGCGGTATGACTGAACGACCGCTGTGCCTGGCTTTGGGGCTGCTGCGCAGCCCAGCGGGAGCAAGCTCCCTCGCCACGGGTTCGATGGATGAATAAATATCGGCGTTCAAAGTAGGAGGGGGCTGAACGTTACCGGTGTTTCGGAATGTGTAACCAAAGGCGCCACAACGGGGCGATGTGAAACGCGAAGCCCCGTTATAGGGCGGATCCAGGCGTCTTGGAAAACAAGGCGACACGCTGTGCTTGCCGGATTAGAAGGGTTTGCGAATAATGGGCCCGCAATTTGCAGCATAGATCGGTTTCCTTTCTTTTGCTCTTGCATGAATTTGCGGGGCTGTCAATGCGCTCAGGTCGCGTTTTCTGTGCTTCTGTAATTTGTTGTCGCATTGAAGAAATATCGGCTTCGGGCCTGTCGTTAGAATGCCGATCACTCGCTCGTCGTGAGCTGCGTTGAATTGACGCACGCTTTCTTAGGACGCAGCACTAAAGTTCGTTCCACCCATTCGCATATTGGGCTGTTGCTCACTCTGCCGTTTTTGCCCTTTCCCGATGGAGTCCCAAGATGAAGAAACTTGTGCTGCTTGGCGCCCTGGCACTGTCCGTGCTGTCCCTGTCGACATTCGCCGCAGAAAAGCCCCTGAAAATCGGTATCGAAGCGGCTTACCCTCCGTTCGCCTCGAAGGCCCCGGACGGCAGTATCGTCGGTTTCGACTACGACATCGGCAATGCACTGTGCGAAGAGATGAAGGTCAAGTGCGTGTGGGTCGAGCAGGAATTCGACGGCCTGATCCCGGCGCTCAAGGTGCGCAAGATCGACGCGATTCTGTCGTCCATGTCGATCACTGAAGATCGCAAGAAGTCTGTTGATTTCACCAACAAGTATTACAACACCCCGGCTCGTCTGGTGATGAAGGCCGGCACTCAGATCAGCGAGGGCCTGACCGAGCTCAAGGGCAAGAACGTCGGCGTGCAGCGCGGTTCGATCCACGAGCGCTTCGCCCGTGAAGTCCTGGCCCCGCTGGGTGCCGAGATCAAGCCGTACGGTTCGCAGAATGAAATCTACCTGGACCTGTCCGCCGGCCGTCTCGACGGCACCGTGGCAGACGCTACCCTGTTGGATGACGGTTTCCTCAAGACCGACGCCGGCAAGGGCTTTGCGTTCGTGGGCCCGGCCTTCACCGACGTCAAATACTTCGGTGACGGCGTAGGCATCGCGGTTCGCAAGGGTGATGCCCTCAAGGACAAGATCAACGGCGCGATTGCCGCCATTCGCGAGAACGGCAAATACAAGCAAATCCAGGACAAGTACTTCGCCTTCGATATCTACGGCCAGTAACAACGTCCCGCCACTCGTGCGAAATGGCGCAAGCAACAGGATCTCTGCGGTTTGCGCCATTTTTTCATCCCACTCTCGAGGACCTGAATCATGTTGAAAGGCTACGGGGCTGTCATCCTCGATGGCGCATGGTTGACGCTTGAGCTCGCCTTGTCGTCCATGGCCCTGGCCATTGTCCTGGGGCTGATCGGCGTCGCGTTGCGCCTCTCGCCAGTGCGCTGGCTGGCGTGGCTGGGTGACCTGTATTCCACGGTCATTCGCGGCATTCCCGACCTTGTGCTGATCCTGCTGATTTTCTATGGCGGCCAGGACCTGCTCAATCGCGTGGCGCCGATGCTCGGTTATGACGATTACATCGACCTGAACCCGCTGGCGGCCGGCATCGGTACCCTGGGGTTTATTTTCGGTGCGTACCTGTCGGAAACCTTTCGCGGCGCGTTCATGGCCATCCCCAAGGGGCAGGCCGAGGCGGGCATGGCGTATGGCATGAGTGGGTTCCAGGTGTTTTTCCGGGTGATGGTGCCGCAGATGATTCGCCTGGCGATCCCGGGGTTCACCAACAACTGGCTGGTGTTGACCAAGGCCACGGCGCTGATTTCGGTGGTGGGCCTGCAAGACATGATGTTCAAGGCCAAGCAGGCGGCGGATGCCACCCGCGAGCCTTTCACCTTCTTCCTGGCAGTGGCGGCAATGTATCTGGTGATTACCAGTGTCTCGCTGCTGGCATTGCGTCAACTCGAGAAGCGCTACTCGGTAGGCATAAGGGCGGCTGATCTATGATCTTCGACTACAACGTCATCTACGAAGCCTTGCCGCTGTACTTCAGCGGCCTGCTGACCACCTTGAAGCTGCTGGCCCTGTCGCTGTTCTTCGGTCTGCTGGCGGCGTTGCCCCTGGGGCTGATGCGGGTGTCCAAGCAGCCGGTCATCAACATGACCGCCTGGCTCTATACCTATGTGATTCGCGGCACGCCGATGCTGGTGCAGCTGTTTTTGATCTACTACGGATTGGCGCAGTTCGAAGCCGTACGCGAGAGCTTCCTCTGGCCGTGGCTGTCCAGCGCGACCTTCTGTGCCTGCCTGGCCTTTGCCATCAATACCAGCGCCTACACCGCCGAAATCATCGCCGGCAGCCTGCGCGCCACGCCTAACGGTGAGATCGAGGCGGCCAAGGCCATGGGCATGTCACGCTACAAGTTGTATCGCCGGATCCTGCTGCCATCGGCCCTGCGCCGGGCACTGCCGCAGTACAGCAACGAAGTGATCATGATGTTGCAGACCACCAGCCTGGCCTCCATCGTGACCCTGATCGACATCACCGGTGCCGCGCGCACGGTGAATGCGCAGTACTACTTGCCGTTCGAGGCTTACATCACGGCCGGCGTTTTCTACCTGTGCCTGACTTTTATCCTGGTGCGCCTGTTCAAGCTGGCCGAGCGCCGCTGGCTGGGTTACCTGGCCCCGCGCAAGCACTGATAACGCATCGATCCGATCGACTGCTCAACGACTGACGTTTTGTGAGAACCGACCGCATGTACAAGCTCGAAGTCCAAGACCTGCATAAACGCTATGGCAGTCACGAGGTGCTCAAGGGTGTGTCCCTCAAGGCCGCCGCCGGCGATGTGATCAGCATCATCGGCTCCAGTGGCTCGGGCAAAAGTACCTTCCTGCGTTGCATCAACCTGCTTGAGCAACCCCATGCCGGCAAGATTCTGCTCAACAACGAAGAGCTGAAACTGGTGGCTGGCAAGGACGGTGCCTTGAAGGCCGCCGACCCCAAGCAACTGCAGCGCATGCGTTCGCGGCTGTCGATGGTGTTCCAGCATTTCAACCTGTGGTCCCACATGACCGCGCTGGAAAACATCATGGAAGCGCCGGTGCATGTACTGGGCGTGGCCAAGGCCGAGGCGCGCGAAAAGGCCGAGCACTACCTGAACAAGGTCGGCGTGGCGCATCGCAAGGACGCCTACCCGGGCCACATGTCCGGCGGCGAACAGCAGCGCGTGGCGATTGCCCGGGCGCTGGCGATGGAACCGGAAGTCATGCTGTTCGACGAGCCGACTTCGGCCCTTGATCCGGAACTGGTGGGCGATGTGCTCAAAGTGATGCAGGCCCTGGCACTGGAAGGCCGGACCATGGTGGTGGTGACCCACGAAATGGGCTTTGCCCGGGAAGTGTCGAACCAACTGATCTTCCTGCACAAAGGCATCGTTGAAGAAAGCGGCAACCCGCGCGAAGTGCTGGTCAATCCGCAATCGGAGCGGCTGCAACAATTTCTTTCGGGCAGCCTCAAGTAATCGCTCCCGTTACGCACCTGATTCAGGTCATGCTGCGCATCGCGCGCCAGATGGTCTAATTTGGTTGCAGCCGCTTTTGGCTTTAACACTGTTTTCGCTTCGGATTGCCCACCATGACTGCCCATCGAATTGGTTTCCTGATTTGGCCCAGCACTAAAGCCTTGACGCTGGCGCTGGCCGAGGAGGCCTTGCGTGTTGCTCAGCGGGTGCATCCGGATGTCGTCTACGAATTGTCGTTTTTGCAGGCCGAGCCGCAGACCGAAGGCGCCTGGCAGCTACCGGGCGAACCCTGGGCCGGCAAGCTTGAAGGTTTCCAGAAGCTGTTTCTGCTGGCTGATGAACCCCCGACCGCTCTTGCGCCACCCCTGAGCAGCGCGCTCAAACAGCTGGTGCGTGCCGGTTGTGTGATTGGCGGTTTGTCCGCCGGTGTCTACCCGTTGGCCCAACTGGGTCTTCTCGATGGTTTCCGCGCCGCCGTGCATTGGCGCTGGCAGGACGACTTTTCCGAGCGTTTCCCCAAGGTCATTGCCACCAGCCATCTGTTTGACTGGGACCGCGATCGCCTGACCGCTTGCGGTGGCATGTCGGTGCTCGATCTGCTGCTGGCTGTGTTGGCGCGCGATCACGGCGCGGAACTGGCCGGCGCGGTCTCTGAAGAGCTGGTGGTCGAGCGCATCCGCGAGGGGGGTGAGCGCCAGCGCATCCCGTTGCAGAACCGTCTGGGCTCCAGCCATCCGAAGCTCACCCAGGCCGTGCTGTTGATGGAAGCCAACATCGAAGAACCGCTGACCACCGACGAAATTGCCCAGCATGTGTGCGTGTCCCGTCGCCAGTTGGAGCGGATTTTCAAGCAATACCTCAATCGCGTGCCGAGCCAGTACTACCTGGAACTGCGTCTGAACAAGGCGCGGCAGATGCTGATGCAGACCAGCAAATCGATCATTCAGATCGGCCTGTCCTGCGGCTTCTCCTCGGGGCCGCATTTTTCCAGCGCCTATCGCAACTTCTTCGGCGCCACGCCCCGGGAAGACCGCAACCAGCGGCGCAGCAGCAGCCCATTCGAATTGTCGTCGGTGCCGTCCGAACGGGGCTAGGGCCGGTGCCTCATCTGTAAGGGCGGGGGTATGTAACCCTGTGGCGAGGGGATTTATCCCCGTTGGGTTGCGAAGCAACCCCAAGACAGTCAACCCAATCTATCTGGCACACCGAATTGCCTGCTTTAGGGTTGCTTCGCAACCCAGCGGGGATAAATCCCCTCGCCACAAGGTTTTGCATGGCCAGGGAAATGTAGAAGCCAACGCCTAAAATCCCGCGACAACGTTTAAACTGCGCCTTTGCGACGCTATTTGTCGCATTGCCATAAACCCGCTAAAAACGCGGGTTGGCGCTATAAGAAGTTGTCGCTTGGCGACAAGGCCGGGCTGAAAACTGTCCTTACAATCCCCTCATCGCTCGCCAGTTCCAGGCGGGTGTTCCTCTTCAGGAGACTCCGATGTCCGTTGAGCAAGCCGCCGTACAACGCGCCGATTTCGATCAGGTTATGGTCCCCAACTATGCGCCTGCTGCTTTCATCCCTGTGCGTGGCGCCGGTTCCCACGTGTGGGACCAGTCCGGTCGCGAACTGATCGACTTCGCCGGCGGTATCGCGGTCAACGTATTGGGACACGCCCATCCGAAACTGGTCGCCGCCCTGACCGAACAAGCGAACAAGCTGTGGCATGTGTCCAACGTCTTTACCAATGAGCCAGCCCTGCGCCTGGCCCATAAACTGGTCAATGCAACCTTTGCCGAGCGGGCTTTCTTCTGCAACTCCGGCGCCGAAGCCAACGAGGCCGCCTTCAAGCTGGCCCGTCGCGTCGCGTTCGATCGTTTCGGGAGCGAGAAGTACGAAATCATTGCCGCGCTCAACAGCTTCCACGGCCGTACGCTGTTCACCGTGAACGTGGGCGGGCAATCGAAGTATTCCGACGGTTTCGGTCCTAAAATCACCGGTATTACCCACGTCCCTTACAACGACCTGGCGGCTCTGAAAGCGGCCATTTCGGACAAGACGTGCGCCGTGGTGCTGGAGCCGATCCAGGGCGAGGGCGGCGTATTGCCGGCGGAGCTGGGTTACCTGCAAGGTGCCCGTGATTTGTGCGATGCCCACGACGCGCTGCTGGTATTCGATGAAGTGCAGACCGGCATGGGCCGTAGCGGCCACTTGTTCGCCTACATGCATTACGGCGTGGTCCCGGACATCCTCACCAGCGCCAAGAGCCTGGGCGGTGGTTTCCCGATCGCGGCAATGCTCACCACTGAAGCGTTGGCCAAGCATCTGGTGGTCGGCACCCACGGCACCACTTATGGCGGCAACCCGCTGGCGTGTGCGGTGGCCGAAGCGGTGATCGATACCGTCAATACGCCTGAAGTGCTCGAAGGCGTGAAAGCCAAGCACCGCAAGTTCAAGACCCGCTTGGAGCAGATCGGCGAGAAATACGGCCTGTTCACCCAGGTGCGTGGTTTGGGGCTGCTGATCGGCTGTGTGCTGAACGACGCCTGGAAAGGCAAGGCCAAGGACATTTTCAACGCCGCCGAACAGGAAGGCCTGATGATCCTGCAGGCAGGTCCGGACGTGATTCGTTTCGCGCCGAGCCTGGTGGTCGAAGATGCCGACATCGATGCCGGCCTGGACCGCTTCGAGCGGGCCGCGGCGAAGCTGACGCAAGCCTGATGTTTAAAGGCCGGACCTGATCCATTGTGGGAGCGAGCCTGCTCGCGATGCAGGCGACTCGATCTGCCTGATGGGCCGAGGCGATCCTGATCGCGAGCAGGCTCGCTCCCACAGCAAGACCGTTTTACACGTGCGTTGAAGCGCTTGCCGGTCCGGTATTTTTTCTTTGTGTCGACCAATGGGTCGAACCATTTATTTCAAGTAAAGGAGTGACACCATGCTGGTGATGCGCCCCGCACAAATGGCGGATCTGGGCGAGGTACAGCGTCTGGCTGCGGACAGTCCGATCGGTGTCACTTCCTTGCCGGATGACGTGGAACGCCTGAGCGACAAGATCGCCGCGAGTGAAGCCTCGTTTGCCGCCGAAGTCAGCTTCAACGGCGAAGAAAGCTATTTCTTCGTCCTTGAAGATACCGCGACCGGCAAGCTGGCGGGCTGTTCGGCCATCGTTGCCTCGGCCGGTTATTCCGAGCCGTTCTACAGCTTTCGCAACGAGACGTTTGTTCATGCCTCCCGTGAGCTGAAGATCCACAACAAGATCCACGTGCTTTCCCAGTGCCACGACCTGACCGGCAACAGCTTGCTGACCAGCTTCTATGTGGTGCCGGAATTGGTCGGTTCGCCCTGGTCGGAGCTCAATTCGCGTGGGCGCCTGCTGTTCGTCGCCAGCCATCCGGAGCGCTTTGCCGATTCGGTGGTGACCGAGATCGTCGGCTACAGCGATGAAAATGGCGACTCGCCGTTCTGGGACGCCATCGGTCGCAACTTTTTCGACCTCAACTACGCTGCCGCCGAGCGCCTGTGCGGGCTGAAGAGCCGCACCTTCCTCGCCGAGCTGATGCCGCATTACCCGATCTACGTGCCGCTGTTGCCGGACGCCGCCCAGGAAGCCATGGGCCAGGTCCATCCGCGTGCGCAGATCACTTTCGACATCCTCATGCGCGAGGGTTTCGAGACCGATCATTACATCGACATCTTTGACGGTGGCCCGACTCTGCATGCCCGTGTCTCGGGGATCCGCTCGATTGCCCAGAGCCGGGTGGTGCCGGTCAAGCTCGGCGAGCCCGTCAAGGGTGCCGGCCGGCAATACCTGGTGGCCAACGCCCAGTTGCAGGATTACCGCGCCGTTCTGTTGGAGCTTGACTACGCGCCCGGCAAACCGGTGACCCTGGATATGGAAGCGGCCGAAGCCTTGGGCGTCGGTGAGGGTGCCAGCGTGCGCCTGGTGGCGGTTTAACGCCTTACAGCGAAGTTTCGCGGGTGGCGCAAGCGGCCCGTTTGAGGAGATAGCATGATCGTTCGTCCCGTACGCAGCAGCGACTTACCCGCTCTGATTGCCCTGGCCCGCAGCACCGGCACCGGCCTGACCACCTTGCCGGCCAACGAGGAGCGCCTGGCTCATCGGGTCGGCTGGGCCGAGAAGACTTTTCGCGGCGAAGCCGGACGTGGCGATGCGGACTACCTGTTCGTGCTCGAAGACGACGACGGTCGTGTGGTGGGCATCTCAGCCATCGCCGGGGCCGTTGGGCTGCGCGAGCCCTGGTACAACTTCCGGGTCGGCCTGACGGTCAGCGCCTCCCAGGAGCTGAACATCTATCGGGAAATCCCGACGCTGTTTTTGGCCAACGACCTGACCGGCAACTCCGAGCTGTGTTCGCTGTTCCTGCATGCCGACTACCGCACTGGCCTCAATGGCCGCATGTTGGCCAAGGCGCGGCTGCTGTTCATCGCCGAATTCCCGAACCTGTTTGGCAACAAGATCATCGCCGAGATGCGTGGCATGTCCGATGACCGAGGCCGCTCGCCGTTCTGGGAAAGCCTGGGGCGACACTTTTTCAAGATGGAGTTCAGCCAGGCCGACTACCTGACCGGCGTGGGCAACAAGGCCTTCATCGCTGAGCTGATGCCCAAGTTCCCGCTGTACACCTGTTTCCTGTCGGAGGATGCCCGGGCGGTGATCGGCCAGGTTCATCCCGACACGGAGCCGGCGCTGTCGATGCTCAAGAGCGAAGGTTTCAGTTACCAGGGTTACGTCGACATCTTCGACGCCGGCCCGGCCGTTGAATGTGAAACCGGCAAGATCCGCGCGATCCGCGACAGCCAGGCACTGGTATTGGCCATCGGCACGCCGGGCGACGACGCCACGCCGTTCATCATGCATAACCGCAAACGCGAAGACTGCCGCATCACTGCTGCACCGGCGCGCTTGGCCGCGGGCACCTTGGTGGTTGATCCGCTGACTGCCAAACGTCTTCAACTCAACGCCGGCGATCAGGTGCGCGCCGTTGCGTTGTCCGCTGCTCGGGAGTCGAAATAATGAAGTCGCTGTACATCGCTGGAAGCTGGCTGGAAGGTCAGGGTGATCTCTTTGAGTCGTTGAACCCGGTGACCCAGCAAGTGCTGTGGTCTGGCAATGGCGCCACGGCGGCGCAGGTGGAGTCGGCGGTGCAGGCCGCGCGTCAGGCCTTCCCGGACTGGGCCCGCCGTTCGCTGGATGAGCGTATCCAGGTGCTGGAAGCGTTTGCCGCTGCCTTGAAGAGCCACGCCGATGAACTGGCCCACTGCATCGGTGAAGAAACCGGCAAGCCGTTGTGGGAAGCGACCACCGAAGTCACCAGCATGGTCAACAAGGTTGCCATTTCGATTCAGAGCTACCGTGAGCGGACCGGCGAAAAAAGCGGCCCCCTGGGTGACGCCATCGCTGTGCTGCGGCACAAGCCCCACGGTGTGGTGGCAGTGTTCGGCCCTTACAACTTCCCCGGCCATTTGCCCAACGGTCACATCGTACCGGCCTTGTTGGCGGGCAACACCGTGTTGTTCAAACCCAGCGAACTGACCCCGAAGGTCGCTGAGCTGACGGTCAAGTGCTGGGTCGAGGCCGGCCTGCCGGCGGGCGTGCTGAACCTGCTGCAAGGTGCGCGGGAAACCGGTATCGCCCTGGCGGCCAATCCGGGCATCGACGGGTTGTTTTTCACCGGCTCCAGCCGCACCGGCAACCTTTTGCATCAACAGTTTTCCGGGCGCCCGGATAAGATCCTGGCGCTGGAAATGGGCGGTAATAATCCGCTGGTGGTGGATGAGGTGGCGGACGTCGACGCGGCGGTCTACACCATCATTCAGTCGGCCTTCATTTCTGCCGGGCAGCGCTGTACCTGCGCGCGCCGCCTGTTGGTGCCCGAAGGGGCGTGGGGCGATGCCTTGCTGGCGCGCCTGGTGGCGGTCAGCTCGACGCTGGAAGTCGGCGCCTTTGATCAGCAACCGGCGCCATTCATGGGCTCGGTGATTTCCCTGGCCGCAGCGAAGGCGCTGATGGATGCGCAGAACCATTTGCTGGGCCTGGGCGCCGTGCCGCTGTTGACCATGACCCAACCGCAAGCCCAGGCGGCGTTGCTGACACCGGGCATCCTGGATGTGACGACGGTAGCCGAGCGTCCTGATGAAGAACTGTTCGGGCCGTTGTTGCAGGTGATTCGCTACGCGGATTTCGCTGCGGCAATCACCGAGGCCAACAACACCCAATATGGCTTGGCTGCGGGCCTGCTGTCGGATTCCCAGGAGCGCTACCAGCAGTTTTGGCTGCAGAGCCGTGCCGGCATCGTCAACTGGAACAAACAACTGACGGGAGCGGCCAGCAGCGCGCCGTTCGGCGGTGTTGGGGCCTCGGGCAACCACCGCGCCAGTGCCTACTACGCGGCCGATTATTGTGCGTATCCGGTGGCTTCCCTGGAGACACCAAGCCTTGTCATGCCGGCTGCCCTTACTCCCGGCGTGAGAATGGCGTAGCCCCAATCGCGAGCAGGCTCGCTCCCACAAGGACCATGCAAGACCCTGTGGGAGCGAGCCTGCTCGCGAAGGCCGCGCTGCGGTCTTTACTGATGCCTATAAAAAACAGATTCTCGTGGAGCCTCGCTGATGAAATCCTATGAAGTCAACTTTGACGG